>NZ_KI421511.1:3093610-3712332 GCF_000473265.1 Amycolatopsis thermoflava N1165
GTACTGCGGCTCGCCCGGGGCCAGGCTCAAGCGCCAGCGGTAGTTGTGCACCACGATCGCCACGTGGTCCGGGTTCTCGAACGCCGCCGCGCTGCGGTCGAATGTCGCATCGTCGAAGTTCCACGCCGGGGAGGCGTTCGTCCAGATCAGCTTGTTGAAGTCGTGCCGGTTCTTCGTGTAGCCCAGCACGCCGCGCTCGGTCGCGAGGTAGTACTGGTACCACCAGCCCAGCTCGGCCGCGGGCGCCAGCGGCTGCTGGTTCGCCGCCAGGTTGGTGATGAGGTAGCCGCTGACCGCGACCAGCGCCTTGACCCGCTCCGGCCACAGCGCTGCGATGATCGCGGCCGTACGCGAACCCCAGTCGTAGCCGCCGAAAACCGCCTTGTCGATCTTGAGCGCGTCCAGCAGGGCGATGACGTCGAGCGCGATCGCCGACTGCTGCCCGTTGCGCACGGTCTGCCCGGACAGGAACGTGGTGCTGCCGTACCCGCGCAGGAACGGCACGATCACCCGGTAACCCTGGGCGGCCAGCAGCGGTGCGACGTCGACGTAGCTGTACGGGTCGTAGGGCCAGCCGTGCAGCAGCACCACCGGCGTGCCGGTCGCGGGTCCGGACTCGAAGTAGCCCATGTCCAGCACCCCGGCGGTCACCTGCTTGACCGGGCCGAGCGAGGTGTGCTCGCCGGAGCCCGTCCGAAGGTCCGCACCCGGAGCGGGAGCCGCGGCCGGTGCCGCCTTCGGCGAGCACCCGGCCAGCGAAGCCGCCGCCGCGCCCGCCGCGATCGTCTGCCCGAACAGTCTCCTGCTGATCATCTCGAAACTCTCCCGTGCGAGGTGCCCGTTGACGTCGACGACGCTAGGCACCGCGCGCGGGGTTCCGCGCCCGTCGGATGACGCTGCGGGTGTACGTCACCCCAGGTTTTCGAGGATCCCGGCCAGGTCACCGCGCGAGCTCACGCCCAGTTTCGGGAAGATCCGGTGCAGGTGGGTGCCGACCGTGCGGTGCGACAGGTACAGCCGCTGCCCGATCTCCCGGTTGGTCAGCCCACGCGCGGCCAGCTCGGCGATGCTGAGCTCGTGCGGCGTCAGCTTCTCCCGCGCGTCCGGGCCGCGGTTCGGGCTCGACTCCCCCGCGCTGCGCAACTCCCGCCGCGCCCGCTCACCCCACGCGGTCATGCCGAGCGCGTCGAACGTCTCGCGCGCGGTCCGCAGGTGCGTCCGCGACTCCACCACCCGCCGCTGTCGCCGCAACCACTCACCGAACGCCAGGTGGACGCGGCCGCGCTCGGCGGGCCAGCCGGTCAGATCCGCCCGCAGCGCCGCCAGGAACAGCTCCTCGGCGTCGTCGGTGGACGCCAGCGCCGCCCGCGCGTACCGCAGTCCGATGTGGAGCGCCGGGGACGAGGTCGTCTTCCCGAGCGGTTCCATCTCCGCCAGGATGTCCCGCATCCTGTCGCTCTGTCCGGATCGGACCGCCGCCTCGGTCAGCTCGGCCAGGAAGTAGGCCCGCAACGCCGCCTGGTAGGCCGGATCGGCCGGGTCGAGCACGCGGCGCAGGTCGGCGAACGCGTCTTCGTAGCGCCCCTCGCTCAGCGCGCTGAGCCCGCGGGCGAGCTGGACGGTCGCCAGCACCGGCCGGGCGCCCGCGGCGAGCCCGGCCCGCTCGGCCTCGTCGGCCAGTGCGGTGGCCTGCTCGTGCTCGCCCCGCAGCGCGGCGATCTCGGCCTGCACCGCGGTGGCCAGCCCGAACATGAACGGCTGGTGCGTCTCCTTGGCGAGCTGGGCGGCCTCGGCGGCGATCGGCACCGCGGTGGCGAGATCGCCGAGCCGGGTGCGGCTCCACGCCTGCACGGCCAGCGCTCGCGGCAGCAGCCCGAGCAAGCCCTGGGCCCGCAGGCCCGGCGCGGCCGCCGCGGAGAACCGCGCCGCCAGGTCGAACGCCCCGACCTGCAGTGCCGCGCTGCCGAGGTAGCGGTCGGCCGCGGAGTCCGCCCCCGCGGAGCCGGCCAGCGTGCGCAGCCCGGCGAGCACGCTCTCACCGCGGTCGAAGGGCGCGACGTAGGCGGCGATCGCGACCTGGCGCGGATCGTCGTCGGGCAACGGCAGCCGGTCCGACACCGCCAGCAGCGCGCGCCGGGTCTCCGGGCCGGGTTCGGACCAGAAGCAGCGCATCGCGGTGCTCCACAGGACCCGCACCGCGACCTCGGGGTGCCCGTCATCGGCGACCTGCGACGCCAGCTCGCCGAGTTCCGCGACGCGCGTGATGTCCTCGCGCACCCCGTCCTCGAACGCGCTGAGCAACCAGGCGGCGGTGGCCTGCTGGCGCGGGGTGAGTTCCAGGGTCTGCGCCTCGCGGACCAGCCGTTCGACCGTCTCGCGGCGGCCGCAGTCGCCTGCCAGCTCCGCGGCGCGCAGCAGGCGGACCGCGCGCCGGTCCGGCCGCTCGGACAACCGGGCGGCCTGTTCGACCGCGGCGATCGCCGCCGTGGCCGCACCACGGCGGCGGGCGCGTTCGGCGACGTCGTCCAGTTCCCCGGCCACCGCCTCGTCGGCGCTCGTGGTCGCGGCCGCCTGGTGCCAGGCCCGCCGGTCCGGGTGCGCGACCAGTGTCGCCGCGAGCGCCAGGTGAGCCTGCCTGCGCTCAGCGAGCGTCGCGGCCGCCGGGATGGCCGACCGCATCAGCGGGTGCCGGAACGTCACCGCCCCCACCGCGACGTCGACGAGACCGGCGTCCACCGCCGGGGTCAGCACGTCGACCTCAACGGTGTCCTGCCGGACCAGCCCGGTGGCGGACAGCGTTTCGGCGATCGAGTCGCTCTGCCCGAGCGCCGCGACCAGCAGCGCGGTGCGGGTCGGGGCGGGCAGGTCGGAGACCCGGGCGGTGAAGGCCCGTTCGAGCCGGTCGCTGAGCGGCAGCACGGGATCGAGCACGCCCGCTCCGGCCACGGCGGCGGGCAGTTCCGCCAGCGCGAGCGGGTTGCCGGCCGCCTGGGCGAGCACCTGTTCCCGCGCCGGCCGGGGCAGGTCCGGGGCTACCGAGTCGAGCAGGCCGGCGGCGTCTTCGTCGGACAGCCGCTCGACCGGCATCGGGGTCAGCCCGGCGTCCTGCAGCGTCGAGCGGTCATCGTCGCGCAGGGTCGCGATCAGGGCGATCGGCTCGGAGTCGATCCGGCGGGCCACGAAGGCCAGCACGTCGACGCTCGCGCGGTCGAGCCAGTGCACGTCCTCGGCGACGAGTAGCAGCGGCCGGTCCGCGGCCTCCTCGGCCAGCAGGGTCAGCGCTGCCAGGCCGACCAGGTAGGTGCTGGGTTCGTCCCCGTCGGCGAGGCCGAGCGCGGTCCGCAACGCGGCTTTCTGCGGCGCGGGCAGCGCGTCGATCCCCGCCCGCACCGGGTAGAGCAGCTGGTGCAGGCCCGCGTAGGCGAGGTTCTGCTCGGCCTCCACGCCGGTGGCCGTAAGCACGCGCACCCCGGCGACCGACGCGGCGGCGACTGCTTCCGCGACGAGCGCGGACTTCCCGATGCCGGCTTCCCCGGTCAGCAGGAAACCCGTGCACTCCCCCGGGCCGTCCACGAGCTCGGTCAGCCTCTTGAGCTCGGTGTCCCGTCCGAACAGCCCCATCCCGCCGCACCCCTGCCGTCGATGTCCCGACGGCGACGATACCCAGCCCCGTCGGCGGAAGGTCCATCGATCGTCAACTTCCGGTTCCTAGGGTCGAGCCCGGAAGAAAGGTGCCAGAAATGCCAGAAGGACGAAGAGCCGGACGCCTGACCGGGCTATTGGCGGCGGCCGTGCCGCTGGCCGCGCTGATCCCCCTCGCCGCGAGCGCGTCGACCCCCGCGCAGGCCTGCGCGGCGGTGCCCGTCACCGCGCCTGCGGGCGCGAAGATCGAGTCGGTGGAGGCGGAACACCACGACGGCGGGACCGTCTCGTTCCCCGCCACCCCGCTGGCCCCGGCCGGCGAGATCACCGGGGTGCCGGCGTACTGCCAGATCACCGTGACGGTCACCCACACCGGCAGCGACCACGTCAAGATCGCGGTGGCGCTGCCGGAAACCGGCTGGACCGGCCGCCTGCAGGGCGTCGGCGGCAGCGCCTACGCCGCGGGCGACTTCGGCCCGCCGCTGGTGCAGGCCGTGAAGGACGGCTACGCGGGCGTGACCACCGACGCCGGAGTGCGCAGCGAGCTCGACACCAGCTGGGTGGTCACCGCGAACGGCACGGTCGACCAGGCGCTGCTGACCGACTTCGCGTCCCGCTCGGTGCACGAGTCGGCCGTGATCGGCAAGGACGTCGTGCGCGAGCACTACCAGCGCGCCGTGTCGTACGCGTACTGGAACGGCTGCTCGACCGGTGGCCGTCAGGGCTACGAAGAGGCCCAGCACTACGCGAACGACTTCGACGGCATCCTCGCCAACGCGCCCGCGGTGAACTGGACGCAGTTCGCGGTGGCGACCCTGTGGCCGCAGACCGTGATGAGCAACGACCACCACTTCGTCAGCAACTGCGTGCTCGGCGCGTTCCAGCAGGCCGCGATCCAGGCGTGCGATCCACGCGACGGGGTCAGCAACGGCATCATCGACCGGCCGGACGAGTGCAGCTACGACCCGCGCTCGCTCGTCGGCGAGAAGGTGCTCTGCGACGGCCAGGAGGTCACCGTGACCACCGCCGACGCGGACGTCATGCGCAAGATCTGGAACGGCCCGACCGACGAACGCGGACGGTCGTTGTGGTCCGGGCTGCCCAAGGGCGCGGACTACACCTGGCTCGCGGGCACCGCGCCCGGGCCCGACGGGCAGTTGAGCGCGCCCGGGTTCCCGGTGGCCGTGCAGTGGGTGCAGGCCTTCCTGGAGAAGCAGCCGGGCTTCGACACGTCGAAGCTGACCTACGCCCAGTACCGCGACCTGTTCCGGCAGTCGGTGCGGGAGTACGACCGGGTCATCGGCACCTCGGACCCGGACCTGTCGGGCTTCCACCGCGCGGGCGGCAAGCTGATCACGTTCGTCGGCACCGCCGACCAGCTGATCCCGCCGGGCGGCACGCTCGCCTACCGCTCGCAGGTCGAGCGGCGGATGGGCGGCGCGGAACGGGTGAACGACTTCTACCGCCTGTTCCTCGCCCCCGGCGTGCAGCACTGCGGTGGTGGCGCGGGTGCCCAGCCGGTGAACGCGCTCGGCGCGCTCGTCGACTGGGTCGAGCACGGCACGGCCCCGGCCACGCTGGCCGCGAGCACCCTCGACGGTTCGGCGTCGCGGGACCTGTGCCCGTTGCCGCAGGTGTCGCGCTACCAGGGCCACGGTGACCCGGCGCTCGCGTCGAGCTACCGCTGCACGAGGTTCTGACCCCGGACGTGAAGAACGCCGTCTGCGCCGGATTTCTCCGGTGCGGACGGCGTTTTCGCGTGCTCAGCGCGGCAGGCCGCGCAGCAGGCGGAGGATCGTGGTCGTCACCGGCGCCGGGATGCCGTGCTTGCCGGCGAGGGTCACGACCGGGCCGAGCAGACCGTCGTGCTCCAGCGGGCGCCCGGCCTGCCGGTCCTGCAGCATCGAGGTGGTCAGGCCGGGGTCCGTCCCGGCGAGCCACTCGACGATCTCCCTGGCCCGCGTGCCCGTCAGGGCCACCCCGGCCGCCCTGGCGACCGAGGCGGTCTCGGCCGCGAGGTCCATCGCGATCGCCCGCAACGCCGGATCGCCCAGCATTTCCATGCGCCGCCCGGTCAGCGCGGTGAGCGAGTTCGCCACCACGTTGATGATCAGCTTCTCCCACGAGGCGAGCGGGAGGTCCGGGCTGGTCTCCACGACGAGGCCGGAGCCGTCGTAGAGCCGGGCGACCGCGCGGCCGCCGTCGTCGTCGGGCACCACGATGCCGCGTCCGGTGGTCCGGCTGCGGGTGTGGCCCGGCCCGACAAGCTCGCAGTTGAGCCACGCCAGCGCGGGGACCACCGTCGCGGCGGTCAGCGGACTCACCCGCTCCCGCTGGTCGATGCCGTTCTGCGCGACGAGGACCCCGCCGTCGGCGGGCAGTCTCGCGAGCCACTCCGCGGTGGAAGGCGTGGCCCCGATCTTCACCGCGAGCACCGCCCAGCGCACCGCGGGCAGGTCGGCGGGCGTGGCCGCCCACTTCACCGGCTCTTCGCGGCGGCCGGTCTCGTCGGTCACCACGAGCCGGTCCACTTCGGACCGGCCGCACACGATCACGGGGTGTCCCGCACGGGCCAGGTGGTGGCCCAGGAGCGTGCCGAGCGCGCCCGCGCCGATCAGCGCGACGGGCTCGGTCGGGTTGATGGTCGTCACCACACCGACGTTAGCCGCGTTGTGTTGACGGCACGTGGACGGCCGGCTGGTCCCGCACGATCCATCCGGTTTGCCCAATCCGGGGAGTCTTGCTGCACCAGCGCCTCGCCACCGGCGTGCCGGACGTGGCGCGTCAACCATCCGTCAACACGCGCAGCCCGACGGGCCGTCGGCCACCCGGCCAGGTGACGCCCGGCCGATCGGCCGATGTGGCCGCGCCTGGACTGGTTGTCTGATGAGGACCGGCACCGGAACGGGAGGGACATCGAGCATGCGAGGCAGGGTGTGGGCCGCGGCGGCGGTGCTGGTGGGGGCGGCGCTCAGCCCGGTCACGGCGGACGCCGCGCCGGGCACGCCGGGGGCGACCAGCGCGGGTGAGCGGCTGATCCCGACGCTGGGCAATGGCGGTTACGACGCCACGGGTTACGACGTGAGCTTCGACTACGACCCGGCCGTCAGCACCATGCGGTCGTCGGTGGTGATGACGGCGCGGGCGGCGCAGAACCTGTCGTCGTTCGGCCTCGACTCGGTCGGGCAGCGGATCGAGTCGGTGACCGTGGACGGTGTCCCGGCCACGTTCACCGTCGACCCGGCGCACGAGAAGCTCCTGGTCACCCCGGCGAAGACGCTGCGCGAGGGCCGGACGTTCGAGGTCCGCGTCGGCTACACCGCCGACCGCGCGCGGAAGCCGATTCCGCCGTACTACGACTGGCCCGCCGACGTCCCCTTCACATGGGAGAGCTGGGCCGAGACCGACTCCGGGTTCGCCCTCATGGGCCAGCCGGACCGGGCGCACCTGTTCTTCCCGTGCAACGACATCCCGCGTGACAAGGCCCGGTTCACCTTCCGCGTCACGGTGCCGCGGGACCGGCAGGTCGCGGCCAACGGCACACTGCGCTCGCTCAGCACCCGCGACGGACTTTCGTCCTATGTGTACGGAACCGTGACGGACATCCCGACGAACGTGGTGCAGGTCGCGGTCGGCAGGTTCACCACGGTCGAGCAGACCGGGCCGCACGGGTTGCCGATCGTCAGCCACGTCCCGTCGACGATGGGCGGCTTCCGCGTGCCACCGCAGGCGACCGAGCAGTACGGGATCACCGACGCCAACGTGCTGCCGCGGATCACCGAAGCCGCGCGGCGCACTCCGGAGCACGTGCGGTGGCTGGAGGACACGCTGGGCCTGCCGTTCCCGTTCGAGAAGTACGGCGTGCTCGGCGTGGTGGGCCCGTACGACGGCGTAGCGCTGGAGACGGCGACCCTGTCGACGTTCTCGGCGCCGGCACTGGCGCTGCCGCCGGAAGTGCAGTCGGAGACCATGGTGCACGAGCTGGCGCACCAGTACTTCGGCGACGCGGTGTCCCCGGCGTCGTGGGACGACATGTGGCTCAACGAGGGCCACGCGATGTACTACCAGAACGTCTTCGGCGCGTCGCGGGGCTATCGGAACCTGCTCGACACGATGCGCGAGCTGTACCAGCAGGACCAGTCCATCCGCGACCAGTCGGGCCCGCCGGCGCACCTGACGAGCCCGGGCGGCATCCTGCTGGACACTGACCTGCCGGGTGCGCTGACGTTGTTCGCGCTGCACGAAACCGTGGGGCAGCAGACGTTCGAGCGGATCGAGCGCGCGTTCTACCTCGAGCACCGGGGTGGCTCGGCGACGACGGCGGACTACATCGCGACGGCGAACCGGGTGTCCGGCCAGGACCTCACGCCGCTGCTGACGGAGTGGCTGTACGGCGCCAAGACGCCCGCGATGCCCGGTCACCCGGATTGGCGGAAGTGACCCGACGGTTTCCACCCCTCACGTGGCGAATCTGGTTCGGTATTCGAAGCTCACTCCACAACCGCCGCCCGGCAACGAAAAGCAAGCGACTACCCCAACCAGACCTCCCCGCCCCCGATCCACCGACTACCCCAACTAGACCTCCCCCGCCCCCGATCCACAGCCGATCTTTGGTCGCCGACCAGGCGTGTCAAGGTACTCTTTCCCGCCTTGACACGCCTGCTCGGCGACTGAAACTGGTCTTGCCCCGTTTTGGTGGACACCGATCGCTAGGAGATGTCGTGTCTCCTGGGAAGGATGTCCATGATGGTGTCTGTGGGTAAGAAGAAGCCGCGGCGGGCTCGGCGGGTGTTCACGCCGGAGTTCAAGGCCGAGATTGTGGAGTTGTGCCGGCGGGGTGATCGCACGATCTCGCAGGTGGTGACGGATTTCGATCTGGTCGATTCCGCAGTGCGGCGGTGGATCGCGCAGGCCGAGGCCGAGGCCAATCCGCAGAACCAGGCGCAGCGGGATGCGGTGTCGGAGAAGGCGGAGTTGGAGGCGTTGCGGCGGGAGAACGCCCGGTTGCAGCGGGATGTCGACATCTTGAAGCGGGCGACGGCTTTCTTCGCGAGGGAGACCCGGTGAACGTGTATCCGTTCATCGAGGCGGAGAACGCCCGCAGGCAAGGCACCGTCACCCGGGCCTGCCAGCTGCTGGGAATCTCCCGCACCGCCTACTACAACCACCGCACCCGCACCGCCACCGGCGGATCCACCCGCCAACGGACCGACACGGCGCTGACCGAGAAAATCATCGCCGCGCACGACCGCTCCCGCGGCACCTACGGTGCTCCGCGGATCCGGGCCGAACTGGCCGCCCAAGGGCACCGGCACTCCCGAAAACGCATCGCCCGGCTGATGCAGCAAGCCGGCCGGGCCGGACGCGCCCCCCGCCGCTGGCGCACCACCACCGTCCCCGACCCCGCCGCCACAACCCCGCCCGATCTGATCAGCCGCGACTTCACCACCAACGCCAGCGACATCAACACCCGCTGGTGCGGCGACATCACCTACATCCCCACCGGCGAGGGCTGGCTCTACCTGGCCACCGTCCTCGACCTCGCCTCCCGCCGGGTCGTGGGCTGGGCCACCGCCGACCACCTGCACACCGACCTGCCCGATCAAGCCCTGCGCAACGCCCTCCACCAACGCCGCCCCCAACCCGGAGTGAACTTCCACTCCGACCGCGGCTGCCAATACACCTCCCAGCAATACGCCCACACCGCCCACCAAGCCGGAATCCGCCTCTCCGTCGGACGCCGCGGCCAATGCTGGGACAACGCCGTCGCCGAATCCTTCTTCGCCACCCTCAAAACCGAACTACTCCACCACCACACCTGGCCCACCCGAGCCACCGCCCACCACGCCCTCTTCACCTGGATCGAAGGCTGGTACAACACCCACCGCCGCCACTCCAGCCTCAACTACCAAAGCCCAGCAACCTACGAAACAACCGCAGCCTGACCGCCCTACCAAACCCGTCCACCAAAACGGGGCAACCCCAAACACAATCAGGCATCGGGGGCGGGGGTGGTCGAAAGGTGACCGTTCGGCGCCGTGAGGCGCTCCTGCGCGAAGCGCAGGAAAAAGATCAAAAGAGTCCTCGCCGGACGGGCAGGCTCCGGGATGACCAGGGACCGTTGTCGTCTCACCTCGGGTGGGTGGCTGGGTGGTCATCCCGTCGCCTTCCGGTTTGTGCATATCACCTTGATCCAGGGCCGCAAGGTTGGCATGTCAACTCACGCGAGAAGCGGAGGTTGCGGCCCTGGCTCAAGGTGATCGCGCCGGTGTCAGGCGACGGGATGACCACCCAGCTGCCTTGTGTTCTGCGCGAAGCAGCCCCGACACGGGCGCCGAGTTCGTCCCCGGCGGCGGGCCGCCACGGCCGGCCCACCGCCGGTCACACCCGGGCCGATCTCCGGTAGCTGCCCGGCGCGTGACCTCGATCCCGCCGGAACGCGCGGCTGAACGCGTACACCGAGGTGTAGCCGACCGAGCGGGCGACGGCCTCCAGCGCGTCGTCGGTGTCGCGGAGCCGGACCGCGGCGAGATCCATCCTCAGCCGCGTCAGGTAGCTTCCGAAGGACTCGCCGGCGACGGTGCGGAACCGGCGCGCGAGCGTGGTCCGCGACACCGCCAGCTCGGCCGCGAGCAGGTCGATGGTCCACGCCCGCGCCGGATCCTCGTGCAGCTTCGCGATCGCCGCGCCGACGAGCGGGTCGCACAGCACGCCGAGCCAGGACCCGCGTGCCCCGTCCGGGTTCCGCGCCACCCACACCCGCAGCAACTGCACCAGCAGGATGTCGACCAGCCTGCTGAGCACGACCGCGGTGGCGAGCTGCGGACGCGCGAGTTCCCTGCCCAGCAGGCGGACGGTGTCGTCGAGGCAGCTGCCGCCGTTGTCCGCCCGGATGTGCACCACCTCAGGGAGCGAGGCGAGCACCTGGGTGGACACCGCCGGGTCGTACTCGTAGGAGGCGCTCAGGATGTGGGTCTGGACCTCGCCGGTGCCGAAGCGCAGCACGCCACCGTCGGCCCGGGCCCGTTCCGCGACGTCGCAGTCGCAGGGGTCCGCCGGAACGTCCGGCGCGCTGGTCAGGGTGTGCTCGGTCCCGGTCGGCAGCAGCACGACGTCCCCCGGCATCAGCTGCGCGGGCGGGCGGCCGGGCACGCCGAGCCAGGCGGTGCCGGCCGTGACAGCGTAGAACCCGGCGCCGCCGATCCGGCTCCACGAGATCCCCCACGTGCCACCAGCCGCGATGCGCGCGCCGAGGACGCCGCGGACCCCCGCGACTTCGAGCGCGTCAGCCAGCACGTCCATGCGCTCAACAGTAGCAATGGATGACACGATCGGATATGAATCCGACCGTTTCGAGCATCGATCAGGTCGCCGTGGGCGCTTATGATCAACGTCGTGACCGACATCGACTTCGACGCGATGAACCGCGACGTCATCACCCAGTTCCGCGCCAACGGCGGCAAGGCCGGCGGCATCTTCGAGGGCAGCCCGCTGGTCCTGGTGCACCACGTCGGTGCGAAGTCCGGCATCGAGCGGATCGCCCCGCTGGTCTACTACCGCGAGGGCGACCGGATCTTCGTGTTCGCCAGCAAGGGCGGCGCCGACGAGAACCCCGCCTGGTACCACAACCTGGTGGCCAACCCGAAGACCACGATCGAGCTGGGCGACGAGACCTTTCCGGTGATCGCCCGCGTGCTGGAGGGTCCCGAGCGCGACGAGATCTACGCGAAGCAGTCCGCCGTGCAGCCGCAGTTCGCCGAGTACCAGCGCAAGACCAGCCGGGTCATCCCGGTGATCGAGCTGGTGCGGGTCTGACCCGTCAGGGGAGGTGGAGGTCCCTCGTCCCCGCGTCGAGGGCCTCGACCTCGCCGCCGGTCCGTTCGGCCAGCCACGCGCCGAACGCGTCCCGGTCGGCCTCGGTGACGGCGACCGTCAGCGTGACGTCCGCGCCGTAGTCGATGTCCTGCAGCCGGTACGGCGAGTTGCGCAGATCGTGCTCGAGGCGGCCGGCGAGGTCGTGCGGCACGGCGACCAGCAGCTCGCGGTGCCGCACCCTGCGCAGCGTCCCGACGGCGTCGAGGGTTTCCGCCAGCGCGCCGGAGTAGGCGCGGACCAGCCCGCCCGCGCCGAGCTTGACCCCGCCGAACCACCGCGACACCACGGCGACGACGTCGGTCAGGTTGCGGCGCGCGAGCACCTCGAGCATGGGAACGCCCGCGGTGCCGGCGGGCTCCCCGTCGTCGTTGCTGCGAACGGTCATCTCACCGGTCTCCGGGTCGCCGATCCGCAGCGCCGTGCAGTGGTGGTTCGCGCCGGGCCCGGCCTTGCGCACCCGGGCGATCAGCGCCGCGGCGGCCTCCACGTCATCGACCCGCGCGACGGTGCACACGAACCGGGACCGCTTGATCTCGACCTCGTGCTGCCCGTCGCGGGCGATGACACAGACCTCACCGTTCACCAGCCGATGCTATGCGGCTCGGACGTGCGGCCGGCTCGCACGTCCGCCGGCCGGCTCGTCGCGCCTGGGGACCGTTGCGCGGATGGCTAGTCTCGTTCCGAGCGCGGGCCGCGCACGACCGCCGGAGCGCCACGATCCGAGGAGGTTCCGATGCCCGTCCTGGCCGATCTGCTGTCCGCGCTGCGGAGCAGCCGCGTCGAGGTCGTCGACCTGACCGCGCCGCTGTCGGCGAGCACGCCGGTGCTGCAGCTGCCGCCGCCGTTCGCCAACACCACGGGCTTCCGGCTGGAGGAGATCAGCCGCTACGACGACCGGGGCCCGCGCTGGTACTGGAACGACATCCACACCGGCGAGCACGTCGGCACGCACGTCGACGCGCCCAACCACTGGCTGTCCGGCAAGGACGGGCACAGCGTCGACCAGATCCCGCTGCGCACGCTCATCGGACCGGCCGTCGTGCTGGACGTGTCGGCGCGGGTCGCCGGCGATCCCGACTTCCTGCTGGGCATCGACGACGTCCGCGAGTGGGAACGCGAGCACGGGCCGCTGCCCGAGGGCGGCTGGCTGCTCTACCGGACCGGCTGGGACGCGCGTTCCGGCGACCAGGACAGCTTCCTCAACGTCAGCGACGGCGCCTCGCACACCCCGGGCGTGTCGCCGGAGTGCGCACAGTGGCTCGCCGAGGAAGCCCCGATCGCGGGGTTCGGCGTGGAGACCGTGGGCACCGACGCCGGCCGCGCCGCCGAGCTGGAGCCGATCTTCCCGTGCCACGACCGCCTGCTCGGCGCGGGCAAGTGCGGGCTGACCCAGCTGCGCAACCTCGCCCAGCTGCCGCCGACCGGCGCCCTGCTGGTGGTCTCGCCGCTGCCGATCGTCGGCGGATCGGGCAGCCCGGCGCGCGTGTACGCGTTTGTGGAGCGGGCGTGATCGTCGCCGAGGCGGTCGGGCGCGTCCTGGCGCAGCTGGGCGCCGGCCCGGTGTTCGGCGTGGTGGGCAGCGGCAACTTCCACGTCACCAACGCGTTGCGGGCGGCCGGGGTCGCCTTTCACGCCACCCGCCACGAGGGCGGCGCGGCCACCGCCGCCGACGCGTGCGCGCGGATGAGCGGCCGCGTCGCGCTCGTGTCGACCCACCAGGGCTGCGGGCTGACCAACGCGGTCACCGGCATCGGCGAGGCGGCGAAGAGCCGGACCCCGCTGATCGTCCTCACGGCCGAGTCGCCCGCCGCCGATCCGCTCAACAACTTCCGCATCGACCAGGACGCGCTCGCCCACGCGGTCGGCGCGGTCGCCGAGCGCGTGCACAGCCCGGAAACCGCGGTGGCCGACACGGTGCGCGCGTACCGGACCGCGCTGCACGAACGCCGCACCGTCGTGCTGAACCTGCCGCTGGACGTGCAGGCCATGCCCGCGCCGCCGCTGGAAGCCGTCGAGCCGGTGCCCGCCCCTCCCGCGCCGGAGCCCGATGCCGCGTCGGTAGCCGAACTGGCCGCGCTGCTCGCCGACGCGGAGCGGCCGGTGTTCATCGCCGGCCGGGGTGGCCGGGGCGCGGCCGCGGAGATCCGGGCGCTCGCCGACGCGTGCGGCGCGCTGCTCGCGACGTCCGCGGTGGCGCACGGCCTGTTCCACGGCGACCCGTGGGCGCTGGGCATCTCCGGCGGGTTCGCCTCCCCGCTGGCGGCGGAACTCGTCCGCGACGCCGATCTCGTCGTCGGCTGGGGCTGCGCGCTCAACCGGTGGACCACCCGCCACGGCAAGCTGATCGGCCCCGGCGCGCGTCTCGCGCAGGTCGACCTGGAGGCGAGCGCAATCGGCGCGCACCGGCCGGTCGACGTCGGCGTGGTGGGCGACGCGGCGGCGACCGCCCGCGCGGTGCTCGCCGAACTGGGTGGGCAACGGAAATCCGGCTACCGCTCCCCCGCGCTGCGGGACCGGATCGCCGCGCGCGCCCGCTGGTCGGCCGCCGACTTCCGCGACGAGTCGGCCCCGGACCTGATCGACCCGCGCACGTTGTCCGCGGCGCTGGACCGCATCCTGCCCGCCGAGCGCGTGGTGTCCGTGGACTCCGGCAACTTCATGGGCTATCCCAGCGCGTTCCTGGACGTGCCGGACGAGTTCGGGTTCTGCTTCACCCAGGCCTTCCAGTCGATCGGGCTGGGGCTGGCCACCGCGATCGGCGCGGCGATCGCCCAGCCCGGCCGGCTGCCCGTCGCCGCGCTCGGCGACGGCGGGTTCCACATGGCAGCCCAGGAGCTCGACACGGCCGTGCGACTGGGCCTGCCGCTGCTGGTCGTCGTCTACAACGACGCCGCGTACGGCGCGGAGGTGCACCACTTCGCCGGCGACCACACGACCGTCCGGTTCCCGCCGACCGACATCGCCGCGATCGGGCGCGGGTTCGGCTGCGCCGGGGTGACCGTCCGCACCGTCGCCGACCTGCGGCAGGTGTCCGAGTGGCTGACCGGTCCCCGGGAGAAACCGCTGGTCGTGGACGCGAAGATCACCGACGACGGCGGGTCGTGGTGGCTGGCGGAGGCCTTCCACGGCCACTGACGTCCCGTGTCAGCGGCGGCGTCAGCGCGGTGGCGGTCCGGTGTCAGTGCGGCGGGCGATGGTGTTCCCATCAAGCCGCTCACCAAGGAGAGACCGATGCAGAACTTCGCCACCACCGCCCCGATCGCCGCCGTCCTGACCGTCCCCGCCGGGCGCATCCACCTCACCGCCGCGGACCGCGCCGACACCACCGTGGAGGTCACCCCGGCCAACGCGGGCAAGAGCCGCGACGTGCAGCTGGCCGAACAGACCACCGTCACCTACGCCGACGGGGTGCTGCGGGTCGAGGCGCCGGAGTCCCGCAACCAGTTCTTCGGCCCGTCCGGTTCGGTCGCGGTCACCGTGCGGCTGCCCGCCGGCTCCCGCGTCGACGTCACCAGCTCCGCCGCCGAGCTCCGCGCCACCGGCCGTTTCGGCGACGTCACGGTGGAGGGCGCCTACCGCGACATCCACCTCGACGAGGCCGCGACGCTGCGGCTCACCGCGACCGACGGGGACGTGGCGGTCGGCCGGGTCGGCGGCGCCACGGAAATCACCACCGCCCGCGGCGACATCCGCCTCACCGAGGCCGTCAGCGGCACGGTCGTGCTGCGGACCCAGGCGGGCGACATCACCGTCGGCGCGGCGGCCGGTGTCTCGGCCACGCTGGACGCCGGCACCGACCACGGCCGGATCAGCAACGCGCTGAAGAACAACGGCAGCCCGGAGCTGACCATCCGCGCCACCACGTCCCAGGGCGACATCGCCGCCCACAGCCTGTGACACGGGGCTCGCCGGCCGGCACGCGCCGGCCGGCGAGTGGTCCGTTGTGGACGCTCGGAGCCACTGCCGGGTGACCACCCTTTACAACGTGTCCGATTTGTCCGATACTCGGTCGCGAGGGGAGTACTTCCCAAGGTCCCTGACCGGTCAGTACGGACACCCGGCGTGTCCCCGGCAGGGCGCCCGTGACGGCGGGTGAAGGAGACCTCGAACGCTGACGGTGTTCGAGGAGGCCCCATGTCGCACCAGTCCGCGGTCGCCGCTGCCGCGCCCGCGTCGTCGATCGGCAGCCCGTGGTTGTGGGTGATCAGCATCGCGGTGCTGCTGGCCCTGCTGGCGGCCGATTTCCTCGTGACGCGGCGGCCGCACGAGGTGTCGCTGCGCGAGGCCGCCGGGTGGTCGGTGTTCTACCTGACCCTGCCGCTGGTGTTCGCCCTCTGGTTGTGGACCGCGTTCGGCGGCGCGCAGGCGCTGGAGTTCGCCACCGGGTTCGTCGTGGAGAAGTCGCTTTCCGTCGACAACCTGTTCGTGTTCATGCTGCTGCTGGCCGCGTTCGCGGTGCCCGCCGAGGTGCAGCAACGGGTGCTGCTCTACGGCATCGTCGGCGCGCTGGTCCTGCGCGGCATCTTCATCGCCGCCGGTGCCGCGCTGCTGCAGGCAGGCACCTGGGCGTTCCTGGTGTTCGGCCTGATCCTGTTCGCCTCGGCGGTCAAGATCCTGCACGAGGCGGTCAGCGGCCCGGAACCGGACCGCGACGTGTCGCGGATGCGCTCGGTGCGGTTGCTGCGCAGGCTGATGCCGGTCACCGACGACTACCGCGGCACACGCATGGTCGTCCGCGAGCGCGGACGGCGGGCGCTGACCCCGCTGACGCTCGTGGTGGTGGCCGTCTTCGCCACCGACGTGGTGTTCGCCGTCGACTCGGTGCCCGCGGTCTACGGCATCACCGAGGACCCGTACCTGGTCTTCGCCACCAACGCCTTCGCGCTGCTCGGTTTGCGTGCCCTGTACTTCGTGCTGCACACCGCACTGGCCAAGCTCACCCACCTCAACCACGGGCTCGCCGTCATCCTGGCGTTCATCGGGATCAAGCTCGTGCTGCACTGGGCGCACGAGGTGTGGCCCGCGGTGCCCACCATCCCGACCCCGGTCTCGCTGCTGGTCATCGTGGTGATCCTGGCGACCGTGACGGTGACGAGCCTGCGGTCCGGGAAGCGCGCCGCGGAGCGGAGCCCGTCGTGACCGGCCTGCTGGTCGACGCGGCCCTGATCACGCTGCTGGTCCTCGCCGCGCTCGTCACGGTGGTGGTCCTGCTGGACGCGCGGCCGCCGCGCTGAGCCGCCGCCCGGTGCCACACTCACCGGATGGACGAGCAACGAGTGCGGTCCTGGATCGACGGCTACGAGCGCGCGTGGCGGTCGCCGGGCACCGGCGCCCTGGCGGAACTGTTCACCGGGGACGCGACCTACCAGCAGTCCCCGTACCGCGAACCGGTGCGGGGACTGCCCGCCATCGCCGCGATGTGGGAGGCCGAGCGGACCGGCCCCGACGAGGACTTCCGGATGACGAGCGAACCGGTTGCCCTCGACGGGGACACCGCCGTCGTGCGGGTCGAGGTGACCTACGGCGAACCCACGCGACAGCAGTACCGGGACCTGTGGATCATCCGCTTCGCCGGGGACGGCCGGTGCCGGGCGTTCGAGGAGTGGCCGTTCTGGCCGGAGAAGTCCTACCGCCCGGACTGACCGGCCCCCGCCGCGGCCGGCCTGGTTCCGTGCCGCACCGCGGCCCGGACGCGCGGCCCACGCCGATACGGTTGACCCGTTCGTGTCCGTCCCAGCCGCCTGGAGCACGTCCTGACCGCCATCCTCTTCGGCCTCGTCGTCCTCGCCGCGATGCTCGTGCTGCACGGCTACCTGTGGTTCCGGCTGGTCCGCGCCACCACCGTCGCCGGGCGGGCGCGGCGGCGGCTGACCGTGCTCACCGTCGTCCTCGCCGTGCTGCCCGCGGCCGCGGTGGCCGGGCGCCGCGTGCTGCCCTGGTCCGCGCAGGTGCCACTGGACTGGCTGGCCTACAGCTGGCTCGGCCTGGCGTTCTACGCGTTCCTGGCGTTGCTCGCGCTCGAACCGGTGCGCTGGCTGCTGAACCGGCGGCGACAGGAAACGCCTGCCGGGCCCGGCGCCGCGCACGCCCCGCCGGACCCGTCGCGGCGGCTGTTCCTGGCCCGCTCGCTGGCGCTCACCGCCGGGGCGGTCGCGATCGGCACCGCGGGCACCGGGGCCGTGCTGGCCAACTCCGCGCCCGTCGTACGCCGGGTGCCCATCGCGATCGCCGGTCTCGACCCCGCGCTGGAGGGCTACCGCATCGTCACCTTCTCCGACGGGCACCTGTCCACCACCTACGGCGGCAGCCGGTTCGAGCGCCTGGTCGAGACGGTCAACGCCCAGCGGCCGGACGCCGTGGCGATCGTGGGCGACCTGGTCGACGGGGAGCTGCACGAGCTGCGCGAGGACGTCGCCCCGCTGGCCGACCTGGTCAGCGGTCAGGGCATCTACTTCGTCACCGGCAACCACGAGTACTTCGTGGACACCGAGGCCTGGCTGCGGCACCTGCCCACGCTCGGGGTGGACGTGCTGCGCAACGAACGGGTCCCGCTCGGCCGCGGGGGCGCGACCTTCGACCTGGCGGGCATCGACGACCGCACCGCCGCGCGCTCCGGAGTCCCCGGCCACGGCGCGAACCTCGACGCCGCGCTCGACGGCCGGGACGACAGCGTCCCGCTCGTGCTGCTGGCCCACCAGCCGGTGCAGGTCGAACAGGCCCGCGCGGCCGGCGTGGACCTGCAGCTGTCCGGCCACACCCACGGCGGGCAGCTGTGGCCGTTCGACTACGCCATCCGGCTCGACCAGCCGGCCGTCGAGGGCCTGTCCCGCCACGGCGACACGCAGCTCTACGTGACGGCCGGCGCGGGCTACTGGGGCCCGCCCATGCGCGTCGGCGCACGCCCGGAGGTCACGGTCATCGAGCTGACCCGCGGCTGAGCCCGGCCCACGCACACTGCAGCACGAGCCAGTCGAACCCAACCGGGTTCACGCGTCGATCGCGCGTGCCTTCGTGACCTGCCGTCCCCGTTCGGAGTCCGGGAAACGGTCGAGGATCGCGCGTAGTTCGGTGGCGGTGACGTTGGCTCCGAAGGCTTCCGAACCCGGTTCGAGGCGCACCCCCTCGGCGAGCGGCCCGGCGGTGACCGGGTCGAAGCCGAGCGCGTCGACCAGCTTCGCCACCGCCGCGACGTCCGCCGGGTCGTCCCCGGCGATGGCGATCGCCTTGCGGTCCGGGGCGCCGGCGGGGCGGGCGCCGTCCTCGAGGTCGTGGTAGCCCATGTGGTTGAAGGCTTTCACCACCCGGGCACCGGCCACAAAGGACTGCACGGTCTCGCTCGACGAGGTGCGCGGGTCGTCCAGATCGTGGCGGATGCCGTCGACCTCCCACCAGTAGTTCATCGCGTCCACGACCAGCTTGCCCGCCAGCGCCTCGGCGGGGATCTCGCGGTACTTGCCCAGCGGCAGCGCGAGGATCACCACGTCCGCCTGCCCGGCCGCCTCGGCCGCGGTGGTCGCGATCGCGCCCGGCGTGAGGACCTCGACGGTGAGCGCGATCTTCTCCGGAGCGCCCGAGCCCGCGATGAGCACGCGGTACCCGGCCGCGAGCGCGAGCCGTGCCAGCACCGTGCCCACCTTGCCTGCGCCGAGGATGCCGATGGTGGTCACTTCGCCTCCGAAAGGATGTCGCGGACCATCGGGATCACCTTGGTGCCGTACAGCTCCACCGCCCGCAGGCGGGCGCTCGCGGGCTGCGAACCGCTGCTGTAGATCATGTCGAATCGGCCGACGCCCAGGTCGGTCACCGCGCGGGCGATCTTGCGGGCGACCGTCTCCGGCGATCCGATGTAGAGCGAGCCGTGCTCGATTTCGGCGTCGTACTCCTCGCGGCGGATCGGCGGCCAGCCGCGCTGGCGCCCGATCCGGTCTCGGATCACCCGGTACCGCGGCCAGAACACCTCGCGGGCCTGCTCGTCGGTGTCGGCGACGAACCCCGGCGAGTGCATGCCGACCGGGTGCGCGGTCGTGCCGAACTCCGCCGCCGCCCTGCGGTACAGGTCCAGGTAGGGCGCGAACCGCTTCGGCGGGCCGCCGATGATTGCGAGCATCAGCGGCAGGTTGTAGTGCGCCGTGCGGACCACCGACTGCGGCGAGCCGCCCACCCCGACCCACGTCGTCAGGCGCCCCGACTCCGTCTTCGGGTAGACGTCGGCGTCCTCCAGCGCCGGGCGCAGCGTGCCGCTCCAGGTCACCGGCTTCTCGTCGAGCAGCCGCGCGAACAGCTCGATCTTCTCCTCGAACAGCTTGTCGTAGTCGGCCAGGTCGTAGCCGAACAGCGGGAACGACTCGGTGAACGAACCCCGGCCGAGGATCACCTCGGCGCGCCCGTTCGACAGCGCGTCGACCGTGGCGAACCGCTGGAACACCCGCACCGGGTCGTCCGAACTGAGCACCGTCACGCCGGAGGACAGGTGGATCCGCGACGTGCGGGTGGCGATGCCCGCCAGCACCGTCTCCGGCGAAGAGATCGAGTACTCGGGGCGGTGGTGCTCGCCGAGCGCGATCACGTCCACGCCGATCTCGTCGGCCAGCACGGCCTCGTCCACGACCTGCCGGATCGCCTGCGCGTGCGACAGCGGACGGCCGTCGTCGTCCTCGGGCACGTCGCCGAACGTGTCGAGCCCGAACACCAGGTCAGACATGAGAAGGCTCCTCCGCGAGCGCCAAGTAATTGACACGTCAATCTGTCTTCTCCCGTCATACGCCGGTATGATTGACGTGTCAACCAGGAGGGGTCATGAGTCCAGCACGGCGGCACCGGGTCCTGCCCACCACCGACGAGCTGCGGGTGTGGCGCGGGTTCATCGAAACCGCGGAGGCGCTGCGCGGCGAGCTCGGTTCGCGGCTGCAGAGCGAGGCGGGCCTGTCGTCCAGCGACTACACGGTCCTGCTCGCGCTGAGCGAGGCGGACGGGCAGCGGCTGCGGTCCTCGCAACTGGCCGCCGGCGTCGGCTGGGAACGCAGCCGGCTGTCGCATCACCTGGGGAGGATGGAGCGGCGCGGCCTGATCCGGCGGGAGAACTGCACCACCGACAGCCGGGGAGCCGAAGTCGTCCTCACTGAAGAGGGCGCGGCCGCCTTCCGTGCCGCCACGGTCCCGCACCTGACCGCGGTACGCGAACTCTTCGTCGACGCCCTGAGCCCCGACCAGCTCGCCGCCGCGGGCGAGATCGCTGCGGCGCTCGGCGAGCGGCTGGCTACACGGCGCGGGCGCCGCCCGTGACCGCCTGGCGCGGCCTGATCCAGCGGAAGAACGGCCCCACCGACAACGGACACAGCCCGAACCAACTCGCCACCGCCAGCGAAACCGCCGCGGCACTGGGCCAGCGGCTCGCCGCACGGCGCGGGCACCGCCCGTGACCGCTTCGCGCAGCCTGACCCAGCGGAAAAACAGCCCCACCGACAACCGCGGACACAGCCCAAACCAACTCGCCACCGCCAGCGACATCACCGCGCCACTAAGCCAGCGGCTCGCCCCAACGGCACGGGCGCCACCCGCAACCGTCTGGCGCAGCCTGAACTGATCATGCGGCAGCGCTCGGCGAGCGGCTCGCCGCACGACCCGAACGCCACCCGTGATTGCCTGGTAGTGCGGGTCCCAGGCAAGAACAGTCCTGCCACGGCGCGGGCCACCGCCGTTGACTGGAGTCATGCGAACCACTGATCACGCAGCGGCCGTCGTCGTCGGCGGGTCCCTCGCCGGCCTGATGGCCGCCCTGGGTCTGGCCAAGTTCGGCATCGCGGTGACGGTCCTCGAACGCTCCGGCCCACAGCCCCGCGGCGGCGCGGCCCTGGGCGGCGCCGAGAGCAACCTGCACCGCCTCGTCGGCCCGGACGGCCTTGCCGGCCCGGAGGCCACCGCCGCCGCGCTGAACGGCTCGCGCCCCCACCTGCAGAGCTGGGCACAGGCGCACGGCCTGCTGCGCCGGGCCGCGGAGGCGGACCCGCACATCGACCTCGTCCACGGCGCCCGCGTCGTCGAGGCCGGGCAGGACGAGACGTCGGCGTGGGCGCGGACCGCGGACGGCGCGATCCACCGCGGCGATCTCGTGGTGGGCGCCGACGGGCACCGCAGCGTGGTCCGCCGCGCCGTCGCCCCCGAGCGTCCCGACGCGGCCTTCGCCGGGTACGTCATCTGGCTGGGCATCGCCGAGGAGCCGGAACTGGACGTCGACGCCTGGCCGCCGGGCATGGACATCTTCGACGCCGGGGCCGACTGCCTCCTCGGCTACCCGCTGGCCGAGTCCGCGCCGCCCGGTCGCCGTCGCCTGGGCTGGGCCTGGTTCGACCGGCGCCGCAACGACCTGCTGCGCACCACCGGATGCGTCGACGGCGACGTGGTCCAGCACTCGCTGCGACCGGCGGACCTCCCGGCGAGCCTGATCGCCGAACTCGACGCCGAGGCCGCGCAGTGGCCGGCGGCGTGGCGGGACGCGGTGCGGGCCTGCCTGCGCCGCCGCGGGGTCACCGGCACCCCGGTCGCCGAGTACGTCCCGGACCGGCTCGTGCGCGGCCGGATCGCGCTGGTCGGCGACGCCGCGCACGTGTCCACCCCGATGACCGGCCGCGGGTTCGCCGTCGCGCTCACCGACGCCGAGGTGCTCGCCGACGAGGTGGCCAAGGCCGTGGCCGAAGCCCGCGACGACGCGATCCCCGCCGCCCTGCGCACCTACCAGGACCGCTCGCTGGAACGGGCGCGGGAACTGGTCGAGTCCGGACAGCGGTTCAGCCGCTCGTTCACCGGCTGAGCACGGCTCCTCAGGCGGGCGGGTCGAGGCGGATGCCGGCCAGCTGGGTGGCCTGGGCGACCAGGCGGCCGCGGCTGTCCCACACCAGGCACACCTCGTCCACACGGTTGCCCTCGATGAGCTGCGCCTTGTGCAGCACCCGCACCGGCCCGGGAGCGGGCAGCGCGCGCACGTAGGCGGTCAGCTCCAGCGTCGGCACCCAGCCGGTGAGCGCGATGTCCAGCGTCGCGGGCGGGAAGGCGTCGACGGCGTAGAGCAGGGACAGCGGGTCGAAGTCCGCTCCCCCGGGCAGGCCGAGCCAGCCGCGCAGCACGCCCGCACCGCTCGGGGCGCCCCGGCCGAAGCCCAGGTCCTCGGGCTGGATGCGCAGGTCGACCTGGTCCATGATGACCGGCCCCGGACCACCTCCGGCCGGGCCGGTGACCGGGACGCAGTCGGCGTACTCGCGCCCCTCCGGCTCGGGCATGCCCTCGCCCCAGTACGGCTTCGACTCCGCGTCGAGCGCGCCGAGCGTGAACATCGCCTCGACGCACGACGTGTCGTTCTGGGTCAGGCGGGCCCGCACCTGGCTCGCCGACCGGCCGGTCCGCAGCACCTCCACGCCCAGCTCCACCGGGCCCGGCTCCGGCGCGCGCAGGTAGTGCGCGCTGGCCGCGAGCACGTCCCGGTGGGACGCCGAGGAGGTCGCGGCGCGCCCGAGCATCGCCAGCAGGTAGCCGCCGTTGGGCTTGCCGCCGATGGTCCACTCGGGGTGGGCGGCGGCGGTGAAGCGCCCCGGGGCGACCTCCTCGACCCGGCTGACGTCGGCGAAGGTGGTGGTGGCTTGGTCGGTCACGCTCGGTTCCTCCGGTGCTGGTGCGCTGGCTACCCGCAGCCTCGCACACACCGCCCGCGTGCCGGCAACGTCACTCCCGTCACGCGGCCGGGCCGTGCCGGGTGGCCAGGCCGGCCTCGACGAGCTGCTCCATCACCCGCCACACCTCGTCCGCGTCGAGGCCGGTGAGGCTCGCCAGGTCGTCGACGGGGTACGGCCCGGCCCCGTGGCGGGCGACGACCTCCAGGATCGCCTCGACGACCTCCAGGTCGTGGTCGCCGGGCTGCTCGCCGGCCGGGCTGGGATGCGGTTCCGGTTCCTGCTTCACTCCACCAGCCTGGCCCGCCCCCGGCGCGGCGACCACGGCCGTTGGACCCGGTACCTGACGGGACTTTGGTCGACAGCGGTCGCCGGGCCGGCCCGGTCCAGACCTTTGTGGACCATCCTAAGTAGCCTCGCGGGCCCGTCGTTTCCAATAGGTCAGCCATCGCTGTACCGTTCTCCCCATGCTGACGCGCGGCGCGGCGCAGGCCTGGCTGGGCAGGGTGCTCGCCGATCCCACACGGCGCCGAACACCCACGCTGACCGGGCGGCGGGCCGTGCTGTCCCGCCGGGTGCGGCTGCTCGTCGCGGCCACGATCACCTACAACGTCGTCGAAGCCGTGGTCGCGATCTCCGCGGGCACGGTCGCGTCGTCGACGGCGCTGATCGGTTTCGGGCTGGACTCGGTGATCGAGGTCGCCTCGGCCGCCGCCGTGGCGTGGCAGTTCTCCGGCGCCGACCCCGAGGCCCGCGAGCGGACGGCGCTGAAGGTGATCGCGGTGTCGTTCTTCGCGCTCGCCGCCTACGTCACCGTCGAGTCGGTGCGTAGCCTCGCCGGCGCGGAACCGGCCGCGCACTCGACCGTCGGCATCGCACTGGCCGCGGTGTCGCTCGTGGTCATGCCGTTCCTGTCCTACGCGCAGCGCCGCGCGGGCCGTGAGCTCGGCTCCGCCAGCGCCGTCGCCGACTCCAAGCAGACCCTGCTGTGCACCTACCTGTCCGGCGTGCTGCTGGTGGGCCTGCTGCTCAACTCGCTGCTCGGCTGGTGGTGGGCCGATCCGGTCGTGGCGCTGGTGATCGCCGTGGTCGCGGTGAAGGAAGGCCGCGAAGCCTGGCGCGGCGAGCACTGCTGCTGAACTATTCGTGCACGGCCATGGCGATCAGCATCGCCAGGCGCTGCGCCGGATCGTCCAGATCCAGGCCGGGCACCGCCGCCGTGACGCGGCGCAAACGGTTGCGCACCGTGTTCTGGTGGACGCCTAGCACCGCCGCGGCGCGGCCGAGGTCGCCCTGCGCCTCCAGCCAGGCACGCAGCGTCGGCAGCAACTCGGGCGCCTCGTGCCCGGCCAGCCGCGCCACCGGACTCCGGGCGGGGATCCGGCCGGTCGCCGCGGCGGACCGCAGGCGTTGCAGCAGCACCTGGTGCCAGGATTCGTCGTAGCAGACGGCTTCCCCGCGGCCGAGCCGGTCGTGCAGGGTCAGGCACTCGTCGGACTCCCGGCGCCCGGACGGCAACTCCGCGACCTCGCACTCCCCGGAGACCCCGGCGACGATCCGCAGGTGCGCGGGCAGGCCGGCGACCAGCTGCCGCACCCAGTGGAACGCCGGCGCGGGATCGGCGGCGGGCAGCACGGTGTAGACGGTGTTGCCGAACAACGTGCTGCGCCCGACGCGCGACCACCCGAACCCGGTCGTGGCCCGCTCGAACGCCAGCAGCAGCCCGGCGTTGCGTTCGGCCTCGGTGTGCGCGCGCACTGCGACGACCCGCAGCCCGGACGCGGGCAGGCCCAGTTTCCGGACGACCGCGTCCGCGTCCGGGTCGCCTTCGAGGAGCTGGATGACCAGCTCGGACTCCACCTGCCGTTCGAGGTCCGCGCTGACCCGCCACCGCAGCAGGTGCAGCGCCACCGTGCGCGCCCCGTCGACGAGGATGCTCGCGCGCGCCGCGTCCAGCGGGGCGGTGCACGACACCCACAGCGATCCCAGCAGCTCCCGGCCGGCGCGGACCGCGACGACCGAGCGCCCGTGCAGACCGTGCTCGGGCGCGGCAGGCACGAACAACGGCTCGTCGGACCGGGCGAGGTGGGTGAACACGCCCTGCCGTTCGAACAGCGCCCGCACCCGGTCCGGCACGCGGCGGCCCAGGATCGTGTCCTGCCGCACCGGGTCGGCTTCGCGCTGCTCGCTGGAGTAGGCCATCACCCTGGACAGCTGGTCCTCGATGGTGACCGGCCCGCCGACCGCGGCGGCGATCGTGTCGGCCAGCGCGGACAGGTCGGCCGGGCCGCGGCCGGACTCGGTCTCCCGCCCCTCCAGCACCAGCCCGTAGACCACGCCGGCGACCTGGCTCCAGGACACGCTGGGCTCGACCACGAGCACGGCGATCCCGTCCGCGTCGCGCAGCAGGTCCGGCGCCGGGTCCTCGGTGGTCCGCACGACCAGCACGACCGCCCTGGCCTGCCGCGCGAGCCGGATCGCCTCGGCCACCGTTGCCACGCCGACGGCGAGGAAGATGTCGCCGGCCGGCGACTCCTGGCGCACCGGGTCGTGCAGTGCGACGCTGCGCAGCCCGGCCTCGCGGTCGGCGGATCCGCACAGGCGGGCGCCGTAGCTGCCGAGGATCGTGATCAGACGGTCCAGCTTGACCATGTGCCCACCCTACAAGCACGACCCGGCAAATTGTGCGATCCGGACATCCGGTGGCTCCCGTGGGCGGGCGATGCTCGGGGGGAGGCGAAAGTCAGGGAGGTTGCCGGTGGACGAGAGCGCTCAGGGACCACGCTCCGCCGTCGTGGTCGGCGCGGGGATCGTCGGGCTGTCGACGGCGTGGTTCCTGCAGGAACACGGGGTGCGGGTGACCGTGCTGGACCGCACGGGCGTCGCGGCCGGCGCGTCCCGGGGCAACGCGGGCTGGCTCTCGCCCGGGCTGGCGATCCCGCTCAACGAACCGGCAGTGCGGCGCACCGGGCTCGCCTCGCTCGTCCGGCGGGACGCTCCCCTGCACGTGCCGCCGACCGCGGACCCGGCGCTCTGGTCGTTCCTGCTGCGGTTCGCCGCGCACTGCACCTGGCCGGCGTGGCGCCGCGTGGTGGCCGCGAACCTGGCGCTGAACGACGACTGCCTGGACGCCTTCGACACCCTCGTCCGCGGTGGCGTGGCGGCGGAGAGCGTCGAGGCCCCGATCACCGCGGTGTTCGAATCCGCAGGCGCGGCCGCGGGACTGCTGGCCGAGCTGCGGCGCTTCACCGCGGCCGGGGCCCGCGCCGACCACACCGGCCTGACCTCGGCGCAGGTCCGCGCGCGACTGCCGCAACTGTCCGGGCACGCGGGCGCCGGGATCGACCTGCCCGGCCAGCGCTACGTCGACCCGGGCCGGTTCGTGCGGGCGCTCGCGGACTCGGTGCGCCATCGCGGCGGCACCATCCGCGCCGGGTTCGACGTGCGGTCGATCCGCTCGCACCGGCACGCGGTGACGGTCGTGTCTCGCGACAACGTGAGCTTCTCGGCGAACGTCGCCGTCCTCGCGACGGGGGCGTGGATCAGCCGCCTGGCCGGGAAACTCGGCGTGCGCGTGCCGGTGCGGGCCGGGCGCGGCTACTCCTTCACGGTGCCCACCGAGACGCCGCTGCGGCAACCGGTGTACCTGCCCACGGTGCGCGTCGCGTGCACGCCCTACCTCGGCGCGATGCGCGTGGCCGGGACGATGGAGTTCCGCGGCCCCGACGACCCGCCCGACGAGCGGCGCGTGGAGGCGATCGTGCGGTCCGCGGCGCCGTTCTTCGAGGGCGTGCGGTGGGCCGAGCGCAGCGACACGTGGGTGGGCCCGCGACCGGTGAGCAGCGACGGGCTCCCCATCATCGGCGCCACCGCCGAGCCGGGCGTGTACGTCGCGGGCGGGCACGGCATGTGGGGCCTCACGCAGGGGCCGGTCACCGGGAAGCTGCTCGCCGAACACGTCGTCACCGGCAAGCAGCCGGAGTCCCTGCGGCCGTTCGACCCGCTGCGGTGAGCCATGGGATCCACCGAGGACCTGGAGTTCCTGCGCGCGGAGAACGCGCTGCTGCGCGTGGAACGGGACATCCTGCTGCGCGTCGCGGCCGGTTTCGCCGACGACGCCAACGCCACGCTGCTCCGGCGGCGCACCGCCGCCCGGCCGAACGAAGGAGGTAACGCGATGGACACCGTGTGGCTGACCGAGGAGGCGTACGCGCGCCTGAGCGCGGAGCTGTCCGCGTTGCGCGGCCCGGAGGACGACGATCCGGAAGACCGGGAAATGGCTCTGCGGCAGCGAAAGGCGCGCACGCGTGAGCTGGAGGACCTGCTGCGCCGCGCGGTGGTCGGGCAGACGCCGCCCGACGACGGCGTCGCCGAACCGGGCATGGTGCTGACGGTCCGGTTCGACGACGACCCGGAGCCGGAGACGTTCCTGCTCGGCGTGCGCGACGGCGCGGGCGACGACCTGGAGGTGTACTCCCCCGGCTCGCCGCTGGGCCGCGCCCTGACCGGCGCCCGCCAGGGCGAGACCCGCACGTACACGGTGCCGAGCGGCGCGACGGTGCGGGTGACGCTGCTCCGCGCGGTGCCCTACGGCCGGCACGGTGTGTCCTAAGCGGACATCAGCGCGGTGATCGCCGGGCCGAAGGCGGCGCCGAGCAGGTAGCAGAGGTTGAGCAGACCGACCGCCGTCGGCCGGTGCTCCTCGGCCACCGCGCCCGCGTACACCGCGAACACCCCCTGCCCCGAGGCCGCCGCGAGCGACCCCGCCGCCATGCCCGCCAGCAGCACCGGCGTCGCGCCGGCGAAGGCGACCACCACCGTCGCCGCGGTGGCCGCGCCGATCAGCAGCGCGGTCACCACGCCGGGCCGCATCCGGCCGGACGCCGCCACCACCAGCCAGGACAGCGCGCCGCCGAGCAGGTAGGGCACCACCATCACGGTGCCGATCTGCGCCGGCGTCCAGCCGGTGTGCCGGGCCAGCAGCGTGGGTGCGGCGTACAGGATGCCGAAGTTGACCACGGCGAGCGCCAGTCCCACTCCGCACAGGCCGAGGAACCGGGGCGAGCGGGCCAGCGCCGCGGGCAGGAAGCCGTCCGGCCGGGCCCGCAGGCGCACGATCAGCAGCAGCACGGTGACCACGGCGGCGGCCGCGGCGGGCGCAGGCCAGTGCGGGAGGGCCGCCAGGGCGGTGACCAGCCCGGTCACCAGCGCCGCGCCCGGCACGTCGAACCGGGAGCCCGGCGGCTCCGGCGGCATCGCGCGCCGGGCGGCGGCAGGCACCGCGAGCAGGCTGACCACCGGCAGCGCGAGCGTGGCGCGCCAGGACGCCAGATCGGCGACGACCTGCCCGGCGAGCGGGCTGACCGAGCCCACCACGGCGAGCGAGGCGGTGACGATCCCCATGCGCCGCGCCGAATCGGCGAGGTTCATCGCCGTCACCGTCAGCCCGGCGCAGCCCAGTGCTTGTGCCGCGCTCCCGACGACCAGCAGCGGCAGCGCCGGCCCGGCCACCACGAGCAGCGCGCCCGCGGCCACGAGCAGCGCGCACACCGCGAGGACGGCGCGGACGCCCCGGCGGGCCAGCAGCCCGGCCATCAGCGGCGTGCCCACCGCGACACCCCAGCCGAAGGCCGTCACCAGCCAGGTCGCCGCGGGAATCCCGACGCCGAGATCACCGGCCACCTCCCCCAGGACGAGGGCCGGTCCCGCGATGCCCAGCGACAGCGGCCCGGCCAGCAGCGCCAGCCACGGCGCACCCACCCGGCCCGCCCGGGCCGGCGACACCGCCGCGGCCCGGTCCGGCGAGGTCGTCACGACCGGCCCGCCCCGGTCAGCGCCCCGCGCGCGGCGGCGGCGAGGTCGTCGAGCAGCGCGGCCAGCGTGGTGCGCAGGTCCGCGTCGCGCAGCACGCCGTCCGGGTCGAACGCGTTGTCCGCACGGGGCACGCACAGGCGGCGCTCCACCACCTGTGCCCCGATGGCGGACAGCACCTGCCGCAGCTCCGCCTGGGACCACTCGGCGCCGTAGTCGCTCGGGCTCACGCCCGCCACGGCCACCGGCTTGCCCACCAGCACGCCTTCCCCGTACGGGCGGGACGCCCAGTCGAGCGCGTTCTTCAACTGGCCGGGCAGGCTGCTGTTGTACTCCGGGGTGGCGATCAACAGGGCGTCGGCGCCGGCGATCGCCTCGCGCAGGGCCAGCACCCCCGGCCCCGGCTCCGCCTCGTGGTCCTCGTTGAACGGCTGCACGTCCGCCAGCCCCGTCCACAGGTCCAGTTCCGCGCCCGGCGGCGTCCGCAGCCCGCGCAGCAGGGTGGTGCTGTGGGAGGCGGCACGCAGGCTGCCGGAGATTCCGAGCACGCGGACCGGCTTCGCGTCGTGAGTCATCAGGTACTCCCTCGTCGGGTGGTCGCTCTCGAGCCCGACTCTGCGCGGCCGCGCTTACCGTGACCTTTTCGTCCGCTTACGGTCGCCGCGCCCGTAGGCTGGCGGCGTGCGGTTCGGGGTGCTGGGTCCGCTGGAGGTGCGGACCGCCGAGGGGGAGGCCGTCGTCGTCCCGGGGGCCAAGGTCCGGGCGCTGCTGGCCGACCTGCTCATCCACGCCGGCGAGCCGGTCCCCGCGCACCGGCTGATCGAGGACCTGTGGGAGCTGGACCCGCCCCGCGATCCCGCGGCCGCCCTGCAGGTCAAGGTCTCGCAGCTGCGCAGCGCGCTGGAGCGGGCCGCGCCCGGCGCCAGGGAACTCGTGGTGTCCCGGCCCGCCGGTTACCTGCTCGACGTGGAGCCGGACGCGGTCGACACGAACCGGTTCACGAACCTGGTCACGGCGGCACGGGCGGCGGAGTCGCCGGCGGACCGCGCTGCCCTGCTCGGCGAAGCGTTGTCGTTGTGGCGCGGGGACGCGTTCGCCGACTTCGCCGGCGCGCACTTCGCCGTCCCGGCGATCACCCGGCTGCACGACCTGCGGCTGACCGCGCTCGAAGACCGGATCGAGGCGCGGCTCGCGCTCGGCGAGCACGACCTGGTCGCGGGCGAGCTGGGCGACCTCATCGCCGCGCACCCGCTGCGCGAGCGACTGCACGGGTTGCGGATGCGCGCGCTCTTCCAGGCCGGCAGGCAGGCGGAGGCGCTGGAGGCCTACGACCGGCTGCGGACCCGTCTCGTCGAGGAGCTCGGGCTGGAACCCGGCGCGGAGCTTGCCCGGTTGCACCAGGCGATCCTGCGGCGGGACCCGGCGCTGGAGGCCGCGCGGCCCGTGCGCCGGCCCGTCACCAACCTCCCCGAACCGGTCACCGACCTGATCGGCAGGGCCGAGGCCATCGACGCGGTGTCGGCCCTGCTGGCCGCGGACCGGGTGGTCACGCTGACCGGACCGGGCGGGGTCGGCAAGACGCAGCTCGCCCTGGCCGCGACGCGCGAGTCGGCGAACCGGTTCCCGGATGGCACGTGGCTGGTCGAACTCGCCGGGTTCGCGCGGTCCGGCGACCGGGACCCAGACGCCGCGATCGCGGACCTCGTCACCTCGGCACTGGGCATCCGGGACGACGCGGCGCTGGTCCTCCCGCCCGCCGCCGGGCACACGCCGCCACTGCGACGGCTCGCGGAAGCGTTGCGGCACAAGCGGTTGCTGCTCGTGCTGGACAACTGCGAGCACCTGATCGCACCGGTGGCGCGAGTGGCGGAGGCGCTGGTGCGCGCCTCCCCCGGCCTCGTCGTCCTGGCGACCAGCCGGGAACCACTGGGCGTCACCGGGGAACGGCTCTGGCCGGTGCCACCCCTGGACCTGCCCGGCCCGGCGGACGCGGATCCGGCCCGGCTGGCGGAATCCAGCGCCGTGCGGTTGTTCGTCGCCCGCGCGGCCGCGTCCGCCCCGGGGTTCGCGCTCCGCGCCGACAACCAGCGCGCCGTCGCGGCGATCTGCCGCACGCTGGACGGGCTCCCGCTGGCCATCGAACTCGCCGCCACCCGGGTGCGGGCGCTCGGCGTGCACGATCTGGCCCTGCGCCTGGAGGACCGCTTCCGCGTCCTCACCGCGGGCAGGCGGACGGCCCCGGCCCGGCAGCGGACGCTGCGCGCGATGATGGACTGGAGCTGGGACCTGCTGTCGGCCGCCGAACGCGCGGTCCTGTCGCGGCTGGCCGTGCACGCCGACGGCTGCACGATCGCGGCCGCCGAGCACGTGTGCGCGGGCGAGCCGGCGGGCGACGTGCTGGAGGTGCTCGCCGGCCTGGTCGACCGGTCGCTGGTCGTGGCCGACACGACCGGGGACACGCGCTACCGCCTGCTGGAAACCGTCGCCGCCTACGGCAGGGAACGGCTTCAGGCGTCGGGCGAGGCGGAGCTGATCCGCCAGCGGCACGCCGGGTACTACGCCGGGTTCGCCGAACAGGCCGCCGACCGGTTGCGCGGCCACGACCAGCGGACGTGGCTGGAACGGATGGACGCCGAGTCGGCGAACCTGCGGGCCGCGCTCACCACCGCCGTCGGGCAGGACGACGCCGCCACGGCGTTGCGCTTGGTCAACGCCGCCGCCTGGTACTGGTTCCTGCGCGGCAAGCACCAGGAGGCGCACCGGTGGATCACCCGTGCACTGGCCGTGCCGGGGGACGCGCCGGGCGGCGCCAGGGCGGAGGCGACGGCGTGGCAGGCGGCGATGGGGTTCCTCAACGGCAGGCACACCGACCCGATGCGGGACAGCGCCGAGGTGCTCGCCAAAGCAGGCGACGCGGCGGCACTGGCCAGGGCGCAGTGGTTGTTCGGGTTCGTCGGGCGCAGCGGCGCCCCGGACGCCGCCGCGGCGCTGATCGACCGCGCCGGCGCGGCCTTCCGGGAGCTCGGCGACCGCTGGGGTCTGGCCGCGACGCTGTGGGCGCGCGCGGACCAGGCGATGCTGCGGGGCGACCTGGACGCGGCCGCGCGCGACGGCGCGGAGGCCGCGGCGTTGTTCGCCGACCTCGGCGACCGGTGGGGCCAGGTGCAGACGGCGAGCCTGCTCGGCGTGCTGGCCGAGATCGGCGGCGACCACGAACGGTCCGCACGGCTGCACCGGGAAGCGCTGCGCAAGGCGGAGGAACTGGGGTTGTGGCCGGTGGCGTCGCACGAGCTGTCCCGCCTCGGGCGGCTGGCCCTGCTCGGCTCGGACCACGCCGCTGCGGAGGACCTGTCCAGCCGGGCCCTGCGGCTGGCCACGGAGCACGCCTACGAACCGGGGATCAACTTGGCGCGGGGCGGGCTCGGGATGTCCGCCCGCCGCCGGGGCCTGCTCGACGTCGCCGAGGAGCACCTGCGGAACGTGCTCGCGTGGGAGCGCCGCATCAACTACCGGGTCGGGATCGCGTTCGCCCTCACCGAACTCGGGTTCGCCGCCGAGCAGCGCGGTGACGCGGAAGCGGCGTGGTCACTGCACCGGGAAGGGCTGGACGCGGCGCGCGCGACCGGCGACCCCCGCGCGGTGGCGATCGCGTTGGAAGGGCTGGCCGGGGCGCACGTGCTGGCCGGCGAACCGGACCAAGCGGCCTGCCTGCTCGGCGTGGCCGCGGCGGCCAGGGAGTCGGCGGGCGCGCCGCTGCCGGCGGCCGAACGGTTCGACGTGGACCGCATCACCGCCGCGGCGCGCCGGCTCCTCGGCGAAGCCGCCTTCGCCGAGGAGTTCGACCGCGGCAGGCGCATCCCGCCGTCCGACCTGCCGCTGGATCAGCGAACCACGTCGTAGACCAGCTTCTGGATGCCGTTCGAGTAGGACTCGCTCTCCAGCAGCTTCAGGCCCTGCTTGTCCTTGTCGGTGTCGCTGAACAGGCGCTTGCCCGCGCCGAGCAGGACCGGGAACACCAGCAGGTGGTAGCGGTCGATCAGGCCCGCGTCGGACAGGTTGCGGTTCAGCGTCGCGCTGCCGTGCACGATGATCGGCCCGCCCTCGGTCTCCTTCAGCGCCGCCACGTCGTCCAGCGACCGCAGGATGGTGATCTCGCCCCAGTTGGTGACGAGCTCCTCGTCCTTCAGCGTGGTCGACACGACGTACTTCGGCATCGCGTTGTAGCCGGGGAACTGCTCGGTCATGCCCGGCCACACCGGGGCGAAAACCTGGTAGCTGACGCGGCCCAGCAGCATCGCCGTGGCCTCGCCCTGCTCGCGGGCCTTGATCTCGTAGGCCGCCTCGTCGAACTCGATGCCCTGGAAGGTCCAGCCGGCGTTGCGGTAGCCCGGCTCGCCGCCGGGGGCTTCGACGACGCCGTCGAGCGAGACGAACGCGGTGGTGATCAGGGTGCGCATGAGGACTCCTTCGGTTCATCCGACGGTGCTTTCGTCAATGCATCGATCGAGCATCGCCGGATTCGACACCTCCCGCGAAGTTTTTTCAGACGGCCGGCGCGGCCCGGCCCGCCGCGACCACGAGGGCCTGCTCCGCCACCCGCCGGCCGAGGTGCTCGGCCGACGCTCGGCTGGATGTCGGTCGTTCCCGGGCCATCCGCGGGAGACGGTGCCGTCGTCCCGTGCGACGATCAGTGGATCGGCCCCGCACCCCGGGGAAGGTCAGCGAGACCGGCTCGGTCAGGTAGGTCCACATGGCGTAGCCGGAGAAGTAGGCCAGCTGCAGCCGCGTCCACGGCGTGGCCGGCTCATGCCCGGCGAACGACGCTCGTCTTGGCGATCAAGGTGACGCCGGTCTCGCGGTGCTCGTGCCGGGCACGAGCACCGCGCCGGGCTCACCGCTTCGCGACGACCTCCCACAGGCTGGTCCAGTTGTCGCCGCCGTGGCCGGCGGCGATCGCGCGGTCGTACTGCGACTTGACCGCCTCGGGCAGGGCGAGGTCCACGCCCGCGTCCCGGCACGCCTGCAGGATGTGCTCCGCGGTCGCGCCCATCATCGTGGCCGTGCTCAGGTCCCCGGGGTAGGCGCGCGCCCGGGTCTGGCTCACCGTCTCGTCCAGATACGACGCCGCCAGGCCCGAGACCTCCCTGGCGAAGGGCACCAGCCGCGCCGGGTCGGCGCCTTCGGCCGCCAGCAGCGCGAAGGCCTGCAGGTACGCCGACAGCGAGGTGAGGAAGACCGTCAGCTCCGCCTGGTAGAAGAGCTGCGCCAGGCCGTGGTCCTCCCCCAGGTACTCCGGCCTGCCGATGTGCCGCAGGACCGGCTCGTGCTCGGCGAAGACGTCGCGCGGGCCGCTGTAGAAGACGTACGAGGCCTCGGCTCCGACGAGCGGCGCGGGCACCATGATCCCGCCGGCCACCAGCGTCGCGCCCCGCTTCGCGAGCCAGGCCGCGGCTTCCCGGGTGCGCTGCGGGGTGTCCGAGCTGAGGTTGACCACGACGCGTCCGGCCAGAGCCTCGCCGGCGTCGCCGAGCACGTCGTACATCGCCTGGTAGTCGGTGAGGCTGAGGATCACCAGCCCGGCGGCCTTCAGCGCCTCCGCTGGCGTGCCGGCGAGGACGGCGCCGCGGGCGACGACGTCGTCGGCGCGGCTCTTCGTGCGGTTCCAGACGGTGACTGCGGTGCCGTGCTCGAGCAGCACCCGCACCATGGCCTGTCCCATGGGGCCGAGGCCGATCACTGTCGCGCTGGTCATGCGTTGTCCTTCCGGAGATAGTGGACGATTCCTGCGACGTCCTCGTGGGCGTGCCCGTCGGCGGCCCGCTGCCGCATCAGCCTGCCGAGCGGGGCGAGCAGTTCGCCGCTGACGCCCTGTTCGTCGGCGGTGCGGAGGAGGTTGTCGAAACCGGCGGCCTGCATGCCGAGGTTGGAGACGACGCCGGTGGCGTAGTCGCCGCTGTCGATCTGTTTCGCGGCGGTGTCCACCAAGCCGCTCATGGCCTGCAGCCAGCGGGTGAGCATCGGCGCGAAGCCGGTGGCGGGCGCGCCGTCCGACGTGGCAAGCGCGAGGGACTGCAGGATGCCGCCGAACATGCCGTACATGCCGGTGAGCAGTGCGATGTCGGTCAGCGCGGCACGGCCGACGTCCTCGCCGAGGTAGACGCTTTCACCGAAGACGTCCAGTGCGGGGCGGGCGCGGTCGAACGCCGTGCGGGATCCGCTGTAGAGCACGAACGCGGCCGGGCCGCCGATCATCGGCGGCACGGCCATGATGCCGCCGTCGAGGTAGTCGGCGCCCTGGCAGGCGGCCCATTCGGCGAACTCGCGAGCCTGGCCGGGGGTGCCGTTGGTGAGGTTGACGATCGTGCGGCCCTGCAGGTTCCCGGCGCCGAGCACCTCGCGGACGGAGTCGTAGTCGAGCAGGCAGGCGACGACGACCGGGCTCGCGGCGACGGCCTCGGCGGGGCTGGCGGCGCGCGCGGCGCCGCGGGCCACCAGGGCGTCGGCCTTGGCGGCGGTCCGGTTCCACACGGTCACCGGGTGGCCCGCCGACAGCAGCGCTCCGGCGAGCGCGGTGCCCATGGCGCCGAGGCCGAGCACCGTGGTGGATGGCGTGTCAGTGGTCATGTCGTGAAGGTGCCGGAGCGTTCGCACGGTTCGCGCACGGTTTTCTGTCGGTGCCCGTCGCTACTGTCTGTCGCGTGAGGTTTTCAGTGCTGGGTCCGCTCGCCGTGCAGGCGGCCGACGGCGCCGCGGTCGCGGTGCCGGAGGCGAAGGTCCGCGCGCTGCTGGCCGACCTGCTGGTGCACGAGGGCAGGCCGGTCCCGGTGTCGCGCCTGGCCGACGACCTGTGGGGCGAGCGGTTGCCGGGCAACCCGGCCAACACGTTGCAGACGAAGATCTCGCAGCTGCGCCGCACGCTCGAGGCGGCCGAGCCGGGCGCCCGCGCGCTCGTGGTACGGCAGCCGCCGGGTTACGCGTTGCGGGCGCCGGAGGACGCGGTAGACGCCCGCCGGTTCCGCGCGCTGGTGGGGCGGGCGAAGGCCGGGCGGGATCCGGCTCGGACGGCCGCGCTGCTGCGCGAAGCGCTGGCGCTGTGGCGGGGGCCGGCGCTGGCGGATTTCGCGGAGGAGCCGTTCGCCGCCGGGTACGCGCAGCGGCTGGAGGAGGAGCGGCTGGCGGCGGTCGAGGAGCTGGCGCAGGCCCGGCTGGCGCTCGGCGAGCACGTGGAGCTGGCGGGCGAGCTGGGCGATCTGGTGGCTGAGCACCCGTTGCGGGAACGGTTGCGCGCGTTGCACATGCGGGCGCTGTACCGGTCGGGGCGGCAGAGCGAGGCGCTCGCCTCCTACACGGCGTTGCGGGAGCGGCTGGCCGGCGAGCTGGGTCTGGAGCCGGGGCCGGAGCTGGTGCGGTTGCAGCAGGCGATCCTGCGCCAGGACCCGGCCCTGGATCCGGCGCCGGATCCGCCGGGTCCGCGGTCGAACCTGCCGGTGCCCTTGACCGATCTGGTCGGGCGTGAGGCGGCGGTGCGCGAGGTCCGGCAGGCCCTGGAGCACGCGCGGCTGGTCACGTTGACCGGGCCTGGCGGGGTCGGCAAGACGCGGCTCGCGCTGGAGGCCGCCGGCGGGCTCGCGGTGCCGGACGGGGTGTGGCTGGTGGAGCTCGCCGGGCTCGGCGAGCGCGGTCCGGCGCGCCCGGCCGAGGCCGTCGCGGCGGTGCTCGGGGTGCGGGACGACGCGGGCGATCTGACGGCGCGGCTGGCGGACGCGGTGCGGGACCGGCGGTTGCTGCTGGTGCTGGACAACTGCGAGCACCTCGTCGAGCCGGTCGCCGCGCTGGCGGCCCGGCTCCTGGCCGCGGCGCCGGGCCTGCGGATCCTCGCCACGAGCCGGGAACCGCTCGGGCTCACCGGCGAGACATTGTGGACGGTGCCGCCGCTGGGCATCCCCGCCGAGGGCCACGCCGACCGGGAACGGCCGGCTGCGGAAGTGCTGCCGTCGGTGCGGGAGTTCAGCGCGGTGCGGCTGTTCGTCGCGCGAGCCGCGGACGCGGCGCCGGGGTTCGCGCTCACGGAAGGGAACGTGCACGCGGTCGCCGCGATCTGCCGCACGCTCGACGGGTTGCCGCTGGCGCTGGAACTCGCCGCCACGCGGGTGCGGGCGCTCGGCGTGCACGAGCTGCTGGCGCGCCTGGGTGACCGGTTCCGCCTGCTCGCCACGGGCGCCCGGGACGCGCCGGCGCGCCAGCGGACGTTGCGCGCGATGATCGACTGGAGCTGGGAGCTGCTGTCCACATCGGAGCGTGAGGTGCTGCGGCGGCTCGCGGTGCACGCCGAGGGGTGCGGGCTGGAGGCGGCCGAGGAGGTGTGCGGGGGCGAGCCGGGCACGGTGGTGGACGTGCTGGGGCGGCTGGTCGACCGGTCGCTGGTGGTGTGCGAGCACGGGGAGCTGGGCCCGCGGTACCGGCTGCTGGAGTCGGTGCGCGCGTACAGCCTGGAGCGGCTGGCCGAGGCAGGCGAGACCGAGCCGGTCCGGTCCCGGCACGCGCGGCACTACACGGCGCTCGCGGAACGCGCGGACCCGTTGCTGCGCCGCACCGGTCAGTGCCACTGGCTGGAGACGCTGGACGCGGAGTCGGCGAACCTGCGGGCGGCGCTCGACACGCTGATCCGCCAGGGCGCGGCGGACGAGGCGCTGCGGTTGGTGACGAGCCTGTCGTGGTACTGGTTCCTGCGCGGGCGGCTGGGCGAGGCGCTGCGTTCGTTACGGGCGGCGCTGGCGGTACCGGGCGAGGTGGCGCCCGGCCGCCGGGCCGCGGCGCGGGCCTGGCTGGCGGGGCTCGGCGTGCTGGCCGGCGGGCGCGTCGACCCGGCGGTGGCCGAGGAGGCCGCGACGATCCCCGACGTGGCGGTGCGGTCGCGGGCGCTGTGGTTCCTGGGGTACGTGCTGGGCACGGTTGCGGATCTGACCGGGGCGTCGAGGCTGACCGGCGCGGCGCTGGACGGGTTCGCGTCGCTGGGTGACAGGTGGGGCACGGCGGCGGGGCTCGCCGATTCGGCCAGTCAGCTGATCGCACGCGGTGAGCTGGCGAAGGCCCACGCGGCCGCGGAGGAGAGCGCCGCGATCTTCGCGGAGGTCGGTGACCGGTGGGGCCAGGTGCAGGCGTCGTTCGCGCTGGGCACGCTGGCCGAGTTCGAGGGCCGCTATGCCGACGCCGAGCGGTTGCACACCGAGAGCCTGCGGCGGGCCGAGCAGCTGGGGTTGTGGCCGGAGGTGTCCTACCAGCTGTCGTGGCTGGGCCGCACCGCGTTGCTCGCGGGGGATTTCGCCGAGGCGCGGCGCCTGCACGAGCGCGCGGAGCGGGTGGCGCTGGAAAGCGGTTTCACGCCGGGCGAGATGTACGCGCGGACGGGCCTCGCGCTGGGCGCGCGCCGGGAGGGCGCGCTGGACGAGGCGGAGCGGCAGTTGCGGGTGCTGCTGGACTGGCACGGGCTGGTGGAGCACGAGCCGGGCAACACCCTGGTGTGCGCCGAGCTGGGTTTCGTGGCCGAACTCCGCGGCGACGCCGACGGGGCGTTCACCTGGCACCGGCGAGCACTGGACATCGCCCGACGGGCCGCGGACCCCCGGGCGACAGCGCTGGCGCTCGAAGGCCTCGCCGGCGCCCACGCCCTGACCGGAGCCCCCACGCTGGCGGCCCGGCTGCTGGGGGCCGCGGACCACGCCCGCCGCTCCGTCGGAACCCCACTCCCCCCAGCCGAACGCGGCGACGTCGACCGCATCGAGACCAAGGCCCGCACGGCTCTCGACGAGGAAACCTACGCCGCGGAGCACGCCCTCGGCGCCGGCCTGACGCTGGAGGACCTGATCGCGGAAGGCCAGCCCGCGTGAGCATCCGCCACCGCCCCGCGACGGCCGCGGAAGGCCGGTCGCGTGACCGGCTTGTGACGGGCGGGTGGTGTGCCGGGTGGGAGTGGCGAGCCGCCCCACGCCAACTCCTCTTCAGAAGCGGAGCCGCGGGATCGATGCCAGGTCGATCCCGTAGCGCGCGTACACCTTGATCGTGTTCTCGCCCGTCAACCGGTCCTCCGTGAAGCCGAGCAGGCCCGCGACCCGCACGACGTCGGCCACCGTGGCGGCTTCGATCTCCAGGTAGGGCGGGATGAGCGGCCACTCGTCGATCTCCAGCCGCGCTCCGTCCAGGGTGAAGCTCGTGCGGCGGTTCTCCTGGTAGGACTTCGGCGTGAAGCCGAGGAGGCCGAGCAACTCCTGAGCGCCCGCGAAGTCGCCGACCGTCACCTCGGCCTCGTGCGTGCCGTCGATGGCGTCGCTGCGGATTTCCTTGACGCACAACGTCGTCTCGTCGCCGGTGTCGCGCAAGCGGATCCACTTCGACCGGTCCCCCGGCGTCACGTCGTAGACGTAGCGGCGCATCAGCCGCGTCCCTCCGATCCGCTCGCCGCCCGCACGCAGGATGCGCGCCGCGACGCTCCCGGGGTCGATGTCGAGGACCTTGGCTTCGTGCTCGATCGGCACTGGACTCCCTTCGCCGGTGGCGGTCGAGCCTAGCGGCCGTGATCACCCCACCGACCGGCTCGCCCGGGGACCGTCCAGTCCCCACGCGATGATCCGCGCCGGGGTGATCCGGATGATCTCCCGCGAGAAGTACGGCACCGGCGGCTCCTGGTCGGTCAGCGCCACCGCGCTGCCACGGATCTCCACCCCGCGCGGCGCCCACGGGTCCACCGTCGCCAGGTCGTCCACCACCAACGACACCGTGCTGCCCCGCTGGACGTTGCGGAACTTCTTCGACGCCCCCAGCGCGTGCCCGCCGATGACGATCGCGCCGTCGGCGACGAAGAAGTTGACCGGGTTGTTCTGCACCTGCCCGCCCGGCGACACCGTGGCGAGCCGGCCGAGCGGCTGGGACTTCAGGTAATCCAGTTCTGCTTCCGTGAACACGGGCGCGATTCTGCGGGTTGACGCGAACGTCAACGCAAGTCCGGCGGCGCCAGCAACGACCGGACCGTCGCGCTCACCACGGCGGGCGCCTCCGTCGCGCTCAGCCGTCCGGCGCGGTTCTCCTCGGCGGCCCCGTTGAGGACGTAGTGCACGACGTTGACCAGCCACGTGACCGGCAGATCCGTCCGGAACACGCCCTGCCGCCGGCCCCGCCGGATGAGGTCCTCGACCCGATTCGCGGCATCGCCGTGCAGTTCGCGGATGCGCGCCGCGGGCAGGAGACCTTCGGCGGCCTGCAGCAGCTTCGTCGACTCGGCCACGAGCGACCAGCTGGGCCCGATCAGCCGGGCCAGTGCGTCCCGCGCGTCGCCGTCGAGGTCGACCTCCGACAGGACCTCCTCGCCTGCCCGGATGGCGTCGGCGAGCGCGGCCTCGACCAGCGCCGCGCGATTGGGGAAGTGCCCGTACAACGTCATCCGGCCCACTCCGGCGGCCTTCACGATGTCGTCGATGCTCGCGTCCGGATCCCGGCTGAGCACCTCCCTGGCGGCGGTGACGATGCGGGCGATGCTGCGCTCGGCGTCGGCGCGCCGGCGCGGTCGTGCGGAAGTGCTCACCACCGAAGTCTAGCTCGTACGGGAATGTACGAGTTAGCATGACGGTTGTAAGTCGTACTTCGTCGTACGAGTTAACCGGAGAAGATGATGTCGGATTCGTTCGCAAGACCCGGTGCGCACCCGCTGCGGTGGCGCATCCTCGGCTTCCTCGGGGTCGCCCAGCTGATGCTGATCCTCGACGTCACGGTGGTGGCGATCGCGCTGCCGCACATCGAGACCGACCTCAGCATGAGCCGCGAGGCGATGACCTGGGTGGTCAGCGCGTACACGCTCACCTTCGGCGGGCTGCTGCTGCTCGGCGGCAGGCTCGCCGACCTCGCCGGCGCCAAGCGGATCGCGCTCGCCGGGCTGGTGGTCTTCACGGTCGCTTCGCTGGTGACCGGGCTGGCCGGGTCGTCGGCCGTGCTGCTGGGCGGCCGGATCGCGCAGGGCGTCGGCGCGGCGCTGTTGTCGCCGGCGGCGTTGTCGCTGGTCGTGGGGCTCTTCGACGGCGACGAGCGGAACAAGGCGCTGGGCGTGTGGTCGGCGCTGGGCGGCGGCGGCGCGGCTCTCGGCGTGCTGCTGGGCGGGCTGCTCACCGCGGGGCCGGGCTGGCCGTGGGTGTTCTGGATCAACGTGCCGATCGGGCTCGTCATCGTCGTCGCGCTGGCACGGATGCTGCCCGGCACGGCGCCGGTGGTCCCGGGCGCGCGGCTGGACGTGCTGGGCGCGCTGCTCGTCACCGCCTCGTCCGGGGCGCTGGTGTACGCCCTGATCAACGCCGGGGACCAGGGCTGGCTGACCGCGACGACCGGGTGGCTGGTGCTGGCGGCCGCGGTCGGGTACGTGGCGTTCGTGGCGTGGCAGCGCAAGACGAAGGCGCCGCTGATGGACGTGCGGCTGCTGGTCCGCCGTCCGGTGGCGACGGGCACGTTCCTCATCCTGATGGCGACGGCGCTGACGGTCGCGGTGTTCTTCCTCGGGACGTTCTACTTCCAGCAGGAGCGCGGGTTCAACGCGCTGGTGACCGGGTTGCTGTTCCTGCCGGTGGCGTTGCTGACGATGGCCGCGGCGAACCTCACCGGGCGGGTCATCGGGCGGTTCGGCGCGCGCCCGCTCGCGGTGGCCGGGCTGCTGGTCGCCGCGATCGGCCTGACGGTGCCCGCGCTGGTCATGAACGCCGCGGTGGTCGCGATCAGCATCGCGGTCGCGGGCGCCGGCACCGGGGTGCTGTTCGTGGTGGCGTCGGCGACGGCACTGGGGCAGGTCGCGCCACACGAGGCCGGGATCGCGTCGGGCATCGTGAGCACGTTCCACGAGTTCGGGGCTTCGCTGGGGGCCGCGGTGGTGTCGAGCGTCGCGGCGGCGAGCCTGGTCGCGGAGACGCTCGCCGGCTTCCGCGGCGGGTTCCTGGTGTTCGCCGTGACGGCCGCGGTGGCCGCCATCGCCGCCGGCGCGCTGTCCCCGGGGCGCCCGTCGGTCAAGGTCTGACGACCCGGCCGGTTACGCCGGGCTGTGGCGTGGCGACTACCGCACGTGGACGAAGATCTCGCGCGTGACGCGCTGCGGAGCCGGGAGCGCGACCTCCGGACCCGGCGCCGGGCCCGGCGCACGGCACTGGCTCTGGTCGTGCTGGCGGTCGCCGCCCTCGGCTGGCAGCTGACTCCGGCGGCGACGTCGTGGTGGCCGTTCCTCACCGAGTGGTGGCCGCTGGTGGCGGCCGTCGTGGCGCTGGTGGCCGCCGGGGTGCTGTGGTCGCGGAGCCTGCCCCGCCCCGCGGCCGCCGGCTCCCGCGCGGCGGACCGCTGGTCCCGCATCGGCGGGATGGTCACCACGGTGACCGCGCTCGGCGCGCTCGTGTTCACCGCGATCTCGTTGCAGGCCACCCGGGACCAGATCGAGGTGGCCCGGCAGGGACAGATCACCGACCGCTACACCCGCGCCGTCGACCAGCTGGGCGCCGAGGGCGCCGCGAACTTGCACCGGCGGCTCGGGGGGATCTACGCGCTGGAGCGGATCGCGGTCGACTCGCCGCGGGACCAGGCGACCATCGTCGAGGTCCTGTCCGCGTTCCTGCGCTCCACCAGCCCGCGCGCCCAGGGTGAGCCGTGCCCGCCGACGCCGGCGGACGTGGCGGCCGCCTTCGCGGTGCTGACCCGCCGCGACGTGTCCCGGGATCCCAGTCCGATGGTGATCGACCTGCGCGAGCTGTGCCTGCGGGAGGTGCGGGCGGTGGACGGCGACCTGAGCGGGATGTCGCTGATCGGCTCCGATCCGGCCGGCCGCCGTCCGGGTAGCCGGTGAACGGGTTCCCTCGACTGTGAGGAGCGGCAACGACGAGCGACGTTCTGCTGACCGGGTTGGCGTCCGCCCTGATCAGGGCGACGAACCCGGGTCGCCGAGGGCGGCGCGGTGCTCGCCACCGTCCCACTGGACCGGGCCGGGTTCGCGTGCGCCCTGGGCGGCGCGGACGGCCGGACGTTGTTCACGCTCGCGGCGGACTGGCGCATGGCGGACGGGTTCGAGGACAATCTGGAGCGTCTGCTGACCGGGCCGGAGACAGGTCAGGTGTGCACGGCGCGCGCTCCAGCCGCCCACGCCGGCCACCCGTGACCGCCCTGGCCGCGCCGCGGCCTCGCCCGTGTGCAGCGCACGAACCGGAGGAGGTCCGCCATGACCGACCGTCAAGCCACCACGACCTGGACCGGCGACCTGCCGAGCGGGTCCGGGGAGACCAGCCTCGACACGTCGGAGCTGACCACGTTCGCGGTCTCGTGGCCCGCCCGTGCCGAGGAAGCCGGCGGCAAGACCAGCCCCGAGGAGCTGATCGCCGCAGCGCACTCCTCGTGCTACTGCATGCAGCTGTCCGGCCTGCTCGGACGCGCGGGCACCCCGCCGGAGCGGATCCGGGCCACGGCGACGGTGTCGTTCGGCCCGAAGTCCGGTGGCGGGTACGAGATCAAGGGCATCGCGCTCGCGGTCCGCGCGACGGTGCCGGGCGCGAGCCCGGACGACTTCCGGAAGATCGCCGAGGACGCCAAGGAGACGTGCCCGGTCTCCGCCGCATTGGCGGGCACCACCATCACCCTCGACGCCGAGCTCGAGTGACGGCGGTTCACGATCTGAAAAACCCGTGCTGTGACACGGTTCGCGATCATTGGAGGCGCGCGACGGGCCGCTGCTAGCTTCGCGGACGTGACAACGATGACGGCGGTGGTGCACGGGAACGCGACGGGACTCACGGGTGTGCGGGTGGCCGAGGTGCCCGCGCCGCGGCCTGGACCGGGCGAGGTCGTGGTCGCTCTCCGCGCGGCCGGTCTCAACCACCGCGACCTGTTCCTCGTCGACGCGCGCGGTGCCGGCGACGCGCCGGTCGTGCTGGGTTCCGACGGCGCCGGCGTGGTCGCCACGGCCGGTCCGGGCGTGAACGTGGCTCCCGGGACCGAGGTCGTCGTCAACCCTTCGCTGGACTGGGACGAGCCGGGCGACGTGCCGGAGGTCCCCGCCATCCTGGGCGTGCCAACCGACGGCACGTTCGCCGAGTACGTCGTGGTGCCGGCGAAGAACGTGGCACCCAAACCGGCGCACCTCGGCTGGGACGAAGCGGCGGCCCTCCCGCTGGCCGCGCTGACGGCGTACCGCGCGCTGTTCACGCGCGGCGGGCTGCGCGCGGGCGAGCACGTGCTGCTGCCCGGGATCGGCAGCGGGGTGGCCACCTTCGCACTGGCGATGGCCAAGGCAGCCGGCGCCACCGTCAGCGTGACCTCGCGCAGTCCGGAGAAGTGCCGCCGGGCGCTCGAACTGGGGGCGGACCGGGCGATCGGCAGCGCCGAGGACTGGCGCGAGGCGCTGGGGAAGCCGGTGGATCTCGTCATCGACAGCGTCGGCTCGGCCACGTTCGGCCGGTGCCTGTCGGTGCTGCGCCCGGGCGGGCGGCTGGTGTCGCTCGGCGCGACGACGGGCGCGGACGTCACCGTGTCGCTGCGCGAGATGTTCTTCCGGCAGATCAGCCTGCTGGGCACGTCGATGGGCAGCGCGCGGGAGTTCGGGCAGATGCTCGCCCTGGTGGCCGAGCACCGGATCCGGCCGGTGGTCCACCGCACCTTCCCGCTGGACCAGGGCCCGCGCGCACTGGCCGAACTGGAGGCGGGCGACCAGTTCGGCAAGCTGGTGCTGACCGTGCCCCCTACTCGAGCCACTCGGTGACGAAGCGCGGGCCGGCGTGGATGTGCACGGCTTCGTAGCCGTCGGGGCCGGTGGTGAACTTGTGCGGCGTCCCGGCCGGGACGACGAGCACCTGACCGGCCCTGGCGGCGACCTCGTCGGCTCCGATGGTGAACACCGCGCTGCCGCGGCGGATCACGAACGTCTCCGCGTACGGGTGCCGGTGCAGGCGCGGGCCCGCACCGGCTTCCGACGTCGATTCCAGGATGATGGAGATCCCCGCGCCGCCGGGGAGTTCTTCGAAGTTCTCGGTCCAGTTCTCGCCGTCCGGTCGGCCGTCACGGCGGTCGATGACGCTCGCTGGCATCCCATCCTCCTGTCCTCGACAAGCCCGGTCCGCACGGTACGCGGAAATCGGCCCGCTCACCCCGCGAACGGTGCGATCCCGAAGCGGCCCCACGCGACGAACACCGCGATCACGAGGTAGATCAGGTTCAGGCCGGCGAACCGGGCGCCGCCCGCGTAGCGGAGGTGCGTGATCATCGCGCCGATCATCAGCCCGACCCAGCACACCGCGGTCACCGGCACCAGCACCGGCGCGACCCCGGTCAGCGCGGGCAGCACCAGCCCGATCGCGGCCAGGATTTCCAGCACGCCGAGCGTCCGCACGAACGCGGGCGCGGCGTCCCCGGTCCACTCCCCGCCGTGCGCCGCGGCCAGCTTTTCCACCGGCAGGAACGACTTGGTGAAGCCCCCGGCGAGGGCGACCGCGGCGAGCATCCCGGCGGCGATCCACAGGGCGATGTTCATGGGATTTCCCTTCCGTCCACAGCAACTCGCCCTGAAGACACCGCTCAACCGAAAGCCGTGACACCCGGTGATCCGGATCACGCGCAACGCATGCGTGACCCCACCGTCCAGTTCGGACTGCGGGAGGCCGGCCGCGTTCCAGGTGTCGGACTTGTCCGGTCGGGTAGAACTGAGCCGTGGCAGCTGAGGGGTTCGAGACGGTCGTCGGCGCGCTGGACTACCCGATGTTCGTCGTGACGACGACCGACGGGCGGCGGCGCGCGGGGTGTCTCGTCGGGTTCGCCGCGCAGTGCAGCATCGACCCGCCGCGGTTCATGGTGTGGCTGTCGAAGAACAACCACACCTTCCAGGTCGCCGCCGGGGCGTCGACGGTCGTCGTGCACCGGCTCGACACCTCGGTCTCCGGGCTGGCCGAGCTGTTCGGCAGCCACACCGGCTTCGACACCGACAAGTTCACCCGCTGCGCCTGGCACCCCGGCCCGGGCGGCGTCCCCGTGCTCGACGACTGCGCCGGCTGGTTCGCGGGCGAGATCCTGTCCCGGCACGACACCGGCGACCACGTCGGCCTGCTGCTGCGCCCGGTCGAGGGCACCAGCGCGACCGGCCTCGGCCCGCAGCTCGGGTTCCAGTCGGTGCGCGACCTCTCCCCCGGCAACGAGGCGTAGCGGGCTGTCGAAAACCGGCGCCGCCGTCCGACGTGGTGGTGAGACACCCGAGCGGAAGGACGGTCCGATGGCACTGACCCGGCTGTACATGGCCATGTCGCTGGACGGCTACATCGCAGGCCCCGACGATCGCCCCGGCCAGGAGCTGGGGCGCGGCGGCGGGCGGTTGTTCAACTGGCTGGACCACCGGAACGAACCCGGCCCGGACGGCCAGGTGGTCGCCGAGGCGATGGCCACCGGGGCGGTGATCACCGGGCGGCGGACGTTCGAGCTGGCCGGCCGCTGGCAGGGCGACCACCACGACGGCGTGCCGATCCACGTCCTGACCCACCACCCCGACGACGAGCCCCCGGGAAGCGCCCGCTACTACACCGAGGTGGCCGCCTGCGTCGCCGACGCCCGTGCCGCGGCGGGCGATCAGGCGATCCTGGTGCACGGCGCGGGCGCGGCGCAGGCGCTGCTGGCCGCCGGGCAGCTCGACGAACTGGAGATCCACCTGGTCCCGGTCCTGCTCGGCGCGGGCCGCCGCCTGTTCGATGGCCACGCCGCCGAACTACGACTGACCCGCCGGCTGGACGGCCACGACGCGACCCACCTGCGCTACCAGGTGGTGCGCTGACCAGGGCGGGCGCGTGGCTTGGCGCGTGGCCCGGTCCTGGGTAGTGGCCGAGGGCCGACAGGGACCTGCCCCACGCGGCGTTCACGATCAAGGGTCTCGTCGATCCGAGAGGTGTCGTGTTAGCCTGTCGCCGTGCAGCGCCTGACGTCCCAGCGACTCGTAACCCGGCGCGTCGGCTGAACCCAGGTCGCCGGCGCGCAGTGTCGGCGATCGCTCTTTTCGGGACCTGGCCCGGATCCGTCCGGTTTCTCGATCTTCCTGGAGATCCGCCATGTCCGTCAGCACGTTCCACACCCCGGCCCCGCGTTCGACGATGCTCGTCCGGCGCCGCATCGCCACCTACTTCACCGGCGGCGCCACGCAGGTTCCCGCCCTGATCAGCGCCTTGTCCCAGCAGGGCCGCCCGGTGCACGAACTGTCGGTCGACATCCGCGAGGGCGTCCGGGAGAGCAGCATGGTCTGCGCGGTCCTGCTGCCGGGCGAGGAGATCGACCAGCTGCTGGCCCGCCTGCGCGAGCTGCCCGCGGTGGTTTCCGCCGAGCTGGCGTGACCCAGCCCAGGCAGCCGGCTCGGCGGCGCTCATAGACGGTCGCCGCGGTCGTTTTCGCCGAGCTGGCGTGACACCACCCGGGCAGATGGCTCGCCCTCGCGCACACCCGGCCGCCGCGGTCGTTTCCGCCGAGCCCGCGTGAGGTAGCCCAGGCGCGGGAGGGCACGTGGCTCGACGGCGCTCATACACGGCCGCCGCGGTGGGCGCGGTGGTGCTGGTCGTCTGCGTCATCCTCGGGTTCCGCATCTACCCGAGCGCCCCGTGGTTCCTGCCCGTCGCGAGCAGCGCGGTGTTCGGCTTCGTGCTCGGCGTACTCCTGCGCATCCGCCGCGAGCGCGGCCGCCCGGGGCGCTAGCCAGGCCCCGCCGCCTGGTGGAGCAGCGGCTTGATCCGGTAGTCGACCAGCTGGCGCATCACCAGGGCCGTGTTGGTGCGCTCCACGCCGGGGATGGCGAGGATCAGCCCGGCGATCCGGTAGAGGTCGTCGGCGTCCCGCGCCACCACGTGCACCATCAGGTCGACCGGCCCGGAGATCCCCTGCACCTCCAGCACTTCGGGCACCCCGGCGAGCGCGGCGGCCACCTCATCCAGCAGCCGTTGCGTCACCTGGGCCGTGATGAACGCCGTCAGCGGGTACCCGAGCGCGGCCGGTGAGATCCGCCGTTCGAACGAGTCCAGCGAGCCGGCCTCCAGCCGCGCGATCCGGGTTTGCGCGGTGTTGCGGGAGATCCCCGCCCGGTCGGCGATCGCGAGCGTCGTCGCGCGCGGGTGCTCGGCCAGTTCCAGCAGGATCCGGGCGTCCACCGCGTCGACGAAGCCGTCCTGGGGCATTGTGCTCGCCTCTCCCTCGCACACCAGCTCCGGCGCTGGGCAGATTGCTCAATTTCCGGCCGGGGTGTTGAGCATCAGTTCAGCAGGTTGTTTCACTGTGAGCAACCTGCACCCCGGATCAAGGACGAACCGATGACCGAGCCCGCCGTCTCCCCGCCCGCCATCGACGTGCTGCGCGCGGTCGAGGACCGGGTGCTGTGGCTGTCCAGCGCGATCATCCACCACGCCAACCGCGTGCGGCCGAACCCGTCCGGGCTGAAGGTCGGCGGCCACCAGGCGTCGTCGGCGTCGATGGTCTCGATCATGACCGCCCTGTGGTTCAACCACCTCCGCCCGGCCGACCGCGTCTCGGTCAAGCCGCACGCCTCGCCGGTGCTGCACGCGATCAACCACCTGCTCGGCGAGCTGGACGCGTCCTACCTGCCGCGGCTGCGCGAGTTCGGCGGGCTGCAGAGCTATCCCAGCCGCACCAAGGATCCCGACCCGGCCGACTACTCGACCGGCTCGGTCGGCATCGGCGCCACCGCCCCGATCTGGGGCGCGGTCTCCCGGCGCTATGTCGACACGAAGTTCGGCGGCGCGGGCACCGGCCGCCAGTACTCGCTGGTCGGCGACGCCGAACTGGACGAGGGCGCGGTGTGGGAGGCCGTCCTCGACCCCGGCGTGGCCGAGCTCGGCGAGATCGTCTGGATCGTCGACCTCAACCGCCAGTCCCTGGACCGCGTCGTGCCGAACATCGCCGCCGACAAGCTGCAGGGCATGTTCGCCGCCGCGGGCTGGCAGGTCATCGTCCTCAAGTACGGCCGCCTGCTGGAAGAACTGTTCACCCGCCCCGGCGGCGCGGAACTGCGGCAGCGCATCGACGCCATGACCAACCCGGAGTACCAGCGCCTGCTGCGCTGCGACGCCGCCGAACTGCGCCGCCGCCTCCCCGGCGACAGTCCCGCCATCACGGCCCTGCTCGACGAGCTCGACGACACCACCCTCACCGACGCGATCGCCAACCTCGGCGGCCACGACCTCACCGCGCTCGACCAGGCCTTCGCGGCGATCGACGACACCCGCCCGACCGTCGTCTTCGCCTACACGATCAAGGGCCACGGCCTGGCCACCAAGGGCCACCCGCAGAACCACTCCGCCCTGCTCACCGACGCCCAGATGCGGGAACTCGCCGAGCGGCTGGGCACCGACCTCGACGACCCCTGGCGCGCCTTCGCCGACGGCAGCCCCGAACAACAGCTGTGCCGGGCCACCGCGAAACGCCTGCGCCGCCCGGAAATCCCGGCCGCGACGCCCCCGGCGGTGCCGTCAGACTTCGGCCGCACCCCCACCGGCACCGCGACCACCCAGGCCGCGCTGGGCCGCGCACTGCTCGACCTCACGCGCGAAGCGCCGGACACCGCCCGCCGCGTCGTCACGGTCAGCCCCGACGTCAGCTCCACCACCAACCTGGGCGGCTGGGTCAACAAGGTCGGCGTCTGGTCTGTGCAGGAACGGCCGGACTGGTTCGCCGACGACAGCGAAACCATCCTGCACTGGCGGGAACGGCCGACCGGTCAGCACATCGAACTGGGCATCGCCGAGACCAACCTCGTCGGCCTGCTCGGCGAGCTCGGCGCCACCTGGAGCCGCTGGGGCCAGCCGCTGCTGCCCATCGGGGTGCTCTACGACCCCTTCGTCGAGCGCGCGCTCGAACCGTGGTCCTACGGCATCTACGCCGGCGGCCAGTCCATCCTCATCGGCACCCCGTCCGGCGTGACCCTCGCCCCCGAGGGCGGCGCGCACCAGTCCATCAAGACCCCGTCGATCGGACTGGAACAACCCGGCTGCCTCACCTACGAGCCCGCGTTCGCGATCGACGCCGAGTGGACGCTGCTCGCGGCCATGGCCCAGCTCGGCAAGCCCGGCGGCAGCTCGGCCTACCTGCGGCTGTCCACCCGCCCGGTCGACCAGACCCTCGCCGATGTGCCTGCGGACCCGGCCGCCCGCGAACGGCGCCGCCGCCAGGTCGTCGCCGGCGCGTATCCGCTGCGCCGCGCGGACGCCGCGGCCGTCACCATCGCCGTGATGGGCGCGCTCGTCCCCGAGGCCCTCGACGCCGCGGCCCGGCTGGACCAGATCGGCGTGCCCGCCGACGTCGTGTGCGTGACCAGCCCCGACCTGCTCCACCGCGCGGTCCGCGCCCGGCAGGGCCACGAGCGGGCCGACACCTGGATCCTGGACGCCGTCTTCCCCGCCGACCGCGCCGCTCCGCTGGTGACCGTCCTCGACGGGCACCCGCACACGCTGGCGTTCCTCGCCACGATCAACCGCGTCCGGACGACGGCGCTCGGCGTGACGGGCTTCGGCCAGTCCGGCTCGCTCGAAGACGTCTACCGGCACCACGGCCTGGACAGCGACAGCATCGTCCGCGCCGCGCTCGACGTCACCGGCTGACTACCGCAGGCCGGTGAGGTGCGCCCGCGCGGCCGGGCGCCCGGCGAACAGCAGCATGATCGCCCACGCCGGGCCGCTCACCTCGGGGCCGTCGCCCGCCGACCAGCCGGTGTCGGTGGCCCGGTAGTGACGGCCGCCGAAGTGCCGGCGCGCGTGGAACAAGCGCGGCTTGTCCCACAACCGCTGCGCGACGTGCGCGGCGGCGTCCGGCGGCACGGCGAGGGGACGGCCCAGCGGCAGTGCGATGTCCAGGCCGTGGACAAGGATGTCGATCAGCACCTCCTCCAGGCCGATGCCGGGCGGGATGCGGCGGAACCCGGCCAGGTCCCGGATCTCGGCCACCAGCTCGGGCGCGGGCTTGCGGTAGGCGCAGGCGGCGTCGTGGATCGCGCGGTCGATGTTGCCGCGCGCCCGGATCGCCCCGGCCAGCGCGTCCCGCAACCGGATCCGGTACTGGCTCGCCAGGTGCGCCGCGACGTCCCGCACCGTCCACCCCTCGCACAGCGACGGGTGGGCCCATTCGTCGTCGGTCAGGTCGTCCAGCAGGTCCGCGATCGCCACGCGCTGGGTGTCGACGGCCCGCCACCGGTCGGCGTCGTCCATGCTCCTAGGTCGCGGTCAGCGGGCCCGCCGTTAGAGCGGGACCTGCCGCCGTCCACGGCGAGCGTCGCCAGCCTTCCCGACCGGGGCGTCGATCGTGCGGGTGGTGCTGTAGTCGGAGGTGCTCATTAGGGTGAGCGACGACTGAACGGAGCCGGACATCATCGCGGACGGGCAGCGCGGCTGGCGGGACCGGTGATGTCACATCCGGGCGGCGGCCGGTGTCTGCATGGGCAACGACCAGAGGAGGAACGTTGACCGACCCGTTCGTCAGCCACCGCAGCCTGCTGTTCACCGTGGCCTACGAGATGCTCGGCTCCGCGGCCGACGCCGAGGACGTCGTGCAGGAGACCTGGCTGCGCTGGGCCGACGTGGACCAGGCGGAGGTGCGGGACCCGCGGGCCTACCTGGTCCGGGTGGTGACGCGGCAGGCGCTGAACCGGCTCCGCTCGGTGTCCCGGCGGCGCGAGGACTACATCGGCGAGTGGCTGCCCGAACCGCTGCTGACCACCCCCGACGTGGCCGAGGACGTGGAGCTCGCGGAGAACGTGTCGATCGCGATGCTCACCGTCCTGGAGACGCTGGGGCCGGCCGAGCGCGCGGTGTTCGTGCTGCACGACGTGTTCGACGTGCCTTACGGCGAGATCGCCGAGGCGCTCGGCAAGAGCACGTCCGCGGTGCGGCAGATCGCGCACCGCGCCCGCGAGCACGTCGCCGCGCGGCGGCCGCGCATGCAGGTCGACCGGGCGCAGCAGGAGGCGGCCGTGGAGCGCTTCCTGGCCGCCGTGTCCAACGGCGACGTGCAGGGCCTGGTCGACGTGCTCGCCCCGGACGTGGTCGTGATCTCCGACGGCGGCGGCGTGGTGCCCGCCGCGCGCAAGCCGGTCGTCGGCGCCGAGCGGGTCGCGGCGCTGCTCGCGCGCGCCGCGGAGCTCACCGGCTTCACCGCGAGCGCGACCTGGGTCAACGGCATGCCGGGCGTCCGGCTCGACGTGTCGGGCTCCGCCGCCGCGCTGAGCCTCGTCGTCGAGGACGGCCGGATCACCCGCATCTACGGGATCAACAACCCGCACAAGCTGGGCTGGCTGGACCGGGTGGCCGACCTGCGGCGGTGACCCTACGGGAGCCGGACGACGATGCCCGTCAGGTGGTTGAGCACGCTCGCCACGCCCGCCCTGACCGCGGCAGCGGCCCGGGCGGGCGTGAACGACGCCGCGTCGAAGGAGGAGGACATGTCCAGGCCTTCGCCGCGGAAGGAGGCGCCGGGCCAGTTCGCCGCCGTCACGTTCTCCGTCGGCTCGGCCAGTTCGGCGCCGAGCACCAGGAACTGCTGGTCCAGGTGGTTGGCGGTGACCAGCGCGAGCGGGTCGACGAGGCCGTTGCCCGCCGCGATGATCAGGTCCGGCTTCAGGTCCATCGCCCGGCCGATGCCCGGCACGTAGTCGTCCGGTCCGGTGGCCGTGACCGTCTTCAGGCTGACGTCTTCCGCCTCCGCCCACGCGGTCACGGCGTCGGCGAGCGTCTTCGTCGGCGCGTCGTCCCCCGCGGTGAGCAGGACGACGCGGTAGCCGGGCGCCGGGTGCACGCCGTCCCACGAGCCGGGGCTCGGGGTGATCGTCGCCTCCGGGGTGGGCGGCGCGGTCACGAAGCCGGGCGCGAGCGTCCCGACCGCACCGGGCGCCGCGTGTGGTCCGGACCAGTCGTCGGCCGGGCCGCATCCGCTCAGCAGCACGGCGATCGCGGCGATCGCACCGGCAGCGGGAACGCGCACGGGAATCTTCCTCCACGGGGACAGGGGATGTCTCATTCCTACCCGATCACCGGCGGCGCGGCGGCTGTCGTCGGGATCCGTCCGCCGCCTGTTCGCCCGGCAGCCGTCGGCCGTTCACCTCCGGCGAGCAATGTGCGGGCATGTCCCGCCCCCTCAGACGCGCCGCTTTCGCTTTCGCCGCCGCGGCCGTGGCTCTCGTCCTGACCGCCGCGCCCGCCGCCGCGCACGGTTTCACCTCGACCGTCTACGCCGGGCTCACCTCGCCCGGCCCTGGGCACGTCCGCGTCGAACTGGGACTCGAGTACGACCTGCTGGTCGTCTCCGCCGCCGACTACGAGGACGACGACCCGCTGTTCCGCCAGGGCACCGCGGCGTTCGAGGCCCGCGACCCCGTCGCGCAGGCCGCCGCGCTGGACGCGCACGCCGGCACCGTACTGAAGTACGTGGCGGAGCGCTTCGCCGTGACCGCGCAGGGCAGCGCGTGCACCCCGGTGCAGGACGGCGGATTCACCATGGAGGAACGGGAAGGCGTCCCGTACGCCCGTCTCGTCCTGGATGTCCGGTGTCCGGTGTCGACGGTGCACGAGGTCCGGAGTGGACTGTTTCCCGACGCCGAGGGCTACGTCCGCGGCACCAAGACGATCGTGACCTACGACCTGGACCTGACCTCGGGCAGCGCCGCGCTGGACGCCGCGCACCCGTCGTTCTCCACGGAACAGTCCGGGGCGCGGCGGTTCTGGGAGTTCTTCCGGCTGGGCGCCGAGCACCTGCTCACCGGGATCGACCACATCCTGTTCCTGCTGGCGCTGATCGCCGGTTCCCGCCGTCCGCGGGAGATCGTGCTGGCGGCCACCACGTTCACGCTCGCCCACTCGATCACGTTCATCCTCGCCGCGCTCGGGGCCGTGCGGCTGCCGGACGCGTTCGTCGAGCCGGCGATCGCGTTGTCGATCGCGATCGTCGCCGCCTGGCCGTTGTGGCGCTGGTGGCGGCGCGGCGCGGACGCGATCGACCTGGAGGCGTCCGGCCGCTTCGCGCTGGACCGCACCGGCTGGGCGCGGCTCGGGGTGACGTTCTGCTTCGGACTCGTGCACGGGCTGGGTTTCGCCGGTGCGCTGGGCATCGAGCAGGCGTGGTCGTGGCCGCTGCTGTGGTCGCTGCTGGTGTTCAACGTCGGCATCGAGGTGGTGCAGCTGGCGATCATCGCCGTCGCCTTCCCGTTGCTGGCGCTGCTGCGCCGCCGCTCGCCGGTCGTCGGCCGCTGGGCCACCGGGGCGATCGCCGCGGGCGTGACGGTGATGGGGCTTTTGTGGTTCGGCGAGCGGATTTCCGGTCTGTGACCTCATGTTCTTCGAGGACCGGACACCGGTGCGACCGGTTCCGTTCACCTGCGGCACACGGAGGCGGACGACGCTCCAGTCGATCTTCCCAACCCCGTCGAATCCGAAACGGACGGAACTGATGAAAAACTCCAGATCGGGCGATCGGCGTCGCGTGGCCCGCGGCGCCGCCGCGGCGGTCCTCGGCGTCACGGTGGTCTTCGGCAGCAGTCTGGTCACCACGGCCGGCGCCGCCGAAACCGCCAAGCCGGCCGGGATCGTCCTGGGCGTCGGCGCCACCGAATCGCAGCGTGTCGTGAGCTGGTACACCTCGGCGAACACCGCCCAGGTCGTGCAGGTCGCCCCGGCGTCGAAGGTGCGCAACGGGCAATTCCCCCGCAACGCCACCACGTTCCCGGCCACCGTCGCGGCGAACACGGTCAACGGCGGCTTCAACGGGCACGCCACCATCGACGGCCTGAAGCAGAACACCGAGTACGCCTACCGCGTGGGCACCGAGGGCGGCTGGTCGCCCGTCTACACGTTCCGCACGCAGAAGTTCAAGGGCGACTTCGACTTCCTGTTCTTCGGCGACCCGCAGATCGGCTCGTCCGGCGACACCGCTCGCGACGGCGCGGGCTGGGCGGACACGCTGAACGTGGCACTGACCGCGAACCCGGACGCCGAGCTGCTCGTCTCCGGCGGCGACCAGGTCGAGTCGGCGAACAACGAGACGCAGTGGGACGCGTTCCTCGCCTCCGACAAGCTGCGCCAGTACCCGTGGGCCGCGACGATCGGCAACCACGACGTCGGCGGCAAGGCCTACGAGCAGCACTTCTGGACCCCGAACACGGACCGCTCCGCGCCGTTCTACAACGGTGACGCCGCGGCGCGCTCCGGCGGTGACTACTGGTACATCTACAAGGACGTGCTGTTCGTCGACCTGAACAGCAACGCCTACGCCGCCGGTTCGGACGAGGCGCACATCGACTACGTCACCGACGTGGTCAACAAGCACGGCAAGGACGCCAAGCACATCGTGCTCGTCTACCACCACTCGATCTACTCGCCTGCCGACCACGCCGACGACGCCGACAACCAGCAGCGCCGCCAGGACTTCCCCACCGCGTTCTCCAACCTCGGGGTCGACCTGGTCCTGCAGGGCCACGACCACAGCTACTCGCGCAGCTACGAGATCAAGAACGGGCAGAAGGCGAACCCGGCCGAGCAGCCGGGCGCGACGCAGGTGGTCCAGGGCCCTGGCGGCGTCATCTACGTGACGGCGAACTCGGCGTCCGGCTCGAAGTACTACGACCTGACCGACCCGGACCCCGGCAAGGACCCGGGCTACGGCCCGGACCCGCTGAACCCGGACAACCACTGGGCCAACTCGGTGGAGAACCAGGAGCACGTCCGCACCTACGTGAAGGTGCAGGTGCGCGACGACAAGCTCGTGGTCGAGAACGTGCGCAGCGGCACCTGCGCGGCGCCGAACGCCGCGGTGGAGCTGGGCCGGGTGTCGTGGTGCGGGCCGGACAGTGGCGCGACGCCCGCGCGGCCGGTCGGCTCGCTCGTCGACAAGGTGGTCATCCACACCACCGGCGACCGGGGTCACGGCCACGGCAAGCCCGGCAGGCCCGACTGGGTCGGCCAGGAGCCGAGGGACGGCAAGGCCACCGTCACCGCACTGAGCTGAGTTTCCCGCCGGGCGGGCGCTTTCCGAGCGCCCGCCCTCTCCGGTTAGGACTGTCCCATGCTGACCCTTCGAGCGGCCGCCGTGGCGGCGGCCGCGCTGTTCGCCGTGCTGACGGGCGCGGTTCCCGCCACGGCGCAGGACGACGTGCCCTGGTCGGTGGCAACAGCCGACGGCGAGTTCGGCTCGGACCGGGTGAACTACAACTACACCCTGAACCCGGGCGAGCAGCTCACGGACGGCCTGGTCGTCACCAACAACGGCAGCGGGCCGCTCGATCTGGCCGTCTACGCCGCCGACGCGTTCACCACCACGCAGGGCAAGCTCGACCTCGTCACCCGGGACACCGCGTCGACGGGTGTCGGGGCATGGGTGTCGCCGGCGTCCGGCGCGGTGACCATCCAACCCGGACACTCGAGCGAAGTGCCGTTCACACTGGCGGTGCCCGCCGGCGCGACGCCGGGCGACCGGATGGGCGGCATCGTGACGTCGCTGGTCCAGGACGGCGTGGAGCGCCGGGTGGGCATCCGGATCCGGCTGCGCGTCGGGGGCGCGCTGACGCCCGGGGTGTCCGCCGAGGACGTCCGGGTGGACTACTCGGGCGGCGACGCGGTGCTGACCTACACGGTCCAGAACACGGGGAACGCGATCGTCGCGGCGCGGCAGTCGGCGTCGGTGTCCGGCCCGTTCGGCAGCTGGGCCCGCGCGGCGGATCCGGTCGCCGACACGCCGTCCCTGCTGCCCGGCGAGAAGTGGCCGGTCTCGGTGCCGGTGCACGGTGCGGTGCCCGCGGTGTGGCTGACCGGCAGCGTCACGCTCACCCCGCTGCTGACCGACGCGGCCGGTTCGACGGCGGTGCTGCCCGCCATGGCGGTCACCGCGCACGGGTGGGCCGTCCCGTGGGTGCCGCTGGTGGTCGTCCTGTGTGGACTCGCGGTGGTCGTGTTCCTGGTCCGGCGCCGGACCAGGAACCGCAGGGCGGCTCCCCGGGAGGAGCCCGCCGAGCCGGTGCCCGCCGCCTGATCTCGGGCCGGGCCAGGTGCTGGTGCGGGTCGCGGGCACCGGCTTCAACGGCGTGGACGCGCTGGTCCGCGCCGGTGTGCCGCAGGAGTCAGCGCGCTTCGAAGTCGAAGCAAGTAGAATCCCCGCCGTGACCGACGACGCACTCGACTCCGAGCAGCTGGACGCGTACTTCGCGCTGATGGAGGTGAGCAGCCTCCTGCAGCACGCGGTGGAGCAGCAGCTGCGCGCGAGCGGGCCGCTGAGCTGGGTGCAGTTCCAGATCCTCGCCCGGCTCGCGAACTCCCCCGGCGGCAGCCAGCGGATGACCGACCTGGCCGACGGGGTCGTCTACAGCCGCAGCGGGCTGACCTACCAGGCCGGGCTGCTGGACAAGGCCGGGCTGGTCACGCGCCGCCAGTCCCAGGACGACGAGCGCAGCGTGACGGTGACGATCACCGACGCCGGCCGGGACATGGTGAACCGCGTCCTGCCCGGCCACGTCGACGTGGTGCGCACGATGCTGTTCGAGGGGCTGTCCCGGCGGGACCTCACCACGCTGAGCGGCATCCTGAGCGGGGTGCGCGAGCGGATGCGCGCCGCTCCCCCGCGCTCGGCCACCGCGCGCCGCAAGAAGACCTGACCGGTCAGAGCCCCGGTCCATCCTGCCGGGAGGTGGGCCAGCCGCACCCGCTGCGGGTGGTCGCCCACCGGCACGGACGTGATCTTCTGCCCGGTCGCGAAGTCGATCGCGGTCACCTGGTCGGTCCCGCTCTCGGAGATGACGCACGCGGCGCCGTCGCCGCTGACCGTGGCCCAGTACGGCTTGCTCGCCGTCACCAGCGGGCCCTCCCGCAGGGTGGCGCGGTCGACCACCGTCGCGTAGTCGTCCATCGTGCCCGCCACGCACAGCTTCGTGCCCGCGGGGTTCATCGACAGGCCGTGGTGGCGCGAGTCGTTGACGAACGTGGTGCGGTCGTCGCTGGTCGCCGGGTTCTCCGGCAGCGTCTTCACGCGCGTGATCCGGTCGCCGGGCACGTCGTACTCGAAGAAGCCGTTGAAGAACGACACCTGGAAGTAGAGCACCGACTCGTCCGGGCTGAACGCGACCGGGCGCACGGCGTCGGAGTGGTCGGTCCCGAAGGCGTCCAGCCGCGGCCGCATGTCGATGATCCGCACCTGCTGGAACGTCGTGGCGTCGACCACGGTGATGCGGCGATCGCCCTTCAGCGGGTCCAGGAACGGGGCGTCGAGGTCGTTGTTGACCTCGCCGATCGACATGTTCCACAGGTACCGGCCGTCGGCGGAGAAAACGTTTTCGTGAGGCTTGTCCCCGGTGGCGAACGAGCCGAGTTCCGCGCCGGTGCGGATGTCCAGCACGTGCACGCGGTTGCTGGTGGACGCCGACACCGCGACCCGCAGCCCGTCCGGCGAGACGGCCATGTGGTCGGCGCGGAAACCGGAGACCGGGAAGCGCCAGTTGATCGCGCCGGTGCCGGTGTCGATCGAGACCACGTCGGCGAAACTGGGGCGGGACACCACGATCGCCGAGCCGTCGGGGGTCGAGTACATGTCGTCGACGAACTGGTCGTGCCCCTCCCCCACGGTCTCGCGGATGCCCAGGAAGAACGCGAGCCGGACCGGGTTGAGGTAGATCTCGCGCAGCCGCTCGTCCTTGTCCGGGACGACGTCGATCCGCCCGATGCGGTGGAAGTCCCCGGTCGAGGCGAGGACGTCGGCCGTGCCCGCCCAGTTGTTGCCGACGAGCAGGACCTCCTGCAGGCCCGGCTCGGCGGTGGCCGCCGTCGGGGTGGCGGCGAGCATGAGGGCACCGAGCAGGAACGCGCGAGCACGCATGGTCTTCCTCCGTTGGAAGCAGCTACCTACTGGAGAGTAGCGCACCTTGGGAGCGGTCCGTAAGCACTCCTTTCCCTCGGCGATCTCGTGGGAAAGTACCGGGAATTGATCCACAGCCGGGGGTTCGACTACGACGGCGACGGCTGCTACCCGACGCCCGCCATCGGCCCGGACGGCACGCTCAACCCGGGTCTCAACAACTCCGGCGCCCTGAACGGCAACTGCCACGACCAGTCCGATTTGGACAACACCAACTCGTACTCGCGGTCGAAGTGCGACAACGGCTGGTGCGCCTACGTCTACGACCTGTATTTCGAGAAGGACCAGGCGGTGCCGGGCATCGACTGCTGCGGGCACCGGCACGACATCGAGCACGTGGTGGTCTGGGTGAGCAACGGCCAGGCTGAGTACGTGTCGGTGTCCGCGCACGGCGAGTACTCCACCTACCCGCGCGCGCAGGTCGGCTGGGAGGGCACGCACGCGAAGGTCGTGTACCACAAGGACGGCGCGAGCACGCACTGCTTCCGGCTCGCGGGGATGACCGAGACGCCGGAAAACCACTACGGCACGTGGCAGTACCCGGACCTGGTGAGCTGGGACAACTACCCGGCGGGCCTCCGCGACCGCCTCATGACGGCCGACTTCGGGTCCGCGAGCTTCGCGATCAAGGACAGCGCTTTCGCGAGCAACCTGGCCAAAGCCAAGCCGGCGGGGATCCCGTTCGACCCGGCGGCGTAGTTCCTGGCGGTTGGTGAGGGCGGCTCACGCCGCCCTCACCAACCGGATCAAGCCGCGTGGCGCTCGGCCGGGTCGCAGTGGGCGGTGAGGTTCCCACGCGGCGATGATGGGACGCCCCGCCCCGCCCCGCCCCACCCACCTGGAAATCCGGCTGCGCCGCCCGGGCCATTCACGGCAGCACTGGCCGCGGCTAGACGAAACCGCCGCCCGCACTCAGCTATCACCTTCCCGACGGTGAAACAGCTCAGATCAAGCCGCGGCGCGTTCGGCCGGGTCGTTCGCCAACAGGAAATCCCGCAGCCCGGCCAGGTCGTCGGTGTTGATGTGGTCCACCCCGGCCGCCAGCAGCTCCCGCCAGATCGCCTCCCGCGCGGCGCCCGCCGTGTCGGGTGTCGCCCAGAAGCGGATTCGGTAGCCGGCCTCGTGCGCCTGCGCGACGATCCCGTGCAGCTTCGCGCGCTCCGCCGCCGGCATCGGGCCCACGCCCTGCCACGTGAAGGCGTTGGTCCAGTTGTCGCTCACCAGCGGCATGAAACCGGCCGGCGTGCCGGTGCCCAGGTCGGCCAGCCGTCCGTCGTAGCCCGCCAGCCGGCTGCGCTGCGCCAGCATGTCCGCACGCGGCCGGTTGCCGCTGATGACCACTTCGACCGCGCCGCTCCGCTCGTGCCCGTTGGTCCACTGCGTGAGCATGAACCGGAACTCGCGCAGCGCCGCGTCCACCGCCTGGTACGTCGACGGGCCGTCGCTCTTGATGTCGATCAGCAGCTGGAACGACTCGCGCCACCGCGGGTAGACCCGGCCGCCGCCCGCGTGCACCCGCTCGGCGAGCGGCTTCAGGTACAGGCTGGTCAGGGTGCGGCCGGGCCGCGCGTCGACCAGGTCGTGCGCCACTCGCAGCTCGCCGTCCACCAGCCACACGTCGGCCTCGACCGAGGTGAAGCCGTGGTCGAGGGCGTCCGCCAGCGGGCGGTCGTGCTCGTAGTCGTTGTGGGCGTGGGCGTGCTCGAGCGGCTGCACCCGCGGCGCCGCGGCCGCCGGCAGCGCGCCCCCGGCCACCACCACGGCGAAGAACAGCAACAGCAGTCGTTTCATCGGTTTTCCCTTCTCCGGCACCGACCCTGTCTAGCCACCGCCGGTGGATGGGGCCGGTCGCCAGGGTGAACAGGGCGCGAAGCGGATCTTTCCGGCCGCACGGCGGTCAAGGCAGGCGGTTCAGGAACGCCGCGGACAGTGCGACGGCGGGCTTCGACGAGTTGGTCGCGAGCGTCAGCGCCGAGAACGCGACGTCCCCCTGGTAGCCCACGAACCAGCCGTTCGCCTGGCTGCCGTCGCCGTACTGCGCCGTGCCCGTCTTGCCGTGCACGGTTCCGCTCGCCCGCAGGCCGGTCGCGGTCCCGCCGGTGACGACCTCCCGCATCATCGTCCGCAGCTCGGCGATCACCTCCCGGGGCGGAGCGGTGTAACCCTCGTTGACCGTCGTGGGGCGGTCGCGAACCAGTTGCGGCGTCACGGATTCACCCGAGGCGACAGTCGCCGCCATCAACGCGAGCCCGAACGGGCTGGCCTGCACCGAGCCCTGGCCGATCGCCGACTCGACCTGATCGGCCGAGCCGGTCGCGGGAACCACCTTGCCCGCCTCGGTGGTGATGCCCGGGATGGTGAAGTCGGCGTTCAGGCCCAGCCGCCCGGCCGCCTCGGCCAGCCCGTCCGCGGGCAGCCGCGAAGCCAGCTGCGCGAAGGTCGTGTTGCACGAGTGCGCGAACGCCGAGTGCAACGGCAGCGAGGGGAAGGCGAACAGGTCCTCGTTGGGGATGGTCCGCTGCCCGATCCGTACGGTCGCCGGGCACGGCAGTTGCTCGTCCGCGCGAGCGAGTCCCCGTTCCAGCGCCGCGGTCACGGTGGCGATCTTGAACGTGGAACCCGGGGCGTACAGGCCGGTCAGCGGGTTGCCGTCGGTGACCTGCGCGTTCTGCGCCACGGCCAGGATGTCCCCGGTGGACGCCTGGATCGCGACCAGCATCGCGGGCCCCGGCGCACCGTCCACCGCCGCCTGCGCCGCCTGCTGCACGGTGCTGCTCAACGTGGTTTTCACCGGCGCGGCGGGCGGCTGCCCGGCGCGGTGGAGCACTTATTCCCGGCCCTGCCGGTCGACCCGCGACACGGCCCAGGCGGTGCCGCCATCCGCGAGCAGGCGCCCGAGCCCGGGCAGGATCAACGGCGCGAGCGACGGTTCGACAGCCTCCGGGCCGCCGGCGCCCCACCGCAGCAACGGCTTGCCGTCCCGGTCCACCAGGGCGACCCCGGTGGCGGCGGCACGGACGGCCAGCCGGTCACCCTCGCCGAGCTCGGGGTGGATCGCCGCCGGGGTGAAGTGCACGCGCGGCGCGCCGTCGCCCGCGACGACGGTCAGCACGTTGTCATAGGTCCACACCCGGCCCTGCCCCAGGGTCCACTTGACACGGACGCGCGCGGAATCACCGCTGACGCCCTGGAGCGTCGCCGTGACCGCGGCGGCCCCGAGACCCGACCGGGAGGCGGCGAGCGCCGCGCCGGCGCCACGAGGATCATCGGTCAGCGCACCGGCCTGCCGGTCGTCGCCGTCGGACCACGTGCGCAGGTACTGCCCGACGGCAGCCGCGACATCGTCCCCGGCGGGTGTGCTGTCCGGGCCACCACGCAGGACCACGATCGCTGCCGTGACGATCGCGATCACCGCGAGCACGCCGCAGGGCAGCAGCCACTTCTTCGTTCTCATGGCGCCACCCCAGCACCAGAGTGGTACGCCTGTCCAAGACCACGCCACACCTGCGGCGATACGTGAACCGATATCGCCGCAGCGTAAGCCCGCTCCCCGGCCGCGTCAGCTCGTCGCGGGTGCGGAGAAACTCACGGCTCAGGTCTCGGTGACCTTGCCGTCCACGACCTCCAGACGCCGGGTCACGTGCACCGCCTCCAGCATGCGCCGGTCGTGGGTCACCAGCAGCAGCGTGCCCCGGTAGCTGTCCAAAGCGGACTCCAGCTGCTCGATGGCAGGCAGGTCGAGGTGGTTGGTCGGCTCGTCCAGGACCAGCAGGTTCACCCCGCGCGCCTGCAGCAGCGCGAGCGCCGCGCGGGTCCGTTCGCCCGGGGACAGCGTCGCCGCGGGGCGGAGCACGTGCGCGGCCGCCAGGCCGAACTTCGCGAGCAGCGTCCGGACGTCGGCGTCGGCGAGGGACGGGACCTCCCGCGCGAACGCCTCGGCCAGCGGCAGGTCGCCGAGGAACAGCCGGCGCGCCTGGTCGACCTCGCCGACCTCCACCCCGGACCCCAGCGACGCCGACCCGGCGTCGAGCGGCACCCGCCCGAGCAGCGCGGCCAGCAGCGTCGACTTCCCGGCCCCGTTCGCGCCGGTGATCGCCACCCGGTCCGCCCAGTCGATCTGCAGGTCCACCGGTCCGAGGGTGAACGCGTCACGCCGGACCACGGCTCCCCGCAGCGTCGCCACGACCGCGCCCGCTCGCGGGGCCGCGGCGATCTCCATCCGCAGCTCCCACTCCTTGCGCGGCTCCTCGACGACCTCCAGCCGGTCGATCATCCGGTCGGTCTGGCGGGCCTTCGCGGCCTGCTTCTCGGTGGCCTCCGCGCGGAACTTGCGGCCGGCCTTGTCGTTGTCCCCGGCCTTGCGGCGGGCGTTGCGGACGCCCTTCTCCATCCAGGCCCGCTGCGTGCGCGCCCGCTCCTCCAGCGAAGCGCGCGTCGCCGCGTACTCCTCGTAGTTCTCGCGCGCGTGCCGCCGCGCCACGGCGCGCTCCTCCAGGTACGACTCGTACCCGCCGCCGTAGAGCCGCACCTGCTGCTGCGGCAGGTCCAGCTCCAGCACCTGGTCGACGGTGCGGGCGAGGAACTCGCGGTCGTGGCTGACCAGCACGGTCGCCGCGCGCAGCCCGGTGACGAACCGCTCGAGCCGCGCCAGGCCGTCCAGGTCGAGGTCGTTGGTCGGCTCGTCCAGCAGGAACACGTCGTAGCGGCTGAGCAGCAGCGACGCGAGCCCGGCGCGGGCGGCCTGCCCGCCGGACAGCGACGTCATGGGCTGGTCGAGGTCCACCGACAGCCCCAGCTCGACCGCGACCTCCTCGGCGCGGTGGTCGAGGTCGGCGCCGCCCAGCGCCAGCCACCGGTCGAGGGCGACGGCGTAGCGGTCGTCGGCCCCGTCGGCGCCCGCGGTCAGGGCCTCGGTGGCCGCGTCCAGCTCCGCCTGCGCCGCCGCGACCGAGGTGCGCCGGGCAAGGAACTCGCGCACCGACTCGCCCGGCCTGCGTTCCGGCTCCTGCGGCAGGTACCCGACGGTCGCCGCCGGCGGGGTGAGCCGGACCTCGCCCGACTCGGGCTTGTCCACCCCGGCGAGGATCCGCAGCAGCGTGGACTTGCCCGCGCCGTTCACGCCGACCAGCCCGACGACATCACCCGGCGCGACCACCAGGTCGAGACCGGAGAAGAGGGTGCGGTGCCCGTGCCCCGCGGTCAGGTCCTTGGCCTGGAGGGTCGCACTCACCGGCCAACCCTAACTTCAGCGCCAGGGCAGGTGATCCGGCAGGTCGGTACAGCATCTGCCGGGTGATCGCGACGGACACCGGGGCGACCGTGGCGGCCAGTTCACGCGCCAGCTCGTGCGCGCGGCCGGCGAGCCGGCGGGCGGGTGGACCTCCGACACCAGCCCCGCGACGAGCAGGTCACGCTCCCCGGCGACGACGAGCGTGGGCGGCAGCCTCCGCAGGTCGGCCCGCACCGGCGACGGTTCCGGTCCGTTGCCGCAGAGCCGGACGACCCGGTCGACGCAGGCGGTCGAGAGCAGCGCGTCGGCGGGCCCCGGGCGGGCCGGCGCGAGCGGAGCCGGGGATGAAGCCGCCGCCGTGGAAGTAGAGCACGGTGACCGCGGCCGGATCGGCGGGGCGCACCAACTCGGCGCCGCAGGCAGGAAGTTCGAGGCGACGCCAGGTGGTGCCGGCCGGGAGGCGGCCGGTGCCCGCGACCGCGCGATCGATGGCCCACCGAGCGCCCCGCAGGGTGAGCGGGGTGATCGGCGCGTGGGCGATCACGGGCCGGATGGTGCGGGACTGGCCCTGCGCCGGCAACCGGGATTGCCACGAGGTCATGCGGCCCTCACCGCCCCGGCAGGTGGCGTACGAAGCCGCGATCCCACCATGCCCTGGAAACCGACCGGGAAGCGCCGCACGAAACTGCCGCCATCGCGCCGGGAAGCCAGCCGGGATCGTGCCGTCCGGCACGAAGCCGACTGGCAAGGCGCCGCAGGAAACCCGCCGCCATCGCGCGGCACGCCGGGAAGCCGGCCGCGATCGCGCAGTGCGGCACGAAACCCGCCATCGCGCGGTGCCGTCATGGCCGACGATGCCCGCACCACCTGCCATCACCCCGCCTTGCCCCGCTCCTCCAGCTCGCGGATCAACGCCTGCGTCCTCCGGTCGGCGGCCAGGTACGCGTCCGCGGCCACGTTCACCACTCCGCGCAGCAGCGCCCACGGCTGCCACGCCGCGGGGGCGAGCGTCCGCCCGGCGCGGCGGGCGATCGCGTCGGCCAGCACCGTGGCCGCCTCCACCGCCGTGATGCGGCGGCGCAGCGGCGGTGGCAGGCGTTTCTCCAGCGCCTGTCCGATCGGGTCGTCGTCGAGGGTGGTGCGCGCCAGTTGCGTGTCGACGACCCCGAAGTAGGCGACCCCGGCCGTCACGCCGTGCCCGGCCAGCTCCAGCCGCAACGCGCGGCCCAGCTGTTCGACCGCCGCCTTGCTCACCATGTACGCCGCGCCGCCCGGGCCGGGGACGAAGGCCGCCGCCGAGGACACCACCACCACGTGCCCCCGCCGGGCGATCAGGTGGTCCAGCGCGGGCCGCACGGTGTTGAACGCGCCGGTGACGTTGACCGCCAGCACCCGGTCGAACTCGCCCGGCTCGATCTGGCGCAGCGTCGCGGGCGGCGGGGTGACCCCGGCGTTGGCGACGACCACGTCCAGCCCGCCCGCGCGCCCGGCCAGACCCCGCACCGCCGACGCGATCCCGTCCCGGTCACGCACGTCGGCGACCGCGGTGAGCACCCGGTCCCCCAGTTCCTCCGCGGCCGCCTCCAGCGCGGCCCCGTCGCGGTCGACGAGCGCGACCACCGCGCCCCGCGCGTGCAGGACCCGCGCGAGCGCCCGCCCGATGCCGGCGCCGCCGCCGGTGATCAGCACCGTCCGTCCCGCGACGCGGTAGGTCCGCCCGCCGGGGAGCGGCAGCCCGAGGTCGCGCAGTGTCGCGAGCACCACGGTCACCGCCGCCCGTGCCGGAGCGCGATCAGCACCCGCACCAGCGACGGGTACCGCGGCACGGTGGTCGCGCGGGTGTAGGCGGACTCCCGCAGCCCGTCCGCGCAATGCACCCGCCCGAAGCCGGACGCCCACGTGCCGCCCAGCGGCAGCGCGACGAAGGCCGACACGGCGCCGGACCGGACGCGCCGCGCGGTCGCCTCGCCGTCGCGGAGGGAGAAGACCGTCGCGCCGCGCCCGCACCGGCTGCGCTTGGTGTGCTCGACCGCTTCCCCCAGGTCGGCGACCGAGGTCAGGGTGGACCCGCCCGCGGCCAGCGCGGCCGCGATCGAGCCGAGCGGCGTGCGGACCTGGTAGTTCCACGGTCCGATCACGCCCCGCGCCGCCTGTGCAGCGGCCGTGACGCCGATGGTCACGTCGTGGTCGACGACAGTCATGACCCTCCTCAGAGATCGAGAACGAGACGGCCGGTGGCCCGGGAGACGCAGACGAGCATCGCGTCGCCGCGTTCGGACGGGGTGAGCAGGCGGTCGCGGTGCTCCACCTCGCCGTCGAGCACGCGGACCTTGCACGTGCCGCAGAACCCCTGACGGCACGAGTACGGCACGTCCAGCACCCGCCCGATCGCGCTGAGAGCGCTTTCTTCCGCGCCCACCTCGACGATTTTCCCGCTGCGCCGCAGGTGGACCTCGAACGGCCGCCCGCCCTCCACGACCGGCGGGCTGAAGCGTTCGGTGTGCAGGGACGCCGTGGGGTTGAGTTCGCGCAGGATCCGCTGTGCCGGGGCCGTCAACGGCGGCGGACCACACAGGTAGACCGCGGCGCCCGGCTCGGCGAGGGACAGGATCTCCCGCAGGTCGGGCGGGCCGCACTCGTCGTCGGGGCGGACCTCGGCGCCGTCCAGTTCGGACAGGAACGGCATGGTCGCCCGCGATCGTCCCAAGTAGACCAGTCGCCCGGGGAGGGCACGGGCCATCGGCAGGATCGGCGTGATGCCGATGCCCGCGGCGACGAACAGGTACGACGGAGCGTTGCCCACCAGGGAAAACGCATTGCGCGGCCCGCGTACCCGGAGCCGGTCACCTTCCCGCAGCGCGTGTATCTCCCGCGAGCCGGCACCGAGACGCCGCACCGCGATGCGGTAGGTCGATTCGGCGGGATCTCCGCACAACGAATACGCGCGCTGGAGTCCCGACGGCAGGAACACGTCCAGGTGCGCGCCCGGCTGCCAAGCCGGCAGGTCGTCGCCCGCCAGCGTCAGGCTGACGACGTCCTCGGCCTCCTGCCGCACCCGCCGGACCACGACGTCGAGGTCGTAACCGGTGCGGCGCACCGGATTCGGCCGCGACAGCAGCGGCGCGACCGGCCCGGCGGCGAACACCCGCCGGTACGCGCCGCTGGCCGCCGCGGCCAGGCGCATGCCCGCGGTGGTCATGCGGCGTTGGCGGCCGGCGACTGGGCCAGGTAGCGGACGGCCTCGTCCATGCTGCCCATCTGCGACGGGTGGAAGCCGGGCCGCAGGTACTTCGGGATCTCGGTGAGGAAGATCGACAGCTTGGGCGTCACGCCGCGGCGGGTGGCGCTGATCAGTTCGCGCCACCACCGCCCGCCCTTGTCCTGGGTGGGATCGGCGTTGTAGAGGTAGCGGCCGGTGCCGACGAACAGCACGGCGAGGGTGAAACTGGCGATCAGCGCGGTGCGCACGCGGCGGGCGTAGCCGCCGTCGACGTGCATGAACGCGTCGAAGGCGACGTTGCGGTGCTCGACCTCCTCGGCGCCGTGCCAGCGAATCAGGTCCAGCATGACCGGGTGCATGCCGGCGCGCTCCAGGTGGTCGGCGCCGAGCAGCCACTCCCCCACCACCGCCGTGTAGTGCTCCATCGCGGCGAACAGGCCGAGCCGCTCGCACAGCCACGCGCGCTTGGCCTTGCCGGACAGGCCGTGGTCACCGAGGACCCGGTCGACGAGCCAGTCCATCTTGCGGGCGACCGGTTCGACGGGCAGGCCGAGTTTGGCGAGGTGGCCCCGGGCTCCTTCGTGGGACGAGGCGTGCACGGCTTCCTGCCCGACGAAACCGGTGACCTCCTCGCGCAGCCGCGGGTCGTCGATCAGCGGCAGCGCCTCGGCCAGCGCCGCCGACATGGCCCGTTCGCCCTCGGGGAGCACCAGGTGCATCACGTTGATCAGGTGCGTCGCCATGGGCTCGCCGGGGATGTAGTGCAGCGGCACGTCGTCCCAGGAGAAGTGCACGTCGCGCGCGGCGATCGCGTAGGCCTCACCGGTGTAGCGGCGGGCACCGCGGGGGTCGATGCGGGGTTTGCCGACGCGGAACATCACGCCGTCCTCTCCAGGTGGTAGTCGGCGAGGTCGACCCGCCGGGTGGTGGCGCGGAAGGTGCGGTTGAAGCCGGGGAAGAAGGTGAAGTTGCGGCCCGCGGAGTCGAGGTAGTAGCTGCGGCAGCCACCGGTGTTCCACACGGAGTTGCGCAGGCCGTGGTCGACGCGCCGCACGTAGTCCTGTTGCGCCGTCGCTTTCACCTCCAGTGTGGACAGTCCTCTTCGGTCCATCTGGCGCAGGCAGTCGAGGATGTAGGCGACCTGGGCCTCGATCGTGACGACCTGGGAGGTGTAGACGACCGAGTTCGGCCCGAGCAGCAGGAAGAAGTTGGGGAAGCCGGCGACGGTGGTGCCCAGGTAGGCGCGCGGGCTGCCGTTCCAGACCTCGGCCAGGGTGCGGCCGTCCCGGCCGCGCAGCCGGGTGAAGCCGGGGTGGTCGGTCATCCGGAAGCCGGTGCCGAAGACGATCGTGTCGGCCGGGTGCTCGGCGCCGTCGCCGGTGACGATGCCGTGTTCGGTCACCTCCTTGATCGGCTCCGTGACGACGTCGGTGTTGGCCTGGGCCAGCGCCGGGTAGTAGGCGTTGGAGAAGGTGGGGCGCTTGCAGCCGAACGCGTAGGACGGGGTGAGCTTGGCGCGCAGCCGCGGGTCGCGGACCTGGCGGCGCAGGTGCGCGCGGGCGACGGCCTCCATGCCCTTGAGCAGCAGCGGCTGGTGCACCAGGCCCGGCACGAGGGCTTCCTGCACCAGGTCGAACCCGGTGCGGGCGAGGCTCAGTGCGCCGGGGACCTGGCTGAGGAGGCGGCGCGGCAGGCCGGTCACCGGGCGGTCCGGGTGCGGCATGATCCAGGTCGGGGTGCGCTGGAAGACGGTGAGGCGCGCGACCTGCGGCTGCAGCTTCGGGATGATCTGCACCGCGGAGGCGCCGGTGCCGACGACCGCGACGCGGCGGCCGTGGAGGTTCTGGCCGTGGTCCCAAGTGGACGTATGGAAGGTGGCGCCCCGGAAGCGGTTCAGGCCCGGCAGGTCCGGCACCGCGGGTTCGCTGAAGGGGCCGATCGCGCCGACGAGCACCTGCGCTTCCCAATCGCCCCGGTTGGTGGTGAGGTGCCAGGCGCCGTCCCGCCAGCTCGCTTCGCGGACCTCGTGGCACAGGCGCAGGTGGGGCGTGATGCCGAAGTCTTCGGCGCAGCGGCGCAGGTAGTCGCGGATCTCCGGCTGGTAGGGGTAGAGGCGGCTCCAGCGCGGGTTCGGCGCGAACGAGAACGAGTACAGGATGGACGGGATGTCGCACTGCGCGCCCGGGTAGGTGTTGGCGTGCCAGGTGCCGCCGACGTCGGCCGCCCGTTCGAGGACGACGAAGTCGTCGATGCCCGCGCGCTGGAGACCGATCGCGGTGCCCAGCCCCCCGAACCCGGCGCCGATGATCGCCACCCGGACCCGCTCACCCATGGAAGCCTCCTCGCTGCCTGGTACTCCGCCGACGGTAAAAGAGACATCGAGTGATGTCAACATCGGGTGATGTCAGTTTTGGAAGGGGGTTGGGGCAGGTCAGGCGGGAATGCGCCCGTGGGGTGGCACGCGTCAGGTCGAATGCGCCCGTGGGTGGGGCAGGTCAGGCGAGTGCGCCTATGGGGATGGGGCCGGTCGGGCGTAATGGCACACGCGACGGGGCAGGACAAGCGGAACCGCCCCCGGGGTGGCACGCGCCAGGCCGAAAACGCCCGCGGGGTAGGACAAGCCGGGCGCAATGCGGCCACGGAGTGGGACGAGTCGGGCGAGTGCCCCTATGGGGATGGGGCCGGTCGGGCGTAATGGCACACGCGACGGGGCAGGACAAGCGGAACCGCCCCCGGGGTGGCACGCGCCAGGCCGAAAACGCCCGTGAGTGGGGCAGGTCAGGCGGACTGCGCCCGCGCCAGGTGCTCGATCACCTGGACCGTGTGGGCGACGAACCGGTCCCGCGAAACGTCCAGCCGCCCGGCGAGCCAGCCCTGGAACAGGTAGGCCAGCGCGCCGAAAACCGCCTGGGCGTTGAGGTCGACGTCGCGGTCGTCGGCGTTCTCGCCGGCCAGTGCGGGGCTGCGCAGGGCCTGGGCGATGGTGGCGGTGAACTCGCCGACCAGCTCGCCGCCCCGGGTGGACAGCTCCGGCGCGGCCAGCGACTCGACGAAGAGGATGCGCCCGCGGCGCGGGTCGCCGGTGACGAAGGCGGTGAACTCGGCGACGGCATGGCGGACCATGGCGGCGGTGTCGTCCGGCGCCTCCGCGAGGGCCGCGAGCAGCACCTCACGCGCCTGCCCGGCAACGTCCTCCAGCACGGCGACCAGCAGGTCCTCGCGCCGGGCGAAGCTCTCGTAGAAGTAACGCTCGGTCAGCTTGGCGGCGCGGCAGACCCCGCGCATGGTCACCGCGGCGGCGCCGTCGGTGCCCATGATGTCGAAGGCCGCCGAGACGAGCCGCTCCCGCCGGCGGGCCTGCCGCTCGTCGGCGTCGACACCCCGCCAGGGACGACCCGCGGATCCGGCAACCATGCGGCCATCCTGTCACGCGCGCCCGCGCGGCCGGGGCAGCCCACGCCCGGCTCCCCCCAGCGGCGGCGCACACGGCCCAACAGGCGGCGACTCCCGCGGCTCGCCGCCGCAGGTCCAGCACTGCCCGGCCGCACCCGCCGACGGCGCCGGACGTGCCGGCTCGTCGGGAGAGGCGGGCGGCGGGGTGGGGTGGTTCGCCCCGCCACCGCACCCACTCAGTCATCCGGCGAGCGGACGCCCTCCGGCGTGATGGCCTTGCCCAGCCGAACCGTGGGCAAGCTGGGCCTGACACGCGGGCGCAGCGGCCACCGGGCACGGGGTCGCCAGCACCGCGCCGTCCAATGGGCCAGGCTCCGCCAGCCCGTGCGTCGCCGACGTGACGATCAGCCGGCCACCCGTCAGGCAGACACTCGTCGGCTGGCGGGCAGGCACCGGGAGCACCCGGTCGACCGACCCGTCCGGCGCGAACCGCACCACGTGGGACGCTCCCCAGATCGCCGACCACACGTAGCCCTCCGCGTCGACCGTCATCCCGTCCGGGCTGCCCTCCTCGACGCGCGCGAACAGCTCACCAGGGCCGAGCTCCCCCGCCTCGGACACCTCGTATCGGTGGATCACCCCAGCCGCGCTGTCGGCCAGGTACATCGTGTCGCCGGAGAACGCCGGGCCGTTCGGCACGGTCAGACCCTCGAGCACCGTGTGCACCGAACCGTCCGGATCGACCCGGAACAACCGGCCCGCCCCCGGCCGCGCGTCCCACGCCATCGCGCCCGCCCAGAAGCGTCCCGACGAGTCCGCCACGCCGTCGTTCATCCGCATCGACGGATCCACCGGCCGGGCCAGCCACCGCACCCCGCCGTCCAGCACCGCTATCCCCCGCCCGGCCGCGGCGATCCACCCACCCCCGGCCAGCGGCGCCACCGCACCAAGCGGCTCGTCCAGGGACACCAGCACCTCGCCGGTGTCCACGGACAGCAACCGTCCACTGAGGATGTCCGTCATCACCAGGCCACCGGCCACCGAACGCAGACCTTCACCGAGCGCGAACCGCTCGGCCGACAACACCGTCCACTCCGGACTCATCACCACTCCGCGAACGATCCGTCGGGGTGCCGCCACACCGGCGGCCGCCACCGGTGACCCACGGCATCGGCCTTGCGCACCGCGTCCTCGTCGATCTCGACCCCCAGCCCGGGCGCATCCCACCGCCGGATCGCGCCGTCGTGGAACGCGAACGGCCGCACGTCGGCCACGTAGTCCAGCGGCTCGGCCCCGGCGTTGTAGTGGATGCCGATGCTCTGCTCCTGGATCAGGAAGTTCGGCGTGGCGAACGCGACCTGCAGGCTCGCCGCCAGCGACAGCGGCCCGAGCGGGCAGTGCGGGGCGACCAGCGCGTCGAAGGTCTCCGCCAGCGAGGCGATCCGCCGCACCTCGGAGATCCCGCCCGCGTGCGACAGATCCGGCTGCACCACCGCGACACCCGCCTGCAGCACCGGCAGGAACTCCGACCGCGAGTACAACCGCTCCCCGCAGGCCACCGGCACCGCGCTCGCCGACACCACGTCGCCGAGCCGGTGCGCGTACTCCGGCAGCACCGGCTCCTCGACGAACAGCGGGTGCAATGGCGCCAGCTCCGGAATCACGCGCCGCGCCGCCGCGACCCCGAACCGCCCGTGGAAGTCCACCGCTACGTCCCGGGAATCGCCGAGCACCTCCCGCACCGCCGCCAGCCGCGAGACCACCTCGTCGACCTCGGCCCGGTTCGGCATCCGCCCGATCCGCCCAGAGGCGTTCATCTTCACCGCGGTCAGCCCGGCCTCGGCCTGCGCCGCGGCGGCCTCGGCGACCGCGGACGGCTCGTCGCCACCGATCCAGCCGTAGACCCGCACCTCGTCCCGCACCGCGCCGCCCAGCAGCTGGTGCACCGGCACCCCGAGCGACTTGCCGAGGATGTCCCACAGCGCCTGGTCGATCCCGGCCACCGCGCTCGACAACACCGGCCCGCCGCGGTAGAACGCGGCCTTGGTCATCACCTGCCACAGGTCCTCGACGCGGCGCGGGTCGCGGCCCAGCAGCAGGTCGGACAGCTCGTCGACGGCCGCCCGCACGGTTTCCGCGCGCCCCTCCACGACGGGCTCGCCCCAGCCGACGAGACCGTCGTCGGTGGCCACGCGGCAGAACAGCCAGCGTGGCGGCACCAGGAACGTCTCCACCGAAACGATCTTCACGCGTCCTTCTCCCCGATGATCCCGGCGACGTCGGAGGACGCCTTGTCCAGCAGCGCGCTCACCGCGGCCGCGGCCTCCTCCGGCGCGCCCCGGCGCACGGCGTCCACGACGACCGCGTGGCTGGGCGCCGGGTCGTCGTCGTGCGCCTCGTGCACGAGCGCGTCGCGCAACCGCAGCGCGGGCTCGATGAACACGTCCATCCGGGACAGCATTTCGTTGTGCGTGGCCCGCAGCAGCGCGCGGTGCCAGCGCAGGTCCGCGGCGACCTGGGCGGCCGGGCCGACCGCGGTGCGCATGTCCGCCAGCGCCGCGTCCAGCTCGGCGAGGTCGTCCTCGTCGCGCCGCAGCGCCGCCATCGACGCCGCCGCCGGCTCGACCACGGCCCGCACCTCCGCCAGGTCGCGCAGCACGGCCGCGGTGTCGCCGGCTTCGCTGCGCCACCGGATCACGTCGCTGTCCAGCAGGTTCCAGTGCACACGCGCCCGCACCGACGTCCCCCGCTTCTGGCGCGCCTCGACCAGTCCCTTGGCCGCCAGCACCTTCAGCGCTTCACGCAGCACGGTCATGCTGACGTCGAGGTCGCGCCCCAGCTCGGCGAGGTCGATCACGGCGCCTTCGGCGATCTCCCCGGCGACGATGCGCGCGCCGAGCGTGGCCACGGTCTGCCCGTGCACGCCCCGGCCGCTGTAGGCGGTCATCCCCCGTACCTCCTCACGAAGACCTCTTGTAGACGCTCCAGCCGCCGTCGACGGTCAGCGCCGCGCCGGTGACGAACGAGGCGTCGTCACCGGCCAGGAACGCTATCGCCGCCGCGACCTCCGCCGGAGTGCCCAACCTTTTCACGGCGGTTTCCTCGGCACTGCGCCGCCGGTCGTCCTCGCCGATGCCGTCCCACGCCGCGGTCAGGACCGGTCCGGGCAGCACGCAGTTGACCCGCAGCACCGTGCCGTACTCGACGGCGAGCTGCCGCGCGAGCCCGGTCAGCGCGGCCTTGGTCGCCGCGTACGCGGGCCGCCCGGGCAGGCCGACCAGCGCGTGCACCGACGAGGTCAGCACCACCGCGCCGCGGGCGTCCCGCGACAGGTCGTCCAGGCAGGCGCGGAACCCGAGGAACGTGCCGGTGAGGTTGACCGACAGCTGCCGCTCCCAGGACGCCAGCGTGGTTTCGTGCGCCGGCCGCACGTCGACCGTGTAGGCGTTGCTGACCAGCACGTCGACCGGGCCCAGCTCTTCCCGGCAGCGCGCGACGGCGTCCGCCCAGTCCGCCTCGGAGCTGACGTCGCAGGTCAACGCGAGTGCCCGGCCGCCGGCGTCGGTGATCCGCCGGGCGACGTCCGTGGCGTCGGCGACGTCGAGCAGCGCCACCGCCGCGCCGTCGGCGGCGAGCCGGACCGCGGTCGCCGCCCCGATTCCCTGCGCGGCGCCCGTGACCACCGCGACGTTTCCCCGCATCACTCCCCCTCGATCGTGCAGTCGATCGTCAACGTCGTCGCCTCGCCGGGCGCGAGCGTGGTCAGCGGGCCGAGCACCTCGCACTCGACGATCCGCGCCGGCGGGTCCAGGTCGCCGAGCGCGGCCAGCGGGCGCGGCTGCGGGCACTCCAGCCACACCTCGGCGCGCGACCCCCGGTCCGGGTACTCGGCGTCCTCGTCCACCGCGAACGTCTGCGTCCAGGTCAGGCCGTCCGCGGCGTGCGTGATCCGCCCGGTGGCGGCCGGGAAGCCGAGCTTGCCGACCACGTCCTGGGCGGGCACCCGCACCCCGCCCGGCACCTCGTGCCACTCCGGGAAAGCGGTTCCCGCGAGCAGTTCGGTGACCTCGGCGGGGCCGTCCACGCGCACCTCGCCCGGCCCCAGCTGCGTCACGTTCCACAGCGCCCACCGCACCGTGCGCGCGCTGGTGTTGCGCGCGGTGAGCGTCATCCGGTAGCCGCTGCCGCCGCCCAGCTCGAAGCGCCGGGTCAGCCGCAGGCCGGTGCGCGGGTCGTCGCCGCTGGTCAGGGTGACCACGGCGGTGCCCGCGGTCTGCTCGGCCGTCACCTCGTAGCGCCCGGAGTCGAGCACCGGGTCGGGCGGCCCGGCCCACTGGTCCGCCCGCTCCCAGCCCTGCGGCGCAGGCCAGGTCTTGTCGCCGCCGTAGTTCACCCAGTCGCCGAGGTTGCCCCCGTGCGGCCGGTGCTCATGGCGCAGCTCCAGCCGGTCGGTGAGCAGCTTGTCGTTGCGCCACAGCACTTCGCGTCCGTCTCGAGTGGACAGGGACAGCAGCCGCCCGCCGAGCGCGGGCAGCAGGCCGAGGCGCACCAGACCGTTGTCCAGCCAGAGCACCTCGCCGTCGCGGTCGATCACGGCAGCAGGACCACCTTGCCCGCGCTGGCGCCCGCGGCCAGCGCGTAGGCCTTGTCGGCTTCACCGAGCGGGAACCGGTCGCTGACGACCCGTTCCGGCCGCAGCCCCCAGCGCGCGAGGTTGACGGCCAGCTCGCTCATCGCGGGCACCGACGTGACCCAGGAGGCGTAGAGCGTCAACTGCTTGTGCAGCAACGCGTCCGACACCTCGGTCTCCAGCGTGCCGCCCTCGCCGACGAGCGACACCCGGCCCCACTCCGCCGCACCGGCGATCGCGGTGGCGCGGCCGGCGCGCGAACCCGAGCAGTCGATCGTGGTGGCGAAGACCGGCTCGACCTCCGCGTCCGGGGTCACCACCTCGTCGAACACGTCCAGTCCGGCGGCCCACTCCCGCCGCCGCGGGGACGGCTCCACGCCGACGATCCGGCGCGCGCCCATGCCCTTGCCGATCATGCCGGCCGCGAGCCCGACCGGGCCGAGCCCGACGACGAGCAGGTCGCCGTCGCCGTTGACGCGGATGCGCCGCAGGCCCTCGTAGGCGGTGCCGAAGCCACAGGCGATCAGCGCACCGTCCACGTAGGACAGCTCGTCGGGCAGCGGCACGCACGTCGACTCCTCGGCCAGCACGTAGTGGGCGTGCCCGCCGTCGCGCTGCCACCCGTAGGCCTGGCGTTGCGCGCCGGTGCAGCTGATCAGGTAGCCGCGGCGGCAGTTGTCGCACACCCCGCACCCGGCGATGTGGTAGACGATCACCCGGTCGTCCACGCCGAACCGGCGGCAGCCGGGACCCGCGGCGACGATCCGGCCGGACGGCTCGTGACCGGCGACGACGCCGCGGTAGGCGGGGCCGTCGACGCCGCGGTGGCCCTTGTGCTCGTGGTAGATGTAGCCGATGTCGGACCCGCAGATCCCGGACGCGCCGACCTCGACCAGCACCTGGCCGTGGCCCGGCTCCGGCACCGGCAGGTCGCGCAGCACCGCGGTGGAGTTCCCGGGCAGGTAGACGCCCCTCATCTGCTCGCTCATCAGCTCTCCCTCGTCGCGCGCGCCCGCTTGGTGATGATCACGTTCACCAGCACGGCCACCACGATGATCACGCCCCGCACCACGTTCTGCAGGAACGAGTCCACTCCGAGCAGCACCAGCCCGTTGCCGATGACGGTGATGAACACGACGCCCAGCAGCGTGCCGAGCATCGATCCGCGCCCGCCTGCGAGCGCGGTGCCGCCGATGACGACCGCGGCGATGACGTCGAACTCCAGTCCGGAGGCCGCGCCGCCGTTGCCCGAGCCGAGCCGCGCGGCCAGCAGGATCCCGGTGATCGCCGACAGCAGGCCGGTGGTGGCGAACAGCAGGATGCGGATCTTCGCGAGGTTGATGCCCGCCATCCGCGCCGCGGGCGCGTTGCCGCCCACCGCGTAGACCGAGCGGCCGTAGGCGGTGTAGCGGGCGACGTAGGCGAAGACGAAGAACAGCACCACCATGATGATCGCCGGGGTCGGGATGCCCAGGACCGAGCCGCCGAGCACGGTCATCAGCCCGCTGTCGGGCAGCACGACCGGCAGCGCGTCGGTGAGGTAGAGACCGAGGCCACCGAGCGCGCTCCACACGCCGAGGGTGGCGATGAACGACGGCACGTCGAACCGGGCGCGCAGCCAGCCGGCCAGCGCGCCCCAGGCGAGACCGGCGACCAGGGTCAGCAGGATGCCGCCGGCGACGCCGAGGCCCCATTCCGCCGCGCCCTTGGCGACGAGCACCGAGGAGAACGCGACGGCCGGGCCGATGCTGATGTCGATCTCGCCCGCGATGATCACCAGGGTCACGCCCCACGCGGCGATGCCGACGGTCGCGGCGTCGCGGAGCATGCCGAGCTGGTTGTCCAGGCTGAGGAACCCGGCGGCGCTGCTGCCGAGCGCGATGTAGAGCACGACGATCGCGGCGATCAGGCCGATCTCGTTGAGCGAGCGCCCGCCGAACCGGCGGCCCGCCCGGCTGCGACGCTGCTCGGCCGGGGAGTCGATAACGGTCATGGTCTTCCCTTGTTTCTCAGGCCGCCATCGCGGCGGAGAGCACGGAATCGGTGGTCAGGCCCGCGCCGGTCAGCTCGCCGGCGACGCGCCCGGCGCGCAGCGCGAGCACCCGGTCGCACACCAGGGGCAGCTCCTCGAGCTCGCCGGAGACGAACACCACGGCGGCCCCGGTGTCGGCAACCTCCCGCACCAGGCGGTAGATCTCGGCCTTGGCCTGCACGTCCACGCCGCGGGTCGGCTCGTCGAGCAGCAGGATGCGGCTGCCTGCGTGCAGCCAGCGGCCGATGACGGCCTTCTGCTGGTTCCCGCCGCTGAGGTTGACGATCGGGGTCTCCGGCTCCGCCGTGGCGATGGACAGCCGCTCGATGAGCCGCCGCGCCGCCCGCCGGACGCGCGCCGGCCGGATCGCCGGCCCGGACTTCACGGTGCCGAACTCCGACATCACGAGGTTCTCGTCGACGCCGAGCAGCGGGACGACGCCCTCGTCCTTGCGGTCCTCCGGGGTCATGCCGACGCCGAGGCGCTTCATCACCGCCGGAGTGGGCCGGGTGACGTCCCGGCCGTCGACGGCGATGCTGCCCGCCGCGGCCGGGGTGAACCCGGCGATGGCGCGCAGCACCTCGGTGCGGCCGGAGCCGAGCAGCCCGCCGAGCCCGAGGATCTCGCCGGGATGCACGTCGAACGAGACGTCGAGGACCTTGGGCGGCACGGACAGGCCACGCACGGACAGCGCCGGCACGCCGGTGCGGTCGACCTCCCGCGCGGGCGGGCGTTGCGCGGCCGTCGCGGAGTCGCCGAGCATGAGCTGGACGATCCGGTCGGTGCCGGTGTCGGCGGTGTTCGCAGTGTCGACCGTGTCCACGACCCGGCCGTCGCGCATCACGGTCGCGCTGTGGGCGATGCGGCGGATCTCTTCGAGCCGGTGGCTCACGTAGAGCACGGCCACGCCCTCGTCGGCGATGCGGGTGACGGTGTCGAGCACGATGTCGACCTCGCCCGCGGCGAGCGCGCTGGTCGGCTCGTCGAGGATCAGCAGCCGGGGCTGTTCCCGCACCGCGCGGCAGATCTCCACGAGCTGCCGGTGTGCCAGCGAAAGCTCACCGACCGGCGCGGCCGGGTCGATGTCCAGCCCGAGCCTGCCGAACACCGCCCGCGCACCGGCGCGCATCGCCGCGTAGTCGACCGCTCCGCCGCGACGCGGCCAGCGGCCCAGGTAGAGATTCTCCGCGACGCTGAGCTCGGCGACCAGGCTGAGTTCCTGGTGGACGGTGCTGACGCCGAGTTCGGCCGCGCGGCGCACGCCGCCGTCGCCGAGCCGTTCGCCCGCGACGGTGACGGTGCCCGCGTCCGCCCGCTCCACCCCGGACAGCACGCGGATGAGCGTCGACTTGCCCGCGCCGTTGCGGCCGAGCAGGGCGCGGATCTCGCCCTCGCGGATGGTCATGGCGGCGTCGGTGAGCGCCTGCACGCCGGGGTAGTGCTTGGTGACGCCGTCGACCTCGATGACGTTGGCAGCCACGGCTTCTCCTTCGCTCTGCGGTCTGGTGTGGACGGTCACGGAACACCGTCCGGGTGCGCGCTCAGCCAGGCGCGGCCGTCTTCGGGCGAGGCGTAGAGGTCGATCGGCGCGGGCACGACCGTGTACTCGGTCAGCTCGCCGCGGCGCACCTGGTCGGCGGCGTTCGCGGCGAGCTTGCCGACCGCGATGCCGGAGATGTCGACGACTCCCTTGAGGACGGTGTTCCCGGCCAGCGCCTGCGCCGCTTCGGTCGACATGTCGCTGCCGAACACGACGGTCTGGCCGACCTTGCCGCGGGCCTGCACGGCGCGGACCGCGCCCATGGTGGCGCCGCCCGCCTCGCCGTAGAAGGCGTCCACGTCCGGGTGCGCGGTGAGGATCCGCTCGGCCACATCGACCGCGTCGTCGATCGTCGCGCCCTCCTGGTTCGCCACGATCGCCGCGGCCGGGAGCTTGGCCTTGAGCGCCTGCTCGAAGCCCAGCCTGCGCTGGACGCAGACCTCGACGAACTCGCAGTTGACGACGGCGATCTTCGGCGCGGTCTTGCCCGCGGCGACGAAGTGGTCGGCCGCCTGATCGCCGAGCAGGGCGCCGAAGCGCACCGGGTCGCCCAGCACGTACGCCGAGACGTACTTGCGGGCGCTCTCGTCGGCGATGCAGGTGTTGTAGCAGATGACCGGGATGCCGCTGGCGTGCGCGAGGCGGATGGCAGGCACCGACGCGGTCGCCGAGGCCGGGGACAGGATGAGCGCGTCCACCTTCGCGGCGCTCACCTGGTCGACGAACGTGCTCTCCTTCGACGCGTCGCCCTGCGCGTTGAGTTGCAGCAGCTGTGGCACGCGGCCGAGGGCCTCGGCCTCCTGCTGCATGCCGGCCCGCACGCCGGCGTAGTAGCCCTGCGCGTCCATGTAGACGACGCCGAACCGGCCGTTCTCGCCCACCTTGCCCGCGCAGGCGGTGACCAGGCCGAGCGCCGCCACGACGAGCAACGCCAGCCCGACGCGGCCGAGACGCCTCGTTGCGCCCATGTCTCTCCTTCGTTGACCCGGGTTCCGGCTTGTCGCGGACCCGCTCGCTTGCGGGACGAGTCTCGCTTGTCCGACGGCGCGCGTCAAGATTAATTATTAATTAATGCTCTCGCGGTCGGTGCCCACTGCGCGGACCGGACGGGCCTCCGGGTGATGATGTCCCCGTTTCCGGGCGTCAGGAGGAACCGTGGTGGCGATGGTGCTGGCTGGGTTGGTGTCGGAGGCGGCCGCGGAGGCGTACGAACGCCTGCACGCCGCGGGCGAGATCCCGGCCGGAGCCGGGGCCGGCCGGTTCGACCTCGACGACCCCGCCGGCCGGGAGCTCCTCGACGCCGGCCTCGTCACGATGGCAGGCACGGGCGACCACCGGTATGTGCGCGTGGTGCATCCGGTGATCGCGCTGCGCCGGTTGATCGACCGGCAGCACCGGCACCTGGCGGCGCTGCAGGCGGGCCTGGCGGAGTCGTGGGAGCGGTTCGCCGACCTGGTCGCGCCGACGACCGGCCTGTCGCAGGACGCGCTCGACGGCGAGGACGTCCAGGCGGTCCGCGATCCGGCCGAGATGGCCCGGCTGGCGGCCGGGCTCTACCGCTCCCCGCGCCGCCTTCTCCGCGCCACCTTCAACGCCCGGTCCGGCCACAACCCGACCACCGAGGGCCTGCTCCTGCCGCCGCCGGACGCCGTCGCCGCCGGGGTGGAGTTCCGGATGCTCTACGACACCGAGCACGCCTCGGACGAGTGGGGCTCGCACAGCATCGAGCAGTCCGTCCGCGCCGGTGAGCAGGCCCGCATCCGGCGGTCGGTGCCGGTGAAGATGATGCACGTCGACGACCACGTCGCGCTGGTCACCATCGACCGCACAGGCGCCGACGGCGCGCTGCTGATCCGCTCCCCCGCTCTGCTCGGGCTCCTCGCCGAGTGGTTCGACGCGCTCTGGCACGCGCCGGACACCACGGCCATCGGCGAGGCGGCCCCGGTCGAGCTCACCCCCGCCCGCCACAAGGTTCTGCACCTGCTGGCGGCCGGCCTCACCGACGAGGCGATCGCCCGCCAGACCGGCACGGCGGTGCGCACGGTCCGCCGCCACGTCGGCGCGATCCTGGAGGTCCTGCAGGTCGACAGCCGGTTCGCCGCCGGAGTGGCCGCCGTCCGCCGCGGGTGGTTGTGACCGCAACCGGACATTGTCCGGAATGGACCTGTACGGCTGTCCCGTCCACGCGGCACACTCGCCCGGTCGCGGGGAGCGTGGGAGGGGAGGCCGGGTTGAGCAACGGCTACGAGGTCGACCTGAGCAGCCTGGAGGCGGCGGGCAAGGCGCTCACCGAGGCGGGCGGCTGGGCGCAGGACGTCGCGGGACGGGTGCACAAGTGCCGGGCGAACGTCCAGTTCACCGACGGGTCCACGTTGGACGATCTGTTGCGCGGTGACACCGAGAACCTGCCGCTGCGCAAACTCGAAGGGGTGATCGCGCGGATGACCGACCTCGTCGAGCGCCGCCAGGTGCACGTCAAGGACGAACTGGAGTACGCGGGGCAGGCGATGCTGAAGATCAAGGCGCTGTACGCCCGCGCCGACGGTCAGGACGGCTGACCGGCTTGGGCGCGTACGAGGAGTACCGGGAGCAGCTGTTCGCCGAGTTCCTGCGACTGGCCGGGGTCATCGAGGACTGTGCGAAGATCCTGCTCCAGCAGTCGCCGCCACCGGTGATCGAAGGAGTGGGCACCCAGACCGAGGAATACGTCCGGAACCTGTCGATCGACGCGGCGAAGAAGAAGGACGTGGTCTGGGAGGCCTACTCCCTGCTCGGCGAACTGCACGGCTACCAGGGCGGCGCGGCCGGGGCCGCCGACGAGGCGCGCCGGGAACTGGCCGCGGCGAACGTGACCGTCGACGACGTGGACGAGAAGTTCACCACCGCGACCGGCAACCTCGCCGAGTGGACCGGGTCGGCCGCCCGCGCGGTGACGAGCAGGCTCAACGACCTGAAGGCGTTCGTCGGGAACCAGTCCGCCTACGCGGCGTACCTGGACAAGGTGCTCGAGCAGTACGCGCTGCTGGTGCGCACCGGTGAGGACAACGCCGAGAAGTTCGCGGCGAACATCACCAAGGCCCTCGCCGACGCGCAGAAGGACCGCACGACGGCGAAGGTCGAGTTCGCGCTGAACATGTTCTACGGCACCGCCGGGCTGATCTCCGCCGCCAAGTCCGGGGACGTGGTGAGCGGGGTCGAGAACGTGGCGAAGGTCGTCGGCGAGATCAAGCAGCTGACGAAGACCTGGGAGGAGACCGACCCGCAGCGCATCATGGCCCAGTTCCGGGCCGACGTGCGCGAGGCGCGGAACAACCTGGCCGAGGCGGGCGACCGGCTCGCCAACCACTTCACCGCGATGCTCGAGGACATGACCAAGGAGAACGGCAGGGTTTTCTTCAAGGACCCGAAACTCGGCCTGGACGTCACGAGCCCGAACTTCAAGCCGGCACAGTTCCGGCTCAAGGAGGCCGCGAACTGGGACGAGTTCGCGCGCGCCGTGGAGAAGCTGCCCAAGGACGCGCCGGCACCCGCCCGGGGCCCGATCGCGCAGCGGCTGGAGGCCGGATAGCCCGGCGCGGTGTGGTCGTCTTGGTTCCGGCGCCGGGGTAGCTGCTTCCTGCCGGCGACCGCCCCGGTGAGTGCTTCTCCCAGTTCCGCGTCGCCGTGCCGCCGCGCCGGCGAGCCGGTTCGTGGCCCTGATCGCGACTGATCGCGGACTGATCGGGGCATTACACTGCCGCGGGTGCGGGCGATCATCGGCGGTCTCGTTCTCGTGGCGGCGCTGTGCGCAGGCTTGGCGGTGTGGGCGGCGACCTCGGAGGTCTCGGCGGCCGGGATCACCTGCGGCACGGCGCTGCACGAACCCGACCAGGACCCGGGTGCCGCCGCGAAGGGGACGTACGACCAGTACTTCCCCGGTGCACGTCCGGCGCTGAGCACGGTGTGCGACAGCGGCCGGACAGTGCGGCAGTTGACAGCGGTCGCGGGCGCAGCGGGCGCCCTCCTGTTCGGCGGCGCGGCGCTGGCGACGGGCATCCGCACGCGGGGACCACGTAGCCAGCGTTAGACGGCGACAGTCGCACCGCGGCGGCTCCGGAGTCCGATGGCGGGTGGATCAGCGCCCCACCGAACCCGCCGCCACCAGGTGCGGCCAGATCTCCGCCGCGAGGCCCTCCGGCTTGCCGGGGCAGCCGCGGCGTAGCCAGTCCATCACGGTCCCCAGCAGGGCGCCCGCCAGCAGCGCCGCCGCCGGGTCGTGCGGGATTTCCGCCGGGTCGTCGGCGTGGGTGGGGGCTCCGGTGCCGGTCAGGTGCACGTGGATGGCGATCGCGAGGCGGTGGTGCAGGTGGTTGATCACCCGGGCACTGCCGGCGAGCAACGCGCCGTACAGCCGCGCGTGCTCCGCCACGTGCACGAAGATCCTGGCCAGCGCGTCGATCGGCGCGGGGTCCTCGTTCGGCAGCAGCACGTGCGCGGCGGCGACCAGCTCGTCGAACATGTCCGTGCACGCGGCCGCCGCGAGGTCGTGCACGTCGGTGTAGTGCTCGTAGAACGTGGAGCGGTTGACGTCCGCCCGCTTGGTCAGGTCGGAGACCGAGATCTGACCCAGGTCGCGCTCGGCGATCAGCTCCAGCAGCGCGGCCTCCAGCGCGGACCGTGACCGGCGGCTACGGCGATCGGGTACTTGCGGGGCGGACACCGGATCAGTCTAATGGTCTCCGACAGGTGTTGGAAAAACACCACATGTCGGAATGATTCGGGCGAAGTTCACCCGTCGAGGAGTCGCTGATGACCACCGCGGAACCCCGGAGCTACCCGTTCAGCCTGCCGGAGCGGCTGGACGTGGAGCCGATGTTCGCGAACCTGCGCGCGAACGAGCCGCTCACCCGGGTCCGGCTGCCGTACGGCGAACCGGGCTGGCTGGCCACCCGCTACGAGGACGTGAAGGTCGTGCTCGGCGACCCGCGGTTCAGCCGCGCCGCGAGCCTCCAGCACGACGAACCCCGCATGCGGCCGCAGCCTTCGCAGCCCGGCGGCATCCTCAGCATGGACCCGCCGGACCACAGCCGCCTGCGCCGGCTGGTCACGAAGGCCTTCACAGTGCGGCGGATCGAGCAGTTGCGGCCGCGGGTGCGCGAGATCGCGGACGGGCTGGTCGACGCGATGCTCGACCAGGGGCCGCCCGCCGACCTGGTCGAGGCGTTCGCGCTGCCGGTGCCGGTGACCGTGATCTGCGAGCTGCTCGGCGTGCCCTACGAGGACCGCGTGGACTTCCGCCACTGGTCCGACGCGTTCCTGTCCACCACGAAGTTCACCCCCGAGGAGGTGGTGGACTGCACCGGCAGGATGCGCGCCTACCTGGAGGGCCTGATCGCCCAGCGCCGCGCCGAGCCGCGGGACGACCTCCTCAGCGGCCTGGTCGCCGCGCGGGACAACGAGGACCGGCTGTCCGAAGAGGAACTGGTGATGCTCGCGATGGCGTTGCTGGTCGCCGGGCACGAGACCACCGCGTCGCAGATCCCCAACTTCGTCTACACGCTGCTGACGCACCCCGGCCAGCTGGCCGTGCTGCGCGCCGACCTGAGCCTGGTGCCGAAGGCGGTCGAGGAGCTGATGCGGTTCGTGCCGCTGGGGCTCGGCGCCGGCATCGCCCGGTACGCGACGGAGGACATCGAGCTGGGCGGGGTGCTGGTGCGCGCGGGCGAGGCCGTGCTGCCCGCGCTGGCGTCGGCGAACCGGGACGAACGGGTCTTCGCCGACCCCGACGAACTCGACCTGCGCCGCCAGGACACCTCGCACATCGGCTTCGGCCACGGCGTGCACCACTGCCTGGGCGCGCCCCTGGCCCGCATGGAACTGCAGGTCGCGCTCGACACGCTGCTCCGCAGGCTGCCCGGCCTGCGCTTCGCCGACGGCGAGGCCGGAATCGACTGGAAGGAGGGGCTGTCCACGCGCGGCCCCGAGCGGATGATGCTGACCTGGGACCACTGACCGGGGCGCCCACCCAGGTGTCGGGACGCCAACTCCGCTCCGGGCGCCCGGCAGGCCGAGCGGCCCGCCTCGGCGCTGGCGGGCAGGGGCCGTGGCTTCTCAGCCGGCGAGCTGCCCGGTGAACCAGCTCGTCAGCACCTCGTCGACCGCCTTCGCTGTCGGCAGCTGAGGCGCGGGCTCCAGCCCCGGTTCCTCCGCCAGCGGGTGCGCCAGCTCCGGCACGTCGACCAGCTCCGCGTCCGCCAGCCGGGCGACCAGCGCGGCGGCGTCCGCACGCAGGTCCGGGTGGTCCCGCTCGCCGCTCACCAGCAGCAGCGGCACCGGAGCCAGCTCCCCGGCGCGCGCGACATAGTCGAACGAGTCCGCCACCCGGTGGGCCTCCTCCGTCCACCGGTACGGGCGTCCGGCGAGGCCCTCGGTCAGCGGGACCACCGACCGCAACCGCACGGCGGGGTTCACCAGCGCCGCCGAGCGAATCGGAACCTGTTGCGCCGCAAGCACTTCGAGCGCCACCGCCCCACCGAGCGAGGCTCCGAGCACACTGACCGGGCCATCGTCGACCGGCAGTTGCTCGCGAAGTTCCTTCAGGGCGGCCGGGAGTTCCCCGGCCGCCTGGCGGACGAACGGCGCCAGAAACGCCAGCAGAACGTCCCGCCGGGCGAGCTCGACCGCCGCGTCCAGGCGGCCGTCCACCATCCGCGCGCCGCACATCGGCATGGCCAGGTGGACCCGCCACGCCGGCACCCCGAGCATCGGCAACGCGGCCGCGAACGCCGCGTCCGTTCGCGGCGCGTCCAGCATGTGCCAGGTCACGATCAACGGCGCCTGACCACCCCCGGCCGGCGGCAACGCCGTGTACGGGACACCAGCGGCCGTGCCGCTCAAGGTTTCCATGTCCGTCCACGGTAGACGTCATGGCGCCGGCGGTGCACTCCCTTTCGCTGCGGGCGAAAGCTCCCGCACCAGCTCGATCGCCCTGGCGAGCGTCGCCAGACGGGCGTCCAGCGTGTCGCCCGCCGGGTACAGGCGCACGGTGTCCACACCCGCGGCCCGCCACACGCGCAGCCGCTCCCGCACCATCGGCTCGGTGCCGATCAGCGTCGTGCCGAGCACCATCTCGTCGGTCACCAGCGCGGCCGCGCCGTCGCGATCCCCGGCCTGCCAACGGTTCCGCACCTCGGCCGCGACGTCGGCCCAGCCCTGCCTGCTGTAGGCCCGGTTGTAGAAGTTCGTCGACGCCGAGCCCATCCCGCCGAGGCTGAACGCCAGCTCCTTCTTCCGCCCGGCCACCATCTCCCGCAGCGCGTCCTCGTCCGGCGCGAACGCCACCTCAGCGCCCTGGCACACGTCCAGATCCGCCCGGGTGCGGCCACTGCGCGCCAGCCCTTCGTCCAGGTGCGCGAAATACGCCTCCGCCGCGCCTTCCGGGACGAAACTCGTGCCGAGCCAGCCGTCCGCGATCTCGCCGGTCAGCCGCAGCATCGCCGGGGACAACGTCGCCAGGTAAACCGGGATCTCGTGCTCGGCGCGCATCGACAGCCGCATCGGCACCGCGTCCCCGCCGGGCAACGGGATCTGGAATTCGCTGCCGGAGTAGGAAATCTTGCCACCCGCGAGAACCCGCCGCACGATCTCGACGGTCTCCCGCATCCGCGTCAGCGGCCGCGCGAACGACACCCCGTGCAGGCCCTCGATCACCTGCGGACCGGAGGCGCCCAGCCCGAGCAGGAACCGCCCACCGGACAGATTGGACAGTGTGATCGCGGTCTGCGCCACCGCGACCGGCGTGCGGGTGCCGAGCTGCATGATCCCCGAACCCAGCAGCATCCGCTCGGTGCGCGCCGCGAAGTACCCCAGTGCGGACGGCCCGTCGGAGCCCCACGCCTCGGCGACCCAGCAGACGTCGAGACCGAGTTTCTCGGCCTCCACCACGAAATCCGTCACCTCGCCGAACCCGCTCGAGGCCTCGACGGTCGTCGCCGTGCGCATCAGGCTTCCGCGCGCTTCCTGAGGCACTCCAGCGTCGCGGTCATGTTGCGCTCGAACTCGCGCATCCGCACGAACACGATCTTCTGTTCCTTCTCCGGCATCCGGTCGATCGCCAGCGACAGCCCGGACCGCCCCGGGCCGAGCCGCATCCACTGCGACAGCTCCGTGCCGCCGTCGCGGGGTTCCACCCGGAACCGCCACGTCGCGCTGGGCTCGGCGGGATCCCCGACCGCCCAGGCGAACACCCGCCCCGGCTCGAACTCGACGATCTCCGACGTGGTGGCCCACTCCCCGAGCGCCTCGTGCTTGCTGCGGCCGACGAACCGGGCGCCCACGGCCGGACCGGTGGCGCCGTCGACCCATTCGACCGACTGCAGCTCGTCGCTCATCGCGGGCATCAGGCCGATGTCGGAGACCAGCGCCCACACCCGCTCCGGCGGGGCGTCGACCCAGGTCCGCACCTCCACCGTCGGGGTGTCCGCGTAGCGCGCGCCCGTCCACTCCATCGCCGGCCGTCCTCCTCGTCGTCGCGGGGCCCGGCCACTACAGTTGCGTAATGAGACTCAGCTTGTCAAGAACCTGCCGCGGACGTCCGGCCTGCTCTTGAGCCGCTCCGGGAACCCGGGCCCGAGCCGCATCCGCGTGTCGTCCGCGCCCAGCGGCTCGCCGCACCGCGCGCAGACGACCTCGGCGTGGGTGTCGTGGCCGCACGTCTGGTGGTGAAAGGTGATCGGCGCGCCCTCCTCCCCGGCCAGCCAGCGGTCGCCCCACCTGGACAGCGCGGCGAGCACCCCGAAGAAGTCGCGCCCCTTCTCGGTGAGCAGGTACTCGTGGCGGCGGGGCTCGTCCTGGTAGGGCCGCCGCTCCAGCAGCCCCTCCTCGACGAGCCGCCGCAGCCGGTCGGTGAGCGTGTTGCGCGCGATGCCCAGCGACTGCTGGAAGTCGTCGAACCGGCGGACGCCGTAGAAGGCCTCGCGCAGCACCAGGGACGTCCATGCGTCGCCGAGCAGGTCCAGGGACCGGGCGATGGAGCACGGCCAGTTCGCGAACGACGTCCTCTTCATGCGGTCAGGGTAGCCCCGCCGCGCCGGTCAGCTCTCCCGGTAGAGGACGAGGTGCTCGTGGTAGAGCACGCCGTCGCGGACGTCGCCGGTCGCGGTGAAGCCGGTGTCGTCCACGTAGTCGATATGGTTGCCGGTCACGGTGTAGCTGCCGGTGTAGGCGCTCTTCCGGTTGCCGCGGGCCTCGTCGTAGCGGCCGTCGGGCAGCAGTTCCTGGCGGATGTGGCCGTCGGCGGTGACCCACATGCCGACGAAGTCGTGGTTCTCCATGCCCCCAGGGTGCTCCCCGCGCAGGCGGGCGACCAGGGAGCACCGCACCCACCCGGGATCAGCCCGCCTTGCCACTGTGCAGCACGACCTCGGCGCCCTCGTCCGTCCACACCAGACACCGCAGCTCGTGCGGGCCGTCTTCGACCTCGCCGGTCTTCAGGCCCGCCGCCGCGGCCTCGGCTCGGGCGGCCGTCACATCGGCGACCCGCAGCAGCAGTGCGGGGTGCGACGTCACGCTGTCGGTCCCGGCCAGCGCCACCCGCGCCCCGGCCACGTCGAACTGCGCCCACCGGTCGCCGTCGACGAACGTCGGCTCCGCGCCCAGCAGCCGCGTCCACGTGGTGACGGCGGCGGCCAGGTCGGCGACCGGAACCACCGTCGCGATCTTCGACACGTCCATCAGATCTCCTCCGCGATGCGCCGGGCGCCGGCGACGGCCAGCGCCACCGAGGTCAGCGTCGGGTTGCAGGCGGTCGCCGTCGGGATGACGCCGTTGCCCGCCACGTGCAGCCCCTCGACCCCCCACACGCGCGAATCCCGGTCGCACACCGAGGTTCCGTCATCGGCCAGTCCCATCCGGACGGTGCCCTGGTAGTGCAGCGAGGCGCCGGCGGCGAGCGTGATCGGCTCGTCGTCCAGCGGCTCGCCCAGGGCCGAAGCGGCCCGGCGCACGGCGGCGCGGGCGGCGTCCAGAGCGGCTTCGTCCCGCGGCGTGAGCCCGTATTCGATGCGCATCGCGGGCATGCCGTAGCCGTCGCGTGCCGCGTCGTCGAACTCGATCCGGTCCTCGGCCCGCACGTCCTTGGCGCAGAACCAGCCGAGCCCGACGATCGACCCGGGCGCCGGCACGTCGTCCGGCGCCAGCGGCACCGGGGACGCGTCGAGCTGCATCACCTGGCCGTGGAACGGCTCGGCGTCGGTGAACGGCACCCAGCTCACCCCGCTCTGCCGCACGATCCGCGACCGGCCCCGCGGATCGGTGTCCGCCGGCCCGACGTCGCGCAATCGCACCGCGAACACCACCTGCGGCTGGTCGTTGAGGTACCGGCCGAGCGCGGGCGGCCGCACCCCGGACGCCCACAGCAGTTGCGGCGTGCGCAGCGCGTCGGCCGCGACCACGACGCGCGCGGCGCGGACCTGGTGCTCGGCGCCGTCTCGCAGATCGCGCACCAGCACGCCCGCCGCGCGGCCGTCCTCGACGAGCACACGCGTCACCAGCGCCTCGGGGAACAGTGTGTGCCGCTGGTTGCGCCGGGTCGCCTCGCCGTACACGACGTCGGCCCCGGACCAGACCAGCGACCCGTCCGGCTCGCACCGCACGGCCAGCGGCATCGGCCGCACCCGCCGGTCCTCGCCGCGGCCCGGGTCGAACTCGGCCGAGAGCCGTTTGCGGACCTCCGCGGCGAACGGCGCGTCGTCGAAGGCGTGCGCGGACACCCCGAGCAGCCGTTCCGCCTCGCCGAGCAGGTCGTCCAGGTCCGGCAGGAACCCGATCCGCTCGCTCTCACCCGGCCGTGGGCAGGCGGCCGTCCAGTGCGCACCCATCCCGCCGACGTTGCTGGACATGGCCGCGGCGGGCAGCGCGTCACCGCCGAGGAGGAACGTCCCCGGCCGTCCGCGCGGCGCACCGCCCGGGCCCTCCGAGCGCCGCTGCGCCCGCTCCCGCGCGACCGGATCGGCGATGTTCTTGACGTGCCCGCCGGGCGGATCGGCCAGCAGCGGCCCGGTCTCGAACGTGGCCAGCCGCAGGTCCGGGCGCTGCTCGGACAGGATCCGCGCGTACGCGGCGCCGCACGGTCCGCTCCCGACGATCGCCACGTCCACCGCGCCGGGGAAGTCCCTCACGCCGCCACCAGCCGCTTGCGGTCGCGCCCGCCGCCGGGCACCGGCATGTAGGAGATGCGCAGGCGCACGGACACTTCCACGTCGTGCTCTCCCGGCGCGAGCGGCTCACCGGTGTCGAAACCCAGCGCCGCCCGCTCCCCCATCTCCCACCGGTCGCCGGTGATCCCGGGCAGCTCGGCGAAGGTGTAGGTGTTGCCGTGCACGGTGAACGTGGTGCGCTCGGGCGGCACCGGGACACCGTCGAGCACCAGGTCGACGGCCTCCACCATGGACAGGAACAGCCCGCGGTAGTAGGGCATCCGCACCTCCACCTCACCGCCGGACCGTTCGCGGGCACGCAGGCCGCACACGATGTACTGGTCGAACATCGGGGGTCTCCTCACTCGCCGAGCAGCCGCGCCAGCATCTCCTGCTGGCGGCGCACCTGCTCGACGCTGTCGACGGGGTGGGCGTCCTGGATGTGCCGGTTGCCCTCGTACTCGCTGGACAGGTAGCCGGTGAACCCGCCGCAGGCGAGCACCGGCACGATCTCGTCGTAGGGGATGCTGTACTCGTACCCCTCGTCGGTCATCTCGTAGAACTTCGCCTGCACGTGACCGATGAACGGCAGGTGCTCCAGCATGTCCTTGGGCTCGGTCCAGATGTAGTGCGTGGCCTGGCGCGCCAGCCCGAACTCGACCGGCCCGCCGCCGCGGTAGTTCACGATGTCCATCAGCGCGTGGGTGTCGCCGTGGTCGTCGTAGGTCCGCACGATGTAGTCGACCAGCGCGGGATCCGCGCCGTCGCGCAGCGCGCGTTCGCTGACCACGCGCGGGAAGCGCCAGACGTGCACGCCCATGTCCGGCATCAGCCCGAGCACGTGCGGCCCGGCGCGGTGCATCACTTCGAGGTGCTCGAGGATCCACGGGTGGGAGAAGTGGAAGGGCGCGTGCACTTCGAGCAGCAGCCGGACGCCCCGGTCCTCGGCGTACGGCGCGGCCGCGGCCATCACCTCGGGTGAGAAGTTGATGGTGGCCTTGACGATGCCGGCGCCGAGCCGGACGGCGATGTCGATGTCGCGGCGCACCGAGGCGACCTGCTCGTCGAGGGTGAGCCAGCGGTCCGGGTGGAGTCTGGTGTCGAGGAAGGCGTTGGTGGCGACCGGGATCGTGCCGTAGGCGGCCATCCAGCCGTGCCACCGCTCGGCGAACTCGTCGGTCACCACCGGGTAGCCCGGGATGGACTGCTCCGGGATGATCTCGATCCCCGTGGCGCCCATGGCCGCGGCGGCGGCGACGCAGTCCTCGACGGACATGGTGCGCAGGAAGTACTCCTCCTGGAAGGAATACAGGCTCACGCCGCGGCGCGGGCGGTCGGGTGGAGCGGTCACCGGTTCCTCCTGGTTCAGATTCAGAATGATGATTCTAGTTTTGCGGGCGCGGAAAAGCCAGCGCCATCCGAGGGATGTGCTAGCGCCGGCGCTTCCTGGGCGCCGGTTCCGGCTGCGTCAGGAACGCCACCACCATCCGCGCGAGGTCGGCCAGGATGTCCGACCACTCCCCCTCGCCGGAGGCCTGCTGCGTGCTGCCCAGCGCGAGCCATCGGGCCAGCACGCTGTACACGACGGTGAAGCTCCACTCCAGCGCGCGGTGCGGATCGGGGTGGCCGATCTCGTCCTCGCGCTGGGCGAGCGCGGCGACGAACGCGTCCCGCAGCTCCGCGTGCGCCGCGCCGCCCAGCTCGGCGATCTGCGAGTCGGTGTTGGCCAGCAGCATGAACGGGCCGAGCACGGCAGCGTTGCGGCGCAACAGCTCCGCGACCGTGCCGATGACCCGCTCGACCGCTTCGCCGAACGTCTCCCCCGACGGCGGCTCGGCGGCGAACGCGGCGCGCTGCTCCTCGGCGATCCGCTCCATTTCGCGGGCGTGCGCGGTGCGGATCAGGTCGTCCTTGCTGCTCACCCGGCCGTAGATCGACCCGGTGGACACGCCGGCGCGCTGCGCGACGTCGGCGAGGGTGAAGGAGTCCGAGCGGTGCTCGGCCAGCAAGGCGACCACCGCGTCCAGCGCCTTGTCGAACGACAGCCTGCTGCGTTCCTGCTTGGGCTCCCGGACCCGGGCGTTCACGCTCTCCACGGGCCGACCGTACGGCACGCCGGTCACCGCGGGCGACACCGGGATCACGCCGGCACCGCCGCCGCGGCGTAGCGGCCACGCAGGAACACCATCGGCTCGCCCGCCGCCGGGTCGACCTCCAGCACGCGCACCCGGCCCAGCACCAGCTCGTGGTCGCCGGCCGGCTGCACGGCCTCGATGTCGCAGCCGACCCGCAGGACCGTGCCGGACAGGCGCGGCCCGTACGGCGCCGGGCCGGGCAGGCCGTGCACGGCGAACCGGTCCGGCGCCTTGCGCACGAAGTCCCGGCACAGCTCCTCCTGCCCGGCCGCCAGCACGTTCGTGCAGAACCGCCCGGTCTCCCGGATCCGCGGCCACGACGTGCTGGCCCGGTCGGGCAGGAAACCCACGAGCGGCGGGTCCAGCGACACCGAGGTGAAGGTGCCGACCACCATCGCGATCCCGGCGCCGGCGGTGACCACGCAGACGCCGGTCGGGTAGTGGCCGAGCGCCCGCCGGAATTCGGCGCCGTCGGACGGGTTCACGTCAGTCCTCCTCCTTCGCGCGGGTGGCGCGGTCGATGTCCGCGGCCATCTGCTCGTGCTTGCCGTCGAGGTCCCAGAACAGCATCGTCAGCGCCTGCAACGCGATCAGCAGCAGCGGTGCGCCGTAGAACATCACGCGGATCGCGGTGAGCGCCGAGCCGGACGCCTCGCCAGGGGTGTACCCCGCGACGCCCAGCCCGTAGGCGACGGCGGCCGCGCCGACCGCCGAGCCGACCTTGGTGGCGAAGCTGATGCCCGACGAGAGCAGCCCCTCGTTGCGTGTGCCGAACCGCCACTGCTGGTACTCGACCGTGTCGGCGACCATGGTGAACATCGAGACCATCGACAGGTTGATCGCCAGCGTGCCGATGATGTAGCAGGTGAGGAACGCCGGGAAGTTGCTTTCGAGCGGCATCATCGCCGCCCAGAACACGAACCCGACGGCCAGCGCCTGGACGTTGCCGCGCCGCTTGCCGAAGCGCCGGTAGTAGGCCGGGGCGACGAACCCGCCGACGATCATCGCACCGGACACCAGCGGCAGCAGGACCGAGATCGCCCACGGCGCGTGCAGCACCGCGAGTGCGAAGTAGACGGTCACCGCGAGCACCATGCCCAGGCGCACGAAGTTGAGCACGCCGTAGACGAACGTGATCTTCCAGACCTTGTTGCCCCACAACGTCCGCAGCGCCGCGCCGGGGCGGAGCGCGTCGGTCTCCGGGGGCAGGGCGTAGCGCTCCTTGCAGGTCAGGAAGGTGAACACGAAGAACCCGACGGACAGCACGCTGAAGATGAGAGTGGCGATCGTCCAGCCGCGTTGCTCGTCCCCGCCGCCGAGCAGGGCCACGAACGGCGTGGTGCCCGCGGTGACGATGATCGACCCGACCGAGCTGCCGATCGCGCGCAGCCCGCCCATCTGCATTCGTTCCTGCGAGTCCCGCGTCATCATCGGCAGCAGCGAGCTGTACGGGACGTTGACCAGCGAGAACAGCAGGCCGAGCGTCAGGTAGGTGAGGAAGGCGTAGATCAGCTTCCCGGTGTCGCCGATGTCCGGGACGGTGAAGGTGAGCACGCCGAGCACACCGAACGGGATCGACGCGAAGATCAGGTACGGCCGTGCCTTGCCCCAGCGCGAGCGCGTGCGGTCGACCAGCACGCCGATCGCCGGGTCGATGATCGCGTCCAGCAGGCGGGCGACGAGGAACAGGGTGCCGAGCGCGGCGACCGGCACCACGGCCACGTCCGTGTAGTAGTAGAGCAGGAAGCCGCCGACCAGGTTCCAGGAGAGGTTCGAGGCGAGGTCGCCCGCTCCGTAGCCGAGCTTCTCCCGCCATCCGAGCCGGACCGCGTGTCCGGGCGTCACCCGCGGGGTGACGTCGCTGGTGATGTCCACAGTGCCGCTCCTTTGCGCACACGGCGCCGTCGTGGCGCCGGGGAAGACCCTGACCACGATGCGGCACGTCACCAGGATAAAGGAAATTCATAGTTCGGATTCTGCTTATCCACGGAAGCGATGCCGCGGGCTTGACCTGCAGAAATGCTGCGCCGAGCCCGCCGGACCGCGGCGCGGGTGGTGCATAATCCGCGGCGACGGTGGGGTGCGCCCGCGAGCCGCCCGTCGGGGAGCCGACCCCTCCCCGCGCCCGGTCGCCGCCGTCGCTCCCAGGGAGTCGTCCGTGTGTCTCGCCCAGCCCCGGGCGCTGTTCGCCCACCTCACCCGGCCGCCGCCGCACCTCGCGGAGGGCGCCCGTTCACCCACCTCACCGCACCCGGCCACCCGAGGACGCCGCCGCGCCCCACCCCCACAACGGGCACCCGCCACCCGTGGGCGCGGCCACCCCACCTCACACCTCAACGCATCCAGCCATCCCAGGGAGTCCCGTGCCCCTCGCTCCACCCCGCACCAGGCGTCGCGCGTTGTTCGGCTGCCTCGTGCTCGTCACGGCGCTCGGTGCGCTCGACCAGACGATCGTCGCGACCGCGCTGCCCGCCATCGTCGCCGAACTGGGCGCGCCCTCGCGCGCCTCGTGGGTCGTCACCGCGTACGCGCTGGCCCTGACCGCCGCGATGCCTGCCGCAGGCGCGCTCGGCGACCGGTTCGGCCACCGGCGGGTGCTGGCCCTGTCGGTCGCGGTGTTCGTGGCCGCGTCCGCCGCCTGCGGGTTCGCCGGTGACGTCGGGTTCCTGGCCGCCGCGCGGCTGGCGCAGGGCCTCGGCGGCGCCGGCCTGCTGGTGCTGCCGCAGGCCGTGGTGGCCGGCGCCGTGCCCGCCCGCGAGCGCGCCGCGTTCCTCGGACCGCTCGGCGCGGTGTACGCGATCGCCACGGTCGCCGGTCCCCTGCTCGGCGGCTGGCTCACCGACGTCACGTCCTGGCGCTGGGTCTTCTGGCTCAACCTGCCGCTCGGGGCCGCGGCGGCCGTGCTCGTCCGGGCTGCCGTCCCGGCCGGCCGCGGGCACGCCGGGCGCACGCGGTTCGACACGCTCGGCGCGGTCCTGCTCGCCACGGTGGCCATCGGACTCGTCCTGGTCACCACCGCGGCCGCCGAAACCGGCTGGAACGCCGCCACGACAACGGGAGCGGCGCTCACCGCGGTCGCCGGCGCGGTCGCTCTCGGCTGGGAGCGACGCGCCGCGAACCCGGTCCTCCCGGTGGCGCTGTTGCGCGACCGCACGGTGCGGTTGTGCTGCCTGCTGGCGCTGGCCGGCGGGATCGGCCTGTTCGGCGTGCTGGCCTACGTGCCCACGTGGGTGCAGGAGGTGTACCGCACCTCGGCGACCACGTCGGGGCTCCTGTTGCTGCCGGTCACCGCCGGGATCGTCGCCGGGGTCAACGCCTCCGGGTTCGCGGTCCGCCGGTGGGGCGTGTGGCGCCCGTTCCCCGTCGCGGGGTGCGCCTTGTCCGGCGGCGCGGCCGCGGCACTGGCGTGGACCGGCGCGGCGCCCCTGCCGGTCGTCGCGGCCCTGCTCGCGCTGCTGGGCCTCGGCACCGGGCTGTTCATGCAGATCGTCGTCGTGGTGGCGCAGGACGCGGGCGGCCCGCGGGTGGTCGGTGCCGTCACGGCGGGACTGGCGTTCGTGCGGGAGACCGGGGTGACCGTCGGCGCCGCCGTGCTCGGCGCCCTCGTCGCCAGGGCGGCCGGCGGGTCGTACGCACCGGTCTTCACGACCACCGCGGCGTGTTTCGCAACCGGGCTGCTGTGCGCCCTCGCCCTGCCGCGCCGATTACTAGAATCAAAATCCTAATTATGTTTCAATGACAGTCCCGACCTTCTGGAGTTGATCGACGATGACCGCGCTCCGCTGGAGCTACATGGACCACTGGCGGGCCGACAGCCCGCGCGGGCCCGTGACGCAGTACACCGCCCGCCGCCACATGGACGACTTCGTCAAGCAGATCAGCGCGGTCGGGTTCGAGGGCCTGGACATGTTCGACTTCCAGGTCTTCGCGCTGACCGGCATGTTCGGCTCGGTCGCGAACTACCAGGACTACCTGCGCGACCACGGCATCGACAAGATCGTGAACCTGTTCCGCGGCATCATGTACGACCCGCGCCTGGCCGATCCGCACGTGCGCGGGACGCACGACGAGATCGTCGAGAGCACGCGCCGGATGCTGGGGATGTGGCAGGCGCTGGAGATCGAGAACCTCATCGTGATGCCGGCGAGCCTCTACACCGCCGCCGCGCCGGTCACCGACGACAAGATCAAGGCCGCGGCGGAGTGCTGGAGCCGGGTCGGCGAGATGACGCTGACCGAGTTCGGCGTGCGGACGACCGCGCACCACGAGTTCTTCTGCGCGATCCGCACCGAGTCCGACATCCGCAAGTTCTACGACTGGTCGGATCCGCGGTACGTGAGCTTCTTCTGCGACACCGCACAGCACTGCATCGCCGGGCTCGACCCAGTCGCGTTGTTCCTGGACCTGCACGAGCGCTGCTCCGGGTTCCACTTCAAGGACACCCGCCAGGTCGACACCACGGAGGCGTACCGGCACAGCCCGGACGCCGAGCTGATGGCGCCGCAGACCGACCGCTGGTTCCACGAGATGGGCACCGAGGGCGGGCTGGTCGACTTCCCGCGGCTGATGCGGGCGATCCGGGACACCGGCTACACCGGCTGGATCACCGTCGAGCACGACAAGGCCAACATCGGTGGCGACTACGCCGAGGCCACCGCCCTGTCCATGTGGTACGCCCGCAACGTCCTCTCGGAGATCTGCGCATGACCGTCCGCCTCGGCTACGCCATCAACCAGTGGAAACCCAACTTCGACGACTTCACCCGCCCCGAACAGCACCGCCGTGCGCTCAAGGTGATCGCCGCATGCGGCTTCACCGGCGTCGAACTGCGGGCGGGCACCGGCCGGTGGGATCCGCTGGGCCGCCCGTCCTCCATCGCGGCGACCTACGGTTCCACCACCGCCTTCCTCGGCCTGGTACGGGAAATCGGCGTCCAGGTGTGCTCGTACTACGTCGATCCCGGTGAGCCGGTCGACGAGGAGCTCAGCCGCGGCCGGTCCATCCTGGACCCCGGTCAGCACGCCGCGATCGTGGAGTCGCTGCGGCCGTTCACGGAGTTCCTCGCCGAGGCCGGCGCCGGCAGGCTCGTGGTGCGGGCTCTGCCCGGGCACGGCGCGCTGACCGACGGTCGTCTCGGCGACGCGGCCGACGGATGGAACGCGGTCGGCGCGATGGCGGCGGAGTCCGGCGTCCGGGTGTCGCTGCACGTGGACTGCCTGTCCGCGGCCGCGGACGAGAAGGTCCTGGCGGAGCTGCTGGACGGCACCGACCCCGAACTGGTGGGCCTGACCGTGGACACCGCCGAGCTCACCGTCGCCGGCCTCGACCCGGTGCGCGTGCTGTCCGGGCACCTCGACCGCGTGGACCACCTGCACCTCAAGGACACCCGCTACGTCGACGAGGCCGGTGAACGGCTGGCGCCGCACGCGGAGGCGAGCATGCTCGCCGAAGGCGGCGCGCGGGAGATCGACCGCTGGTTCTACGAATGCGGCACGCGCGGCGGGCTGGTCGACTTCCCCGCCGTCGCCGCCCAGCTGCGCGACTGGTCCGGCTGGGCGGTGTTCGAGAGCGAGCAGACGCCCAACCCGGCGCGCAGCGCCATGCTGAACGGCTGGTACGCCCGCCGCCTGTTCGACCCCAACCGCTGATCGAGGGAGATCCCGTGTCACTGCCCCTGTCCGTCAACGTCGAACTGCTGTTCCGGGAAACCGGCGACGACACCGGCGACCGCATCCGCGCCGCCGCCGACCACGGCTTCGGCGCGGTGGAGATCTGGTCGCACAGCGACAAGGACCTCGACCGCGTCGAGAAAGCGCTCTCCGACACCGGCTCGACGCTGCACACGATGCTCGTCGAGGGACGGCTCACCCTCGCCGACCCCGCGACGCACGAGGCGTTCGTCGGGCACGTCCGCGCCGCCGCGGAGGTGGCGAACCGCCTGGGCTGCACCCGGATCGTGACCGGCTCCGGGGTCGGCCTGCCCTACCGGAAGCGGGCCGTGCAGCACGGCATCGTCGTCGAGGCGCTGAAGGCGGGCGCGGACGTCGCGGCCGAGCACGGCGTGACGATCGTGCTGGAGAACCTGAACACCCGCGTCGACCACCCGGGCACCCTGTTCGACACCACGGCCGAGTGCGTCGCCGCGGTGCGCGCGGTCGGCTCGCCCGGGCTCGCCCTCCTCTACGACGCCTACCACTCGCTGCAGATGGGCGAGACGCCCGCACGGGAACTGGACGGCGCGATCGACGTCGTGTCGCACGTGCAGATCGCGGACCTGCCGGACCGCGGCGAGCCGGGCAGCGGCACCGTCGACTGGGCCGCGCAACTGCGGGAGCTGCGACAGCTGGGCTACGCGGGACCGTTCGGGCTGGAGTACGTGCCGACGACCGGTTCGGCGGACTCGCTGCGGGCGATCACGGAGATCGCCGCCGCGCTCTGACGTGGTGCGGCCGGACGGCCGTTGCGCCATCCGGCCGCACCACTTGCGCCGCCTGCGCCACCCGCGCTGGTCCACAAAGGACCGGCTCCGGGGCACGGTATCGTTCGCCTCCCCCAAACCGGAGTTCGAGCGGAGAAGTCCCATTTCCAGGTATGACAGAACCGGCCGCGGGCCGGGCGTGCGCACGGTGCTCGGTGTCGCGGCGGGAGTCGCGCTGGTCTTCGGCCTGACGGCGTGCGGCGACGGCGGCCAGGCGCAGCTCGTCCCGCCGTCGCCGGCCACGCCCTCACTGGAGGCGGAGGTGGCCGCCACGACGCCGGCCGCCGCCACCGCGGCCTGGGTGGCCGCGGTGCTGGAGAACCGGTACGACGCGGCGTGTGAGCTGATGGTCGACGAGAGCACGGAACCGCCGCAGCGGGTGAGCCCGGAGATGTGCACCCAGGCCGGCTCGACGCTCGACGGCCTGCGCGAGGCGTGGCGGAAGGACGTCGTGACCCTGCCGGCGCAGGTCACGGTCGCCGACATCACGCCGCAGGGTCAGACGGCGCTGGTGCCGGACACGGACGTGCTCGTGAACGGGCACTCGCTGCGGGACCTGCAGCTCATCGGCGCCACCGGTGGCGAGTCGTTCCAGCTCAACCTCGCGTTGCGGCAGCTGGGCACGGCCTGGTTCGTCAGCGACGTGAACATGAGCTTCGGCGGCTGACGGAGCCAGGCCAATCGCGAGTTCCACCCGTGCGGCGCCCACCCGCTGCCGATGCCCCACGGCCAGGCCGATGCCGTGACGGCTGACCGCCGGTGGTGGGGGACACCGATCCCCCACCACCACCGTCACCATTTCCGGGTCAGCGCCTGCGTGATCTCCTCCGCCGAGCGGCCCACGAGCACCTCGTGCCCGCCCGGCGGCACCACCCACCGGCCGTCGCGCCACCGCTGCCACACACGCTCCTCCAGGGCGACCGCCACCTCGGCCGTCTCCCCCGGCTCCAGCCGCACCCCGGCGAAGCCCGCCAGCCGCGCGTCCGCCTCGCCCGGCGCGCGGACGTAGACCTGCACCACCTCCCGGCCGCGCCGCGGGCCGGTGTTGGTCACGTCGAGCCGCACCAGGTCGCCGTCCAGCCGGGCGGGGCCGAGGCAGAACGTCGTGTATCCGAGCCCGGAACCGAAGGCGAACCGCGCCCGCCTCCCGGTGCGGGCCAGGTGCCGGTACCCGGTGGGCTCCGCGGCGCGGTAGTCCCGGCGCAGGTCCGCGTCCAGCTTCTCGCCGTGCGTGGACCGGTCCTCGTCGCGCAGCGGGACGGTGACCGGCATCCGGCCGCCGGGTTCGTCGTCGCCCGCGAGGACCCTGGCCAGCGCGTCGGCGAACCCCTGCCCGCCGAACCAGCCCTGCAGCACCGCGCCGACGTCGCCCGCCCAGGGCGCGTCGACCGGCCGTCCCGCGTTGAGCACCACCACGGTCCGCGGGTTGACGCGGCCCACCTCGCGGATCAGCTCCTGCTGCGCCTCCGGCAGCGCCGAGGTCGCCAGATCCCGGCTCTCGCGCGAGGTTTCCAGCTCGTCCCCGACCACGAGGACCACTACATCAGCCTCCGCCGCCACCCGCCGCGCCCGGGCCAGCGCGCCCGGTTCCGGCGGCGGGGTGCACGACACCGTCAGCGCCTGCACCCGGCTGCCCGCCGAGGTCATCTCGGCGACCACGGTCACCGGCTCCCCGGCCCGCAGCTCGATCCCGGCGCCGGTGGTTTCCGCCCGCGCGACCTGCCCCATCACGTCGCCCGGAGCGGGAGCCGGCCGCGAAGCCAGAACCACCCCGTCGACGGACAGCACCGTCGCGCCCGAACCGCCCGCGCCGAACGTCCACCGCCCGGCGACCTCAGGCGTGAACACGGCGGTCAGCCGCAGCACCCCCGGCTCGGTCGTCGGCCCCGCGCCGGGCACTTCGCCGAACCAGATGAACGCGCTGTCTCCACGCACCTCGGACAGCACCGACTCGCCGCCGCGGAAGTGCTCCAGCAGCACGCCCGGCCGCCCGTCCGGAGTGGACACGTCGAAGGCGCCCAGCGTCGCCGCCGGGACACTGTCCACCCCGCGTTCGTGCGCCACCGCGCCGGGAAAGCGCTTGCGCAGGGCGTCCAGCGGCGTGGTGGCGCCGCCCGCGGGCCGGATCCGGCCGAAGGTCGCGCCCTGGTAGCAGGGCCGGTCCGCGTTCGGCCCGATCACCGCCAGCCGGACGCCCGGCTCCAGCGGAAGCACGTCGTCGTTGCGGCACAACACGAACGACGCCACGGCAGCGTCGGTCAGCACCTGGTGGGCGTGCTCCGGCGGCACCACGGGCGCCGTGACCTGGCGGCTGCTCCCGTCCAGCGCGCCCACCCGGGCGGCCAGCCGCAGCAGCCGCGTCACGGCGTCGTCCAGCCGCTCCCGCGGCACCTCCCCGCGCTCCACCGCCTCGGCCAGGCGCGCGCCGAAGTGGATGGCCGGGCCGGGCATCTCCAGGTCGAGCCCGGCGAGCGCGGGGCCGAGGGTCTCGTGCAGGGCGAAGTAGTCGGAGACCACGAGCCCGTCGAAACCCCACTCCTCCTTCACGATCGCCAGCAGCTCAGCGTGCGCGGCGCAGGGCGTGCCGTTGAGGCGGTTGTACGCGGTCATCAACGCCCACGCACCGGCCCGGACCGCGTGCTCGAACGGCCGCAGGTACACCTCGCGCAGGGCGGTGTCGTCGACATCGGCGCTCATGCGCTGCCGTTCGGTCTCGGTGTCGTTGCACACCAGGTGCTTCGGCACCGCGGCGACGCCCTGTCCCTGCAGGCCTTCGACGAACGCCGCGCCGAGCACCCCGGCCAGCAGCGGATCCTCCGACAGCATCTCGAACGTCCGCCCGGACAGCCCAGTGCGCGCCAGGTTGAGGTTGGGCGCGTACACGGCGTCGAAGCCGCGGCGGCGGGCCTCCGAGCCCTCCGCCGCCGCGACCGAGCGCACCACGTCCGGGTCCCAGGTGGCGCCCAGCGCGATGCCACTGGGCAGCAGCAACGACGTCTCGCGCTCGTCGAAGGTCGGGCTGACCAGGCCGAGCGGACCGTCGACCAGGTGGACCGGACGCAGCCCGGCGGCGGGTTCGGCCGGGGTGCGGTACCCGGTCTCCCCCGCCGTCAGCGCCGCCTTGCGCGCCGTGTCCAGCGCGCCGGTCACGCCGCGGCCCGGAAGCGGGGCATGACGCGCGTGGCGAACAGCTCCAGGGACCGCCGGCCGAACGCGACGCGCTCCGGGGTCAGCGGGCCGCCGAGGAAACCGCCCAGCACGTTGCCGATCCCGATGTCCGCGATCTCGCGCAGGTGCTCGGTGACGGTCTCCGGGCTGCCCCACAGGCACCAGGTGCGCTGGTAGCCGGGCTTGCGGGCGTCCGGCGGCGGGGGCAGCGCCACGCCGGTGATCCGCTCGGCGGCCGCGTTCGCCACGTGCTCGCGCTCGATCGCCTCCTGGTACTGCTCCATCAGCAGCTGCAGCTCCTCCTCGGCCTGCTCGTCGGTCTCGGCGAGGTGCACGTGCTGGTAGGTGTGCGTGGTCCACTCCAAGGCGCGGGCGACGCGGGCCTCGTCGTGCCCGGCCGCTTCGAGCGCTTCGCGGTAGGCCTGGAAGTAGCGGCGCAGGTGCTCCAGCGGCCGTCCGTCGTCGATGGTCGGCGGGGTGAAGGCGAGGATGAACGCGGGCTGGGCCTTGTCGGCGGCGCGCTGCGTGCTGGACGGACGGGCGGCCACCGACATCAGCTGCGGGCCGTCCGCGGAGTAGGGGGCGGGCACGATCCGCGAGACGACCGAGCCGCGGTAGTGCCCGTTGTCGAACTCGACCGGCGGGTCGGAGATCTTCTTGGCCCACAGCCGTTCCACGATCTCCAGATTGGACACCGACAGCTGCGCGGTGTCCTTGTAGTTGATCCCGAGCCCGATCATCTCCTCGGGCGTCGTCCCGCTGCCGGTGCCGACGAGGACCTTGCCGTCGGTGAGCTGATCGATGAGGTTGAGCCGCTCGGCGAAGCGCACCGGGTGGTGCAGCGGGATGGTCTGCACGGAGAACCCGAAGTGCAGCCGGGGCAGCTTCGCGGCGAGGTAGGCGGCGAACACCACCGGGTCGCTGGCCGGTGGCGCGTAGCCGGTGAAGTGGTGGTCGGGCAGGAAGACGGCGTCGAAACCGAGCCGTTCGGCCTCCACCGCGTGGTCGACCATCGCCTCGATGACGGGCCGGTCGTCCGCCGGGCCTGCGGACCGGGTGGTCAGGAACGCGGAGAAGTGCACAGCGACCTCCAGTGGTCGGTCAAAATAAATTCAGAATCTTGATTCGGATTTTTAGCGTAGACTGCTCCGCGTCCCCGGGTCAACGGCGAGCGAAGAGGGAGACGATGAACCTCACGAACCTGGACCTGAACCTGCTCGTCCCCCTCGACATGTTGTTGCGGGAGAAGAGCGTCACGCGCGCAGCCGCCCGGCTCGGGCTCAGCCAGCCCGCGCTGAGCTCGTCGCTGGCGCGGTTGCGGCGGCACTTCGGCGACCAGCTGCTGGTCCGCAAGGGCAACGCCTACGAGCTGACGCCGCTGGCCGCGCAGCTGCGACCGCGCGCGGAGGCGGCGCTGACCGGGGTCCGGCAGGCGTTCAGCCGCCACCCGGGTTTCGACCCGGCGACCTCGGACCGGGAGTTCCGGATCCTCGGGTCGGACTACGTGATGGCCGTGCTGGGCGGCGCGGTCGGCGCGATCCTCGACGAGCGCGCGCCCGGGATGCGGCTGCGGTTCGAGCCCGCCTCACCGCCGGTCGTCGACCAGGCGCCGGAGAGCCTGCGCGGGGCGGACGCGGTGCTGTTGCCGCACGGGTTCCTGCACGGCGCCCCGCACGTGGACCTGTTCTCCGACACCTGGTGCTGCGTCGTGGCGACGGCGAACGAGCAGGTCGGCGACGCGCTGACGATGGACGACCTGCGGAAGCTGTCGTGGGTGTTCACCTACCTGTCCGCGACCGCGTTCACCACCGTCGCACGGCAGCTGCAGGCGCTCGGGATCGAACCGCGGGTGACCGCCGTCGTGGAGAGCTTCCTCGCGCTCCCCCACCTGGTCGCGGGCACGGACCGGATCGGGCTGATCCAGGGCCACCTCGCGGCCCGGTTGTCCGGTTTGGACGGTGTGCGGGTCCTGCCGTGCCCGTTCGAACCGGTGCCGCTCGTGGAGGCGCTGTGGTGGCACCCGGCGCACGACGACGACCCGGAGCACCGCTGGATGCGGGAGGTGTTCAGCGAGGCCGGGCGCGCCCTGCCCAGCGCAGCACCACGGCCAGCCGCCCGGCGATGAGCTCGCACGCCTCGGTGACGATGCGCTCGATCAGCTCGGCGACGGTCGGCACGTCGTCGATGATGCCCTGCACCAGGCCGGCCGACCCGGTGCCCAGTTCGAGGTCGCCGTCTTCGAAGCCCTTGCGGCCGCGGGCGCCGGTGACCAGCTGCTGCTTGACCCCGCCCGCGCGGAAGGCGGGCAGGTGCTCGGCCGGGTTGGAGCCCGCGAGTCTCCACCACCGGGACCCCGGACTCGACGATCACATCGAGGGCAGGATGGTCAGGTTGACGCCGAACGGCTTGTCGGTCAGCTCCCGACAGCACGCGATCCGCCACCCACCGGAGTACCCGGGCCGCCATCCGGCCGAACGGGACCACCTCCACCCAAAACCGCTGCCGCACTCCAGACGCCGTGCACCGCCGACGAGCGCCGGGCGATCGCCCCAGCCCAGCGGGTCCGCCCCACTACCCGACATCATCCGTCAACCACCGGAGCACGTGGGCCGCCACCTCGCTGAGCGGGATCACCTCTTCGAAGGCGCCCCGCTCGTCTTCGAAGGCCAGTGCCTCCGGCTCGGGCGCCGCGATCGCGTCCAGTTCCGCGTCGCCCGCGCGGAAGGTGATCCACCAGTGCCACAGCGCGCTCGCGGGTGGCTCCACCGCCGGTTCGACCTCGATCACCACCCGGTGACCACGCGCCGCGAACGCGGCGGACCACGTTTCTTCCCAACTGCGCAGCGCCTCGCGTCCCCGGTTCATCCGGCAATCTTGCCCGGCGAGCCCGCCGGATCTGTAGTGACATTGAGGGATGACGACGTTCCGCTCACTCCTGGACAAGGTGGACGAACGGCTCGGCGACGCGCTGGAGCACGCGCTCTGCGCCCACCACGAACGCCGCCTGCGCAGGCTCGGCTGGGGGGGACGTGCTCGAACCCACCGGGACCGAGGACCGGTTCGGCGGGCGGGCCGCCACCCGGCACGGCAACCGGCTGGAGGTGCTCGTCGACGGCGAAGAAGCGTTGCCCGCCATCGCGGCCGCCATCCGCGGCGCCAAGTCCCACGTGCACATCGCCAACTGGCACGCCAGCCCGGACTTCCGGCTGACCCGCGAACCGGACGCGCCGACTCTGCGCGACCTCCTCGCCTCGACCGCCCAGCGCGGCGTGGACGTGCGCCTGCTCCTGTGGGCAGGCCCACCGGTGCCCGCCTTCCAGCCCACCCGCGGGCTGGTCCGTGCGGAGCAACGGAAGTTCACCGAGAACACCGCCGTCCGGTGCGTCCTGGACGCCCGCGAACGGACGATGCACTGCCACCACGAGAAACTGGTCGTCGTCGACGACGAGGTCGCCTTCGTGGGCGGAGTGGACTTCACGGCGCTGGAAGGCGACCGCCACGACAGCCGCGAGCACCCGCCGGACCGGCCGATCGGCTGGCACGACCTGATGACCCGGCTGGCGGGGCCGGTCGTCGCGGACGTGGCGGAGCACTTCCGGCAGCGCTGGACCGAGGTGGCCGGCGAGGACCTGCCCGAGCCCAAGACGCCGGAGCCCGCGGGCACCACCAACGTACAACTGCTGCGCACCGTCCCGGACAAGACCTACGCCTTCGCGCCGCGGGGCGAGTTCACGATCCTCGACGCCTACCTGCGCGCGCTGCGCTCGGCGCGGCGGCTGGTGTACCTGGAGAACCAGTTCCTGTGGTCGCCGGAGATCGCGGAGGTCCTGATCGGCAAGCTGTGCGACCCGCCGGACGAGAAGTTCCGCGTGGTGCTGCTGCTGCCGCGCAAACCGAGCAACGGCGCGGACACCACCCGCGGCCAGCTCGGCCGTCTCCTGGACGCCGACGACGGCAACGACCGCCTGCTGGCCACCACGATCAGCAGCCACGACGGCGAGTCCTCCGCGCCGGTGTACGTGCACGCGAAGCTCGGCATCGTGGACGACGAGTGGATGACGATCGGCTCGGCGAACGTCAACGAGCACTCGCTGTTCAACGACACCGAGGTCAACGTCGCGACCGACGACCGCGACCTGATCCGCGCCACCCGGCTGCGCCTGTGGGCCGAGCACCTGAGACGGCCGGCCGCGGACCTGGACGCCGACCCCGCCGACGTCGTCGACGACCTGTGGCGCCCGATCGCCGAGGACCAGGCCGAGCGCGAACGCCGCGGCGAGCCGCGAACGCACCGGCTGGTGCTGCTGCCCGGGGTGTCCCGCCGCGCGGAACGGCTGCAGGGCCCACTGCGCGGCCTGCTCGTCGACGGCTGAACCGGGCGGCGCCGCGGGCGTATCCGCACTAGCGTGGGCAGCGTGCGTGTGGCGACCTGGAACGTGAACTCCGTGAAGCAGCGGGTGCCGAGGCTGCTGCCGTGGCTGGACCAGCGGCAGCCGGACGTGGTGTGCCTGCAGGAGACCAAACTGTCCGACGAAGCCTTCCGTGACCTGCTCGGCGACGAGCTCGCGAACCGCGGCTACGAGACCGCCCTGGCCGGCGAACCGCGCTGGAACGGTGTCGCGATCCTGTCCCGGGTGGGCCTCGACGACGTCGTCACCGGTTTGGCGGGCGCGCCGGGCTTCCCGCACCCCGAGGCGCGCGCGGTGGCGGCGACCTGCGGCGGCGTCCGGATCCACTCGCTGTACGTGCCCAACGGCCGCACCCCCGGCTCCGACCACTACCAGTACAAGCTGGCGTGGCTGGCGGCGTTGCGGGAGGTCGTCGCCGGCGGCCCGGAAGCCGCCATGCTGTGCGGCGACATGAACATCGCGCCCGCCGACGCCGACGTCTTCGACCCCGCCGCTTACGAGGGCCACACCCACGTGACGGAACCGGAGCGCGCCGCCCTCGCCGCGCTCACCGACCTGGGCCTGCGGGACGTGGTCCGCGACCGCTGGCCGCACGAACGGGTCTTCACCTACTGGGACTACCGGGCCGGCATGTTCCACCAGGACCTCGGCATGCGCATCGACCTGGTGCTGGCCTCGGCCCCGGTGGCCGGCCGGGTGGCGGCGGCGTGGGTCGACCGGCACGCCCGCAAGGGCACCGGGCCGAGCGACCACGCCCCGGTGATCGTCGACCTGGACGAAGCCCCCGACGGCGACATCGGCCCGGTCGTGCCGCCGCCGTCCGCGCCACGGGGACGCAAGGGCAAGGTCACGCTGCCGCAGTCGAAGTGAGTCAGGCCGCGCTGCGCCACGCCCGGCGCAGCGCCACCTTGCCGCCCATCTGCAACAGCGCTCCCGAGTACAGCCGGGAGGCCAGCAGCACGACCAGCACCACCGACGCGCACAGCACGCCCAGCGAGAGCAGCGCCTCCCAGGTCTGGGCTTCGCCGGTGAACATGCGCACCGGCATCGCGACGGCGGCGGAGAACGGCAGGTAGGACAGGACCGCCAGCACGGAAGCGTTGCCGGAGAAGAACATCACCGCGAAGTAGGGCCCCATGACCAGCAGCATCACCAGGCCCATGCTGGATCCGAGGTCCTCCTGCCTGCTCACCACCGACCCGGCGACCGCCCACATCGCCGCCAGCAACACGAAACCCGCGCACACGAACGGCACGAACCAGCCCAGCGCGGGCGCGACGACCCCGAGGAGCGCCGTCTGGCCGCCGAGGGACAACGCGATCGGCGCGGCGACGGCGAGCACGACCAGCTGTCCCACGGCCAGGGCGGTGTGCCCCAGCACCTTCCCCGCCAGCAACGCCCGCACCGGCGCGGTCACCACGAGGATCTCCACGATGCGTGTCTGCTTCTCGGTGACGGTGCTCTGCGCGATGGCGATACCGCCCATGCCGATCAGGAAGAACACCAGCGCGAACACCATGATCACCAACTGCTGCGCGCCGTGCCCCACGGCACCGGGCTCGAGCAGCTCGACCGGCGGGGCGGTGCTCAGCGCCTGCACCACCTCGGTGGGCGTGCTGGACATCCCGAGCACGCGGATCCCACCGGCGTCCGGCAGGATCGCGGCGTCGACGTCCCCGGAGCGCACCAGTTCGCGGGCGGCGGCGACGTCGGCGACCTCGCGGACGTCGAGGTCCACACCGGACACCGTCTGCGCCGCGGCCGGTCCCACGACCGCGACGGACGGCGGGCCGCCGGCGAACACCGACGGCAGCACCGCGGCCGCGAACAGGCCGGCCACGATCAGCACGAGCCCGACCCAGAACCCCTTGGAACGCAGGAAGGTTCCGATCTCGCGCGCGGCCACCAGCCGGGTCTGCGCCCAGAACGAGGCGTCCTCGCCCAGGTCGGTCACGGACGTCATCACACGGCCTCCTTGAAGATCTCCTCGAGCGAGGGCACGACCGGCACGAAACTGCGCACTTCCCCGCGCCGCAGCGCGGACGCGAGCACCCGCTGCTCACCGCCCCCGTCACCGGTCAGGTCGAACACCGCCCGCGGGCCGTCGACCTCGACGACGTCGACGCCCGGCTCGTCCCGCACCCACCCCGCGTCACCGCCGACGACGATCTCGAACCGCGCCGTCCCGTACCGCGCGTGCAGCTCCTCGCGGGTCCCGCCGGCCTTGATGGTGCCGCCGGAGATGATCACCACGTCGTCGCACAGCCGCTCGACCAGCGAGAGCTGGTGGCTGGAGAACAGCACCGGCACACCTGCCGCGGCCCGTTCGCGCAGCACGCCCAGCACGATGTCGACGGCGAGCGGGTCCAGCCCGGAGAACGGCTCGTCCAGGATGAGCATGTCCGGGTCGTGCACGAGGGCGGCGGCGACCTGCGCCCGCTGCTGGTTGCCCAGCGACAGCTCCTCCAGCCGGTCACCCGCCCGGTCGGCCAGTTCCAGCTGCTCCAGGAGCTTGGCGGTGGCGGCGCGGGCCGCGGCCTCGCCGAGCCCGTGCATGCGGCCGAGCCAGGTGATCTGCTCACCGACCCTCATCTTCGGGTACAGCCCGCGTTCCTCGGGCATGTAGCCGAACCGCCTGCGCTGCGCGGGCGTCATCGGGCGGCCGCACCAGGTGACGGTGCCGCCGTGCGCGGCGAGGACGCCCAGCACGATCCGCATCGTCGTGGTCTTGCCCGACCCGTTCGCGCCGAGGAACCCGGTCATGCGCCCCGGACGGACCTCGAAGGACACGTCGTCGAGGACCCGGTGCTCGCCGAAACTCCGGGACAGGGAGGTCACGGTCAACATGTCCGGAAACGCTAGGCGCACGTGGCGTTCCGGGCGTCCGGCCGGAGATCGAATCCGCGGGTCCTCCTGGCGGAGGACCCCGCTCAGCCGCCGCCGGGGGCGACGATCCCGCGCTCGTAGGCGTACACCACGGCGGAGGTGCGGTCCCGCAGGCCGAGCTTGCGCAGGATCCGCGACACGTGCGTCTTGACGGTGGTCTCGCCGAGGACCAGCTCGGCGGCGATCTCGCCGTTGCTCGCGCCGCGCGCCATCAGCACCAGGACCTCGAACTCGCGGTCGGTCAGCTCCGGTGGGCGGTTCCCGGTCACCGGCGCGGGCGCGGCGAACCGGCTGATCACCCGCCGGGTCACCTCCGGGGAGAGCAGGGCGTCGCCCCGGGCGACCACGCGGACCGACTCGATGAGGTCCTCCGGCGAGGCGTTCTTGAGCAGGAACCCGCTCGCGCCCGCGCGCAACGCCTCGAACAGGTAGTCCTCCCGGTCGAACGTGGTCAGGATGACCACCTTGACCCCGGCCTCGGCGGGCCGGTCGCCGAGGATGCGGCGGGTGGCCTCCAGACCGTCGAGCCCGGGCATCTGCACATCCATCAGAACGACGTCGGCGGCGGTGCGCTCGACGACCGCGACCGCCTCGGCCCCGTCACGGGCTTCGCCGACGACCTCGATGCCCGGCTCCGTCCCAAGGATGACCCGGAAGCCCGCACGCACCAGGTCCTGGTCGTCGGCGAGCACCACCCGCAGTGTCACGGTCGCGTCAGCTCCTCACGGTCGGCGGCGCGGGTGGGCAGGCTGGCGCGGACCAGGAAACCGCCGTCGCGGCGCGGCCCGGCCTCGAACTCGCCGCCGTGCACGGCGACCCTCTCCCGCATGCCCCGCAGCCCGAACCCGCCGCCCGCGGTCATGGCGGCGCGGCCCCGCCCGTCGTCGGTGACCTCGACCTCCAGGCTGGTGTCGAGAAACCGCACCCGCACCTCCGCGGTGCGCGCGCCGGCGTGCTTGACCACATTGGTCAGTGCCTCCTGCGCGACCCGGTACGCCGTCAGCGCCACGCTGTCCGGGACCGGGCGCGGCTGCCCGTACTCGCCGTACCGCACCTCGACCCCGGCCGCCCTGGTCGCGGCGGCCAGCCGCGGCAGCTCCGCCAGCCCCGGCGAGGCCTCGTGGCCGGCGGCAGGATCCGGTTCGCCCCGCGGATCCGCGCGCAGCACGCCGAGCAGCCCGCGCAGCTCGCTGATCGCGGTGCGCGCGGTCTCCTCGACCGTGTGCAGCGCGGAGGCGGCCAGGTCCCGGTCGGTGCCGAGCACCCGGCGCGCCGCGGACGCCTGGATGCCCATGACGGACACGTGGTGGGCCACGACGTCGTGCAGGTCACGGGCGATGCGGATGCGCTCGGCGACGATGGCGCCGCGGGCGTTCTCCTCCTGCGAGGCCCGCAGCTGTTCCGCGCGCCGGGTCAGCTCCGCGCGGCCGCGCGCGGAACGCCACGCGAGATCGCCGAAGAAGTAGGCCGCCAGGAAGAACATCAGGTTGAACACGACCTGGTAGAGCACGGTCGCCAGCACCGGATCCAGCGGCCCGCGCGCGCCGGGGAACGGGCTGGGCTCGACGAGGAACCAGACGAGCCCCACGGCGAGCCAGGTGAACATCGCGACGATCACGGCGATGCGCGTCCACCGCGCCCACCGGCGGTCGCGCGCCCACGCGCCCGCGCTGTAGATGGCCAGGAACAACGCGACGGACGGCATGAACCCGTCACCGATGCGGCGTACCTGCGCGGCGATGAACACCACGCCCACCACGGCGAGCACGACCAGCGGGAACCGGCGGCGCAGCGCCAGCGGCAGGGTGAGCGCCGCGGTCCACACCAGCTGCTCGGTGAGCGACGGCGCGCTGCCGAACGCGTAGGCGCCCATGCTGTTGATCAGCACGAGCATCCCGGCCGAGGTAAGCAGGACCAGCAACGCCAGCAAGACGTCCTGACGCCGCTGCCGGGCGGTCGGACCGGGCCGCTGCCACCGGCTCCAGTCCGGCTCCTCCTCCGCTGTCCCCACCCGGCCAAACTACCTACCGGACGGCACCCGCACGACGGTGCCCTCGCCGTTGGCGGCCACGTACAGCGTCCCGTCCGGTGCGGCCGCGACGCCGGCGAAGCGGCCCGGCAACCCCGGCATCCCGTGTGCGAACAACGGTTCCCCTGCCGGCGGCAGGACAGCCAGGTCCTCGACCTCGACCCGGGTCTCGCCCGTGCCCAGGCCGACCGCCGTCAGACGGCCCACGCCGGCCTCGACCACGAACAACTCGTTCCCCCGCACGGCGATCCCCTGCGGCGCCTGGAGTCCCGCGGCCACGGGCAGCGCCTCCGGCAGCCGCAGCACCGCGCCGGCGGCCTCGTCGCTGACGTACCAGGTGCCGTCGGCCGCCGCGACGTCCACCGGCCGGGACAGCCCCTCCGCGAGCACGGTCAGCACGTCGTCCGCGTCGATCGCCACCACGCGGCCGGCCCCGGACTCGGCCACCACCAGCCGACCGTCCCCCACCGCGAGGCCCATCGGCTGCGCCAGTCCCGTCGCCCGCGTCCGCACCGTCCCCGTCGCCGGGTCGTAGGTGCGCACGTCGCCGTACTGGGAAGTGACGTGCAGCAGCGGGCCGTCCGCGGCGATGCCGTGGCTGAACACCAGCATCTCCCGCATCGTCACGCCCGTGTCGCCGACCCGGGTGACGCGGTAGTGGTCGGCGGCGGACACCGTGCCCGCCAGGTCGACGGTCACCCCGAACGGGCCGGCCAGACCGCGCGGCACGACCTCCCGCGACCGCCCGTCCGGGTGCACCTCGGCGATCCCGCCGCCGGCGAAGCTGGACACGAACATCCGGTTCTCGTCGTCGAACGCGGCGTTGTCCAGCCCCGCGATCCCGGTCTCCACAATGGACCGCCCGCCCGCGTCGATCCGCGTCACGATCCCCGCCCTGCCGCGCGACAGCACCAGCAGGGCGCCGCCCCGGTCGAACCGCACGGCGACCGGCTCGTGCACGCCGTCGGCCACGAGCTCCGCCGGGCCGCCGTCCGGTGGGACGCGGAAGACCTCGCCGGTCATCATGTGCGGGTAGTACAGGAACCCGTCCGGCCCGAGCTGCATCGCGTTGCCCATCGCCAGCCCGTCGGCGAGCACCACCGGCTCCCCGCCGCCGGGGAACAGCTCCAGCAGGCGGCCGCCCATCCGCATCTCGTTGACGAACAACCGGTCGCCCGCGCACGCGATGCCGTTGGGCAGCGCCACGTCGTCCGACACGAGCGCGTACTCCCCGTCCGGCGCGCGGCGCCACACCCGCCCCGGCACGAGGTCGGTGATGTACATCGACCCGTCGGCGCCGAACGCGAGGTCGTCCGGTGAGCGCACCGGGCTGTCCGCGCCGGCCACCACCTCGACGTCGCCCGAGGCGAGGTCCACCGCGCTGATCAGTCCACTGAGGAACTGCGCGACGTACAACCGGCCGTCCGGCCCGAACGCGACCCCGTTGGAGCCGCGCATCGGCGCCGGCGGGACGATCCGGCTACCCACCGAGCACCTCGGCCAGCCCGGGACCCCGGCGCCACTCGCGCAGCAGCTCGTGGAACGCGACCGGCCCCTCGCCGAAGGACTGGCGCTTGCGTGGCTTGCCTTCGTTGTTGTAGTAGCCGGGCGTGCAGTCGGCGAGGAACTGTTCCAGGTCGGGTGCGGTCCGCTCGATCGTGCGCAGCCACTCGTCCTCGGCCGCGACGGTCGGTTCGACCGTCGCACCGCGCTTGCGGGCTTCGGCGACGACCGCGCCGACGTGCGTGGCCTGCTCGTCCAGGACATGCACGAAGTTGACCGAGCTGGCGTTGTGCAGCGGGCCGAGGTGGAACAGGTTCGGAAACCCGTTGCTGTAGAAGCCGTGCAGCGTGCGCGGCCCGCTCCGCCAGCTGCCCAGCAGCGACTGCCCGTCCCGGCCGTGCACCGGCAGCCGTCCGGTCAGCACGTCGGACTTGCCGACCTCGAACCCGGTGGCGAAGATGATGCAGTCCACTTCGTACTCCTCGCCGCCGACGACGAGCGAGCTGCCGGTGATCCGCTCCACGCCACCGAAGTCGGCGGTGTCCACGAGCGTCACGTTGGGCCGGTTGAAGGTCTGCAGGTACTCGTCGCTGAACCCGGGCCGCTTGCACGCGTAGCGGTACCACGGCTTGAGCTTCTCGGCCGTGACCGGGTCCGCCACGAGCGCGTCCACGCGGGCACGCAGCTCGTTCATCTTGCGGAAATCGGCGAGCTCCTCCTCTTCGGGCGTCATCGTGCGCATCCCGGTCGGCGTGATGTTGCCCAGCAGCGCGGCGCTGCCGGTCCAGGAGTCGGACACCAGGTCCTCGTCCACCGGGTAGCCGCTGATCACGCGCAGGAAGTTCTCCCGGCGGCGCGACGCCCAGCCCGGTTCCAGCCGCGCGGCCCACTCCGGGTCCGTGCGCCGGTTGGCGCGGACGTCCACAGTAGACGGGGTGCGCTGGAAGACGTACAGGTGCGCGGCGTCGCGGCCGAGGTGCGGGACGACCTGCAGCCCGGTCGACCCGGTGCCGATCAGCGCGACCCGCTTGTCCGCGAGCCCGGTCAGGCCGCCGTTCGCGTCGCCGCCGGTGTAGCCGTAGTCCCAGCGGCTGGTGTGGAAGGTGTGGCCGCGAAAGGCCTCGATGCCCGGGATGCCGGGCAGCTTGGGCCGGTCGAGGGTGCCGTTGGAGACCACCACGTACCGCGCGCGGATGCGCTCGCCGCGGTCGGTGCTGACGATCCAGTGCGTTTCGTCCCAGCGCAGCTCGGTGACGCCGGTCTGGAAGCAGGCGTCGCGGTAGAGGTCGTAGTGCCTGCCGATCGCCTGCGCGTGCCGGAGGATCTCCGCGCCCGGGGCGTAGCGCCACTCCGGGACGTAGCCCAGCTCGTCCAGCAACGGGAGGTACACATAGGACTCGATGTCGCAGTGGATGCCGGGATAGCGGTTCCAGTACCAGGTGCCGCCGAAGTCCCCGGCCTTCTCGACGACCCGGATGCTCTCCACCCCGGCCTCGCGCAGGCGGGCGCCCGCGAGCAGGCCGCCGAAGCCGCCTCCGATCACCACCGCCTCGACCTCGTCGCGCAACGGCTCGCGGGTGAACCCGGGGTCGGCGTGCGGGTCGTCGGCGTAGTAGCCGAACGCGCCCTCGGCGCCCTGGTACTGGGCGGCGCCATCGGGCCGGATGCGGCGGTCGCGTTCGGCGCGGTACTTCGCGCGCAGCGCGGCCAGGTCGAGTTCCATGCAGAGCCCCCTGTTAAATCAACCGAGTGATTTAACAGTAGCAGCTCGGCCGATCAGGCACGGGCGAGGAAGTCGTCCACCAGGCGCGCGCAGAAGGCCGCGTCGCTGGGGCGCCGCAGGATCAGGGCGTTGAACAGCAGCGGGCCGACTAGCCGGGCGGCCGCGAAGTCGACGTCCTCCTCACCGGGCAGGCAGTCGGCGAGAACGGCGTCGAACGGACGCCGATAGGTGTCCACGACGTGCTCGCGCAGCGCGGCGAGCCGGCCGCGCTCGCCCTCGTCCGGCGCGCCCCCGCCGTCCAGGCCGATCGCGGCCATCCACACCAGCGCGGCCATCGCCGGAGCGCCCTCGATCTGCCCGGCCTGCGCCCGCACCAGGCGGAGCAGGCGCTCGCGCGGCGTGCCGCCGGCGGGCGGGTCCAGCGGTGGCAGCAGTTCACGGAAGGCCGCGGCCAGCAGTTCGGTGTTGTTCGGGAAATGCCGGTACAGCGTGGACCGGGCGACACCGCTGCGCGAGGTGACCGCCTCGATCGTCACCGCCCGGACGCCGCCCTCGGACAGCAGGGCGACGGCCGCGGACAGGATCGCCGAGCGCGACCGGTCCAGCCGCGGATCACGGCGGCCCGGCACCTGCTGCGTCGTCACGGCGGAATTCTCCCAGAGCTGTTTTCAGAACTGCCAGTACTGCTACGATACCGATGGTTTCGTTTCCTGTCGGAACGAGGTGGCATGCGCGTCGTCGCACGGTCCGGGCTCTCGTCGTCCTCGGCAGCGCGCCGCGCGTGGACCGTGGGCGTGATGTGCTCGGCGGTCGGCCTGGTGATCGCCATGGTCACCATCGTCAACACCGCGCTGCCCGCGCTGGCCGCGGACACCGGCGTCACGCAGGCGCAGCAGACCTGGATCGTGGACGTCTACACGCTGGTGCTGGCCGCGCTGGTGCTGCCGATGGGCGCGCTGGGCGACCGCTACGGCCGTCGCGGTGTGCTGGTGATCGGGCTGGTGGTGTTCGCGGCCGGTTGCGCCGCTCCCCTGCTCGCCGAATCGCCCGCCTGGCTGATCACGGCGCGGGCGCTGACCGGGCTGGGCGCGGCGATGATCATGCCCGCCACCCTGTCGATCATCAACGCGAGCTTCCCGCCCGAGCGCCGCGGGCGGGCGATCGGCATCTGGGCGGCGGTGGCGGGACTCGGCGGTCTGGGCGGATTGGTGATCGCCGGGTTGCTGCTGCAGCACTTCTCGTGGCATTCGGTGTTCCTCGGCCCGGCTGTGCTGTCCCTGCTGCTGGCGCTGGCCTGCGTGACGGTGCCGACCTCGCGCGAGCGGGTGCACCACCGATTCGACTCGGTCGGCGCCGTGCTCGGCGCGCTGGCTATCGGGGCGCTGGTGTTCGGCATCCTGCGGGCGGCGGACGTGGGGTGGGCCGACGCCGAGGTGATCGTGGCGCTGGCGGCCGGGGTCGTGCTCGGCGGGGTCTTCGCGTGGTTCGAGGCGCGGCACGCGGCGCCACTGCTGGACGTCCGGCTGTTCCGCAACCGCGCCTTCGCCACCGGGTCGGTGTCGGTGACCGTGCAGTTCACCGCGGCGTTCGGCGCGCTGTACGTGCTGGCGCAGTACCTGCAGCTGGTGCAGGGTTACGGGCCGCTGGCGTCCGGCCTGGTGCTGTGGCCGATCGCGGTGTCGCTGCTGCCGCTGTCGATGGCTTCGGCCCACGTCGCGCAGCGGATCGGGCTGGGCGCGCTGACCTGCCTCGGGCTGGTCGTCGTGGTCGCCGGGGTGCTGCTGCTGGGCCGGCTCGGGCCGGACAGCTCGTACCCGGAACTGGCGGTGGCGGTGTTCGTGCTCGGCGGCGGGCTCGGCCTCACCGCGCCCGCGGCCACCAGCGCGATCCTGGACAACGTGCCGCCGGACAAGTACGGCGTGGCGTCCGCGGTCAACGACGCGACGCGGGAAATCGGCGCGGCGCTGGGGATCGCGCTCGCCGGGAGCGTGCTGTCGGCGACCTACACCCCGGCGGTGCGCCCGGCGACGGAGGCGCTTCCGGCGGTGGCGCGGGAGGCCGCGGACGGGTCGCTCGCCGGGGCACTGGCGGTCGCCGGACAGCTGGGCCCGGCGGGCCGGCAGGTGGCCGACGCCGCGCGGGCCGCGTTCTCCGACGGGATGTGGTTCAGCCTGCTGGCGCTGGCGGGCATCGTCGCGGCCGGGGTCGTCGCCGCCGCGTGCCTGCGCCCACCGCGCTGATCAGCTCTCGTGCAGGATGACGCCACGGATGTTGCGTCCGGCGTGCATGTCGGCGTAGGCCTGGTTGACCTCGTCCAGCCGGTAGGTCGTCGTGATCAGCTCGTCGAGCTTGAGCGTGCCCGCCTGGTACATGCGGGCCAGCCGGGTGATCTCGTAACTCGGGGTGCCCATGCCGAAGATGACGCCCTGGATGCGTTTCTGCATCATCGACAGCGCCCACAGGTTGATCGGCAGGCCCTCGTCCTTGACGTCGCCGATGCCGGTGACCACGACCGTGCCGAACTTGCCGATCGCGTTGACCGCCTGCGCGACGTGGTCGCCGGTGGTGATGCCGACGGTGACCACGGCGGAGTGCGCGCCCTGCCCGTTGGTGACCGACCGGGCGAAGTCGGCGGCCTCGTCGATGTCGGCGAACGCGTGGGTGGCGCCGAACTCCAGAGCCTTGTCGCGCTTGAAGGCCACCGGGTCGACCGCGAGGACGTGCGCGGCGCCCCGGGCACGTGCGCCCTGCACCGCGTTCATGCCGACGCCGCCGACGCCCATCACGATCACCGTGTCCCCGGCCTTCACCTCGGCGCCGTACTCGGCCGAGCCCCAGCCGGTCGGCACCCCGCAGGAAAGCAGGGCGGCGACGTGGAACGGGATCTCCGGGTCGATCTTGGTGAGGGAGAACTCGGGCACGATCGCGTGCTGGGCGAAGGTGCCGACCATGGTCATCTGGGCGACGTCCGCGCCGTCCAGGTGGGCACGGTAGGTGCCGTCGGCCATGCAGCCGCTCAGGGCGTACATGCCGAGGTCGCAGAGGTTGCCGCGGCCGGACGAGCAGGCCTCGCAGCGCCCGCAGGAGGGCACGAACTGCGCGACGACGTGGTCCCCGACGGCGAGGTTGCGCACGCCCGGCCCGACCGCCTCGACGACGCCGGCGCCCTCGTGCCCGCCGATGAGCGGCAGGTGCGGCGTCGGCATGTCACCGGTGGTCGCGTGGTCGTCGGAGTGGCACAGGCCGGCCGCCGCGAAGCGGACCCGGACCTCGTGCTCCTTGGGCTCGTCCAGGTCGATGTCCACGATCTGCCACTTGCCCGGCTGTTCGAGCAGCGCGGCCGCACGGGTTCGCATCATTGCCCACCTTCCACCAATACAACGCCGACTGGCCGAAGGTAGAACAGGTTCTAATTCGCGTCAAGGAGCCGGCGGCGGCGTACGGTCCGGCGCTCCCGGCGCCGCCGGCCGTCCCGGCGGTGCACTGTCCGGTGTAGACGCCGCAGGGTCAGCGGCGCTGTCGCCGGCTTCCGCCGTGCCAGTCCTCCTGGATCCCGGCCTCGCCGGGCGGCACGCCGAACGCGGGCAGTTGCGGCCGTTCCCGCAGGCTGCGCTTGAGCTCGGCGAACCCGGGGAACCGGGACAACGCCACGACGTGCTCCCACAGTTCGAGGGCCTCGCGCTCGCCGGGCAGCCTGCTGATCACCGGGCCGAACAGCGCGGTGCCCCCGGGCGGCTCGAAGTGCAGGATCGGCGTGCCGACGTCCTTGCCGGTCAGCGTCAGCGCCTCGTCCGTCTCCGCCTGGATGACCGCGTCCCACGACGGGTCGTCGAGCGCGTCTGCGTAGTCCGCCGGCAGTCCCGTGCGGCTCAGCGCCCCGGTCGCCAGGTCGTGGACGCCGTGGTGCGTGGCCGCGGCCACGCCGCCGGGCACGGGCTCACGCTCGAAGGTCTCCTCCCCCAGCGCCTGGTAGAAGGCCCCGATCGGCTCCCGCCCGCGCTCGTGCCGGACGCGCGCGGCGACCCGCAACAGCCGCAGCCCCGCGGTGTGCCCGGCCTCGTACTCCGGCGGGAAATGGGCGTCGTAGTCGATGTGGGCGTTGAGCAGCCGCAGGGAGATGAACCGCCAGTCCACGTCGTAGTCGCGCTGCCGCTGCACGATCCGCACCCACTTGCTCGTCATCCAGGCGAACGGGCAGACGGGATCGAAGTAGAAGCGCAGGTCGGTGCCGGCCATGACGGCCACGGTACCCGCCCACCACCGGCCCTACGAGAACGCGCCCGTCAGGGTGTCCATCTTCGTGCCCGGCGGCGGCAGCTTCGGCAGGAAGTTCTTCTCCTTCGCGAACCCGATGTACTGCTGCACCTCGGGGGTGAGGCCCTTGTACTCGGCGTTGAGCACCAGATATTTGCGGATCGAGCGCTCGAACGGGTTGGACGAGTCGGGGAACTTCACGTCCGGGCTGACGTCGACCCGGTACTCGACGGTCAGGTTCTGGATGTCCTTGCGGACCTTGTCGAACTGGCTCGGGTCGAACCCGGCCCGTCCCAGCTGCGCGTCCGTCGGGATCTGGCTCTTGAGCTGGTCGAGCCGGATGTTGGCGTTCTTCAACGGACCCTCGAACGTGCCCGACATGTTCTTGTTCGCCGTGGACGTCAGCGGCGTCATGTTGCTCGAGATGCCCGGGCCACCGAGGTTGTCGTTCTGCAGGTGACCGCGGATCCAGCGGTTGTCGCCGTCGGGGTTGTACCCGTTGACCTTCGACAGCTCGTCCTGCAGCTCCTTGCTGTAGTTCGAGTGCTTGGTCTTGTTGAGGTCGATGACGTCGGTGAGCTCGCCCGGCTGCGGCTTGGACCCGCCGGGACGCGGGCTGCCGTCGAGCACCTGCGGACCGGACGTGGTGCCGCCGCCCTGCGAGGTGAACCGGCCGCTGACCGGGTCCCTCGTGCCCCTCGGCGGAGCCGGCGTCGACGGTCCGGCCGAGGACGTGCTGCCGGAGGTGCTGCCCTTCTTCGGCTTCGTCTTCGGGTACGGCGTGAACGACGGCGCCGGGGTCTTCTGCGCACTGCACTTGCCCGCGGTGGAGCGGCCGGAGAACCGCCGGAAGTCGCCGGGGTCGAACCCGCCGCCGGTGAGGCCGAGCGGGTCGGACTGCATCAGCGGGTCGGCCACATACGCCAGCGGGTTCGGCGCCGGGTTGAGGCCCAGCGGGTCGGGCGAGACGAACCGGCCGGTGGCCGGGTCGTAGTAGCGGAACACGTTGAAGTGCAGCCCGGTCTCCGCGTCGTGGTACTGCCCGGGGAACCGCAGCGGCGTCGCGTCGCCGTCCCCACCCCGGGTCAGGCCCCACAGCGTCGTGCGCAGCGGCCGGACCGTGCCGTCGCCGAGGTCGACCGCCTCGACCGGCGTGCCGACGTCGTCGGTGACCAGGACGGACACCCGGGTGATCCCGTCCGGTCCGGTGACCGCCTGCGCCACCGGCCTGCCGTCGTCCGGGTGGTGCACCCACGTCAGCACCGACACCAGCGCACCGCGCACGGTGTGCAGGGCCTCGACGAGGGTGTTGCCGTCCCAGACGAACTCGACCCGCTCGGCGACCGTGCCGTCCGGCTCCAGGCGCTGCTTGGCGACCCGGCGGTCCATCGGGTCGTAGAGGTAGTGCCACACCGCGCCGTCCGGGGTGCGGACGCCGGTCAGGTGGTCGTGGGCGTCCCAGGTGAACGACCAGGTGAGCTCACCGGCCGGGCCGGGCACCGTGCGCCGGACCAGCCGTCCCTGCGCGTCGTGGTCGTACCGCACCGCGCCGGCGGCTTCGACGAGACCACCGCGGTAGTGCCGAGGGCCCGCCTCCGCCCCGCCGCCGGGCTGGGACAGCACGACGTTGCCGAGCACGTCGTAGGCGTAGCGTTCGGTGTGGCCGGGCGTGTGCACGGCGGTGACGCGGCCGAGCCGGTCGAACTCGTAGCGGGCGCCGCCCGACGGGTCCTCCCGCGCCTCGATGCTACCGTCGGGCCGCCGGTGGTAGCGCCACGTGCCGGCCGGGGTCTGCTGCGCGAGCAGCCTGCCGCGCGCGTCGAAGTCCCTGCGCACCACGGGTGTGGCGCCCGCGTTGGCCGCGACCGTGCGGCCGTTCTCGTCGCGGTGCAGGGTCAGTGTCGTACCGCCGACGGTGAGGTTGTCCACCCCGCTCTCGGAACGTCCCCAGTGGACGTCCACTCCGGACGGTGTGCGCCGGCTGGTGGCGAACGCGTCCGGGTAGCCGAAGGTGGTGGTGCGGCCGGCGGCGGTCTGGCGCACCACCCGGCCCTCGTCGTCGCGCTCCAGGATGATCTCCGCGCCCGGGCCCGCGACGTGCACCAGCCTGCCCACCGGGTCGTGGCGGTAGGTCTCGGTCACGCCGGCCGCGGTGCGCTCGGTCAGGTTGCCGAGCGCGTCGTAACGGTAGTCCACGACCTCACCCGCGGCGTTGACCAACCGGACCAGCTGCCCCGCCGCGTCGTAGGAGCACTGCGTGGTGCGGCCGTCGAAGTCGGTCTGACCGGTCAGCCGCCCCTCGGCGTCGTAGGTGAACGTCCAGGTCTGACCCGCCGGGTTGGTCACGGCCGTCAGGCGCAGTTCGGTGTCGTACTGGCGGAGCGTGCGTGCGCCGGTGGCGTCCACCGTGCCCGTGACGATGGCGAACGGACCGCGCTCGGTGACGGTCACCCGGTTCAGGGCGTCGGTGTGCGACGTCTCGCCACCCTCACCGTCGTAGGTCCACTGCCGCCGCGCGCCGTCGGCGGTCGTGACCGCCCGCAGGTCGCCCTCCACCGTCCAGGCCAGGGTGACCGGGCCGCCGGGTTCGCGCAGCACGCGCGGGCGGCCGAACAGGTCCTCCTCGACCGCGGGCCCGCCCTGCGCCGGGGTCCGCCCCGCCTCGTCGTCGTCCTCTTCGGACACTCCGAGCGGGGTGGTGTACGGGTCGGGCACCGGCTCGGTGTAGCGGCGCCGGAACGTGCGGCCGCCCTCGGTGACCGCGATCTCCAGCGCGGTGGCCGTGTGCTCGACGATCACGACGCGGCTGCCGTCCGGGCGCACGACCGCGCGCAGGACCCCCGCCGCGTCGTGCTCGAACTCGGTCCGCCTGCCGAGCGGGTCGGTCCGGGCACGCAGGAGGCGGTTCGGGCCCCACTCGCTGCGGGTGACCGCGCCCAGCTTGTCGGTCTCGGCGACGAGGTTGCCCTCGACGTCGAACTCGAAGGTCTTGCGGTGCCCCAGCGAGTCGGTGGTCGTGGTGCGGCCCGGGGCGTACTCCAGCGCGCCGTCGAGGAAACCGCGGTCGCCGACCGTGCGCACGCAGCGCCCGGCGTCGTCGTAGACGTAGCGGTACCACGAGCCGTTGTGGTCGGTCCAGCCGGTGATCCGGCCCGCGGGGTCGTGCTCGTACAGCGCAGGCCGGGGGGTGGAGTTCCACCGGCGGGCGAGGTGGCCGTGCTCGTCGTAGTCGTAGCGGGCGACCGGGACGGCCCCCGCCGGGGAGAGCGCGCGGACGGACCGGACGCGGCCGTCCGCGATGTCGAAGGCGATCCGCGCGCCGGCCGAGTGGGTCAGCAGGACCGGCGTGCCGTCGGCGTCCCGGTCCAGGACGACGAACTCGCCGTCCTCGGTGCGCACCTCACGCAGCAGCAGCTCGTCCCGGGCGCCCGGGGCGAACGTGAACCGCCGGGTGAGGCCGCGGCCGGGATCGGTGACCACGTAGTCGTCGGCGTCGGCGTGCAGCAGGCGCACCGGGCCCTGCTGGACACCGGCGGACCGGCCGGGCGCCGGGACCGGGAAGCTCAGCACCATCGCGTCCGCGGAGTGGTAGCGCACCGTGCCCGCCGCCACGGTCAGTCGTTCGTCCAGGAGGGACGTCCACGACGGACCGAACCAGCGACCGTCCCGGTAGGACGAAACGTGGTTGCGCGTGATGAGTTCGCCGAGCGCTCCGGGGACCACCAGGTCCACCTCGGTGAGCAGGACGTCGCCGGTCGCGACGTCGATGGGGTCGAACTCGCAGTCCTTCTTGCCCGCCTCCTTCGTCGTGGCCGGGTTGCCCTTCGTGGTGCCGCCCGCTGACGACGCGGTGGTGGAGTCGCCGGGCTTCGGCGGGTCCTGGACCTTCGGCGGCGCGCTCTTCGGGGTGCCACCGGCCGAGGACGGCGTGGTCCCGCCGTCGAGCTTCGGCGGCGCCGACACGGGGGCCGGGCCGGCCTCGGGCGCGGACTTGGGCGTGCCGCCCGGCGGCGGGCCGTCCAGCTTGGGCGGTGCCGAGACCGGCGCGGTGTCCGGTGTGGACGATGCCTTGGTCGTGTCGCCCGGGGTGTCGTTGAGCTTGGGCGGCGGGGCGACCTTGTTCGCGTCCGGCGGCGGGGTCTTCGCCGTGCTGTTCGGGATGGTGCCGCCGCCCTTGCCCGCCATCGGGTCGACGCTCTTCGGGCCCGCGGGGAGGTCGCCCGGCTTGGCCGACGTCGGCGGCTTGTCGGTCTTGATCTTCTTCAGCTTGCCCGCGGTGTCAGTGAAGATGCCGCCGGCCTTCTTCAGCAGCTCCGAGAGCGCCTTCAGCGCGTGGGTCAGCTTCCCGGTGAGGTCGGCGATCTTGGCGGCGGTCTTGGCGACCTCGCTGATCACCTGCGGCACGACCCACGCCAGCGCGATGCCGAGGGTGGCGATCACCTGCAGGGCCCACGAGATCATGTGCCCGACGACTTCGGCGATGATGTCGCGCACCAGGGTCCGCACGGCGGCGACGACGGTGCCCGCGGTCTCGATGCCGCTGGCGGTGCCTTCACCGGCTTCCTTCGCCGCGGCGAGCAGGTCGCCGACGTCCTTGGCCTGCTGCCGGTAGGTGTCGGCGGACGGGCCGGTCCAGCCGGTCAGGTCGGTGTTGACCGCGTTGGCCAGGTCGGTGCCGATCTCGCCCAGCTCGGTGGCGATGTTCTGCCACGTCTCGGAGTGGGCCTTGACGGCGTCCGGGTTGCCCGCCAGCGCGTCGAGGGCGTCCTTGAGCGGGCCGACGTGCTCGATGAGCCAGCCGACGCCGGCGGCGAGGATCGAGCCGAACGGGTCGAGCACGAACCCGAGCGCGTCGAGCCCGGCCGCGGCGGCCCCCAGCGCGCCGGAGGCCCAGTCGCCGCTTTCGATGGCCTTCTTGAGGTCCTGCGCGCCCTCCAGGAGGGAGATCCCCGAGATCGCGGTCGTCGAGCTCTGCTCTTGCGCGACCAGGGGGTTCACCACGGGTTGTTCTCCTCGTCGTCGTCCGTGCGGGCCTGCGGCCCCTCCTCGGCGGGTTCGGCGGCCGCCTGCTCGTCGTCTTCGCCTGCGTCCGGATCGGGGAACCGGCTGCGCAGGTTGTCGACCAGCAGCGAGCGCGTCTGCGGGTCCTCGTCGCCGACCTCCTCCTGCATCACCTCGGCGACCCGCGCGGCGATGCCCGCCTGCGCGCGGCGCATGGTGGCCAGGATCTGCGCGGACAGCTCGTCCAGCGGCATGGTGCGGGCCCGCCCGGACAGGTCCAGATCGGTGACGCTGCCGTCGGCGCGGACCGTGACGCGCACCGAGCCGTCGGTGTTGGCCGAGGTCAGCCGGATCTCCTCGGTGCGCGCCTGCGCCGCGCGGTAGCGCTCGGCCTTCTCCGCCAGCCCCTGCGCCCACGCGTTCATCCGCGCGGCCGCCTCGTCGGGGTCGCGCATGAGGTCGCCCAGTCCGTTCGCCGAAGTCACCGGATCACCGTGCCGATCCGCGGGGTCACCGGGGTGGCCTCGCGCAGCTGCCGCTCGAACGGCTCGGCGTTGGTCGCGTCCTGTTCCTCGTAGCCGGTGGCCGCGGTGCGGATGTTCTCCGCGATGATCCGCACGCCCTCGGCCGCGGCCTTGAGCGCCTCGACCGCGTCGCCTTGTGTCGTCGCGTTCACGATCGGCGGCAGGAAGGCGCAGAGCAGGCCGTAGGCGGAGTCGTCCATGACGACCGTGTTGGCGGCGTCCACCGCGGTGTTCAGCCGGTCGGACAGGGCGTCGAGGTGACTGCCGTGCGTGCGCAGCTCGTCGGGGTCGACTTCGTAGGACACGAGGGCTACTTCTTCTCTTCCTGCTTGTTCTTCTTCCAGTCACCGATGACCGGCGGGGCGACCACGTCACCGCCTTCGAAGAGGTCGGGATCGCCTTCGAGGTAGTCCGCGACGCGGTGTTCCTTGTCCTCCGCGCCCTGGCCCTTGCCGCCGTGCGGGGCCATGCCGCCCGCGGCCGGGGTGCCTGCCCGGCCAGCCGCGCCGGTCGCGCCCGCCGCGCCACGCGCCGCCGCGGCTTCTTCGGCGGCCGCCGCCGCACCGGAGGCGCCGGCGACACCGCCCGCGCCGAGCCGGGCGCCGCTCGCGCCCGACGCACCACCGACGCCACCGAGGCCGCCGACACCACTGCCGCCGGCGCCGCCACCGCCGAGGCCCTTGAGCGCCGCCGCGCCGGCACCGCCCACGCCGCCGAGACCCTTGGCCCCGGTGCTGGTGCCGCCGCCGAGCGGGGTGCCCGCCGGGCCACTGACGGAACTGACGGAGTCGAGCCCGGCCAGCGGGTTGCCGCTGACGGTGGGGCCGCCGAGGCGGCTGGCGATGCTGTCGCCGTTGATACCGCCGGAGTAGCCGATGGTCGGCATGCGCGCCGACGAGCTGCCGGACGTGCCGGTGTCGACCGCCGAGGAGGCCACCGTCGAGTCCGGGATGTCGAGGTCGGGCACCGACGCGTGGTTCTCCAGCGTGCCGCCGCTGTAGTTCCCGGTGGTCCCGGCTGGGTAGTCCGGAGTGGACAGTTGCGGCACGGCGCCGGTTCCCCCGCCGTAGCCGGACGAACCGCTGTAGGTGTTCAGCGCGGGCGCGCCGGCCCCGGTGCCGGCACCCGAGGTGTCCAGGCCGGGCACGGAGGTCCCGGTCGGCAGCGACGGGGAGTTCAGGTTCGCCGCGGCCACCGCCGCGTTCACGTCCCCGGTGCCCGCGCCGGCCGCCGCGGGCACGCCCGCGGTGGTGGCCGAGCGCAGGCTCGCGGCCTGCGCGGCACCGGCTTCGGTGGCCGGGATCCGCGCGGAAGCCGGCCCGGTCGCGCCGGTGCGCAGCGACGCGATCTGCGCGTTCGGCCCGCCGAGCTTGGGCGGCGCGACGAACGCCGGGGTGATGGTGGCGCCGGCGACGGTGTCGTCGTACTGGGTCATGATCCGCGCGGCCTGCTGGCGCGCGGCCTCCTGCTGTTGCAGCGCCTGCTGGTCGAGCTGCGCCTGCTGCGCGTACACGACCGGGTCGGTGATCGTCTGCAGGTGCGCGTTGGCGGCCTGCACGTCGAAGTTCACCGGCGGGTTGGCCGCCATCTGCTTCTGCGTCTCGTTCAGCGCCTGCGAGTGGATCTCCTGCTGGCGGCCGGTGAGCGTGGCGCCCTTGGCGGTGTTGCCGAGCCACAGGCCGACGTCGGCGAGGTGCTTGCGGGCCGCGTCGCCGCCCTCCCCCTGCCAGTCGGCGAGGCTGTCGTTGATGGCGTCGGCCAGGTTCTTCTGGTGCTCGGTGAGTTCCTTGCCCAGCCGCACCCACTCCTCCGAGGTGACCGCGACCGCGGCGGAGTCGGCGTTGGTGGTGATGGCGTCGAGCATCTGCTGGTGGGTCGCGTTGTCCCACAACGAACTGGGCGCCGTGCCGTGGTCGCGGATCTCGACCCCGTCGTCGACGCTGTCGCGGACGGCGACGATGCGCTGCTCGTAGCGCCGCTGGATGGTCTCGTCGCGCAGCAGCGGGGTGACGACGTCGCCGAGCCAGCCCTTGGCGATCTCCTCGTCGACCTGCCGGGTGACCTCCTCGCGGATCTCGTCACCCGAGGTGTGGTCGTGGCCGATGGGACCGATGTAGTACGGCGAGCTCGGGTCCGCGGTGACGTCCTGCACCCCGCCGCCGACGTCGGACAGCTCCACGATCTTCTCCCCTTCGAGGTTGCTCGGTCAGGCCTGCTCGGCGCGGTATCGCCGCAACGTGGTCCCGGTTTCGCCGTCCTGCGACCGGTAGTTCTTCTGGGCGAGCTTGATCGCCTCGATGTAGGTGGGCAGTTCGGCCTTGGCCCGCGTGAGCTGGGTGAGCAGGCCGCGCTCGTCGCTCGCGGTCTTCACCATCACGTCCGACACCCACTTCGCGGTGGTGGTGTCGCTCATCGGCGGCGCCTGCCCGAACGCCTGCAGCGCCGACCAGCGCGCCTCGAGCGCGTCGACGATACCCTGCAGCGCCTGGATCATCTTGTCGCCGGTCCGCTCGTCGACGGCGAACCCGCCCTCGCTGGCCAGCCGCTTCAGCGCGACGGCCTGCACCATCCGGACCGCGTTCTCCGCCTTCGGCGCTTCCTCGCTCATCCCCGGTACCTCCCCGATCTCAGTAGACGGCAGCGATCATGTCGCGGACGGCTTCGGCGACCGCCGGGAACCCCGCGGGCGCGTAGGTCGCGGTGATCGTCCCGGTCGCGTCGGTCCGGGTGCTCACCAGGTACCGGCCGTCCTCGGTGTCCAGCCACGTGACCGGGGTGGCCGAGCGGCGTTCGCCGTGGCGTCCGCGGCCGTGCGCGGTGAAGTAGCCGCCGCCGCGCCGCGGCGCCGCGAGGACCTCTTCGAGCCGGTCCTCTTCGGACACCGCGCGGGCGCGCGCGGGCCGCCGCGACCGCACGACCGTGGTGACCTGGAGGCTGCCGAAGGCCTCGGTCTCCTCCTCGTCGAACTCCTCCTCGGCCTGGCGCAGCGCGGCCAGCGCCGAGCGCGGTCGCTCGTCCTCGCGGCGCGACACCGACAGCGGCGTTCCGGGCGCGGGGTCGGCCGGGGTGAGCGAGCCGGCCAGGCGAGGCACCAGGTCCTCGTCCGGGAACAGGGAGAACCACAGCCTGTCCTCGCCCGGGGCCTGGCGGATCACCAGGGCCTGCGCGCCGTCGGTGGCGGCGTGCACGGCGAGGTCACCGGCGCGCGAATCGGTCCCGCTGGCGGTGACCGTGACGCGGTGGTCGCCGAGCAGCTCGAACGCGGTGCGCACGCCCGGGTCGAGCTGGCCGCGGGTGGACAGGCCGCGGTCCTGCAGGTCCTCGTGGACGCGGAGCGCGAGTCTGGCGAAGCGGAGCGGGTCCACCGTGGTGTGGCTGATGCGCAGGGGGAACACGCGGACGTCGACGCCCAGCGCCCGCCCGACGACGACGGCCTCCACGCTGCCGAGCGTGAAGTCGAACCGAGACACCATCGACGCTTGTGTCACCTTTCGGGGTTCCGGCCTCGGACGTGGGGCCGTGAGGCGTGGACGGCCAGTGTGGCTTGTTCGTTGATCAGTGTCGGCGCCGGGGCGCCCGCTGTCGAGCGACCCACCGGCACCCGGTGGAGATCACAACGCACCGAAGGGGTGACGGAACGCCGTTTTCCTCCGGCGTTGCCCGAAAGAACCGGGAATCAGAGGCACCCGGGCACGGCGGGGCGCGCTCATCTGAGCACGGGCGTCGCGGGGCCGGTGCGGCGTTCAGGAACCGGCGGCACCTCGTTGAGGGGCGCGCGATTCTCGTCGCCGTGACGGTCGCGGATCACCTCGTGGAGACAATGCGCCGGCTGCACCACGCCGGGCAAGGGCTGGACGTCACGTCGCGGCCCTGGGCAGGTTGCCGATCGTCCACCCTGGCAGCTGGCGTCCTGCTCCGCCCTCTTCCCGGAACGCATGCCTGCCGCACAGACTAGGCAAACCCGGCGCACAGCACGAGACCCGACGATGGTGCCCATGCGAGACGAAAAGCCCGCCTACCAGGGCCGCCCCCTCCCCCGCCCGCACGACGAGGTCGTCGACCAGGGGCTGGGCTTCGACATCGGCACCCTGTTCGACCGCCGCCGGGCGTTGCGGTTCCTCGGCATCGGCGCGGCCGGTGTCGCGCTCACCGCGTGCGGCGCGGGGTCGACCGGCGCCCCGGCGACGACCACCACCCCTTCGGCCGCGTCCGGCGAGATCCCGGACGAGACCGCTGGCCCCTACCCCGGCGACGGCTCCAACGGGCCGGACGTGCTGGCGCAGAGCGGCATCGTGCGCAGCGACATCCGCTCCAGCTTCGGCGACTCCACCGGCACCGCCGAGGGCGTGCCGATGACGCTGCAGCTGACCGTGTCCGACCTGGCCAACGGCGGCGCCGCGTTCGCCGGGGTAGCGGTGTACGTGTGGCACTGCACACGCGAGGGCGGCTACTCGATGTACTCCGACGGTGTCGAGGACCAGAACTTCCTGCGCGGCGTGCAGATCGCCGACGCCGACGGGCGCGTGCGGTTCACCAGCATCTTCCCGGCCTGCTACGACGGCCGCTGGCCGCACATCCACTTCGAGGTCTACCCCGATCAGGCGAGCATCACCGACTCGTCGAACGCGATCGCCACCTCGCAGGTCGCGCTGCCGCAGGACGTGTGCCAGTCCGTCTACCAGCAGCCCGGCTACGAGGACTCCGTCGCGAACCTGCGGAAGGTGAGCCTGTCGAGCGACAACGTCTTCGGCGACAACGTCTTCGGCGACGACGGCGGCGCGTCCCAGCTGGCGACCGTCACCGGGGACGTCACCAACGGCTACACCGTGAGCCTCGCGGTGCGCGTGGACACCCGGACCACCCCGTCCGCGGGCTCCGCCCCGGGCGGCGGTCCTGGTGGGACACCGCCGTCGCGCTAGCCGGTAACGAAGATCCTCCTGCTCACGACAAGCCGTGCGCACCGATCAGGAGGATCTTCGTGACCAGTCAGCCGCCCGGCTACCCCTACCCCCAGTGGCCGCAGCCGCCGCGGCGCAACATCGGCGCCATCGTCGCCCTCGCGATCGCCGGGGCGCTCGTCGTCGCCGGCGTGTCGGTCGGGGTCACGCTCGCCGTCACGGCAGACGACGGCACCACGAAAGCCGCGCCCGCCACCACCTCCCGGACCCGCCACACGACCTCGAAGTCGCCGACGCCGGTGATCCCGGTCAACCCCCGGCAGAACGTCGAGGTGAAGATCGGCGAGACCATCGGCTTCGGCAGCCACCCCGGCCAGCCGGAGGTCGCCTTCACCCTCACCAAGGTCACCGTCGGCGGCCGCTGCACCGAGCCGTACGCGCAGAAGCCGGAGAACGGGCGGTTCATCTTCCTGGACATGACGGTGACGACTTCGTCGTCGATGAGCGGTGATTTCGCGCCGAGCCTGCTGAACCCGAACAACTTCTCGATCATCGGCCCGGACGGCGTCACCGAACCCGGCGGCAGCCTCAGCAGCGCACCGGCGATCGGCTGCCTGTCCCGCGGCAAGCTGTTCCCGCTCGCGCTCTCGCCCGGCCAGAACTACGTCGGCACGGTCGTCCTGGATTCCCGCAACACCACCGGCAGCCTCGTGCTCGCCCCGTACGGCCTGGACGGTTTCAACGGCTGGGAGTGGAACCTCGGCGAGCACGCCTGACCGTCCACAATGGCCATTATCGCGCCTGGGTGACCAGCGCGTCGAACTCGCGGTCCGGCAGGGTTCGGTTGAGCTCCAGCAGTTTCTCCGCCATCCAGCCGACGGCGTAGCGGGTCTCCGGGCGGCCGGACTCCACGGCCCGCCGGATGACGTCGGCCACGACGCCGGGGTCGGAACCCTCGCTCAGGCCGGCCGCGGCGCGCTCCGCCATGGACTCGGCCATCTCCCGGTAGGCGCCGGCGCCGGAGAACTCCCGCAGCTGCGCGGCCGTCCCGTCCTCGAAGCCGGTCTTGATGATGCCGGGCTGGACGACCACGACCTCGATCCCGAACGGCGCGACCTCCATGCGCAGCGTGTCGGAGAAGGCTTCGAGCGCGTGTTTCGCCGCGTAGTACCAGGCGCCGAGCGGTAACGCGATCTCACCGCCGATCGAGGAGACGTTGACGATCGTCCCGGAACGCCGCTCCCGCATGTGCGGCAGGACGAGCTGGACCAGCCGCGCCGGCGCGAGCAGGTTGACCTCCAGCTGGTCCCGCGCCAGGGCGAGCGGCACGTCCTCCACCGCGCCGTGCAGGACCGTCCCGGCGTTGTTGACCAGCACGTCGATCCGCCCCTGCTCCTCGACCACGGTGGCGACGGCGCGTTCGAGGTCCTCGCCCTCGCGGGCGTCCATCGCCAGCGCGTGGCCACCGGCGTCCCGCACCGGCGCCATCCGCGCCACCCGCCGCGCCGCGCCGTACACGACGTGACCGCCGCGCAGCAGTTCCAGCGCCGTCGCCAGCCCGATCCCGGACGACGCACCCGTCACCAGGCACACCTTCATCGCTCAGTCCTCCCAGGTCACCAGCAGTTCGTCCACCCCGCGCACCAGGCTTCCCGCGCGCACCACGACATCCGCGGCCGGCACCGCGAGCCGCAGCGACGGGAACCTCGTCACCAGCGCCGGCAACGCCACCTGCAGCTCCACCCTGGCGAGCTGCTGGCCGAGGCACTGGTGCACGCCGTGGCCGAACGCGACGTGCCCGGCGGACGGCCGGAGCAGGTCGAGCACGTCCGGATCGGGGAAGCGCGCCGGGTCGCGGTTGGCCTCGGGCAGGCACACGGTGACGCACTCGCCGGCGGCGATCCGCTCGCCGTCCAGCTCGACGTCCGCCAGCGCCGCGCGCACCGTGAACGGGATGACGCTGTGGTAGCGCAACAGCTCCTCGACCGCCCGCCCGGGCTCGGCGCGCAGGACGTCCGCCGCGCCGGGGTGGGTGAGCAGGGTGAACGCGCCCAGCGCGAGCATGTTCGCCGTGGTGTCCAGGCCGGCGCCGAGCAGCACGAAGCCGATGTTGACCAGCTCCTCGTCGGTGAGGTCGCTCGCGGTGAGCCCGCTCAGCAGGTCGTCGGCAGGCGCGGCGCGCTTGGCCGCCACCAGGTCGCGCACGAATTCGTGCACCGCCGAGTACGCCGCCGCGGCCTGCTCCGGCGTCCGGTCCAGGCGGAACAGGTCCAGCGCGTGCCCTTGGAACCGCGCGCGGTCCGCGTAGGGCACCCCGAGCAGCTCGCAGATCACCTGCGCGGGGACCGGCTGCGCCCAGGTGCGCACCAGGTCGACCGGTCCGCTCTCGCCGGCGATGGCGTCGAGGTGCTCGTACACGATCTCCCGCACCCGTTCGGTCAGCTGCCGCATGCGCCGGACGGTGAACTGGCCGGCGAGCAGGCGGCGGTAGCGCGTGTGCTCCGGCGGATCCATCGAGTTGAAGATCCCGGGCGGCGCCGGCACCCCGTTGCCGGGCGCGCCGGGGACCGGCATGTGCCGCAGGTCCGACCGGGCGCTGAACCGCGGGTCGGCCAGCACCGCGCGGACCGTCTCGTGGCTCGTCGCCAGCCAGCCGACGTGCCCGTCGGGGTAGGTGAATCGCTTCAGCATTCCGCAAACGCTAGGAACACCAGTGCCCCCGGAGCAACCGCGCGACAAGGAACTCCCAGGTCGGTGAGCTAGTATCGGTGCAATGAGCGTGGAGCCGAATGCACCGGCCCGGACCCGGCTGACGTTCGGCGAACGCCGGCGCATCGCCGCCGGGCTGACGATGGGGCTGAGCTACGCCGAGATCGGCCGCAGGCTGAGGCGGTCCAAGTCGACGATCATCCGCGAGGTCGCCCGCAACGGCGGCGCCCACGGCTATCGCGCCGACCGCGCCCAGCAGGCCACCGCCTGGCGCGCCCAGCGCCGCCGGCCGGTCCCCGCCCCGGAACCGCCCGCGGCGAGCGGGGGCGATCCGCGGCGGTTCGAGCAGGACTTCGCCGCGATGATGGTCCAGACCGGTGTGCCGCCGATGATGGCGAAGGTCCTCGTCCGACTGTTCACGTGCGACACCGGCAGCCTCACCGCGGCCGAGCTCACCGCCGGGCTGCGGGTCAGCCCCGCCTCGGTCTCCAAGGCGGTCCGCTGGCTCGAGGAGCGCGGCCTGGCGCGGCGCGAACGCGACGGCCGCCGCGAGCGGTACGTCATCGACGAGCACGTCTGGTACCAGGCGTGGCTGGTCAGCGTCCGGTCGATGACGCTGTGGGCGGACTGCGCGCGGCAGGGCGCCGAGCTGTTCGGCGACACCCCCGCCGGCGCCCGGCTGCGTGACACCGGCCGGTTCTTCGAGCACCTGCGCCGCGACATGGCGCAGGCGGCCGAGCACTGGCGAAACCTTCCGTATGACCGGAGTGCGCCCTAAGGTGTGATCATCGCAAAGGAGCGGTGATGACCAAGCCCGTGAGGGGCGACGAGGTCAGCGACATCGTCGCCGAGCACGACGAAGAGCGGCCAGCGCGGCGGTTGTCGCGGGGGCCCGACCTGCTGGTGTACCTGGCCGCGCTCGCGGTCGCCCTGCTCGTGCTGAAGCAGGTCTTCTTCCCCTACAGCAAGGGAAACCAGTTCTACCTGGTGATCTTCCTCGGCTGCACCCTGCCGCTGGTGTTCCTCTGCTACCGGCCGCTGGCGCGGTCGCGGCGCTCCCCGGACAACCCGTGGCTGCTGGACTGGGCGCTGGCCGTGGTGGCGCTGGTCGTGGGCCTGTACCCGGTGCTGTCCGGCTACGACGACTTCCTCGACCGGCAGGGGCAGCTGTCCACCCTCGACATCGTCGCGGGCGCGGTGCTGCTCCTGCTCATCCTGGAGGCGACCCGCCGGACCACGGGCTGGGTGCTGCCGGTGGTCTGCCTGCTCTTCCTCGCCTACGCCTACTACGGCGGCTACCTGCCGCCGGACTGGGGCATCGCGCACGCCGGCGTGGACTTCAGCCAGATCATCAACGCCCTCTACAACGACGCCAGCGGCTTCTTCGGCACCCCGCTGGACGTGGCCGCCAGCTACATCGTGCTGTTCACGATCTACGGCGCGGTGCTGGAGGCCTCCGGCGCGGGGCGCTTCTTCGTCGACATCTCCTTCGCCGCGTTCCGCCGGTCCCGCACGGCGCCGGGCCGCACGACGGTGCTGTCCGGGTTCCTGCTGGGCACCGTGTCCGGCTCGGGCACCGCCACCGCGGTCAGCCTCGGCTCGATCACCTGGCCGATCCTCAAACGGGCCGGCTACCCGCGGGAGCACGCCGGCGGCCTGCTCGCCGCGTCGGGCATCGGCGCGATCCTGTCGCCGCCGACGCTGGGCGCGGCCGCGTTCATCATCGCCGAGTACCTGCAGACCTCCTACCTGACCGTGCTGATCTGGGCGTCGGTGCCGACGTTGCTGTACTACCTGGGCATCGTGTTCGCGATGGAGGCCGACGCGCGCCGCTTCCAGGCGAAGCCGGTGGACGTCGAGCGCGGCGACCCGTGGCGGCTGCTGTTGCGCGGTGGCTACCACTTCCTGTCGCTGGCGATCATCGTGGTGTTCCTGGCGCTGGACATCCCGCCGTTCGCGGCCGTGGTGTACGCGACCGGGGTGGCGGCCCTGTTCGCGTTGATCGCGCGGCGGCGGGACGTGCGCGGCTGGGCGGTGGACATGGTGGGCGCGCTGTCGCGGGGTGTGCGGAGCGCGCTGCCGGTGATCGCGGTTTGCGCGGCGGCCGGGGTGATCACGTCCACGATCACGAAGACCGGGCTGGGCCTGGAACTCGCCGACGCGCTGGTCGACGTGGCACAGGCGGTCACCGACAACGCCACGGTCGTGCTGGTGCTGACGGTGCTGCTGTCCGCGGTCGCGGTGGGGGTGCTCGGGCTGGCGGTGCCGGTGACGGCGTCGTTCATCATCGCGTGGGTGGTGATCGCGCCGGCGCTGGAGACGCTGGGCGTGGCGCCGGCCGAGCGCGCCATGTTCATCTTCTACTACGCGGTGCTGTCGGAGGTCACGCCGCCGACGGCGCTGGCGGCGGTCGCGGCGGCGGCGATCACCGGTGGCCGGGTCATGAAGACCATGTGGCAGTGCTGGAAGTACACGCTGCCGGCGTTCCTGGTGCCGATCGCGTTCGTGCTCACCGACAACGGGGCGGCGCTGCTGCTCCAGTCCGGGGCGGTGACGGTGGTGTGGGTGCTGGCGGTGTCCGCGCTCGCCGTCGCCGCGCTCGGCGTCGTGACCGGCGGGTGGCTGTTCGGGCCGGTCCACCCGGCGGTCCGCGTGCTCTTCGTGCCCGCCGCGGTGTGCCTGCTCTACCTGGAGCCGGGGCCGATCGTGGCGGGCCTGGCCTTCGGCGTGGTCGCGACGGCCGCGCACCTCGTGATCAGAAGGAGGCGGCATGAAACGACTGCTGACGGTGCTGGTGACGGTGGCCCTGGTCGCGCCGGGCTGCGGCGGGAAGCAACCGAACCAGCAGGCGGCGGGCGGGAGCCAGGGGTGTGAGGCAGGCAGCGGCAGGCTCACCATCGCCACCGGCAACAGCGGCGGCGTGTACTACGTGCTCGGCGGCGGGCTCGCGCAGCTGATCAGCAACAACACCGGGCTGAAGGCGACCGCGGCGGAGACCGGCGCGTCGGTGCAGAACATCCAGCAGCTGGTCGACGGCACCTACGACATCGCATTCTCGCTGGCCGACACCGCGGCGGACGCGGTGCAGGGCAAGGGGAGTTTCGACGGCAAGCCGCAGAAGGTGCAGGCGCTGACCCGGATCTACCCGAACTCGACGCAGGTTCTGGTGCGCACCGACTCCGGGATCAACAGCATCGCCGACATGCGCGGCAAGCGGATCTCGACGGGTTCGCCGAAGTCCGGCACCGAGGTGATCGCGAACCGGCTGCTGCAGGCGGCGGGGCTCAACCCGGACACCGACCTGCAGGCGCAGCGGCTGGACCTGGCGAAGACCGCGGACGGCATCAAGTCGGGCACGATCGACGGGCTGGTGTGGTCCGGTGGCCTGCCGACGGCGCAGATCACCGACATCACGACGACGATGAAGGGGCAGGTGAAGTTCATCGACATCACCCCGCAGCTGGCGGCGCTGAAGCAGATCAACCCGGTGTACGACACGGGCACGATCCCCGCGGCGACGTACGGGCAGCCCGCGGACGTGCCGACGATCGTGGTGCCGAACCTGCTGCTGGTGCGGGAGGACTTCCCGGCGGGCGACGCGTGCGCCATCACCAAGCTGATCTTCGACAAGAAGCCCGAGCTGGAGAGCGTGCACCCGGCGGCGAAGGAGATCACGCGGGAGAACGCCACGCGCACCGAGCCGGTGCCGATGCACCCCGGATCGCAGCAGGCGCTGGCGACTCCGTGAGCGGGGGTGGCGGTTCGGAGGAGGCCGGGCCGTGCAGGTGACCTTCGGGGGCGGTGGGCTCCGGAGGCAGCCCGCGCGCGACTGATGCGGCGGCCAAAGCCGGGTTCCGCCCGTGACCTTCAAGGGCACGTTGGCTTCCGGAGGAAGCCCGGATCGGTGGCCCACGCAGCGAGCAAAGCCGGGGCGCGCGGTGGCTCCGGCAGGAGCCGGGTCGCCACTCTCCCCGGAACCAGGCTGCCCTCCGCCGGAACCTCGCCCGAACCAGTCCGCCACCCGCTCGGACCGGGCGCCTCGCCGCAACCCCGGCCGCGCCAGCGGCCCGGTTCCGGCCGCCACCCGCGCGGGCCGGCCGCCTCCCAGGCCATGGCCCCAGCCCGGGAGGCGCCGTTACCCGCGACCTCCGCCCCGGCATTACCTCCCGGGTAATCGACGCCCCGCGCCGACGGCCACAGGATGGGGTCACCAGCCTCCGGAAAGGACGGACCCCATGACCGCCTACGTCATCGCCCACCTGATGCCTGCCGAGCCGCACCCCGACGTCGCCGAATACCTGGAGCGCATCCAGTCCACGCTGGATCCCTTCGGCGGCCGGTTCCTCGTCCACGGCGCGCCCGTCGAGGTCCACGAGGGCGACTGGCCCGGCCACCTGGTGATGATCGGCTTCCCCACCGCCGCCGACGCCCGCGCCTGGTACGACTCCCCCGCCTACCAGGAGATCCTGCCGTTGCGCGCGAACCACATCGCGGGCAGCGTCGTGATCGTCGACGGCGTCGAGCCCGGCCACGACTCCGCGGCGATGGGCGAGGCGATGCGCGCCGCGATGGCCTAGAGCCGCAGGTGGTCCCGCAGCCGGCGGGCGACCCGCGCCATCACGGCCTCCGCGCCGGGCTGCTGCGCCGCCGCCACGCGCGACTCGGTCAGTGCCACCACCGCGAACGCCTGCCCGTCGGCGTGCTCGACCACCCCGATCTCGTGCCGCAGCGTCAACAAGGTGCCGGTCTTGGACGACCAGATCGACGCGTCGGAGACGAAGTCCGGCGCGAGCCGGTGCCGGACCACGTTGTGCCGCATGAGTTCCCGCACCCGGGCGGCGACCTCGGCGGGGATCGCCGACGGCGTCCACAGCGCCTGCAGCAGGTCCGCGAACGCCCGCGCCGAACCGGAACTCGCGCGCGTCACGTCGAGCTGTGGGATGCGGTGCCCGCGCCCGGCGGTGCCCGCGTCCACGGCCAGCGCGTACGCCAGGTGCACCTCGCCGCGCTCGAAGCGTTCCGCGGGCGTGTCCGCCAGCTCCTGCACCGGGTGCCGGACGGTGATGCCCTCGATGCCGAACCCCTTGAGGATCCGGGCGACCTCCGGCGGCGGGGTGAGGCCGAACAACGCGTCGGCCGCGACACCGTCGCTGATCGCCGTGCTGAGGTACAGCAGATCGTCGACGGCGACGCGCGCCGGGTGGCGGAACCGGCTCAGCCCGGTCGGGCCGGGGGTGGTGATGCGGCCGGGTTCGATGTCCAGCTGCGTGGCGCCGTCGAGTTCGCCGAGCCGGATCCGTTCCAGCGTGGCGACCGCGAGCGGCACCTTGACCAGCGACGCGGACGGCCACTGCGCGTCCGGCTCGATCGCGATCTCCTCGCCGCTGCGCAGGTCCCGCACCAGGAACGAGCCGCGCAGGCCGGCGTCGTCGAGCTGGTCCCGCAGCTCGCGCAGCAGCGCTTCGGTGTTCACGTCTCCCCCAGGCATCGGCCGATCGACCGCGACAGCGGCCGCAGGCGCTCGCTGTCGTCACTGTACGTCGCGGCCAGGGCGTAGCCGCGGACCAGGCGCACCTCGCCGAGCGGCCGCCAGTGCAGGTCCAGCTCGGCGGCCTGCGCCTCCGAACAGAGCAGGAGGTCGGCGGTGCCGAGCACGTCGGCGACCGCGGTGACCAGCGATTCCGCGGTGACGACCTGTGAGGGTCGCAGACCGAGGGCGTCGCGCAGGTGGGTGAGCCGGTCGCGGATGTGCGGCACGTCGTCCTCGGGTTGCAGCCACACGCGCCGCGCCGGGCCGTCGTCGCCGCGGCCGACGCGCAGGGTTTCCAGGTAGACGGTGTGCGCGGCGGGCGGCACTGCGGCGGCGACGCCGAGCGGCACCCGCCAGCGGGCTTCGTCCTCCGGGACCGCGGTGAGGGCCGCGCGGACCTCCTGGGTGCGGACGAGGCCGGCGCGTTCGGCGGGCGGCGCGGGGCGGAAGTCGAGGACGAGGTCGTGGTCGCGGGCTTCGGCGTCGAGGTGGGCGAGGTCGCGGGCGGAGCACCAGTCCGGCACGGCGAGGCGCAACGGGCGGCGGCGCGCGCGGCGGGCGTCGTGTTCGAAGGCGTCGGCGAGGCGGACCAGCCGGGCGGCCGCGGGGAGCACGTCGCGGCCGAACGGCGTCAGCACCGCGCGCCGGGTCGAGCGGTCGAAGAGCCGGTCGCCGAGGTGCTGTTCGAGCGCGGCGATGCGGCGGCTGGCGACCGGCTGGGGGATGCCGGCCGCGGCCGCGCCGAGGGTGAAGCTGCCGCGCTCGCTGACGCTGACGAAGGCCCGGCAGGCGCCGACGAGATCCACGCCGCGCATCTTATGCCGGATCCGCATGGAAACTGTCTTTTTCGTCTTCGACGGCATCGATCGGGCGCGGGAGGCTGGCGCCATGCTTGTTCGAACTCTTCGCGCTGTGGTGGTCCTGCTCGTGTTCGGGCTGGTCGGGGCGTGCGCCGCGGAACCTCCCCCACCTCCGCCCGCCGTTTCGACGGTCGCGCCGGCGCCGCAGGTGGACTTCGCCGATCTGGAAGCGCGGTTCGACGCGCGGCTGGGGGTGTACGCGATCGACACCGGGACCGGACGGGAGATCGCGCACCGGGCCGACGAGCGGTTCAACTACGCGTCGGCGATCAAGTCGCTGCTGGCCGGCGCGGTGCTGCGGCGGAACGTCGACCTGGACAAGGTGGTGACCTACACCGACGCGGACATCCAGCCGAACTCGCCGGTCACGAAGGACCGGCGCAGCGTGACGGTGCGCGAGGCGGCCGAAGCGGCGCTGCTGCAGAGCGACAACACGGCGGCGAACCTGCTGTTCGCCGAGGTGGGCGGCCCGGCAGGGCTGGCGGCCGTGCTGCGCGAGATCGGCGACACGACGACCCACCCGGACCGGCTCGAGGTCGAGCTGAACTCCGCCATCCCCGGCGACGTCCGGGACACGAGCACGCCGCGGGCGATGGCGGGCAGCCTGCGGGCGTTCCTCCTGGGCGATGCGTTGCCTGCCGACAAGCGGGATCTGTTGGTGGGGATCATGCGCCGCAACAAGACCGGGACGGAGCTCATCCGCGGCGGCGTGCCGTCCGAGTGGCCGGTGGCGGACAAGACGGGCACCGGCGACTACGGAACCCGCAACGACATCGGGGTGATCTGGCCTCCCGGGCGCGCGCCGATCGTGCTGGCGCTGATGTCGAGCCGGACGACCGCCGACGCTTCATACGACAACAAACTGCTCGCCGAGGCGACCTCACGGGTGGTGGAAGCGCTGCGGTAGATGCGTTTCTTGTCGTGATCGTGGCTGGGCCAGTCGTGCGCGCACGGCTGGCCCAACCCAGCAAGCCAGCGGTCCACACGCGCCGAACATCCGGGTTACCGCTCCTGCTTGGGTGGTCGTCAAGTGACGATCAACCGGGCCGCCGCTCCGACTCAGCGGTTGGCGGCGCGGTTGGGCCAGTCACGCCCGCACGGCCGGGCCAGCCACCCGGCAACACCTCAGCCCAGCAACTCCTCCACCAGCCGTCGCGCGTAGGTGGGCGACAGGCCGTCCGGGCGGAACAGGATCCGGTACATCATCGGCGCCACCACGTGGTCCAGCACCGTCTCCGCCTCCGGCGCCGCCTCGCCCCGCTGGGCCGCTCGCGCCAGGATCACCGAGATCTGTTCCGCGGCATACGCCGAGCACCGGCCGGCGTTGGTGTCGTCACCGAGCAGCGCGTCGCGGATATAGGCGCGTCCGGGCTGCGCGGACATCTCCTCCAGGAACTGCTCGGCCCACGCGGCGAGATCGGCCCCCAGCGAGCCGTGGTCCTCCGGCGGCGAGTCGGGCCGGAGGCGTTCCACCGCGACGTCCGACAGCAGCTCGTGCAGGTCGCCCCAGCGGCGGTAGATCGTCGACGGCGTCACGCCGGCCCGCGCGGCGATCAGTGGCACCGTCAGCGCCTCCCGTCCGGCTTCGGCCTCCAGCGCGCGAACCGCGGCGTGCACGGACTCCTGCACCCGCGCGCTGCGGCCGCCGGGGCGCACCATCGGCTTGCGGCTCACGCCTCCAGCTTAACGCAACGAATGTGCGTCAAGCGTGGCCCGCACCCAGGCCCGGACCCGCTCCTCGAACCCCACCGCCGGAAACGTCCCGTCCTGCGCGACGTCGGCGATCGTGACCTCGAACGACCCCGCACCACCCCGCGGCGCATCGAACTCCGGGAGCGCGCCGCGGGCCCGGTGCGAGTTGGCCCGGCGGACCGCCGCGGTGAGACCGGCCACCGCCGGGCGGCCACCGTCCACGAAGGCGCGCACGATCGCCCAGTTCCGGCCCCGGTCCCGCTCCGGCACACGGCTCGGGTGCTGCAGCAGGAAGCACGCCACGGTCACCCCGTGCAACGGCCCCCACGGCTCCCGCCGCGAGTGGTCCAGCGCCAGCACGACGTGGAACAGCTCCTCGCAGGGACCGGCCCCACCACACTCCGCACAAGCCATGTGCCGGAACCTAGGCTCTCCACCGACTGGAGGGTCAACTCTCGAACGCCCTGCCCAGCCCCAGCACCACGCCGTCGCCCCCGGCGCGGCCGATCAGCTGCATCCCGATCGGCAGCCCCGCCCGGTCCTCCCCGACGGGCACGGTCAGCGACGGCAGCCCGGTGATGTTGGCGGGCGCCGAAAGCCGCACGTACGCGTCCGCGACGCTCTCCGTCGTCCCGTCCGGCCACGTCACACTCTCCTGCCCCACCGGCACCGCGGTGACCGGCACAGCCGGGGCGGCGATCACGTCGACCGTCTCCATCAGACGCGACCACTCGCGCCGCATCAGCGTCCGCGCCCGTTGGGCCCGCAGGTAGTCCACAGCGGACATCCGCCGCCCGGCTTCGAGCAGCACCCGCACGTCCGCGGCGTAGAGCTCGGACACGGCCTGCACGGTCGGCTCGTGGTAAGCGCTTGCTTCCGGCACCATCAGTCCCCATTGGACACCCTGGACGTACCGCGCCATGGGGATTTCGACGTCCACCAGCCGCGCCCCGAGCGCCTCCAGCCTGCGGATCGCGGACCGCACCGCTGTTTCGACCTCGGGGTCGACGCGGTCGAAGTAGTAGTTCCCCGGCACGCCGACCCGCAACCCGGACGGCTCCACCGCAGACACTCCACACAGGACGCCCATCACCAGCGCGGCGTCCTCGGCGGTGCGCGTGATCGGCCCGACGTGGTCCAGCGACCAGGACAGCGGCACCACCCCCTCCCGCGGCACCAGGTCGTAGCTCGGTTTGAGACCGACGACCCCGTTCAGCGCCGCGGGCACCCGGATCGAGCCGCCGGTGTCGGTGCCCAGCGAGAAGGTCGCCATCCCGGCCGCGACCGCCACCGCGGACCCGCCGCTCGACCCGCCTGCGATCCGCCCGCCGTCGCGGGCGTTGACCGTCTGCGGCGTGATCAAGCCGTAGGCGAACTCGTGCGTGTGGGTCTTGCCGACCAGGATCGCGCCGGCCCCCGCCAGCCGCGCCGCGACCGCGCTGTCCGACCCGGCCCGATGCCCGGCGCGCACGCGGGAACTCGCGGTGGTCGGCAGCCCGGCGACGTCGATCAGGTCCTTGAGCCCCATCGGGATCCCGTGCAGCGGCCCGCGCACCCCGCCCGCCGCGATCTCGCGCTCGGCCTCGCGGGCGGCGTCCCGGGCGCGGTCGGCGGTGACGGCGACGTACGCGCCGAGGCGGGCGTCGGCCTCCTCGATGCGGGTCAGCACGTCGTCGACCAGTTCGATCGGGGACAGTTCGCGGTTCCGCACGGCCGCCGCCGCGGCGGCCAGGGTCAGGTCAGCGGGCCGCATCGGACCCTCCCGCCTGGTAGACCGCGGCCGGTGCGGTCTCGCCGAGGTCGAGCTCGCGCAGGACGGCGACCACGGTGTCGATGTGGTCGGCGGTGGCCACCACCTCAGGCCGGTCTTCGGATGACATGGCTCTCCTTCTAAAGCTAAGTGTTTGCGTTAACCTTAACGCAAACACATTGCGTTTAGGAGGTGCCATGTGGGTCGTGGGTGACATCACCGTGCAGCGGGTCGACGAGGTGCTGCTGCCGCCCGAGACCGGACCCTGGCTGCTGCCCGGCGCGACGGCGGACGTCGTGAACCGGCACGACTGGCTGCGGCCGGACTTCGCCGACGGCGACGTGCTGCGCCTGGCCAGCCACAGCTTCGCGGTCACGGCAGGCGGTCTGCGGATCCTGGTCGACACGGGCATCGGCAACGGCAAGCAGCGCGCCAACCCGGCGTGGCACGACCTGCGGACCGGCTACCTGGACCGGCTCACGGCGGCGGGGTTCGCGCCGGAGTCGGTCGACCTGGTGGTGCTCACGCACCTGCACACCGACCACGTCGGCTGGAACACGCGGCTGGTGGAGGGCGAGTGGGTGCCGACCTTCCCGCGGGCCCGCTACCTGACTTCGCGCGCCGAACGGGACTTCTGGTCTGGCTACGACATGGACGAGCCGCGGCGGCAGATGTTCCGCGACTCGGTCGAGCCGGTGGCGGACGCGGGGCTGCTCGACCTGGTCGACGTGCCCGACGGCGGCGTCGAGGTCGCGCCCGGGGTGCGGCTGGTTCCCACGCCCGGCCACACGCCCGGGCACGTCGCCGTGCGGTTGACCAGCGGGAACAGCAGCGCGGTGATCAGCGGTGACTGCGTGCACCACCCGGTCCAGCTGGCCCACCCGGGGATCACCAGCTGCGTCGACATCGATCCGGCGCTCGCCGAATCGACCCGCCGGTCGCTGCTGGCGTCGCTGGCCGACAGTGGAACTCTGCTGCTGGGCACGCACTTCCCGCCGCCGACCGGTGGCCGCGTCGTGACCGCGAGCGGCGGGCTGGAATTCCGTCCGGCGTGATGTCGAGTTCGGCCGTCGCCGTTCGTCCTCGGGTCAACCGAGGAAAGGAGTCGGCGATGGAACTGATGGAGCAGTACCGGCGGGCGCAGGACGGGCTGGACGCGGTGCTGGCGGCGGTGCCGGACGACCGGTGGGACGTGCCGTCGATGTGCGCGGAGTGGACCGTGCGGGACGTGGCCGGGCACTTGATCTGGGGGCAGTGGCAGCTGCGGGCGTGGGCGGCGGGCGAGCCGGACCCGGACCGGTCGGGCGCGCCCGGATCGCCTCGGCCGGGCACGTGGACCGGCGACGACCCGGTGGAGACGTGGCGCAAGGCGCGGGCGGCGTCGGTGCCCGCGCTCACCGGGGAGGCGCTGGCCAGGACCACGACGATCACGGGAATCGGCGAGGTGCCGCTGGCCGCGGTGGTGCCGCTGATGATCACCGACACGGTGGTGCACAGCTGGGACATCGGGCACGCGTTGGGGATGGACCTCCGGCTGGACGCGGACCTGGTGGCGCTGGCGGCGGACTGGGCGCGGCAGCACGTCGTGCGGCGGCCGGGGTTCTTCGGCCCGGAGGTGACGCCACCGCCGGACGCCGATGAGCAGACGCGGATGCTGGCGTTCGTGGGACGCCGCGTGTGACGGGAGCCTGACAGCGGACGCGCCGGGCGGGCCGGCGCCGCTTCGGCGCGCGGCCGCGGGCCGGGCGGCGGGTGGTCCGGCCCGCCGAAGCCCCGGACCACCCCCGCGGCGGCGCACCTCGCCAACGGCTGGAACCTGAGGTGTCAAGGCCTGGTGGGTCGGCCGTCCGGTGGGCCGGAAGCTGCCGCGCTTCGGCTCAGTAGCCGCGGGGCGCCCGGCCCAGTCGTCCGTGAACCACCGCCTCAGCTGCGGCGGCTCGTCTGGAACCGTTGCTGGTAGGCCCTCGGCGAGACGCCCGTGTGCTGCAAGAACACGCGCCGCAGGGACTCCGCGCTGCCGAAGCCGCTCGCGTAGGCCGTGGCGGTCACCGGATGACCCGCGTCCAGCAGGGACTTCGCCGCGTCGAAGCGGATCAGTTCCACGTACTTGGCCGGTGTGGTGCCCAGTTCCTCCTGGAAGAGCCGCGTCAGGTGGCGGGTGCTCAGGCCCGCGCGGGCGGCCAGCTTCGGCAGCGAGTGGTCCCCTGCCGGGTCCGCCGCGACCGCGTCGCACACCGCGCGCAGCGGCGGGGTTTTCGGGGCGGGGCCGCGCAGCGACGGCGAGAACTGGGACTGCCCGCCGGGCCGCTGCAGGAACACCACCAGCGACCGCGCGACGCGGCGGGCCAGCTCGGGCCCGTGGTCGCGCTCCACCAGCGCCAGCGCCAGGTCGATGCCTGCCGTGACCCCGGCCGAGGTGAACACCGGCCCGTCCTCGACGAAGATCGCGTCCGGCTCGACCTGGATCGCCGGGTGCGCGCGGGCCAGCGTGGCGGCGTGCTGCCAGTGCGTCGTGGCCCGGCGGCCGTCCAGCAGTCCCGCCGCGGCGAGCACGAACGATCCCGTGCAGATCGACGCGACCCGCTTCGCCCGCCCCGCGATCGTCCGCGCCGCCTCGGCCAGCTCCGGCGGGACGGCGTGCGCGGGGAACACGTCGCCGCCCATCACCAGAGCCGTGTCCAGCGGGCCGGTGTCCGCCACGTCGGCGTCGACCGGGATCCGCATGCCGGTCGACGACGACACGTCCCGCCCGCCGACCGAACACAGCACCAGCCGGTAGTCCGCGCCGAACCGGTTGGCCTCGGCGAACACCTCGCTCGGCCCGGCCACGTCGAGCAGCTTCACCTCGTCGAACACCAGTAGCGCCAGCCGCCGCACGCGCACCTCCACACGTCCCGATCTGTGGAGAGTACGTCGCGAATCGAGGAGCGCCGGCCGCCCCGCCGCTGCGACGCTCGAAGCGACCAGAAAGGACACCACCGATGACCACCGTGATCGCCGGCATCACCATCCCCGACTCCGCCCTCGCCGCCGAAGCCACCGAACTGGTCCGCGACGCGACCGACGACCTGCTGTTCCACCACTCCCGCCGGGTGTTCCTGTTCGGCTCGCTGCAGGGCCGCCGCCTCGGCCTGACCGCCGACCCGGAACTGCTCTACGTCGGCGCGATGTTCCACGACCTCGGCCTCACCGAGAAGCACCGGGGCACGACGCAGCGGTTCGAACTCGACGGCGCCGACGAGGCCCGCCGCTTCCTCGAATCCCACGGCGTGCCCGAAGAGTCCGTGCGGAAGGTGTGGGAGGGCATCGCCCTGCACACCACCCCTGAGGTGCCGTGGCGGCTGGAACCCGAGGTCGCCCTCGTCACCGCCGGGGTCGAGACCGACGTGCTCGGCATCGGCCGCGAGAAGCTGGCCGAGTCCGACCTCGCGGCCGTCGTCGCCGCACACCCGCGCCCGGACTTCAAGCGCCGCATCATCCAGGCCTTCGCCGACGGCTTCCGGCACCGCCCGGACTCCACCTTCGGCACCGTCAACGCCGACGTCCTCGAACACGTCGACCCCGCCTTCCGGCACATCGACTTCGTGGAGGTGATCCTCGGCAACGGCTGGCCGGAATGAGCCGGTGACCTCCTCCCACAACCACCGGTGGTCCGGCGACGCGTGTCGTTTGTTGGACCGCCGGGCGGCGCGTCGGGTCCAATGCTCGCCGCCGGGAACGACCAGGAGGAGTTGGCGGGATGCGATCGTTCGTCCACCTGCACGTGCACACCGAGTACTCGATGCTCGACGGTGCGGCGAAGATCGCCCCGCTGTTCGCCGAGGCGAGTCGTCTCGGCATGCCCGCGGTCGGGATGACCGACCACGGCAACATGTACGGGGCGGACGAGTTCTACCAGCAGGCGAGGAAAGCCGGGCTCAAGCCGATCATCGGGATCGAGGCCTACATCGCACCCGAGTCGCGGTTCACGAAGCGGCCCGTGTACTGGGGTCAGGACCAGGGCGGTGATGTCTCGGGTGGTGGTGCGTACACGCACATGACGATGCTGGCGGAGAACGCGACGGGGTTGCGCAACCTGTTCAAGCTGTCGTCACTGGCGAGCATTCAGGGCTACTACCGCAAGCCGCGGATGGACCGCGAGCTGATCGCGGAGAACGCCGCCGGCATCATCGCCACCACCGGCTGCCCCTCGGGCGAGGTGCAGACCCGGTTGCGGCTGGGCCAGAAGCAGGAGGCCATCCAGGCCGCCTCCGATTACAAGGACATCTTCGGGGCGGACAACTTCTTCCTGGAGCTGATGGACCACGGCCTGCCCATCGAGCGGTCGGTGCGCGAGGGCCTGCTGGAGATCGGCAAGCTGCTCGACCTCAAACCGCTGGCCACCAACGACTCGCACTACGTCACCAAGGACCAGGCCGACTCGCACTCGGCGCTGCTGTGCGTGCAGTCGGGCAAGACCCTCAACGACCCGAACCGGTTCAAGTTCGACGGCGACGGCTACTACCTGAAATCGGCCGCCGAGATGCGCGAGTACTGGGACACCGAGGTCCCCGGCGCCGCCGACTCCACCCTGCTCATCGCCGAACGCGTCCAGTCCTACGAAGACGTCTACACCCACAAGGACCGCATGCCCGTCTTCGAGGTGCCCGAAGGGCACGACGAGGCGTCCTGGCTGCGTGCCGAGGTGCGGGCCGGTCTCGAACGGCGCCTGCCCGGCGGTGTTCCGCAGAAGTACTCCGACCGGGCGGACTACGAACTCGACGTCATCATCCAGAAGGGTTTCCCCGGCTACTTCCTCATCACCGCGGACCTGATGGCGCACGCCCGCCGCAGCGGCATCCGCGTCGGCCCCGGCCGCGGCTCCGCTGCCGGTTCGCTGGTCGCCTACGCGCTGGGCATCACGAACCTGGACCCGCTCGAACACGGCCTGCTGTTCGAGCGGTTCCTGAACCCGGAACGGGTGTCCATGCCCGATATCGACATGGACTTCGATGACCGCCGCCGCGGCGAGATGATCCGCTACGCCACCGAGAAGTACGGGGCCGACCGGATCGCGCAGGTCATCACGTTCGGCACCATCAAGACGAAAGCCGCGATCAAGGACGCCGCCCGGGTCCACTTCGGCCAGCCGGGTTACGCGATCGCGGACCGCATCTCGAAGGCCCTGCCGCCCCCGGTGGCCGCGAAGGACATCCCGCTGTCCGGCATCGTGGACCCGCAGCACGAGCGCTACGGCGAGGCCGCCGAGGTCCGCACGCTGATCGAGACCGACGAAGAGGTCTCCACGATCTTCAACACCGCCCGCGGCCTGGAGGGCCTGATCCGCAACGCCGGCGTGCACGCCTGCGCGGTCATCATGTCCAGCGAACCATTGATGGACGCCATCCCGCTGTGGCAGCGGGACGACGGGTCGATCATCACCGGGTGGGACTACCCGTCCTGCGAGGCCATCGGCCTGTTGAAGATGGACTTCCTCGGCCTGCGCAACCTCACCGTCATCGGTGACGCCATCGACAACATCAAGGCCAACCGCGGCATCGACATCGACCTCGACACCCTGCGCACCGACGACACCGCCACGTTCGAACTCCTGGCGCGCGGCGACAGCCTCGGCGTGTTCCAGCTGGACGGCGGCGCGATGCGCGATCTGCTGCGCCGGATGCGCCCGACCGGGTTCGAAGACATCGTCGCGGTCAACGCCCTCTACCGGCCCGGCCCGATGGCGATGAACACACACAACAACTACGCCGACCGCAAGAACGGCAGGCAGCCGGTGGAGCCGATCCACCCCGAGCTGGCCGAGCCGTTGCGCGACATCCTCGCCGAGACCCACGGCCTGGTCGTGTACCAGGAGCAGATCATGCAGATCGCACAGAAGGTCGCCGGCTACTCGATGGGGCGGGCCGACGTGCTGCGCCGCGCGATGGGCAAGAAGAAGAAAGACGTGCTGGAGAAGGAGTTCGAGGGCTTCCACGCGGGCATGCGTGCCAACGGTTTCTCCAGCGAAGCCGTGCAGGCGCTGTGGGACACGATCCTGCCCTTCGCCGGGTACGCGTTCAACAAGTCGCACGCCCGCCGGGTACGCGCTCGTCGGCTACTGGACGGCGTACCTGAAGGCGAACTACACCGCGGAGTACATGGCCGCGCTGCTCACCTCGGTGGGTGACAACAAGGACAAGTCCGCGGTCTACCTGTCCGAGTGCCGCCGCCTCGGCATCAAGGTGCTGCCCCCGGACGTCAACGAATCCGGCCAGCGCTTCGCCGCGGTCGGCGACGACATCCGCTTCGGCATGGGCGCCGTCCGCAACGTCGGCGCCAACGTCGTGGAGTCGATCATCAAGACCCGCCAGGAGAAGGGCAAGTACTCCTCCTTCACCGACTTCCTCGACAAGTCCGAGCTGGTGGCCTGCAACAAGCGGGTCATCGAATCGCTCATCAAAGCCGGCGCCTTCGACTCCCTCGGGGCCACTCGTCTGTCTCTGAGCCAGGTCCACGAGGACGCGGTCGACGCGGTGGTGCCGCTGAAACGCCAGGAAGCCATGGGGCAGTTCGACCTGTTCGGCGCCGAGCCCGCGCCCTCGTCGTCGCCGCTGGCGCACCTGAAGTTCGGCGACGAGGAGTGGCCGCGCAAACAGCTGCTGGCCTACGAGCGCGAGATGCTGGGCCTGTACGTGTCCGCCCACCCGCTGGACGGCGCCGAACGGATCCTGCGCAAGCACGCCCCGCGCCCGATCGCCGCGATCCTGGACAACCCGCCCAAGGAAGGCGAACTGGTCATCTCCGGCCTGATCACCTCGCTCGAGCGGCGGGTCAACAAGAAGGGCGAACCCTGGGCCATCTGCACGGTCGAGGACATGGACGCCTCGCTCGAGGTGCTGTTCTTCCCCAAGTCCTACGCCCTGTTCCAGGCCGACCTCATCGAGGACAACGCCGTCCTGGTCAAAGGCCGCGTCAACTGGCGCGAAGACAAGATGTCCGTCTTCGGCGGCGGCCTGGTACCGCTGGACCTGTCGGAGCCGGGCGAGGCGCCGCTCGTCCTGCGCGCCCGGCCGGAGAAGCTCACGCTGCCGGTCGTCCTGGAACTCAAGCAGACGCTGCTCGCCCACCGCGGCGACACACCGGTGCACGTCAAGCTGATGGGCCGCCGCGAGCAGACGTTCGCCCTCTACGACTACCCGGTCGAGGTGACGTCGATGCTCCTCGGCGAGCTGAAAACGATTCCAGGCATCACGCTGTGACGCCCCGCCGCTCCCCGGCAAGTCGCGAGGGACCGCGCCCGCCTGCCCTGGCATCCTGAAATCGATTCCGGACATGACGTCCGGCCGCTCCCCGGCAAGTCGCAAGGAAGCGTGCCTACCTACCCCCGCATCCTGAGAACGATTCCAAGCATCACGCCCGTGACGTCCGGCCGCTCACCCGGCGACCGCGAAGAACCGCGCGCACCTGCCCCCACATCCTGGAATCGCTTCCAGGCATCAGGCTGTGACGTCCGGTCGCTCACCGGCGAGCGCGAGGACCGTGCGGGCCTGCTCCAGCATCGCCACGTCGAGGAAGGTGCCGTCGGTCAGGGCGATCGCGCCGACGCCGGCCGCGGTGGCGTCGTCCAACCGGGACAGCACCTCGCGGGCCCGCGAGACTTCCTGTTCGCTGGGCAGGAACGCCGCCCGGATGGTGTCCAGCTGCGCCGGGTGGATCGCGGTGCGGCCGCGGAACCCGAGCGCCCGCCCGGCCCGGCAGGACTCGGCGAGCCCGTCGAGGTCGCGGACGTTGGTGTAGGCCGACATCACCGGCGGCACCAGGCGGGCAGCGCGCGCGGCGACGACCACCCGGCTGCGGGCCCAGGCCAGCCCGGCCTCGTCGGTCACCCCGAGGTCGGAGCGCAGGTCCGCCTCGCCGAGGCCGATCGAGGCGACCTGCGGGGACGCGGTCGCGATCTCCAGCGCCCGCTCGACGCCGAGCGCGGACTCGATGAGCGGGTGCAGATCACGGCCGGGCAACGCCTCGGCCAGCGCATGGATCTCCGCCGGCGACTCGACCTTCGGGATCCGCGCGCCCACCTCGGCCGGCAAACCGGCCAGCGCCGCCAGGTCAGCCATGTGCCACGGCGTGCTGGCGTGATTGATCCGCACCTGCACCCGGCGGGCGAGCGGCTCCGACAGCAGCCGCACCGCGTTCGCGCGCGCCTCGTCCTTGCGAGCCGGCGCGACGGCGTCCTCCAGATCGACGAGCACGACGTCGGCGGCCGAATCCAGCGCCTTCACCACGCGGTCCGGCCGATCGGCGGGCACATACAGCAGGGTCAACGCGGGCGCGCTCATACCGCGCCCCCCTCACGCAACCGCGCCACCACCGACGACGGGAAACCCAGCTCCGCGAGCACGACGTCGGCGGCCGAATCCAGCCCCTTCGCGACCCGGTCCGGCCGGTCCGCCGGCACGTACAACAGCGTCAACGCAGGCGCACTCATACCGCGCCCCCCTCACGCAACCGCGCCACCACCGACAGCGGGAAACCCAGCTCCACGAGCACGACATCGGCGGCCGAACCCAACACCTTCCCCACCCGGTCCGGCCGGTCCGCCGGCACGTACAGCAGCGACAACGCAGGCGCACTCATACCGCACCCTCCCCGCGCATCCGCGCCACCACCGACGGCAGGAAACCCAGCTCCTCCAGCACCCGATCAGCCGGCACATACAACAGCGTCAACACGGGCACACTCACACCGCACCCTCCTCACGCATCCGCGCGACCTCCGACGGCGCGAAACCCAGCTCCCCCAGCACTTCGTCGGTGTCCGCGCCGTGCGCGCGGCCCGCGTGGGCGATGACCCCGTCGTGGCCGGACAGCCGGAAGATGGGCCCCTGCATGAGCGTCGGCCCCAGCTCCGGGTCCTCGATCTCGTGGATCGTGCCCAGTGCGCGGAACTGCGGGTCCTCCACGATGTCCGCGGCGTCGTAGATCGGCGCCACCGCGGCCTGCGCGGCCTCGAACTCGGCGACCACCTCGTCGCGGGTGTGCCGCGCGATCCACGCGCCCACGGCCTCGTCGAGTTCGTCGGCGTGCTTCGCGCGCTCGGCGCCGCTGGCGAACCACGGCTCGTCGATCAGGTCCGGCCTGCCGACCAGCCGCATCACGCGCTCGGCGATCGACTGCGCCGACGTGGACACCGCGACCCACTGCCCGTCGCCGGTGCGGTAGGTGTTGCGCGGCGCGTTGTTCACCGACCGGTTGCCAGTGCGTGGCTGCACCGAGCGCAACTGGTCCCACCGCGTGATCTGCGGCCCGAGCATCGCCAGGATCGGTTCGACGATCGCCGTGTCCACGACCTGTCCGCGCCCGGTCCGCTCACGCGCCGACAGCGCCACCATGATCGCGTAGGCGGTGGCGAGCGAGGCGATGCCGTCGGCGAGCCCGAACGGCGGCAGCGTCGGCGGCCCGTCCGGTTCCCCGGTGGCGGCCGCGAACCCGCTCATCGCCTCGGCGAGCGTGCCGAACCCGGGCCGCCGCCGGTACGGGCCGATCTGCCCGAACCCGGTGACGCGGGCGAGCACCAGCCGCGGGTTGCGCGCGGACAGCTCGTCGTAGCCTAGGTCCCAGCGCTCCAGCGTGCCCGGCCGGAAGTTCTCGATGATCACGTCCGATCGTTCGGCCAGCTTCAGGAACACCTCGCGGCCGCCCGGTTTGCCCAGGTCGGCGGTGATCGTGCGCTTGTTGCGGCCGAGCGTCTTCCACCACAGGTTCACGCCGTCCTTGGCCACGCCGTGGTTGCGGGCCGGATCCGGCCTGCCCGGATGCTCGACCTTGATCACCTCGGCGCCCATGTCGCCCAGGTGCATCGCGGCCATCGGGCCGGCGAAGAGCGTGGCGGCGTCGACGACGCGCAGGCCGGCCAGCGCCCCGGCGTCGGGGTCGCGGGAGACGGTCACGCGGTCACCTCCGGCAGGTCCCAGGCGCAGCGGAACCCGACGGTCGCGCCGCGCGCCAGCCCGAGCCCGGGCAGGAGCAGCTTCACGCTGTAGTCCGGGTCGCGGCGGCCGCCTTCGACGTACCAGTCGGATCCTTCCGCCCGGTAGTCGGAGCCGCCCTTGAGCATCACGAACCGGGTGCGCCCGTCGGAGTGCTCGCTCTCGGTCCAGTTCCACACCGCGGGCTCGCCGCGGCGCAGCAGACCGGTCTCGCCCGCCAGCTGCCATTCGTCCTCGGTGGGCAGACGCCCGCCGCGCCACGCGCAGTACGCGCGGGCGTCGTCGAGATCCACGTAGGTCACCGGCGCGTCGGCGTCGGTGTTCCAGGCGAGGAACCGGTGCGGTTGCGCGGGCCGGTAGCCGGTCCGCTCCAGGAACTCGGTGAACTGCGCGTTGGTCACCTCGGTCGCGGCGACGGCCACCGGATTGGCGAGCACGCCGTCGCGCTGGAGGGTCCGCGCGTCGTGCAGCCGCGGCGGCAGGGGCTTCCACTCGTCGACGTACGGCGCGCCCTGGTACATCCCGGTCTCCCGGGCCCGGTAGCGCACGGTCAGCACGTACGGTCCGGCGGGCACGACCACCGCGTCCGGATCGGGCGTGCCGGTGGTGCGGGCCGGCTGCCTGCGCACGGCGAGGCGGTGCGGGAAGCGGGCGTCCGGATCGTGCGGCAGCTCCGGAAGTTCCTTCACCCACGCGGGTTCGGTTTCGGCACGCAGGAACGCGGCGATCCCCCGCGCCGGCACACCCGGACCCAGCAACGGGATTCCGGGAGCGACCGGGCCGGTGTAGTCCTGGTCGCTCCGGTTCACGACCGTCCACAGTGTCTGGTCGCCGAGGTCCCAGCGGGAGCCGTACACCCCGGCCTCCTCCGCGCCGGGCGCCAGTTCGGCCAGCGGGGTCCACTCGCCGTGCAGGAGCAGGTCCTCGGCCGCGCGCTGGACGGTCACCATGCGCCGCACGGTCGCCGCGTCCCGGGGCGACCAGCCGACCCACACGCCGAAGACGACCTCCCACACCATCACGCCGACGCCGTTGAGCCATGCCGACTGGAGTTCCTCGGTGTGGTCGCGGTGCCAGCGGCGGACGTGGTGCTGCATGTGCCGCCGCTCGTACCAGTGCGCGCGCAGCACGCCGGGCACGGGCGAGTCGGCGAAGAACTGCGCCCACGACGACGCGTGGTCCTCGATCCGCTCGACCGGCAGCTTCGACTCGCCCTCCAGCACGATCCCCGGCTTCGCCCGCTCCAGGGCCTCGACGAACTCGGGTTCGGCCTTCTTGAGGGTGTCCAGGAAGACGCCGTCCGCGCCGAGGTCGGCGACCAGCGACGCGAGCTCCTCGAGGTCGTCGCCGGCGCGGCGGGTGCCGACGTCCCACGGGTTGTAGTCGACGAACACGTGCAGACCGGCGTCGTGGAACTGCCGCACGAGATCCGCCAGCCCCGGCACATCGCGGTAGAAGTCCCACTGGTTGCGGTCGTCCAGGCCGATCACCGGGTAGGCGTGCCACAGCACGACCGCGTCCAGGCCGGCGAACCGCTCCCGGGCGTCGGCGAGGAACCGCTCCGGCGTGAAGCGGCCCCGCTCGAAGTCGTAGAGCAGCTCGTCCCACAGCCACACCTGCGCGACCGTGCGGCACCGCGCCGCCCACGCCGCGCCGGGCCGCTCGTAGGCCGCGCCGGTGTAGCCGTGCCGCCTACGGGCGTCCGCGCGCCACTCGCGCAGCCGCTCGCGCCACGCCGGGCGGTCGGCCGGGTCCGCCGGGCCGGCGAAGATCTTCGCCTCGTCCAGCGCGACCAGCTGGTCCTCGGTGAGCGGGCCGGGCGGGACCTCGGTGGGCCGGTCGATCGGGCGCGGCACGAGCGGATCGAACGTGTAGGTCATTTCGCGCTCTCCTCGACCTCCGCGGCGGTGGGCACGGCGTCCTGCGCGCCGGGCCGGGTGACCGCGAGGGCGGCCGCGGCACCGGCGAGCCGGGCGGCGCCGGCCAGGTCCAGCCCACGGGCGAGCCCGGCCGCGAGCACGCCGCAGAAGGTGTCCCCGGCGCCGGTCGTGTCGACCGCGTCCACCTTGACGCCCGGAACGCGCACGGGCTCGCGGTCCCGTTGCGCCACCAGGGATCCCTCGGCGCCGAGGGTGATCACCACGGCGGGCACCCGATCCAGCAGCGCCGCGGCCAGCTCCTCCGGCGCGGCCTGGGTGTGCGCGAGGTCGGCGGCCTCGTACTCGTTGACGATCAGCAGGTCCAGCGCGTCCCACACGTCGCCGGGCAGGTCCTGCGACGGCGCCGCGTTGAGCACCATCCGGGCGCCCGGCCGTCGCGCGGCGGCGGCCGCGCGGACCATGTCGAGCGGGATCTCCAGCTGCGCCAGCACGACGTCGGCGTGCGCGATCCGCTCGACCTGGGCGGCGGTCAGCTCGAGGCGCGCGTTGGCGCCGGGCGCGACCACGATCGCGTTTTCGCCGTCCGGGGAGACGGTGATGAGCGCGGTGCCGGTCGGAGCGTCCACACGGGACACCAGGTCGGTGCGGACGCCGGCCCGCTCCAGGGAAGCCAGCAGCAGCTCGGCGGACTCGTCGCGGCCCAGCGCGCCGACGAACGTGGTCTCCGCTCCCCCGGCCCGCGCGGCGGCGACGCCCGAGTTCGCGCCCTTGCCACCGGGGGTGCGGCGCAGGTCGCCGCCGAGGATCGTCTCCCCGCCACCCGGATGGCGCGGCACGTCGACGACGAGGTCGACGTTGGCCGAGCCGACGACCACGACCTGCCCGGTCATGCGGCACCTCGTTCCACGGTCAGGGCGGCCGTGCGGGCCGCGAGGTCGGTGATGCGCTGCTCCCCGCCCGGCTGCGAGGTCGCGATGCGGTCGTCCAGCGGTTTCGCCCACTGGTCCGGCACCCCGTGCAGGGCGCCGACGACGCCGCCGACAGTAGCGGCCGCCGAGTCGGTGTCCCAGCCCGCGGTGACCGCGATGGCGATGCTCGGGCCGAACTCGCCGCCGCCCCTGGCCAGCGCGAAGGCGATGACGGCCGCGTTGTTGAGGACGTGGACCCAGTGCAGGTGCCCGTACTCGGCGTGCAGGCGGTCCAAGCCCGCGTCGACGCCGAGACCGGCCAGCGACCGTCCGAACCGGACCGCCTGCGCGAGCCTGCTGTCCGGCGGGACCACGGTTTCCGCCGCGTCCAGCACCTCGTCGACGGTGCCGCACACCATCGACGCCGAGGCGAGCGCGGCGGCCCACATCGCGCCGTAGATGCCGTTGCGGGTGTGGCTCAGGCGGGCGTCGGTCCACGCCATCCGGGCCGCGGCGCGCACGTCGCCCGGCGAGACCCAGCCGAACACGTCGGTCCGGATGAGCGCGCCGATCCACTCGCGGAACGGGTTGTGGTGCGTGGCGGTCTCCGGCACCGGGCGGGCGTCCAGGATGTTGCGGTAGGCGGCGCGCTCGGCGGTGAACACGCGGCCGGCGGGCAGGTTGTCCAGCCACAGCTGCGCGACGTCGTCGGTGGTGAACCCGCGGCCGCACTGCTCCAGGAGCGTGAGCGCGAGCATCGGGTAGTTGAGGTCGTCGTCCTCCGGCATCCCGTCGATGTTCTCCGCCAGCGAGGTCGGGGCGGAGCGGCGGTTCCACGGCCACCGCGCGGCGACCTCGTCCGGCAGCCCGACGGCGGTGAACCAGCGGTCGAGCGGCCAGCGGCCGGTGGCGCGCAGGATCTCCTCGATACCCTCGCGGGGGATCTTCTCGACCGGCTTGCCGAGCAGGCACCCGGCGGCGCGGCCGGTCCACGCGTCCAGCGCGCGCCCGCTGCCGCCGGGCAGCTCCGGCGCGGGCGGCAGCAGCTCGGCGATCGCGTCCCAGTCGTCCGGTTCGTGCGGCGCCGGCGTGGCGGGCAGCGCGGCCAGCTCGTCGAGCAGGTCGCGGGCCAGCGCCCGCAGCTCCGGAGTGGCCGGCCGCGGCCCGGCGCCGCTCACGGCGGGCACCGGGTCGCCACCGGCCGCGACCCAGCGGTCCCGGACTTCGGTGACGCCCCGGCCCTCAGCGGCGGACTGCACCAGCTCGTGCGCCAGCAGGTCCTCGGGCTGCGCCCAGGTCAGCCTCACGACCGCTCCCCCGTCCGCCGCGGCGCCCCGGCCTGCCGCGGGCCCGCCTGCGGACTCACCAGCCCAGCCGGCCGCGGACTCACCGGCCCGGCCGGCCGCGCGATGACCACCGGCTCCCGCCACTCCAGCCGCACGGTCATGCCACCCTCCTCGCACAGCCCCCAGCTGATGTCGTCCCGCATCGTCACGCCTGGTCCAGCTCGTCCAGCGTCCGCAGCCGCACCAGTGCGCGTTCCCGGTCCGCCTTCAGAATGTCCGCGGCCGCCGCGGCCATCAGCCGCCCGGTCTCGCGGAGGTCCATCCTGCTGGCCTCGCCGATCGCGTCGATCCAGTCGGCCGGCACGGCCGCCGTGCCACCGAGACCGGCACACAACGCGCCCGCCATCACCGCGATCGAGTCGGCGTCCCGGCCGTAGTTCACCGCGCCCAGGACCGCGCCGCGGTAGTCGCCGCGGTGGCCGAGCACGAACCCGAGCGCGGCGGGCAGCTCCTCGATGGACTTGGTACGCGACGGGCGCCGCGCGTCCATCGACATCTGCCGGTACTGCGGCCCCACCGAGTCGTACGGCGCGACCGTGTCCCGGATCAGCCGGGCCAGCTCCCGCTCCTCGTCGTCGGTCGACGGCGCGGAAGTCCAGCCGTCGAACGCGTCCACCACGGCACGGAGGGCGGCGGCGGTGCCGTCGTGCGCGACGTCCAGCGCCGCCGCGACCACATCGTCCAGCGTCGCGCCGGGGGCGACCGACGCCGCGACCATCGCCGCGAACACGCCGGCCGCCTCACGGCCGTAGCTGGACTGATGGGCGCCGGTCAGGTCGATCGCCTCGGCGTAGGCGCCGCGCGGGTCCCCGGCGTTGGCGATCCCGACCGGCGCCACGTACATCGCGGCGCCGCAGTTGACGACGTTGCCGACCCCGGCCTCCCGCGGGTCGACGTGCCCGTAATGGAGCCGGGCGACGATCCACTTCTCCGCCAGGAACACCCGCTGCAACAGCAGCGCGGTCGACTCCAGCTCGGGCACCCACCTCGGCTCGCCGATCATCAGCGGCACGAGGTCCTCGGCCATCGCATACGCGTCGAGGTGCACGCGGCGCTTCGCGTACACCTCGACGAGCGCGCGGGTCATCAGGGTGTCGTCGGTGACGTGCCCGTCCCCCTTGTGGTACGGCGCGATCGGGCGCGCCTCCCGCCAGTTCGGGAACCACGGCCCGACGATGCCGGTCACCCGGCCGCCGTGGCGCTCCTCGATCTGTTCCGGGGTCCACCCCTCGGTGGCACCACCCAGCGCGTCCCCCACGGCCGCCCCGGTGATCACCGCCACCGCTCGGTCTTCCAGCCAGGTCACCGGCTTCACGTTTCCCTTCCAGATGGTCCGGTCGCTACCGGTTGATGGAGTTCCAGCCGTCCGTCAGTTCCTTGGACAGACCGTTGGCGTCGATCTGCTTCGCCAGGAACTTCTGGTAGGCCGGGGTCGCGACGGTGTCCTTCCACTGCGCGTACTTGTCGACGAACAGGTACGGCGCGGAGGTGAGGTACTGGCCCGAGGACAGGATCTCCTTCCAGCCGTTCTGCGCGCCGAGCTTCGTGGTCAGCGCCTCGCGGGCCGAGGTGGTCGCCGGGATCAGCGCGTCGGCCTCGTTGAGCGCGGCCAGGTTCTCGGTGTTGGTGAAGAACTCGATGAACTGCGCGGCCTGCTCGACGTGCGCGGAGTCCTTGTTCACCGACAGCGTCTGCGGGTTGGCGGCCTGCGCGGGACCGGCGGGACCGGCCAGCGGCGGCAGCACGACCCAGTCGAAACCGGCGGGCGCGTCCTTGGCGATGTTCGCGGCCTGGAACGAACCCTGGATCGTCATCGCGGTCTGCCCGGCGTAGAACGGCGCCAGCGCCTTGGAACCGGACTGGGTCAGCGTGACCGGCAGGATCGAGTTGTCCTGGTGCGCCATCGCGTCCACCAGCTGCGGCAGGGCCATCTCACCCTGGCCGACGCTGATCTTCGCGTCGGTGCCGGTGCCGTCGAAGTACTTGCCGCCGAAGCCGGGCGCGAGCGCGACCATCGCGGCGGTCGGGCTGGACAGGCCCCAGCCGAGACCGTAGGCGCCGTCGCGGGTGGTCGCCCTGGCGATCTCCCGCAGCTGGTCCCAGGTCATCGTGTCACCGGTCGGGATGGTGACCCCGGCCTTCTGCAGCAGCGCCCGGTTGGCGAAGACCACATAGGACTGCAGCTCGGTCGGATAGGCGATCACCTGGTTGTCCACGGTGACCGAGTCCAGCACGCCCTTGGGGATGTCGGTTTTCTTCTGCTCCGACAGGTACGGCGTGAGGTCGGCGAGGTAGCCGTCCTTGGCGAACGGGACGACGCCGGCGGCCTCGTAGTGGATGATGTCCGGCGCGCTGCCCGCGTTGAACTGCGTGATCAGCTTGTCGTAGACGCCGTCCCAGCCTGCCTGCACCACCTCGACCTTGATGTCGGGGTGCGCCTTGTTCCAGTCGTCGACGATCTTGTTCGTCGCCGCGATCGCCGCGGGCTGGTCGGACAGGGACTGGAACTTGAGCGTCACCGGGCCGTCGGCGCTGTCACCGCCACTGGAGCACGCGGTGAACAGCAGGCTCGCGGCCGCCGCGAGCGCGGCCGCCACCAAACGTCGAGACTTCATTGACCGACCTTTCGTTTTCTGAGGGTTCATCCCTTCACCGCCCCGGCCATCAGCCCGCTGGTGAGCCTCCGGCGCAGGATGGTGAAGAAGACGATGCTGGGGATCGCGGCGAGCACGGCGCCCGCGGCGAGCGGGCCGAGGGACACCTTGCCCTCGCCGCCGATGAACATGTTCAGCGTGATGGGCAGCGTGTAGTTCTCCGGCGACTGGAGTAGCACCAGCGCGAAGAAGAACTCGTTCCAGGAGGAGACGAAGCTGAACATCGCGGTGGCGACGATGCCGGGCATCAGGAGCGGGAACACGATCCGGCGCAGCACGGTCCACCGGCCGGCGCCGTCCATCGCGCCGGCCTCTTCCAGGTCGACCGGGATCGCGCTGACGTAGCCCTGCAGCATCCACAGCGCGAACGGCAGCGTGTAGGTGGTGTGCACGAGCGTCAGCCCGGCCAGGCTGTCGGCCAGCCCGATGGTGCGCAGGATCAGGAACAGCGGCAGGATCACCAGGACCACCGGGAACACCTGGGACACCAGGATCCAGCCGACGCCCGCGGCGCGGATCTTGCCCTTGAGCCGGGCGAGCACGTAGGACGCGGGCAGCGCGATCACGATGACCAGCGCGGTGGACACCAGGGCCACGACCAGGCTGTTGCCCGCCGAGTGCACCAGGCCCTGGCGGTCGAGCGCGTCGGAGTAGTTGTCCCAGTGCCACTGCTGTGGCAGCAGGCTGACGGTGAGCGAGTTGAGCTCGCCGGAGGACTTCACCGACGCCGAGATCAGCCACAGGAGCGGGAAGCCGAGGAGCAGGATGTAGGCCGCCAGTGCCAGGTACTGGGTGGGACGCAGGAGGACGCGCATGTCGTCACCGCCCCCGCTCGGCGCGGTCGTCGCGGAACTGCGACCGCAGGTAGACCGCCAGCAGCAGCACGACGATGATCACGAGCACGAGCCCCATCGCCGCCGCGTAGCCGATGTTGCGGTTCTTGAACGCTTCGAGGTAGATGAAGAGCACCGGCACCATCGTCTTTCCGCCCGGCCCGCCCTCGGTGAGGACGTAGACCAGCGAGAACGAGTTGAAGTTCCAGATGAAGTTCAGCGACGTGATCGAGGTGACGATCGGCCGCAGGCTGGGCCAGGTGACCGCGGTGAACCGCCGCCACGCGCCCGCACCGTCCACCGCCGCGGCCTCGTGCAGGTCCTGCGGGATCTGCTGCAGGCCGGCCAGCAGGGTGACGGTGGTCTGCGGCATGCCGACCCACACGCCGACGACGATCACCGCGGGCAGGGCGGTGGAGAAGTCGCCGAGCCAGTTGGTGTCGTCGGGCAGGCCGACGCTGCCGAGGAAGGCGTTGAGCGGGCCGCCGTTGGCCGAGTAGATCATCTGCCACATGATCGCCACGACGACCGGCGGCATCGCCCATGGGATGAGGGCGAGCACGCGGGTCAGGCCCTGGAGTTTGAGGCCCGAGTTGAGCAGCAGCGCCAGGCCCATCGACGCGGCGAGCTGCAGCACCGTGACACCGACCGTCCAAATCAGACCGATGCGGAGGCTGTCCCAGAAGAACGAGTTGCCAGCCAGCTTGGTGAAGTTGTCGATGCCGGTGAAGTCGTAGTCGGGGTTGCGGACCAGGCGGGCGTCGGTGAACGCCAGCGCCAGGCCCATCACCAGCGGGGCGACGCTGAGCACCAGGATCGGGATCAGCGACGGCATCACCAGCGCGATCGCCTCGCGGCGCCGCGAGCGGGCCATGGTGCCCTGGCGGCGCTTGCGGGGCGCCGGTGCGGGCGCGGGGGCGCGGGTGTCCGCGGCCAGGGTCATCGCCGGCCTCCCTCGGTGAGCCCGCCCGCGGCGGGGACGGTGGAACCGCGCACGATCAGCTCCGGGCCGACAGTGACCTGCTGCGCGTCCTGGTCGGCGTCGTCGGCGAGGCGGAGCATGAGCTGCGCGGCGGCGCGCCCGCGCTCGGTGCTGCCGAGGGAGACGCTGGTCAGGGTCGGGTGGAAGACGCGGCCGATCTCGGTGTCGTCCATGCCGGTGACCGCGATGTCGTCCGGCACGGACAGCCCGAGTTCGCGGATGGCGTGGATGGCGCCGATGGCGAGCAGGTCGTTGGCCGCGACGATGGCGTCGAGGCGTTCCGGGGCCGCGGCGAGCAGGCGGCGCGCGGCGGTGAGGCCGGCGGCGACGGTGAAGTCCTTGGCGATCTCGGTGGTGTGGCCCGTGCCCGCGGCGGCTTCGAAGCCGCGCTGGCGGGCCTGGCCGGGGGTGGTGTCGAGGGGGCCGTTGAGGAAGCCGATCCGGCGGCGGCCGAGTTCCTGCAGGTGGCGGACCGCCTGGCCGATGCCGCCCGCGGAGTCGGTGGAGACCGAGCTGATGCCGTGGGCGTCCAGGGCGCGGCCGATGACCACGACCGGGACGGCGGCCTGCTGGATCTCCTCGATCAGGCGGTCGTCGGTGCGCAGCGGGCTGATGACCATGCCGTCGACGAAGCCGCTGTTCAGGCTGCGCACCAGGTCGGCCGTCGAGGTCGAGGTGTCGCCGGTGGTCATGACCACGACGCGGTACCCGTGCGGGGCGAGGACCTCGTGGATGGCCCGCATCATCTCGACGTAGACCGGGTTGCCGATGTCGGCGACCGCGAACGCGATCTGGAAGGTCTTCTTCATCCGCAGCGAGCGGCCGATGGCGTCCGGGCTGTAGCCCAGCTCCTCCGCGGCGGCCCGGACGCGCTCGATCATGGCCGGGCTCGCGCCGGTGCCGTGCAGGGCGCGCGAGGTCGAGGCCAGTGACACCCCGGCTCGTTCGGCCACCTGCAGCAGCGTGGCCCGTGTAGACGTCATTGTCGCTCCGTCATCGTTCGTTGCCTTGGAAACGTTTCCAACCCGTGACTCTCGGTGGTTGGAAACGATTCCAAGGGGCTGCGGGGAATAGTGACATCCGGTTCGGGGGGTGTCAACACCGGGGTGCTTGTGGACGCTTCGGCGCTGGTCGGCGGCTGGTTCGGCGCACACGGTCGGCGGCCACACCGCACTCTAGCGGTGCGGAGAGATTTTTCACGCTCCGCTACGGACTTTCCACACTCCGCGACGCGTCCCGCACTGCCCTCGTGAGCAACACGCTCCGCGGCGCGATCTGTCTCCAGGCGCGAGCCGCACCCGCCCCGCCACGCAGGTCCCACGTCTCGCGCTGTCGGGCGCTTCGCGCGCTCCGCGCCCGTTCCCTTGGACGCGCACACACCTCGGAAAGCGGCGCGTGGGACCGTCCACTTCAGACCACGCGCGACGATCTCCGTGCCAGGTCAGCGAAAGGCGTCCGCGTTCTCGCGCGCCCACTGCTCGAACGTGCGCGGCGGCCGCCCGGTCACCTCGGCGACGTCGGGGTGCACCGTGGCCTCGTCGAGCCTGCCCTCGGCGTAGAACTGCGCGAACGCCTCCACGTACTCGGCCGGCATCGCCGCTGCCATCTCGGCCCGGGTCTCCTCGTCGGACAGGCCCACCGCGCGCAGGTCCCGGCCCAGCACGCGCCCCAGCACCGCCACCTGCTGGGCCGGCAACAGCGCCTCGGGACCGGTCAGGTCATAAATCCGGCCCTCGTGCCCGCCCCGCAGCGCCCGCACCGCCACCGCCGCGATGTCGCCCGGGTCGACGCACGCCGCGGGCACCTCCGGGTACTGCACACGCACCTCGTCCCCCGCCCGCAGCTGCGGCAGCCACCGCAGCGCGTTCGACATGAACGCCCGCGGCCGCAGGAACGTCCACGCCAGACCGGACTCCCGCACGGCCCGTTCGGACAAGGTCATGTACCGCGACACCGCGTTGTCCAGATCCGCCAGCGCGGCCGACCCGCCGGACAGCAGCACCACACGCTCGACACCGGCCGATCGCGCCCGCGCGAGCAGACCCGGCATGTCCGCGTAACCCGACAACAAGAACACCCCGGTGACGCCCTCGAACGGGACGCTCGCCGGGTCGTTGAGATCGCCGACGACCGGCTCCGCACCGGGCACCACCGCGTCCGGCTTGCGCACCAACGCCTGCACCGGCTCGCCACTCCGGGCGAGCTCGCGCACCACCGCCCCGCCCGCCGTGCCGGTCGCGCCAGTGACGAGAAACATCGTGCCCCCCAGATGCCAGTCGAGTCCTGGACAATACCCGGTGTGAAGAAGATCGGGTTCCTTTCGTTCGGCCACCACCAGCCGGGCACGCCGACACCGACGGCAGGCGACGCGCTGCGGCAGATGGTCGAGCTCGCCGTGGCCGCCGAGGAGCTGGGCGTCGACGGCGCGTTCCTGCGCGTCCACCACTTCGCGCCGCAGTTCTCCACCCCCTTCCCGTTGCTGGCGGCGATGGCCGCGCGCACCGAGCGCATCGAGCTCGGCACCGGCGTGATCGACATGCGCTACGAGAACCCGCTCTACATGGCCGAGCAGGCCGCGGCCACCGACCTGCTCAGCGGCGAGCGCCTGCAGCTCGGCATCAGCCGCGGCTCCCCCGAACCCGCGCTGCAGGGGGCGTCCGCGTTCGGCCACGTCCCGGCCGAGGGCGAGACCGACGCGGACATGGCGCGCAGGCACACGGAGATCTTCCGCACCGCGATCGGCGGCAGCGGCGTCGTCCGGGCCGATCCGCGGATGACCGGCCGCGGCGGGATGCTCGCGATCCAGCCGCAGTCGCCCACGCTGTACGAGCGGATCTGGTGGGGCAGCGGCACCCGCGCCACCGCGAAGTGGACCGCCGAGCAGGGGATGAATCTGATGAGCTCGACGCTGCTCACCGAGGACACCGGGGTGCCGTTCGACGAGCTGCAGGCCGAGCAGATCGAGATCTTCCGCGCGGAGTGGGCGCGCCAGGGGCACATCCGCGAGCCGCGGGTGTCGGTGAGCCGCAGCGTCATCCCGATCACCAACGACCTCGACCGGCGGTTCTTCGGGCGGGAACGGGACAGCCAGGACCAGGTCGGCTGGCTCGACGGCGGGGTGGCGCGGTTCGGCAAGACCTACGCGGGCGAGCCGGACGTGATCGCCAAGCAGCTCGCCGAGGACGCGGCCGTGCAGGCGGCGGACACGGTCCTGGTGACGGTCCCGAACCAGCTCGGCGTGGACTACAACGCGCACCTGCTGGAGTCGATCGTCCGCGACGTCGCACCCGACGCCGGCTGGCGCTGAAACGTTCGCCGCTCGTTCACCGGGCCCTCATGTGCACGGCCGAAGATCGCCGGGTGCGTAGAACACTGGCGATCGTGCTGATGCTGAGCGGAATCCTGCTGACCTCGGTGACGCCCGCGAACGCGGGGGGAGCCGCGGCAGCGGGTGCTGTCCGTGCTGAGTTTCAACATCCACCACGCGCAGGGCACCGACGACGTGCTCGACCTCGCGCGCGTGGCCGGGGTGATCCGGGACAGCGGCGCGGACGTGGTCGGGCTGCAGGAGGTGGACCGGCACTACTCGGCGCGCAGCGAGTGGGCGGACCAGGCCGCCGAGCTCGCCGGGATGCTCGGCTACCACGTGGTGTTCGGCGCGAACATCGACCGGGACCCGCCCGCCGCGGGCAGCCCGCGGATCCAGTACGGCACCGCGATCCTGTCCCGCTACCCGATCACCGCGTGGGAGAACACGCACCTGTTCCGGTCGCCCAACCAGGAGCAGCGCGGGCTGCTGCACGCGGTGCTGGACGTGCACGGCGTGGCGGTGCACGTGTACGACACGCACCTGGCGGCCAGCTCCCAGGTGGACCGGCTGGAGCAGACCCGGCAGATCACAGAACTGATCGGCGGCACCACACCGGCGGTGCTCGTGGGCGACCTGAACGCGCTCCCGGAGGCCCCGGAGATCGCCACGCTGAACACGGCCTTCACCGACGCGTGGCCGGCGTCCGGGAAGGGCGCGGGCGCGACATACCCGGCGGAGGCGCCGGACCGGCGGATCGACTACATCTACGCGTCGCGCTCGGTGTCGCCGCTGGTCACACGGGTGCTGGACGGGGATCCCGCCGCGTCGGACCACCTGCCGCTGATGAGCCGCCTGCTGGTGCGGCACTGAGACACGCGCCTGCTTCAACAGCGGATCGCCGATTTCAGCGGTGTCTCGGTCGTGAGACGGCGCGGCCGGCACATGCCGGTCCTGAGGCGAACGGTCAGCGCCCGCCGGCCGGCCCACGGTCGCGCCTTGGCCGGGCAACCGCATCGAGACGGACGCCCCCGACATCTCCGACAGCGGCCAGCGGTTGCGGACTAACCGGCGAAGCCCGCCCGGTGGGCTTCCCAGCGCCTCCCGCTGTGCCGGCACCCCTCACCGCCGGGAGACCGGCCCGAACGGTCAGCGGGACTCCAGCGCCTCCGCCAGCCGACCCTCGTGGTGGGCCGTCACCAGCGCTGCCGCCACGTCGCGCAGCTTCACGTTCCGCTGCTGCGACATCCGCTTCAGCGCGGCGAGCGCCTCGTCCGCCGTCTGGTGGTCGTGGTGCATCAGCAGGCCCTGCGCCTGCGCGATGACCGTCCGCGTGCGCAACGCGGTCTGCACGTGACCCAGCAGGCGGATGTTGTCGTGGTAGAGCGCGCTGTTGTCGAACGCCACGCCCGCGTGGAGGGTGAACAACAGCGCCAGGTCGTGCGAGTCGTCGCCGAAGCGGCCGCGCTCCGCGGACAGCACGGTGAACGCCGCGCCGGACTCGGCGCCGGGCAGTGGCAGCGTCAGCGCGCTGCCGAACCCGTGCCGGCGCAGGTGCGCGCTGTAGGCGGGCCACCGCTCGTCCGTCGCCGTGTCGTCCACCCGTCGCGGCTCTCGGTAGGTCAGCGCCTCGGTGACCGGGTCCGGCCCGGACCCGTCGGTCGGCGGCTCCGGCAACGGCTTCCCGGCTGCCGCGAGAAGTTCGGCCGTCCCCTCCGCCGTGCGGACCGTGATGGCCGCGCGGTCGCAGCCCGGCAGCAGCGCGCAGGCCCGCGCCACGTAGCGGGACAGGGTCGAGGTGACGTCGTCGTCGTCCACCAGCCTGCCGATCTCGGCGAGCTCCTGCGCGATGGTGAGCACCGCGGGAGCGGACAGGAGCGATTCGCTCATGACACCTCGTCTCTACCCCGAGCCTGCCGGCCCTCGTCAAGCAAGACTAGCCGCGTGATGGGGTAGGGTCGGTTGCGTCACGGTTATACAAGCAGCTGTGGCTCGCCAGTTCCCGTCGGCAGCGCGGTTGTCCGTGTCCTGCCCTGTTTCGCGAGCCCACGAGCTTGCCCCAGGAGACCCAGTGACGAACCTGAAAGTGGAGTGGACGTACCGGCCGGACGCGCTCGTCGTGACGGTGACGGGTGAAATCGACGCCGGAACCGTCGTCCGCCTGCGGGAGGGGCTGGGGGCGGCCCGCGCGGGCGCGCCGGTGCCCCCGCCGCCCACCCTGGTGCTCGACCTCCTGCGCGTCGAGTTTCTCGACTCGGGCGGCCTCGCACTGCTGGTCGAGGTTTCGCGGGAGTGCGAGGCCGCCGGTCAGGAGCTGATCCTGGTCTGCACGAGCCGCCCGGTGCTGCGCCCGCTCGAGCTGACCGGGCTGGACCGGGTCTTCACTATCGCGCCCGCGGTGCCACCGGCCGCCTGACGCGTCAGTTCGGCAGGCTGTCGTCCGGGTCCACCACGTGCCCGGAGTGTTCGGCGACGAACCGCGCCGAAATGGTGTGCAGCTTGACATTCTCCCGCTGGGACTGCCCCACCAGGAGCTGGAACGCGTCGTCGGCGCTGATCCGTCTCGCCGCCATCAGGATGCCCTTGGCCTGCTCGATGACCCCGCGCGTGCGCATCGCCGCGCGCAACTGGCGCACCTGTTCCTGGGTGCGCAGCGCGCGTCTGGACAGGTGCAGCACCGTGTCCACGACCGTCGCGTACAGCTCCAGGTACTTCTGATCGACGTCGCGGAACCCGTGCTCGCCGAACCCGAACAGGTTGATCGCGCCCATCGCCTCGTCGCGCACCTGCAGCGGCGAAGCCAGGTAGCTGGCCACCCCGTGCCCGGCCGCGACGGCGGAGAACCCGGGCCACAACTCCCGCGCCGTGCCGACCTCGACCCGGACCACCTGCCCGCTGCGCGCCGCGCGCAGGCACGGGCCGTCGTCCTCGTCGTACTGCGCCGCGTCGATCCGCGTGGCGCGGTCATCGGTCGAAGCCACCGATCGCGCGCCGGAATCGTCGAGCACCGTGATCGACGCCATGTCGGCCCCGGGCACCACGCGCACGACCTGCTCGCAGACCACCCGCAGCAGCACGTCGAAGTCGTCGGTGTTCCCGACCGTGCCGGCCAGTTCCTCGAGTGCACGGGTCACCTCGTCGAGGTGTGCGAGCTGGCCTGCCGCACCGTCGCTCATCCTGGTCGTGTCCCTTCCTGGCAACCATCCGGAACGGGGCGAGCGACCAGCGAAAGACAGCACCGGGCCCGCACCCGGTCGCTGTCTGCTCAACAACCCGGCCGATATTACCCGGCCGCCCGGCGGGCGGATCGCAGGTCAGGAGCGGGTGCGGCGCGGCGCCGACCCCGGGCTGCGCCACGTGCAACCGCGGCACGCCAACTGGCCAGCCGGAGCCGCTACGCGACCGCCGCCATGGCGTCGGCGGTCAGCTCCACCGACCGGACCCGGTCCGCGACGTCGTGCGCGTGGTGCGCCAGGATCAGCTCGTCGGCCTGGGCTTCGGTCGCGAAGTCCGCCAGGTAGGCGCGCACCTCGTCGGGAGTGCCGACCGCGGTGTAGCGCGTCATCGACGCCAGGCCGCGGCCGCGGGGCGAGGCCAGGAACGCGTCGATTTCCGCGTCGGTGAAGTTCGCCCCCGAGCGGCCCTGCGACAGCATCGCCCGCGTGCGCGCCCGGTAGGCCACCGACCGCTGGGCCTCGGCCTCGTCGTGGTCCTCCGCGGCGAACACGTTCGCCCCGGCGATCACGTACGGCTCGGCCAGCTGCTCCGACGGCTGGAAACGTTCGCGGTACAGCGAGACGGCCTGGTGCAGCGAGTCCGGCGCGAAGTGCGACGCGAACGCGTACGGCAGCCCGAGCTGCGCGGCCAGCTGCGCCCCGAACAGCGAAGAGCCCAGGATGTAGAGCGGCACGACGCCCTCGGCCCGGGGCACCGACCGCACGCCCTGCACGGCCTTGCCGCTCAGATACGCCTGCAGCTCCAGCACGTCCTGCGGGAACGAATCCGCCGACATCGGGTCGCGCCGCAGCGCCACCATCGTCTGCTGGTCGCTGCCCGGCGCCCGGCCGAGCCCGAGGTCGATGCGGCCGGGGAACAGGGTCTCCAGCGTGCCGAACTGCTCGGCGATCACCAGCGGCGAGTGGTTGGGCAGCATGATCCCGCCCGCGCCGAGCCGGATGGTCGACGTGTGCTCTGCGACGTGCCCGATCACCACGCTCGTCGCGCTGGAGGCGATGGACGCCATGTTGTGGTGCTCGGCGTACCAGACCCGCCGGTAGCCGCTGCGCTCGGCGGCCTGCGCGAGCGCCACGCTGGCCGCGAAGCTCTCGCGCGCGGTCTGGCCGGGCGCGATCGGCGCGAGGTCCAGTACGGACAGGACTGGGGACATGACGGGCTCACCTTTTCCGGGTCACAGGTCGCGGTGCAGTCGCTCGGTGAAGGCGCGGATGCGGTCCTCGTCGCGCCGGTAGTAGGTCCACTGGCCCTGCCGCGTGGCCAGCAGGAACCCGGCGCGCTGCAGGATGGCCAGGTGCGCCGAGACCGTCGACGCGGACGTGCCCGCCTTCTGCTGGATCAGGCCGACGCACACCCCCAGCCCGGCCGTGTCCGCCGCCGCCGGGAAGCTCGCCGCCGGGTCCTTGAGCCACTCCAGGATGCGCAGCCGCGTCTCGTTCGCCAGGGCCTTGCACTCAGGGAGCACCCGCACCGTCCTTCGACATTTCGCTAATTCCCGAAATTACTCCCGCCGACGAGGGGCCCGCACCATGACGCCGCTCACGGACACGCGGTCCGTGAGCGGCGCGCGGGGGTCAGCCCAGTGCGCGCAGCCGCGGCAGGACGTCCTCGGCGAACTGCGTCAGGAAGCGTTCCTGGTCGTGGCCGGGGCCGTGGAACACGAGGTGGTTCAGGCCCGCGTCCAGGTACGGCTTGATCTGCGCGACGGCCTCGTCCGGGTCGGAGGCCACGATCCAGCGCTTGGCGACCTGCTCGATCGGCAGCTCGTCGGCCAGCCGCTCCATCTCCTCGGCCGAGGACACGCTGTGCTTCTGCTCCGGCGTCAGCGACAGCGGCGCCCAGAACCGGGTGTTCTCCAGGGCCTTCTCGTGGTCCCGGTCGTAGGACATCTTGATCTCGATCATCTTGTCGATGCCCGCGACGTCCCGCTCCGCCGCGGCCGCGCCCTCGGCGACCGCCGGCATCAGCTTGTCGTTGTAGAGCTCCATGCCCTTGCCCGAGGTGCAGATGAAGCCGTCGCCGGCGCGGCCCGCGTACTTGGCCACCACCGGGCCGCCCGCGGCGACGTACACCGGCACCGGCTGCTCCGGCCGGTCGTAGATCTTGGCGTTGACCAGGGTGTAGTACTCGCCCTCGAACGACACGTTGTCGGTCGTCCACAGCTCACGCATCAGCTTGATCGCCTCACGCAGCCGCGCGAACCGCTCCTTGAACTCCGGCCACTCCCGGCCGGACACCGCGATCTCGTTGAGCGCCTCACCCGTGCCCACACCGAGAATCACCCGCCCGCCCGACAGCAGCGACATCGTCGCGAACGCCTGCGCGATCACCGCCGGGTTGTACCGGAACGTCGGAGTCAGCACGCTCGTCCCGATCTGCACCCGGTTCGTCCGCTCCGCCACCGCCGACATCCACGACAACGCGAACGGCGCGTGCCCGCCCTCGTGCCGCCACGGCAGGAAGTGGTCGGACACCATCACCGAGTCCAGGCCCAGCTCCTCGGCCCGCACGGCGTACTCGACCAGATCCCGCGGACCGAACTGCTCCGCCGAGGCCTTGTAGCCGACTTTCAGACCCACGTTCGTCCTCCCTCACACTGGTTGCTCACCTCCAACCTACTGCGCGCGGGAGGGTCCGCTCAGCCGCGCAGGTCCGGGAACTGGTCGTCACGCCACTCCGCGGGGCTGCCCGTGCCCAGCTCGTCCTCGCGGGACCGCAGCTCGACGCGCCGGATCTTGCCGGAGATCGTCTTGGGCAGCTCGAAGAACTCGAGCCGCCGGACCCGCTGCCACGGCGCGAGGTTCTCGCGGGCGTGCCGCAGGATCGACAGCGCGGTCTCCTTGGTCGGCTCGTGGCCGGGCGCGAGCGCGACGTAGGCCTTGGGCACGGCCAGCCGCACCGGGTCCGGCGCGGGCACGACCGCCGCCTCGGCCACCGCCGGGTGCTCGATCAGGACCGACTCCAGCTCGAACGGGCTGATCTTGTAGTCGCTGGCCTTGAACACGTCGTCGGTGCGGCCGATGTAGGTGATGTAGCCCTCGGCGTCGATCGTCGCCACGTCACCCGTGTGGTAGTAACCGCCCGCCATCGCCTCGGCGTTGCGCTCGGGGTCGCCGCGGTAGCCGGTCATCAGGTTCACCGGCGAGCGCGACAGGTCCAGGCAGATCTCGCCCTCGCCGGGGCCGGTCAGCGGCTGCCCGCTCGCCGGGTCGACCAGCACGACCGGCACCCCGGGCAGGGCGCGGCCCATCGACCCGGCCTTGACCGCCGAGCCCGGCGTGTTGCCGACCTGCGCGGTCGTCTCGGTCTGCCCGAAGCCGTCCCGGATCGTCAGCCCCCACGCCCGCCGGACCTGCTCGATCACCTCCGGGTTGAGCGGTTCGCCCGCCCCGATGACCTCGCGCAGCGCGGACGGCCGCTCACCGAGGTCGGCGTTGATCAGCATGCGCCACACCGTGGGCGGGGCGCAGAACGAGCTGACTTCGCGCTGGCGCAGCTGCTCCAGCAGCGCGGCGGCGTCGAAGCGGCGGTAGTTGTAGACGAAGATCGTCGCCTCCGCGATCCACGGCGCGAAGAAGCACGACCACGCGTGCTTCGCCCAGCCGGGCGAGGAGATGTTGAGGTGCACGTCGCCCGGCCGCAGCCCGAGGAAGTACATCGTGGACAGATGCCCGACCGGGTAGGACACCTGGGTGTGCTCGACCAGCTTGGGCCGGGACGTGGTGCCCGAGGTGAAGTACAGCAGCAGCGGGTCGCCGGGCGCGGTGCCCGGATGCCCGACCGGGACGTGCGGCGCGTCCGCGGCCTCGCGCAGGTCGGCCCAGCCGTCCGCGGCGCCCACGCTGATCCGGGTGTAGCCGCCCGGCACGTCGGCGAACTTGCCGGTGTCGGCGGCGTTGCAGATGACGAACTCCGCGCCGCTGCGCGTGATCCGGTCGGTCAGGTCGGCCGGGCCGACGGCGCTGGTGGTCGGCAGGATCACCGCGCCCAGCTTCATGATCGCCAGCATCGACTCCCACAGCTCGACCTGGTTGCCGAGCATCAGCAGCACCGGAACGCCGCGGCGCACGCCCCGCTCGCGCAGCCACGCGGCCAGCCGGTCCGAGGCACGGGACATCTCCGCGAACGACCGCTGCGTGGTGGTGCCGTCCTCCTCGGCGATCACCAGAGCGGGCCGGTCGTTGTCGCGTGCGATCGCGTCGAACCAGTCCACCGCCCAGTTGAACCGCTCCCCCAGCTCGGGCCAGCGGAACTCGGCCACGGCGCGGGCGTGGTCCTCCCGCAGCGCCACCAGCTGGTCCCTGCTCGCACGGTAGGCATCGGTCGCGTTCACCGCTTTGTGTCCTTTCGCTCGGGCTGCCCGACATCATGCATTCGGCCGCCGCCGGGGCGATACCCACGGATGGGGGTAGCGCCCGTTTTGTCCATACCGGACGATTCCTGGCCAGTGATCCCTCAACGACGAGGAGAACCCGTGTCGAGCCAGACCCCGGCGGTCCCGATGCGCAAGGTGGCCGTGGCCAGCTGCGTCGGGACGACCATCGAGTACTACGACTTCTTCATCTACGGCACCGCGGCCGCACTGGTGTTCCCGAAGGTGTTCTTCCCCGCACTGGGCGCGACGGCCGGGACCGTGGCCGCGTTCGCCACGTTCGCCGTCGCGTTCGTCGCCCGGCCGGTCGGCGCGATCCTGTTCGGACACTTCGGCGACCGGATCGGCCGCAAGCGCACGCTGATCTCCACGCTGCTGCTGATGGGCATCGCCACCGTCCTCATCGGACTGCTGCCCGGCGCGGCGACGATCGGGGTGGCCGCGCCGATCATCCTGGTCGTGCTGCGGTTCGCGCAGGGGCTCGCGGTCGGCGGCGAGTGGGCCGGGGCGACGCTGCTGACCGCGGAGTACGCGCCACCGGCCAAACGCGGCCTGTACGCGGTGTTCCCGCAGCTGGGCCCCGCGATCGCGTTCGCGTTGTCCAGCGGCACGTTCCTGGTGACGAACCTGGTGATGGGCGACGCGGACGCCGCGTTCCTGGACTACGGATGGCGGGTGCCGTTCCTGGTGAGCATCCTGCTGGTGGCCGTCGGGTTCTACGTGCGGATGAGCATCGCCGAGACCCCGGCGTTCGTCGCGGCGGGCGGCACCGCGGGCCTGGACCGCCCGAAGCGGCTGCCGTTCCTGGAGGCGGTGCGCAAGCAGCCGCGGGAGATCCTGCTGTCGGCCGGTTCGCTGACGATGCTGTTCGCGTTCTTCTACATGGGCACCACGTACCTGACCAGCTACGGCACGAGCAAGACCGGGGCCGGGCTGACGCGGCCGGTGGTGCTGGGCATCGGTATCGCGGCGGCGGTCGCGTTCGGGATCGTCATCGTGGTCGCCGGCGTGCTGTCGGACCGGCTCGGGCGGCGGCGGGTCATCGTCTACTCGTCCGCGCTCGGCGTGGTGTGGTCGCTGGTCCTGTTCCCGTTGCTGGACACCGGAAGCCCGGTCGCGTTCGCCGTCGGTGTGCTGGTGACGCTGATGATCTTCGCGGTGGCGTACGGGCCGGCCGGGTCGTTCCTGCCGGAGCTGTTCCAGACCCGCTTCCGCTACACCGGCGCGGGCCTGGGCTACAACCTCGCGGGTGTCCTGGGTGGCGCGATCCCGCCGCTGGTGGCGCCCGGTCTGACCGCGAGCTTCGGCAGCATCGCGGTCGGCGTGATGCTCGCGGTGACCGGGCTGATCTCGCTGGTGTCCACGCTGGCGCTGAAGGAGACCCGCGGCACCGCGATGACGGCCGGGCAGGCCAGCGAAGCGACCGTGGCCTGAGCCGGGGGCCGGTGGCGCCGCGCGGCGCCACCGGTCTTCAGGGCAGCAGCATCAGCCGGCGCGCCTTGACGACGGCTTCGTGGCGGGTGTGGGCGTCCAGCTTGCGCATGACGGAACCGAGGTAGGCCTTCACGGTCTCCCGGGACAGGGACAGCCGTTCCGCGACCTCGCCGTTGGTGAAGCCGAGGGCGACCTGGGCGAGCACGTCGGTCTCCCGGGTGGACAGACGCACCCGCGGGCCCTGGACGGGTTTGCCCTCGCCGAGGTCGACGAGCCGTTGCGCGGCCGCGTAGAGCCGGCGACGCGCCTCGGGGTCCGGCAGCGCGCCGGCGATGGCCCGCAGCTCGGAGTGCACCGAGCGCAGCTCCTCGAGGGTGGCCCCGGGGGACAGCGAGTCGAGGCGCGCGGTCAGCTCGTCGCGCTCGCTCAGCTCACGGGCGAGGCGCTTGCCGGACTCCATCAGGGCGTCGCGGACGCGGTCGCCGAACGTCACCGGCCGACGCACCGCGCCGTACAGCACGGCGCGGCAGCGACCGCCGGCCCGGACGGGCACGGCGATGATCGACGCCAGCCCCTCGGCGAGCACCGGGCGGTCGTAGTCGTGGGTGATGGTGCGGGCACTGCCGTAGTCGCTCACGGCGATCGGCCTGCCCTGCATCAGCACGCGGCCACCGAGGCCGGCGCCGGGCAGGACGTCCAGGTTGTGCAGCGAGGTCGTGCGTGTCCCGACGAAGCCGGACAGCCGCAGCCGGCCGTCGACCACCTCGCCGCCGAACACGACGGGCAGAGCCGCCACCCGGGCGGCGCCCTCCAACTCGACATGCAGCACCGAGCGGGCGTCAGACATCGGCGTCCGTCCTCCTCGCACCACACCATCGTCGGTCGCCCCACGGTACCCGCGGGACCAGGGGACGTCGACTCCCGCGCGGTGGCGCTACCCCCGTCCGGGGGTAGCGCACGGCGTTCAACGGGGGTGGCCTCAGCCCAGCTCGGCCAGCACCCGCTCCACCACGCGGTCCGTCGCGAGCCCGTACCGGTCGTGCAGCGTGGGCAGCGCTCCGGCGGCCAGGAACTCGTCCGGCAGCGCGACCGGCACGATCCGGCCGGACACCCCGGCCCGCACCGCGGCGGAGGCCACCGTCTCGAACAGGCCGCCGACCACCGTGTGGTTCTCCAGCGTCACCGCGAGCCGGTCGCCCGCGATCTCGCGCAGCACCGTCTCCGAGTCGAACGGCTTGATCGTCGGCGTGTGCACCACCGCCACGTCGACCTTGTGCGCGGCCAGCTTCTCCGCCGCCTGCAGCGCGCGCATCGTCATCAGTCCACTGGAGACGAACACGACGTCGTTGCCGCCACGCAGCACGGCGGCCTTGCCCAGCTCGAAGGAGTAGTCGTACTCGTCCAGCACCGTCGGCACCTTGCCGCGCAGCAGCCGCAGGTACGTCGGGCCCTCGCACGCGGCCAGCTGCGGCACGGCCTGCTCGATGTCGACCGAGTCGCACGGGTCCACGATCGTCAGGTTCGGCATGCCGCGGAAGATCGCGATGTCCTCGGTGGCCTGGTGGCTCGGCCCGTACCCGGTGGTCAGTCCGGGCAGGCCGCCGACCACGTTGACGTTGAGGTTCGGCTCGGCGATGTCCAGGCAAAGGAAGTCGTACGCGCGTCGCGCCGCGAACACCGAGTAGGTGGACGCGAACGGCACCAGCCCGACCTCGGCCATGCCCGCCGCGGCGCCGAGCAGCAGCTGCTCGGCCATCCCCATCTGGAAGAACCGGTCCGGGTGTGCCTGGGCGAACACGTGCATGTCGGTGTACTTGCCGAGGTCCGCGGTGAGCCCGACGACCCGGGTGTCCTGCTCGGCGAGCGCGGCCAGCGCGTGCCCGAACGGCGCGCTCGTCGTCTTCTGGCCGGGGTCGGCGAACGACGCGATCATCGCCGACGTGGTCAGCCGCTTGGTGGTGGTCACGCCCGCGCTCCTTCGTCCAGCTGCCCGCGGCAGATGTCCCACTCGTGCTCGTCGATGCGCATGAAGTGCGCCTTCTCCCTGGTCTCCAGCAGCGGCACGCCGCGGCCGATGCGGGTGTCGCACAGCAGCACCGACGGCTGCCCGTCCGGCCGCGCCTGCTCGGCGATCTCGTCGAACGCGGCGAGCAGGGCGGGGATGTCGTTGCCGTCCACGCGGCGGACGAACCAGCCCGCGGCCGCCCACTTGTCCACGACCGGCTCGGTGCGCAGCACGCCGGCGGTGGGGCCGTCGGCCTGCAGCGCGTTGATGTCGACCATCGCGGTGAGCAGCCCGAGCCGGTGGTGCGCGGCGCCCATCGCGGCCTCCCACGTGGAGCCCTCGTCGAGCTCGCCGTCGGAGAGGAAGTTGAACACCCGCGACGAGGAGCCCCGCAGCCGGAGGCCGAGCGCCATGCCGACGGCGACGGTCAGCCCGTGGCCGAGGGAACCGCCGGAGATCTCCATGCCGGGGGTGTAGGTCGCCATGCCCGACATCGGCAGGCGCGAGTCGTCCGAGCCGTAGGTCTCCAGCTCCTCGACCGGCACGACCCCGGCCTCCGCCAGTGCCGCGTACAGCCCGATGGCGTAGTGCCCGGTGGAGAGCAGGAACCGGTCCCGCTCCGGCCAATCCGGGTCCTCCGGCCGCAGCCGCAGCTGGTCGGTGTAGACGGTGGCGAGCAGGTCGGCGGCGCCGAGCGCCTGCCCGACGTAGCCCTGGCCCTGGGCCTCGCCCATGTTCAGGATGTGGTGCCGCATGCGGTGGGCCGCCGCGGCGACGCGGTCGGCACGGGTGGCCGACGGCGCGATCGATGCAGTCATGGATTGCGTCGCTTTCGTGATCCGGGCGGAAAACAGGCCCGGGAGGAAGAGTCAGTTCTCGCCGGTGATCTCGATGCGCGGGCGGGTGCGCACGGTGCCGAACAGCAGGGCCTGCGCGGTGGCGACCATGTGCTCGGAGATCACGCTCTGCGTCTTGACCGGGTCGCCGGACTCGATCGCCGTGACGATCTCCAGATGGCGGCCCGGGCTCATGTTGGACAGGGCGCGTTCCAGGCCGCGGTACATGATGCACATGCGGATCGGGCCTTCGAGGAGCTTCCACGAGCGCACCAGCGCGTCGTTGTCGGTCAGCTCGACCAGCAGCTCGTGGAAGGCCAGGTCGGCCTCGATCTGGGCCTCCAGCGACACCCGGGTGGCGCGCGCCATCCGGTCGACCGCGGCCCGCAGGCGGCGGCAGTGCTCCTCGCGGTAGTAGCTCGACGCCAGCGTCTCGCCGGCCAGCGCCTCCAGCGCCGCCCGGACGGTGAAGGTGTTGATGATGTCCTTCTCGCTGATCAGCCGGACCGTGACGCGGCCGCGCTCGCCGTACTCGACGAGCCCCTCCTGCTGGAGCTGGCGGAGCGCCTCGCGCAGCGTGCCGCGGCTGATGCCGAGCTGCTCGGAGACCTGCACCTCGCCGAGGTGGCTGCCCGGCGGGAACTCGCCGGTCGTGATGGCCTGGCGCAGCGTGTCGACAGCCATCTGCCGCAGGTTGCGGTTCGGCTCCTTCACCACGCGCGCCCTCCCCGGGCTGGTCGTCAGCACCGCTCGTACTCGCTGATCAACGATACCTTCGCCGCGCTGGCGGACCGCTCGTCGAAGGTGTATCCCAGCCACTCTGCCACGAGCCGCCGTGCCAGCTCCAGCCCGACCACCCGCTGCCCGAGCGTGAGCACCTGGCAGTTGTTGGACAGGATGGAGCGTTCGACGGAGAACGAGTCGTGCGCGGTGGTGGCCCGCACGCCCGGCACCTTGTTCGCCGACAGCGCCATCCCGATGCCGGTGCCGCACACCAGCACCGCCCGGTCGGCCCTGCCGTCGCGGATCGCCTCGCCCGCGGCGAGCCCGATCTCCGGGTAGGGCCGGTGCACGTCGTCGGCGCCGCGGTGCACGCCGAGGTCGACCACCTCCGCCACCCGCGGGTCGGCCCGCAGGTCGGCGGCGAGTTGTTCCTTGTAGTCCAGGCCGGCGTCGTCGCAGCCGACCACGATGCGGTAGTTCATCGCGTCCCTTCTCGCAGGTACTCGGAGACGGTGCGGGCGATCAGGGCCAGCGACACGGCTCCCGGGTCCGGGGTGCCGACGCTGCGCTCGGCGAGCGGGCGGGCCCGTCCCTTGCGCGGCACCAGATCGGCGGTGGCGCGGGCGGCGTCTTCGGCGGCGGCCGCGGCCTGCGCCCAGGTGCCGGACGCCAACCGCTCGCGGAACGGCACCAGCGCGTCGACCAGGGTCTTGTCGCCGGGCTCGGCGCCGCCGAGTGCCATCACGCGCTCGGCGAACGCGTCCACGGCGGCGACCGCGTCGATCACGCCGTCGCCGATGACCTCGCCCGCCGCTCGCAGCCCGGCGCCCCACAGGACCCCGGACGTGCCACCGGCGCGCGCGGCCCACTCGTCACCGGCGGCGGCGAGCACGTCGCCCGCCCCCGCGCCCTGGTGCCAGGCCGCTTCCGCGGCGGTGACGGCGGCGTCGACGCCGCGGACCATGCCCCGGCCGTGGTCGCCGTCGCCGGCCACCGCGTCGATCGCGCCCAACTCGGATTCGGCTTCCCGCAACGCTTTCCGCACCGCGCGCAGCCCGTCGAGCACTGCCCCGGCCAGCTGCCGGGACTCCGCGGAGGCCTCGGCGAACCGCGGGCCGTCGTCGGTCACCTCCGCGACGGCCTCCTCGCCGGAGTCCGCCGCGATGGCGCCGCGGCGGAACGCGGGCGTCCACGCGGGCGCCGTCCACAGCCGTTCCAGCTCGTCGTCCAGCCAGGTCACGGTCAGCGACACCCCGGCCATGTCGAGGCTGGTCACCAGCTCGCCGACCTCGGGCAGCACCAGCGTGTGGCCGGATTCGCGCAGCAGGCGGCTCACGTCGGCCCACAGCACGAACAGCTCCTCGTGCTTGACCGAGCCGAGCCCGTTGAGCAGGACCGCGATCCGGTCCCCCGCCCCGGCCGGCTTCTCCGCCAGGACGCGCCGCACGAAGTCCGCGGCGAGTTCCCGCGCGGCAGGCCGCGGCACGTCGCGCAGCCCGGGTTCGCCGTGGATGCCGAGTCCGAGGCCCATGTGCCCGTGCGGCACGGTGAACAGCGGGGCGTCCGCCCCGGGGAACGTGCAGCCGGCGAAGGCGGCGCCGATCGTGCGGGTCGCGTCGTTGGCCTTGCGGCCGACGCGCACGACCTCGTCGAGGTCCATGCCCTCCTCGGCGGCCGCGCCCATCACCTTGAAGACGGTGAAGTCCCCGGCGATGCCGCGGCGCTCGGCGGGCCGCTCCGCGCTGGCGATGTCGTCGGTGACCACGACGTTCTCCGCCCGGATCCCCTGCGCCCGCAGGCGTTCGGTGGCCAGGCCGAAGTTCATCACGTCACCGGCGTAGTTGCCGTAGCTGAAGACGACGCCCGCGCCGGAGTGCGCCGCCCGCGCCACCGAAACCGCGTCCTGCGCGGACGGCGAGGTGAACAGGTTGCCGCTCACCGCGCCGTCGGCCAGGCCGGGCCCGATGACGCCGTAGAAGGCCGGGTAGTGGCCGGATCCGCCGCCGGGCAGCACGGCCACCTTGGGCCGCGACGGCCGGCTGCGGCGGACCGCCCCGCCGGGCACGCGCCGCACGGTGTCCGCGTGCAGCTCGCAGAACCCGGCGAGCGCGTCCTCGGCGAAGGTCGCCGGATCGTTGCTGAGGTAGGTCATCGCGCTTCCCGTCCTCAGTGGAGGAACGAGCCACCGTTGATGTCGATGGTCGTGCCCTGCAGGTAACCGGCGTCCTCACTGGTGAGCCACGCGATCACCCCGGCCACGTCGGCCACCGTGGCCTGGCGGCCGATGGGGATGCTCTTGACGATGGCGGCCTCGAGTTCCTCGGTGGTGCCGACGCGGATGTCGGTGTCCACCGCGCCCGGGGCGACCGCGTTGACGGTGACGCCGGCATCGCCCAGTTCGCGCGCCAGCGCCTTGGTGAAGCCGAGGATCGCGGCCTTCGCCGAGCTGTACGGGGTGCGGCCGAACACGCCGCCACCCTGCTGCGCCGACACCGAGGACATGTTCACGATCCGGCCCCAGCCCGCCTCGATCAGGTCCGGCAGGAACGCCTTGGTGACCAGGTAGGTGCCGGTCGCGTTGACCGCCATCACCTTGTTCCACAGCTCGAGCGTGGTTTCCAGGAACGGCACCGGCGAGGTGATGCCGGCGATGTTGACGACCGCGCCGACCGTCGGCAGCCGCCCGGCGTCGACCTCGGCGCGCACGGCCCGGTAGGCGGCGAGCACGGACGGCTCGTCGGCCACGTCGACGCCGTGCGCGAACACCGGCGCGCCGGTCCCGGCGGCGATCTCGTCGGCGGCCTCCTTGGCGGCGGGCTCGTTCAGGTCGAGCACGGCCACGGCCCAGCCGTCGCGGGCGAGTCGGGCGGCGGTGGCCTTGCCGATCCCGCGGGGCGCGCCCGCCCCGGTGATCACGGCGGTGCGCTGCGTGTCAGGCATTTCGGTGTTCTCCTTGCGTGGGTTCACAGGCCGGCGATGTAGGCCGCGGCCTTCACCGCGGCGGCCGGCCGTTCGTCGTCGGTGACGTCCCGGGTCTCCAGTTCCAGCGAGCTGGCGCCCGGGTAGCCGGTGGCACGCAACGCGGCGAAGGTGGCCGCGAAGTCGACCACCCCGTTGCCGATGCTGTGGTTGATGTGGCCCGGGGTGGCGTCGCGCAGGTGCACGTGGGCGATGCGCCCGGCGAACCGTTCGGCGTAGGCCGCGGGGTCGCCGCCGGAGGCGACGATGTGGCTGGTGTCGAGCACCAGGCCCACCGCCGGATCGAGCCGGCCCGCCAGCCGGGCCGCCAGCTCGGTGTTCCAGCACAGGCGGTGGTAGTGCGGGGCCTCGACCCAGATGGCGACGCCGTGCCGCGCGGCGGCCTCCGCGGCACGGTGCAGCTGCGCCGCGACCAGGTCGAGGTCTTCGTCCAGGGTCGCGACCGGGTCGTGGGACTGGGCGCCGCACGGCAGCACGAGCGCGTCGGCCCCGCAGGCCGCGGTGAGGTCGAGCAGGCGGCGCAGGTGGGCCGCCCGCTCGTCCTCGTCGTGCGGGCGGTTCAGGTCACCGATGTCGCCGTTGACCGAACGGACCCGCAGACCGGAGGCCGCCACCTCGGCGGCGACGGCGCGCACCGCGCCGTCGGTCAGGTCGTACGGCACGTGGTCGCACACCCCCGGCAGCGCGCCGAGGTCGATCTCGCCGAAGCCGCACTCCGCGATGACCGCCAGCGCCGCCGCCAGTGGCAGGTGCCGGAAGCTGATCGTCGAACAGCCCGGCCATCCGGTTCGTTCCATGGTCGGCAATGTTAACAGAGAAGTGTCAACAGACAAGGTTTCCGCAGAATTTGCCTATGACATCCAGGTAGAGCGCGAAACACACTGTTGACATCCCCTGGAGAGCAACGCACGATGTCCTGCATTGTTAACAGGAGGGCACCGCGGCGTACGGTCGTGGTGGCCCCTGACAGGAAGGCAATCGACAATGCGCAGCGAAGCGCTCACCATGCGCGGCCCGGTGCACGGCACGCCCGATGCGCGCCGCGTCGCGTGGGGCTCCACCGCGGGGGCCGTGATCGAGAGCTACGACTTCATCGGCTTCGGCACCGCCGCGGCGCTCTACTTCGGACACGCGTTCTTCCCCAACGCCTCACCCGTCATCGGCACGCTGTCCGCGTTCGCCACGCTCGGCGTCGGGTTCGTCGCGCGGCCGATCGGCGGCATCATCGGCGGCCACCTCGGCGACAAGATCGGCCGCAAGCCGGTGCTGGTCGCGTCGCTGATCGTGATGGGACTGGCCACGTTCGCGATCGGCCTGCTGCCGACGTACGAGACGGCCGGTGTGCTGGCCCCGGCGCTGCTGGTGACCGTGCGGATCATCCAGGGCGTCGCCTACGGCGCCGAGTGGGGCGGCGCGATCCTGATGACGTACGAGCACGCGCCGTGGCGCCGCAAGGGCGCGTTCACCGGCATCGTGCAGGCCGGGTTCCCGATCGGGCTGCTGCTGGCGAACCTGGTGTTCCTGGTGTCGGTGAACCTGTCCGGCGACTGGGCGTGGCGGGTGCCGTTCCTGGCCAGCCTGATCCTGGTCATCGTCGGGCTCGTCGTGCGCGCCAAGGTGCCGGAGTCGCCGGTGTTCGAGGACGTGCGCGACAGCGGCGACATCGTGAAGGCGCCGATCGTGCAGGTGCTGCGCGAGGACTGGCGCAACGTGCTGCGCGGCATCGGTCTGCGGATCGCCGAGACCGCGGGCTACGCGGTGGCCATCACCTACATGATCTCGTACCTGAAGTCCGAGGAGCTGGCGACCAGCGGCGAGACGATCATGGCGCTGTGCATCGCGTCGGCGGTCGGCATCGGCGCGACGATCGCGTGGGGCGGGCTGACCGACCGCATCGGACGACGCCCCGTCTACCTGTGGGTGACGCTGTTCGGCGCGCTGTGGGCGATCCCGATGTTCCTGCTGGTCAACACGGCGTCGCTGATCGCGATCGTGGTGACGGTGATCGTGTCGTACGCGGTGTGCCAGAACGCGCTGGCCGGCGCGCAGGGCGCCTGGTTCCCGGAGCTGTTCCAGGCCAAGACGCGCTCGTCGGGGGCGTCGCTGGCGTACCAGATCTCGGCGATGATCTCGGGTGTCACACCCTTCGTGACGACGCTGCTGTTCCTGTGGCTGGGCTGGCTCGGGCCGGCGCTGCTGTTCCTCGCCTACTCCGCGCTGGGCCTGGTGTCGGCGCTGCTGACGCGCGAGACGTGGGGCCGGGCCGAGCGGGAAGCCGCGGCCCGCGCGACCGCGGAAACGCCGGCCGAACCGGTGCGGCTCTCCTGACCTCCGGCGCCGGGGTCCGCGATGATGGGAACCCGGACCCCGGCACCCGAGGAGGCTTCGATGCCGTTGATCCAGGTCAGCCTGCGTGAAGGCCGCGACCCGGCGCGGATCCGCGCGCTGATCACCGCCCTGACCGAGGCGACGATGTCGGCGCTGGACGCGCCGAAGGAGTCGGTGCGCGTGATCGTCACGGAGGTGCCCGGCAGCCACTGGGCCGCGGGCGACGTCACCCTCGACGAAAAGGACGGTTGACTCCCGCTGCCGGCGAGGGGGCCGGTGGCTCACATGTGGCCGGCCGTGGCGTACGTCGTGCTCACGCTCGGGATCATCCTGCTCTGCCGGCCAGTCACAACCCCGCGAACAGGCGCGCCGCCGCGGCTTGCCACTCCGCCACCAGGTCCGTGCCGTCCAGGTCGCGGAACGAGTGGTGATGCCGGGAACGGCGCCCATTTCCGGTGATCTGCTTGGCCGGCAGGCTCGACGATGGCCGCCCCGGATCCAACGCCAGGGTACGGATCACGCCGGAGGAGCAGGCCCGGTCCCCGCGTACCCGGTCCGATTGGGCCGACGCCTCCGCCGCGGCCTGGAGCCGCTGCCGCACCACGTCCCAGAAGCCCGTCTCACAGCCCCGCGAACAGCCGCGCCGCCGCGGCTTGCCACTCCGCCACCAGGTCCGTGCCGTCCGGGTCGCGGAGCCACTGGATCTGCAGCCCGTCCATCGCCGCCACCACCTGGCGCGCCAGCGACGCCGGGTCGGGCACGCGGCCGGACACCATGGCCGTGAACTCCGCCAGCACCCGCTCCTGCCGCGCCGCGAAGTAGGCCGCCGCGGGGTGGCCCGGCGCCAGCGATTCCGCCTGCAGCACCGAGAACAGCCGCACGATCTCCGGTTGCGTGGCGTTGCGCCGGACCAGCGCCTCGCACGCCTCGGCCAGCGAGATGTCCCGCGGCCAGCCCGTCGCGCCCGCGCCCAGCCCCAGCTGTTCCGCCAGCGACCGGAAGTCTTCGGCGTCCCGGTGGTCGAGCACGGCCAGCAGCAACCCGTCCTTCGACCCGACGTGGTGCAGCAGGCCGGGCACGGTCAGCCCGCACGCGTCGGCCACGTCCTGCATGGACAGCGCCCAGAACCCGCCCTCCCCGATCAGGCGCGTCGCCACGTCGAGGATCTGCCGCCGCCGCTGCGCCGCGGGCAGCCGCGTCCGGTCCCGCCTCGTGTTGACCGCCTCCACGCGCCCATCCTAGGCTACCGAGTACTTAGTAGGTACTAGGTAAGGACGCCCCGTGCAGCCTGATCCCACCGTCGCCGAGCAGGCGGCCCTCACCAGCGGCAACGACTTCTGGCACACCACCCCGACGGCCGGGCTCCCCTCGATCACCGTCACCGACGGCCCGCACGGCGTGCGCCTGCAGGCGAGCGAGGACGACGTGGTCACCGGCCGGCCGGCCACCTGCTTCCCGCCCGCCGTCGCGACGGCCTCGACCTGGGACCCGGACCTGCTGCGCCGCATGGGCGAGGCGCTGGGCGACGAGTGCCGCGCGATGGGCGTCGCCGTGCTGCTCGGCCCCGGCATCAACCTCAAGCGCACCCCGCTGGGCGGCCGTAACTTCGAGTACTTCTCCGAGGACCCGCTGCTGACCGGCGTGCTGGCGACCGAGTGGGTGCGCGGCCTGCAGAGCCGCGGGGTCGGCGCGTCGCTGAAGCACTTCGCGGTCAACAGCCAGGAAACCGACCGCATGCGGATCAGCGCCGACGTCGACGAGCGCACCCTGCGGGAGATGTACCTGCGCGCGTTCCAGCGCGTGGTGACGCAGGCTCAGCCGTGGACCGTGATGTGCTCGTACAACCGGATCAACGGCGTCTACGCGAGCCAGAACCGCTGGCTGCTCACCGAAGTCCTGCGCGAGGAGTGGGGGTTCGCGGGCCTGGTGGTGTCGGACTGGGGCGCGGTCGCGGACCGGGTCGCCGCCGTCGCCGCCGGACTGGACCTGACCATGCCCGGCCCCGACGACACCGGCGACCGGGCGCTGGCCGAGGCGGTCGCGGACTGGCGGCTCGATCCCGCCGCGCTCCGGGCGGCCGCCGACCGGGTCCGCGCCCTGGTCGAGCGCGCCGCGGAGCGGGAGCCTGCCGAGTTCGACGCGGACGCCCACCACGCCCTCGCCCGCGAAATCGCCGCGCGGGCCGTCGTGCTGCTCAAGAACGAGGGCGGCCTGCTGCCGCTGTCCGAGGGCCAGTCGCTCGCGGTGATCGGCGAGTTCGCCCGCACCCCACGCTACCAGGGCGGTGGCAGCTCGCACATCACCCCGACGCGGCTGGACGACGCCCTCACCGCGCTCTCCGAATCGGCCGAGGTGCGTTTCGCGTCCGGTTACGACGACATCGACGAGGCGGTGGCGCTCGCCGCGGAGAGCGAGGTCGCGCTGGTCTTCGTCGGCAGTGAGCACGAGACCGAGGGCGCCGACCGGGAGAGCGCCGACCTGCCGCCCGCGCACCGCGAACTGGTCGAGCGGGTCGCGGCGGCGAACCCGCGCACCGTGGTGGTGCTGTCCAACGGAGCCCTCGTGCTGACCCGCCCGTGGGAGGCGGCGGTGCCTGCCGTCGTGGAGGGCTGGCTGCTCGGGCAGGCCGGGGGCAGCGCGCTCGCCGACGTCCTGTTCGGACGGACCAACCCGTCCGGACGGCTGGCCGAGACGATCCCGGTGCGACTGGCCGACCACCCGTCCTACCTGGACTTCCCCGGCGAGAACGGGCACGTGCGCTACGGCGAGGGCCTGCACGTCGGCTATCGCGGCTTCGACGCGCGCGAGCAGGAAGTGGCCTACCCGTTCGGGTTCGGGTTGTCGTACACTACGTTCGAGTACGGCGCCGCGCAGGCGACCGTCACGGACTCCGGCATCGAGATCCGGGTCCCGGTGACCAATACCGGGCGGCGGGACGGCCGTGAGGTCGTGCAGGTGTACGTGAGCGTGCCCGGTTCGGCGGTGCGGCGGGTGCCGCGCGAGCTGAAAGCGTTTGCGAACGTCCCGATCGCGGCGGGCGAGACGGCCGAGGTGGTGTTGCGCATCGCCCGCGAGGACCTGGCCTACTGGGACACCCGCGTGAACCGGTGGATCGTGGAGGGCGGCGAGTACCACTGCGCGGTGGGCTCGTCCTCACGCGACCTGCGCACGACGGCGGTCGCCGAAGTGATGGGCGACGAGGTGCGGGTGCCGCTGACCGGGGAGTCCACAGTGGCCGAATGGTTCGCCGACCCGCGCGGCGCGGAACTGCTGGGACAGGCCTTCGCCGCGGCCGCCGGCGGCGGGCCGATCGGGCGGCTGGCGGCCGACCCGTCGACGATGTCGTTCGTGGGCGGCCTGCCGCTGAGCCGGATGTCCGCCTTCCCGGGCAGCCCGCTGACGGCGGACACGCTGGCGAAGCTGATCGCCGAGGTCAACGGCTGACCGGCGCCGCCGTCGTCCAGGACGGGAAGACGCGATCTCCACCCGGTCCTCGGCCCGCCCGGCCCTCCGCGAATGCCGCTGAACACGGACGGCCCGGCGCCCCCGTCGGGCGCCAGGCCGTCCGCAGTCTCAGTCGAACACCACCAGGCCGCGGATGTTGCGGCCCGCGTGCATGTCCTCGTACGCCTGCGCCACCTCGTCGAGTGTGTACTCGCGGGTGATCAGCTCCTCGAGCTTGAGCTGGCCCGCCTGGTACATGCGCAGCAGGTTCGGGATGTCGCGGCGCGGGTTGGACTCGCCGAACAGTGAACCCTGCAGCCGCTTCTGCATGAGCGTCAGGTCGCCCAGCGCGATCGGTGCGCCGGCCTCGGTGATGTTGCCGAGGCCGGTCAGCACGACCGTCCCGGCCTTGCGGATCGACGCCAGCGCCTGGCCGACGTGGTCGCCCCGCACGACACCGATCGTCACGATCGTGGCGTCCGCGCCCTGCCCGTTGGTCAGCGAGCGCGCGAAGTCGGCCGCCTCCTCGATCGTGGCGAACGCGTGGGTCGCGCCGAACACCTTCGCCTTGTCCCGCTTGAACTGCACCGGGTCGACGGCGATGATCGTCTTCGCGCCGGCGTGCGCCGCGCCCTGCAGCGCGTTCGCGCCGATCCCGCCGATGCCCATGACGATCACGACCGCGCCGGGCTTGATGTTCGCCGAGTTGACCGCCGAACCCCAGCCGGTCGGCACGCCGCACCCGACGAGCGCGGCCGCCTTCAGCGGGATGTCCTTGCCGATCTTGACCACGGAGTCCACCGACGCGGTGGTGTACTCGGCGAACGTCGAAATGCCGCACTGCTGCCCGACCGGGTTGCCGTTCTCGGTCATCCGGAAGCTCGTGGGGTCGTCCGCGCGCGCCCCGGTGAGCAGCGACGCGCCCAGGTCGCACAGGTTGGACAGCCCCTGCGCGCAGAACTCGCACTTGCCGCACGCGGGCAGGAACGAGAACACGACGTGGTCGCCGACCTCGTAGCCGGGCGTGTTCGGGCCGACCGCGGTGACGACCCCGGCGCCCTCGTGGCCGCCGACGTACGGGTACACCGCGACGGGCACGTCACCGGTGGCCACGTGGTCGTCGGAGTGGCACAGGCCGGACGCGGCCAGCTTGACGGTGACCTCACCCTGGCGCGGGTCGTCCAGCTCCACGGTGGCGGTTTCGTAGGTGCCGGGGGCCTGGCGGACCAGGGACACCTTGGTGGTGATGGGCATGCTGCTCCTCCTCGAGCGAGCGTCCTCAGTGGACTCAGAGGACGACGGTGACGACCTTTTCCTCGGTGTTGGCGAGGATCCCGCTCCAGCCGAGCTCGCGGCCGACGCCGCTGGACTTCATCCCGCCCCACGGCAGGGCCGCGTCGATCGGGGCCCAGCCGTTGACGCCGACCGCGCCGGCGCGGACCTGCGCGGCGAGGGTGTGCGCGGCGGTGACGTCCCGGGTCCAGATGGTGGCGGCGAGGCCGTAGGTGGTGTTGTTGGCGATCCGGACGGCGTCGGCCGGGTCGTCGAACGGGATCACCGAGCCGACCGGGCCGAAGATCTCCTCGCGCGCGATCGTCATGTCGTTGTCCACGTCGGCGAAGATGGTCGGCTGCACGAAGTAGCCGGGCCGCTCGGGGCGGGCGCCGCCGGCGACGAGCCGGGCGCCCTCGGCGCGGCCCTTTTCGATGTAGCCGAGCACGCGGTCCTGCTGCTTCTTGTTGACCAGCGCGCCCATGGTGGTGGCCGGGTCGAGCGGGTCGCCGAGGACCTGCTGCCGCGCGGCGCCGGCGAGGGCGTCCACCACGTCGGAGTACAGCGAGCGGTGCACCAGCACGCGGGTGCCCGCGGCGCAGACCTGGCCCTGGTTGAAGAACAGGCCCATCGCGGTGCCGCCGATGGCCGCTTCGAGGTCGGCGTCGGCGAGGATGATCTGCGGCGACTTGCCGCCCAGTTCCAGGGTGATGCGCTTGAACGACTGGGCCGCGGCGACGCCGACGTGGCGGCCGACCTCGGGGCTGCCGGTGAAGCTGATCTTGTCGACGTCCGGGTGGTCGATCAGCGCCTGGCCGGTGACCTCGCCGAGGCCGGGCAGCACGCTGACCACCCCGTCGGGCAGGCCGGCCTCCTTGAGGAGCTTCGCCAGGTGCAGGATCGACAGCGGCGCGTCCTCCGGCGGCTTGACCACGACGGTGTTGCCCGCGGCCAGCGCGGGAGCGAGCTTCCACGCGGTGATCATCAGCGGCGTGTTCCACGGGATGATGGCGGCGATGACGCCGACCGGCTCGCGGCGCGTGTAGGAGTGGGTGGGGCGGCCGAGGTAGCCGTCGGTGGGGATGACCTGGCCGGTGATCTTGTCGGCCCAGCCGGCGAAGTGCCGGAACGTGCGGGCGGCGTTGGGCATGTCGAGGACGGTCGGCTGGCCGACGGGCTTGCCGATGTCGAGCGCTTCGAGGCGGGCGAGCAGCTCGGCGTCGCGGTCGATCAGGTCGGCGACGCGGTTGAGGATGAGGCCGCGCTGGGAGCCGGGCAGGGCGGCCCACTCGCCGGACAGCTGGGCGCGGGCGGCCTTGACGGCGGTGTCGACGTCCTGCGCCGAGGCGGCGGCGACGTCGACCAGCTTCTCCTCGGTGGCCGGGTTGAGGTCGGCGAACGTGCCCCCGGTGCCGTCGCGCCACTGGCCGGCTAGGAAGAGCTGGCTGGGGAAGGTCTCGGTGGTGGTCACGGGAGTGCTCCTCGGCGATCGGCGTCGACCACGACCCGGGTGGGCCGTCTGCCCCGAGGATGCTCCGCCACGTGGCGCCGGTCTTGCGTCTGCGCGCACGGCTCTTGTGCGTGCGCGCACCAGATCAGGCGCCGGGGGCAGGTGCCGCTGCTGCTCGGCGTGGAGCGGCTGCGCCGTCGAACTCACCGAGGCGCGCGGGCGTGTGGCTGCGGCTTTCGCGGGCCGAGCTCCTCCCAGCGCGGTCCTCACCCCTCGGCGAGCAGGTGCCGCAGGTACCGCTGCGGTGCGGCGAGGAAGTCGCGCGTCAGGCGCACCGGCAGCGCGTCGTCGTAATCGACCTGCGTGATCTCCCCGCTGTCATCGATCTGGTAGATCGTGGCGCCGGGCAGTGCGAGCAGGACCGGCGAGTGCGTGGCCACCACGATCTGGCTGCCCTGCCGGGCGAGTTCGGCCAGCCGCGCCAGCACTGCCATGCACCCGCGCACCGACAGCGCCGCCTCCGGCTCGTCCAGCAGGTACAGCCCGTTGGGTCCGAACCGGTACGTCACCAGGTCCAGGAAGGACTCCCCGTGCGAGCGTTCGTGCGGCGAGACGCCCCCGTACGCGGGCAGCAGGGGCGGTGACCCCTCGTCGCGGTCGAGGCGCTCGATCTCGGAGGCCACGTTGTAATAGGACTCCGCCCGCAGGAAGAACCCGGTGCGCGGCTTCGCCGGGCCCCAGGTCAGGACGAGGTGGTCGCCCATGACCGACTCGCTGGCGCGCGTCGCGAAGTTGAAGTTCCGGCTGCCGCCCTCGGGGTTGAACCCCGCGGCGACCGCCAGCGCCTCCACCAGGGTCGATTTGCCGCTGCCGTTCTCGCCGACCAGGAAGGTCACCCCGGGCGCCAGCGGCAGACCGCCGCTGCGGGCCAGGTGCGCCACCGCGGGCAGGGTGAACGGGTAGCGGCTCAGATCCGCGTCCGGGGCGAGCCGGACCCGCTGCACGAACACCGGCGCGCGCTATCCCGCCACCAGCTGTGCCCGGTGCTCGCGCGGGGTGCGGCCGTACTTGGCCCGGAACGTGCGGCTGAACTGCGCCGCGTCCACCAGGCCCCACGACGCGGCGATCGCCGCGACCGGGCGGGTCGCCAGTGCCGGGTCGGCCAGGTCGTGCCAGCACCGCTCCAGCCTGCGGTCCCTGATCCAGCCGGTGATCGTCGCGCCGCGGCGTTCGAACAGTTTCTGCAGCTGGCGCAGCGAAACGTGCACCGCGGCGGCCACCTCGGACGGGGACAGCGCCGGGTCGGACAGGTGCTCGTCGATGTACCGCTGCGCCGCCGTGACCACCGTGTCCGCGGGCGGCTCGGTCTGCGCGGCGAAACACGCGGCCAGCATGTCGACCGCCGCGTCCGACAGGAAACCCGCCTCCGGGCCGGGCTGCGCCACCCGCGGGTCCAGCCCGCGCAGCAACGCCGACGTCAGCGCGCCACTGCCGGCCGAACCCGGGATCGTCACCGCCGTCAGGTCGTCCACCCGCGGCGCCCGCGGCTTCAGCCGTCGCCGCGGCACGAGCAGCACCAGCATCTCGAAGTCGTCGTCGAAAACCAGCTCGTACGGCCGGTTCGTGTCGTACACGGTCAGATCACCGGGCGCCAGCCGCGCGGTGCGGCCGTCCTGCTGGACGATGCCGTGCCCGCGCAGCTGCAGCCCCACCTTGTACAGGTCGCCCGCCCGGCGCCGGATCAGGCCGCGGGTCCGCCGCGTGACCTGGCGCGTCGAGCTGACGACGGAGACCTGCAGGTCGGCCATCGGCCGGGCGTGCACCCGCCCGTGGAACCGGTTCCCGACCGAGACGACGTCCAGCGGCACGAACGCGCTGGCCAGCACGTCGCACCAGGACTCCAGGCTCGTCGCGGCGCCGGCGTCCAACGTCATCGGGAACGCGCCCACCTCGGCCTCCTCGCCTCGAATAACCGAACGCCCGGTCGGGTTGGCGCCATGGTACGTGGCCGGGTGCCGGGCGTCACCCTCCTGCCGGGGTCGCCACCCGGGCGGCGTCGCGGCGGCGCAGGTGCTCCGGCTCGGCGATGAACCGCGCGCCCAGCACCGACAGCAGGCACAACAACCCGCACACCAGCGCGATCGGCCAGGTCTGCCCGCCGGACGCGGACGTCAGCGCGGCCGCCACGAACGGGATGCACCCGCCGACGACGGCGCCCGCGATCTCGCGGGTGAACGTGACGCCGGTGTAGCGGTAGCCGACCGGGAACAGCTCGGACATCATCGTGGCCTGCGAGGCCAGCGTGAGGTCGTTGCACAGCGTGTAGAGCAGGACCAGCGCCGCCCAGATCACCACCGGCGTGCCGGTGTCGAGCAGGAAGAAGAACGGGTAGAACAGCAGCGCCGCCGCGGTCGCGCCGGTCATCATCACCGGCCGCCGCCCGAAGCGGTCGCACAGCCAGCCGGCGGTGGGCACCGTGACCACCTTGAGCGCGTTGGCGATGACGATGCCGAGCAGCCCGACCCACGCCGCGGCGCCGACCTCCTTGGTCAGGTAGCTCAGCGCGTAGACCGAGGGCAGGTAGCTGATCACGTTGGGCGCGACGGAGATCAGCATGCCGGGCAGGATCTTGCGGCCCGACGTGGCGAACAGCGTCCGCAGCGGCGCCCGGGTGGCGCGGCCCTCCTCCTTGGCGCGTTCGAACTCCGGGCTGTCCGGCACCTTGAGCCGCACGATCACACCCGCGACGCCGACCAGGCAGCTGAGCAGGAACGGGATCCGCCAGCCCCAGCCGGTGAAGTCCGCGTCGGACATCAGCGCCGAGGTCAGGAAGAACACGCCGGTCGCGACCAGCGAGCCGACCGCGTTGCCCAGCGTCGGCGCGCTGGCGTTGATGCCGCGCGCCCTGGTCTCGGCGTGTTCGGCGGACAGCAGCATCGCCCCGGCGTACTCGCCGCCGGCGCCGAGCCCCTGCACCACCCGCAGCAGCACCAGCGCCACCGGCGCGAACACGCCGGCGGTGGCGTAGCTGGGCAGCACGCCGATCAGCGTGGACGCCACGGCCATCACCATCAGGGTCACGAACAGCATCGTGCGGCGCCCGACCCGGTCGCCGAGGATCCCGATGATCACCCCGCCGACCGGGCGCGCGAAGAACCCGACGGCGAACGTGGCCAGCGACGACAGGGTCGCGACGACCGGATCACCGGAGGGGAAGAACACCTGCGGCAGCACGAGTGCGGCGGCCGTGCCGTAGAGGGAGAAGTCGTACCACTCGAGCGCCGTGCCCACGGTCGAGCCCACCGTGGCCCGGCTGATCCGGAGTCTCATCGCAGACCCTTCGTTGCGTCTGACGAACGTCTACATTAACGTTCATGGTGGCGACAGGCTACGAGTTCGCTTTCCCTGCGGTCAAGAGACAAGGAACCGCTTTGACTTACATGAACGTTAATGAGACGGCCCTGTCGAAGTACAACCCGCTGTCCCGCGTGCTGTGCTTCGACCGGTTCGACTCCACCACGCACGGCTGGACCGAGCTGCTCGGCAACTACGACGGCCGCGGCGACCTGGACACCGTGGACGACCACATGCGAGACTTCCGCCCGCCGCAGCTGTCCTCGTGCACGTTCTTCGACGTCGGCACGCACGGCACGCTGAGCGGCAACTACGCGCTCAAACTCGCGACCCGCCCCTACCCCGGCCACACCGCGACCGGCATCCGCCGCCTGACGATGGCGGGCCGCGGCCGGGTCCGCATCGAGACCCACTTCGCGTTCAAGGCGGAGGCGACCGTCGGGCACGAGGCGCCCGCGTCGGTGCCCTGGGACGGCAACCGGCACCCGTCGGAGTCGCAGTTCGGCGCGTTCACCGTGGCCACCGACATCTGCTCGGATGGCGGCCTGCGCTACCACAACGTCATCCGCTACCAGAACACGAACCTCGACGGCGAGATGACCAACCGCTGGATGTACCCGGTGGTGCCGGAGCCGACGCCGCGCGACCACCAGGAGGGCAAGTTCGCCCTCCCCTACGCCGCCGACTTCACCGCGCCGGACCCGGACGACTGGCGCACCTTCGGCGAGCCGCTGGAGATGTGCGTCAACGAGGTGCCCACCAAGATCAACTGGCACTACCTGCGCTGGGACATCGACACCAGCACGCGGTCCAATGTGGAGCTCCAGCTCAACGACCGCGTGATGGACATGCGGGACGTGCCCGTGCCGCCGTACCCGGACCGCTACGGCACGCTGGACAACCTGCTCAACTTCTACTTCTCGGTCCGCACCCACTGCGGCGTCCGCAACTTCCTGTTCCTGGACTCGGTCCTGATCTCGGTGGATTGGTGAGGCACGACATGCGCTCGACGACGACGGCTGTCCTGGAACGCAACACCGTGGTCCGCGAGGACTTCGCGACCGAACCCTACGAGCTGCCGTGGGCCGCCGAGGCCCGGTTCTTCGTGCAGGCGCTCGACCTGGACGGCCCGCTGGACTTCCGCACCGAGATCTCCCCCGACGGCCTGCACTGGTGCCCGCTGGACGACGTCGAGCACCGCATCGACGCCCCCGGCCTGATCACCTGGGCGGTGAGCGGGTTCGGCCAGTGGCTGCGGGTGCGCTGCGCCGTGGGTCCCGGCACGACCGGGAAGCTGCGCATCTATCTTGTTGGCAAGGGTTGATCCGGAGGTCAGGCTGGTGGTGCGCGCTCGGCGGGTCACGTTGCGTGACGTCGCGGACAGGGTCGGCCTGTCCGCGAACACGGTGTCGCGCGCGCTGTCGGGCAAGGACCAGGTCAGCGAGGCCACCCGCGAGATGATCGTCGCCGAGGCCCGGCGGCTGGGGTACGTGCCGAACAGCCACGCCCGGTCGCTGGTCTCCGGCACCACGATGGTGCTCGCGCTGGTGATCACCAACCCGTCGAACCCGTTCTACGCCGCGCTGATCTCCGCGGTGGAGCGGCAGTGCCGGATCGCGGGGTACTCGGTCCTGCTGCTGGTCACCGAGGAGAACGAGGACAACGAGGAACGCGCGGTGCAGCAGCTGCTGCGCTTCGGCGTCGACGGGGTGCTGGCGGTGCCGATCCAGCACCGGCCCGGGGTGTGGGCGGAGCTGTCCGCGGCCGGGCTGCCGGTCGTGCTGCTCAGCCGCGACATCCCGGAGCTGGGTTTCGACTTCGTCGGCATCGACGTCGAGCAGGCGGTCGCGGACGCGGTGTCGCGCGTGGCCGGGCCGGGGCGGGCGTGGCTGTTCGAGGAGGACCTGGAGATCAGCACGGTCGCCCAGCGCATCGCGGGTTTCCAGCGGGCGCTCGGCGGCGATTCGCTGGTGCTGAAGGTGCCCGGGCACCGGACGCGGGACGCGGCGCTGCCGTGGCGGCCGGACGACGCCCACCGGCTCGCGGCCGGGCTGATCAGCCGTGAGCACCACCCGGATCTGGTGGTCACCGGCAACGACTACTTCGCGCTCGGGGTCTACAAGGCGGTCCGGGAGTGCGGGCTGACCGTCGGCGAGGACGTGCGTGTGCTCGGCTACGGCGACCACCCGTTCGCCGCCTACCTGGAGCCGGGCCTGAGCACGATCCGGCTGCCTGCCGACGAGGTCGGCTCGGCCGGGGTGGAGTTGTTGCTGCGGCGGGTCGCGGACCCGGACCGGCCGCGGGAAACCGTGCGGTTGAGCGCAGAACTCGTCGAGCGCGGCTCGGCGCGCGTCGTGCGCTGATCGTCGCCGGACGTCCAGGAAAGATCAACCTTCCCGCCACAATCCGGACATAGCGTCCGCCGCATGAGACGCACTCCCCACCGGTGGACGGCGGCCGCGCTCGCGCTCGGCCTCGCCGCCGCACTCGTCCCCACCCTCGCCGCCGCCGCGCCCGGCGACGTCGTCGTCCGCGAGTCCTTCGCCGGCTCCGCGCTGCCCGCCGGGTGGACCCCCGTCGCAGGCACCTGGCAGGTCAGCGGCGGCAAGCTGACCAACACCGCGCCCGGGACGCTGTCCCGGATCACGTTCGGCACGCACCTGGAGGACTTCCGCGCCGAGGCGACCATCCGGTTCGATTCGGTGACCAACTCCAGCCGCTGGGCCGGCATCGTTCTCGACACCGCGCCGGGCGGGGCCGTGCCGTGGAGCCAGGCGGTCATGCGGTCGGCCTCCACCGCCACCAACGGCATCGAGTTCGCGCAGCGCACCGAGGCGAACACCTGGAAGGTGACCGACACCGCCGCCGCGCCGTACGACGCGGGCACCGGGCGCGACGTCCGCGTGGCGATCGAGGTGCACGGCAGCCGCGCGACCTGGAGCTTCGACGGCCAGACCGTCCTGACCACGACCAAGCTGCGGCGCAGCGCGTCGGGCGTGTTCGGGTTCATCGCCGACGGCGCGAAGATCAGCGTCGACGACGTGGTGGTCACCCAGCTCGAACCGCTGCCGGTGACCCAGCCGGACGGCGCGCTGCCGCTCACGGTCGCGCACCGCGGCTACTCCGCGGTCGCGCCGGAGAACACCCTCGCGGCGATCGAGGCCGGGATCCGCGCCGGCGCCGAGTACGTGGAGATCGACGCGCAGACCACCCGCGACGGCGTGCCGGTGGTCATGCACGACAACACCGTCGACCGGACCACCCCCGGCACCGGCGACATCTCGACGCTGACCGCCGCCCAGGTGACCGCGCTGGACGCGGGGTCGTGGTTCTCGCCCGCGTTCGCCGGGCAGCGGGTGCCGACCCTCGGGCAGGTGCTGGACCTGGTCCGCACCAGCGGATCGACGCTGCTGCTGGAGATCAAGGGCCCGGAGACCCGCGCGGAGACCACGCGGATCCTCGACGAGGTGCGCAGCCGCGGCATGGCGCGGCAGGTGCTGGTGCAGAGCTTCGACGAGCAGGTCCTGCGGGACGCGCGGGCGGTCGCGCCGGAGATCCCGCTGGGGCTGCTGCGGGGCGCGGTGGACGCCGATCCGGTGGCGACGGCGAAGGCGTTCGGGGTCGTGACGTACAACCCGTCCGCCGCCGCGCTGCTGACGCGGCCGGACACGGTGTCCAAGCTGAACTCCGCCGGGATCGCCGTGATGCCCTACACGGTGAACGACGCCGCGACCTGGCGGAAGCTGGCCGACGCCGGGGTGGACGCGATCATCACCGACCGGGCCGGGGAGCTCGCCGGCTGGCGGTCGGGCCACGCGGCGCCGTCCGTGACGATCTCGGTGCCGGGTGAGCTGCGGCGGTACGTGCCGGCGCCGGTCGCGGTGTCGGCGCGGGACGCCTCGTCGGTCTCGGTGACGCTGGACGGCACGCGGATCGACCCGGCGGTGCCGCTGGACCCGCGCTCGCTGACCGCCGGCGCGCACGAGCTGGTCGCTACCGCGACCGGCCCGGGCGGGACGGCTTCGGCGTCCGCGAAGTTCGAGGTCGTGGTCGACGTGACGGGCGTGCGGGTGCTGGTCGCCGAGGCCGGGGCGAGCCCGGAGGAGACGGCGACGATCCTGCGCCACCTGGACGCCGGGCGCTTCGACCAGGCCGCCGACGCGGTGCGCCGGGCCGGGTTCGCTCCGGAGCTGGAGCGCGTCCTGCTGGCGGACATCGCGTTGCTCGCGAGCCGCTGAGGCCCCGGGGTGGCGGGGCGATCTTGTCCCCGCCACCCCGTGCGGGTCAGACTGGCGCGGTGGATCGCGTGCGCATCGAGATCAGTGAAGGTGTCGCCGACGTGCGGCTCAACCGTGCCGACAAGCGCAACGCGCTGGACCCGGCGATGTTCGCGGCCCTGGTGCGGGCGGGCGAACGGCTCAAGACCGAGCCGGGGCTGCGGGCGGTCGTGCTCTCCGGCGAGGGCCCGGACTTCTGCGCCGGCCTGGACTTCGCGGCCTTCCAGGCGATGCGCTCCGGCGGCCGCATCACCGCGGACGTCGACCTGCCACCCGCCACGGGACCGGCGAAGGCGACCGGTCAGCGCGCCGCCTACGTGTGGACCGAACTGCCGGTGCCGGTGATCGCGGCGATCACCGGGCACGCCTTGGGCGGCGGGCTGCAGGTGGCGCTGGGCGCGGACATCCGGATCGTCGCGGCGGACGCGAAGCTGTCGATGCTGGAGATCAAGTGGGGCCTGATCCCGGACATGACCGGCACGCAGGTGCTGCCCGAGCTGGTCGGCCGGGACGTGGCGAAGGAGCTGACCTTCACGGGCCGGATCGTGAGCGGCGCGGAGGCGGTCTCGCTGGGCCTGGCGACGCGCGTGGCCGACGATCCGCGGGCGGAGGCGCTGGAGCTGGCCCGGTCGATCGCCGGGCGCAGCCCCGACGCGGTCCGCGCGGCGAAGCGCCTGCTGGACCTGCCGCGCGACCACGAGGCCGGCTTCGCGGCGGAGCAGCGGGAGATCACCGCCCTGATCGGCAGCCCGAACCAGGTCGAGGCGGTGACCGCGTCCTTCGAGAAGCGGGCGCCACGCTTCACCGACCCGACCTGAGCCGCGAGTCCCACACTCGCCGGCGGTGGGGCTCACCGCCCGGGCCCGCGGCTCCGGCCTCAGCCTCCGAGCAGGCCCGACCGCCGCAGGCTCTCCGCCGTCTCGCGGATGGTCGTCCGCTGGTCGCGGGGTTCCCAGCCCAGGACGTTCCGCGCCTTGTCCGTGCGGATCACCGGCACCTCGGCCTCGCCGGGAGCCTCGCGCACCGGCACGCCCAGCAGTTCGGCGATCTGCGCGAAGCTCATCGCCGGTCCGCTGCTCACGAGGAACCGCTCGCCGGCCGCCGACGGCGCGGTCATCGCGCGCACGTGCGCGTCGGCCACGTCGCGGACGTCGACCACGCCGAAGTACGACCGCGGCACGACCGGCATCGTCCCCTCCAGCATCGCCTTGATCAGGCCGGTCGAGGTGGACAGCCGGGGGCTCAGCACCGGTCCGAAGATGCCCGTCGGGTTGATCACCGCCAGCTCCGGTCCGCCCTCGCGCGCGAAGTCCCACGCCGCCCGCTCCGCGACGGCCTTCGACTTCACGTACGCGGTGTTGTCGTCCGCCGGGTCGGTCCAGTCGGTCTCGTCGTAGAAGCCGCGCGTCGTGCCGCTGTATCCGACGGCGGCGAACGACGAGGTCAGCACCACGCGCCGCACCCCCGCGTCCCGGGCGGCGCGGAGCACCCGCACCGCGCCGTCGCGCGCCGGGCGGATCACCTCGTCCTCGTCGGCCGGGTCGTCGGCCGGGAACGGGGAGGCGACGTGCAGCACGTACGCGCAGCCGTCCACCGCCTCGGCCCAGCCCACGTCGCTGTCCAGGGTGGCGACGGCGAACTCGGGATCCCCGCCGACCGCCTCGCGCACCTCCCCGGCCCGATCAGGCGACCGGACCGTCGTCCGCACGGCCCACCCGTCACTCAGCAGGCGGGCGATGACGTGCGTGCCGACGAACCCCGTCCCGCCCGTGACCAGGACGGGGCCGCGCGCGGTCACTTCAGCCGGGGCAACAGGCCCCGGATTTCGTCGGCGGCCCGCTCCTCGGCGGCCGCGTCACCGCGGTCCCGCGCGTCCCACAGCTCGGCCTTGAGCCGCAGGTAGTCGCGGCGCACCCGCAGCCGCTCGATCTCGGCGTCCAGCCGTTCGACGTTGCGGGCGAACAGGTCGCGTTGCTCGGCCGGGTCGCCGCCGTCGAGGTGGCGCAGGTAGACCCGCATGTCGGCCAGGCTCATGCCGGTCGAGCGGAGGCAGCCGAGCGCCTCGATGGTCTCGACCAGCTCGGGCGGGTACCGGCGGTGCCCGCTGGACTCGTCGCGGTCGACCGGCCCGATCAGGCCGATCTTCTCGTAGTAACGCAGGGTGGGTTCCGGCAGTCCGCTGCGCCGGGAGACCTCCTGGATCGTGCTCATACCGGCCAGTGTCGGATAGTTGAAGCGCTTGAAGTCAAGGGAAGGGCTGACATGACGCAGGACACGTACCGCCTCGGGGTGATGGACGGGGACGGCATCGGGCCGGAGATCGTGCCGGCGGCGGTCCGCGTGGTGGACGCGGCGGCGCAGGAGCTCGACATCGACTGGGTGCCGCTGCCGGTGGGCCGGTCGGCGATCGACGAGTTCGGCACTCCCCTGCCGGAATCCACGGTCGAGGCGCTGTCCGGTGTGGACGGCTGGCTGCTCGGCCCGCACGACAACGCGTCCTACCCGGAGCCGCACCGCTCGCGGCTCAACCCGAGCGGGTTCCTGCGCAAGCACTTCGACCTGTTCGCCAACATCCGCCCGGCCAGGGCGTTCGACGGGGCGCGGGCGCTGGTGCCCGGCACCGACCTGGTGATCGTGCGGGAGAACACCCAGGGTTTCTACGCCGACCGGAACACCTTCGCCGGGGCGGGCGAGTTCATGCCGACCCCGGACGTGGCGATCGCGCACGCCATCTTCACGCGCGAGTCGGTGGAGCGGATCGCGCACGAGGCGTTCCGGCTGGCGCGGCAGCGGCGGCGCCGGGTGACGGTGGTGCACAAGGCGAACGTGCTGCGGCTGACCAGCGGCCTGTTCCTGGACGTGTGCCGCGAGGTGGCGCGGCAGTACCCGGACGTCGAGGTCGGCGACATGCACATCGACGCGATGGCCGCCGCCCTGGTGCGGCGTGCGCCGGAGTTCGATGTGATCGTCACGGAGAACATGTTCGGCGACATCCTGTCCGACCTGACCGCGGAGATCGCGGGTTCGCTCGGCATCGCGCCGTCGGTGAACGTGTCGGCGGCGCGCGGGATGGCGCAGGCGACGCACGGTTCCGCGCCGGACATCGCGGGCCGGGACGTGGCGAACCCGGTGGCGATGATCCTGTCGGCCGCGATGCTGCTGGAGTGGCTGGGCGAGCGCCACGACGACCCGGCGCCGGCCCGGGTCGCGGGCATCATCCGGGAGGCGGTCGCCGAGACGATCCGCGGCGGTGTGACGACTCCGGACCTCGGCGGCTCGGCAGGCACCCGCGCGTTCACCGACGCCGTGGTGGTGTCGATCAAGCACATGACGGGCTGACCGACGCTGTGGTCCGCCGACATGGTGGACCGTCCCGGGCGCTGCCTACCCTGGCGATCTCGCAACGGTGCGCAGGGAGGATCGTCCATGAGAAGGTCTGTTGCCGTGCTGGTCCCGGCACTGGCGGCCGCGGCTCTCGCGGCGCCGGCGCAGGCGGATCCGGCGACGTCGTGCGCCGGGCTGGCGGGGCTGGCGATCCCGGCCGCCGCGATCGGCCTGCCGACCAGCGGCGGCACGGTGACGTCGGCCCAGGTCGCGGGCACGTACTGCCAGGTGGACGCGGCGCTGCACCCGGTCGATCCGGCGGCGCCGGACATCCGGATGCGCGTCGCGTTGCCGGCGGAGTGGAACGGCAAGGCGTTGATGTTCGGTGGTGGCGGCTACAACGGCACGATCCCGAACGTGGCTGGCAACGTCCCGTTCGGACCGGTCGGCGGCCCCACTCCCCTGGCGCGCGGTTATGCGACGTTCGCGAGCGATTCCGGTCACCAGGCCTCCCCGACGCACGTTCCGGCGACCTCGCTCGACGGCTCGTTCGGGGTGAACGACGAGGCGGTGCGCAACTTCTCGGGCGACGCGCTGAAGAAGACCCGTGATGCGGCGATGTTCCTGATCGCCGAGAGGTATTCGGCGCGCCCGTCGCACACCTTTTTCGCGGGCGGCTCGACCGGTGGCCGCGAGGCGCTGGCGGTGGCGCAACGGTGGCCCGCCGATTTCGACGGGGTGATCTCGGCGTACCCGGCGTGGAACGCGGCGAGCCTGGACCTGTTCTTCGGCTACGAGGCGCAGGTACTGTCGCAGCCGGGCGCGTTCCCGAACCCGGCGAAGCAGACCCTGTTGTACCGCAGTGTCGTTCAGGCCTGCGACGGTCTCGACGGCCTGCGTGACGGCGTGATCTCGAACGAGCCCGGTTGCCGGTTCGACCCTCGGTCGTTGCGCTGCCCCGGCGGCGCGGACACCGGCGACACGTGCCTGTCGGACGCGCAGATCCGCGCGGTGAAGGCGATTTCCGCTCCGCTACGGTGGAACTACCACCTGAACAGCGGCGAACGCGGCTACCCGGGTTTCCCGTTCCTGTCCGGCGCGGCGATGACCACCCCACTGCTCGGCATGGGCACGGTGGCCCCCGCCACCCCGATGCCGACCACCGCTGGTTACGGCGTCCAGTTCTGGGACCAGTGGGTGCGATACTTCGTGACCCGCGACCCAGGCTTCGACGCCCTGACTGTCGATCCACGCGATCCGGGCCCGTGGCGGGAGCGGATCGCCGAGCTGGCCGGGCTGCAGGACGTGAACAACCCGGACCTGAGCCGTTTCGCCCGGGGCGGCGGCAAACTCCTGCTGCTGCACGGAACAGCGGACGAGCTGGTCAGCCACCGGTCTACAGTGGACTATTTTGAGCGCGTGGAGCGCACACTGGGCAAGCGGGCAACGGATGCCTTCGCACGGTTCTACCTGATCCCCGGCGCGAACCACGCCAACGTGAGCGCGGCCTTCCCCGCCGCGTGGGACTCGCTGACTGCACTGGAAAACTGGGCCGAGCACGGAAAGCCGCCGGCCGACCCGGTGGTCACCGACGCCACCACCGGCCGGGCCCGCCCACTGTGCGAATATCCGGCCTGGCCCCGCTACCGGAACGGTGACCCAGCCGCAGCGACAAGCTTCACCTGCACCGGACGATCTGTGAACACAAGGTAGCCGGGTGGTCATCCCGTCGCCTGACACCGGCGCCATCACCTTGAGCCAGGGCCGCAACCCGGGCTCTCTCCGGCGGCCGACCATGCCAACCTTGCGGCCCTGGCTCAAGGTGATATGCACAAACCGGAAGGCGACGGGATGACCACCCAGCCACCCACCCAAGGTGAGGTGAAGTGCTCTTCTGGTCATCCCGGAGCCTGCCCGTCCGGCGAGGACTTCTTTTGATCTTTAAACCCGCGCCTTCGCGCGGCGAAGAGTCCGCCCTGCGGGCGGTGCGCCTCACGGCGCTCGAAAGGTCACCTTCCGACCACCCCCGCCCCCGATGCCTGATTGTGTTTCAGTCGCCGAGCAGCCGTGTCAAGGCGGGAAAGCGTGCCTTGACACGCCTGGTCGGCGACTAAAGATCGGCTGTGGATCGGGGGCGGGGGAGGTCTGGTTCGATGGTCGGTGCTGTTGCGTTGCCGGCTTGCGTTCGGGCGCGGGAGGTCTGGTTGGGGTAGTCGCTTGCTTTTCGTTGCCGGGCGGCGGTTGCGCGTGGGCGGTGGCGTTGATGACTCCACTGGGCGCTATGATGGACGAGACGGTATCGTCCCGACCATCTGAGGAGCGTTGTCGTGACTCTCTCCCCTGAGGACCGGCGCCGTCGCGCGCATGAGGCTCTGGATCGGCTTCACGAGCGCGTGCTGGCGCACGACATGGACGGCTTCGCCGACGTCTTCGCCCCCGGCGGGGTCATGGAGTTTCCCTTCGCACCGCCCGGCTGGCCCGTCCTCCGGGGCCGGGAGGCGGTGCGCGAGTACGTGCGCGACTACACCGACAACGTCGACATCACGGCGATCACGTCCCAGACCCGCCATGAAACCACCGACCCGGACGTGCTGATCGTGGAGTGGGAGGTCGACGGCACGGCGCTGCGCACGGGACTGCCCTACCGGATGCGGTACGTCAACGTGGTCCGGGTGGGCGCCGAGGGTATCGAGTCGCTGCGGGACTACTGGAGTCCGCTCGCCGCCGGGCACGCTCTCGGGCGGCTCGGCGAGCTGGTCGCCATGCAGGAGGGGGCTCAGTGAAAGTCCTGGTCACAGGCGCGTCCGGGAACACCGGGCGTCCCCTCGTACGGTTGCTCAGCGAAGCCGGGGCGACGGTCCGCGCGGCGAGCAGGCGCACCGGGTTCGACTGGTCCGACCCGGCCACCCACGACGCCGCACTGGACGGGGTGGAGCGGATGTACCTGATCGCACCGGTCGGGGTCGCCGAGCCGGAGCCCCTGGTGCGCCCGTTCCTGGAGCGCGCCCGGGAAGCGGGAGTGCGCCGGGTCGTGCTGCTCAGCTCGTCGGCTGTGGCGACCGGCGATCCGGGGCTGGGCCGGGTGGACAGCGCCGTACGGGAGATCATGCCGGAGTTCGCCGTGCTGCGGCCGTCGTGGTTCATGCAGAACTTCACCGGCGACCACCCGGTGGCCGAAGGCATCCGGACCCGCGGCGAGATCGTGACCGCGACCGGCGAGGGGCGGGTCGCGTTCATCGACGCCGCCGACATCGCGGCCTCCGCCGCGGCGCTGCTGCTCGCCGACAAGTGCGGCCGCGACGAACACGTGATCACCGGCCCGGAGGCCATCAGCTACACCGAGGCCGCCGCGATCTACAGCGAGGTGACCGGCGTCGAGGTGCGCCACACCAGCGTCGGGACCACCGACCTGGTCGACCGGTTCGTGGCGGCGGGCTACCCGGCCGACTTCGCCGCCGCGCTCGCCGCCCTGGACGAGGGCATCCGGCACGGCAGCGAAGACCGGGTGACCGGCACCGTGCACCGCCTGACCGGCCGCCCGCCGAAACCGCTGCGCCGCTTCCTGGCCGAGCAGCTCAGGCGCTGACGCGGCCCAACTAGGCTGGGCACATGGATTCTCCCGCCGCCGGCCTGACCGAACTCAGCCGCGGACTCGCCGGATACCTGCGGGCAGTCGCCGAAGCCGTCGGCGTGCCTGCGGAAGCGACCTCCTTCGAGCTCAGCGACACGGCCACCGCGTACCTGGGCCTGACCCGGCGGTGGCCGACCCGGCCGGGCGAGGACCTGATGCTGGTGTGGAGCGAAGGCAGCGGCTGGGCAGTGGCCGTGGAGACCGGGCCGGGCGAAACGCCGATGGTGCTCGCCTGGTTCGCCGGGGACGACGTGGTCCCGGAACCGGCGGACGTGGCGCGCTTCGTCACCGGGGTCATCGCCGCGGACCGCTCCGACGCGCCCCGCCCGGTATTCGCGGTGGACGTCGGCCGCACCGAACTCGCCGCGCGGCTGGCGCGGTACGTCGAGCCCTAGGCGGGCGGCACCACCACCAGGACGAGGCGATCACCCGCCGAGGTCGTCACATCCACGGTGTCCGAATCCTGCCTGCGGTAGCCCACGACCGGGACGAGCGAGCCACGCCGGTCGAAGTGGCGCACCGAGGGGTCCCAGGCGGTCGTGTGGTAGGCGATCCGGTCGATCGGCCCCAGGCGGGCTGCCAGCACCGCACGCAGTGCCGGCAGCTCCGCGGACAGGTCTCGCGACCGTGGCCACCAGGCCCCGTCGACGTACCCCGGGGTGGGCACCGACGGGTTCTGACTCGCTCGGAGTTTCAGCCGCGGCGGCCCGGCGGCCATACCGGCCTTCGGGGTGGTGGTGCGAACGTGCGGGCCCGACGACATGCCGGTGCTCCTGCCCCCGGCCCGTGACCGGGTCGGCGTCAGCGGCCGAGAACGGCGCCGGCTTGACCGCCCGCGCGCGGGATGCTCTCGACCCCCCTGACGCTACACCCTCCGGCGCCCGATGGCGGCGTCCGCGAGCGGATTTCCGTGCACCGACACCGGAAAGGGGGACGACGGGCATCACCCACCCCAGGCGCATTCCGTTGTCCACAATGTACCCGGAACGGCATCAGGAACCGGCGTGCTCGGCCAGGACCGCCGCCAGCGAACTCATCCCCGCGCGCCGCGCCAGCGCCCCGACCTCGGCCACGGTCCCCAGGGCGAGGCCCAGCCGGCGCGCGAGCCGCACCACCCAGTCGCCGACGTCCGTCCGGCTGGCGGTGACGTAGGCGTCGATCCGCCGCAGGAACGCGTCCTCCCGGATCCGCTCGTCCTCGCACCACACCCCCAGCACGCCGGTACCCAGCGGCACGAACGAGCCGATCCGGCTCAGCGGCACCCGGCCGGACGGCCGGAACGCCGTCGCGGGGAGCGTGACCTGCCAGAACCCGCGCTCGGTCTGAACCGCCCTGACTCCGTGGACGCCCTTGTCCGCCAGCCAGTCGGCGATGCGCTGCTCGTGCCGTCCCGGCTGGACGGCGAGCGCTTCCGACTCCACCAGCCCGGTGATCTCGGGCAGCGAGCCGCACAGGTCGCTCAGTTCCGGGTCCGCGGTGTCGGTGATCTGGCTGTAGACCATGTAACGCGGCGCGCGCCGGGCGTCGGCCGCGCGGACCAGGTACACCGGCAGGTACACGCATTCCTCGCCGAGACTCTCCGGCTGCTCGACTCGGAACGGCAGGTTGTAGTGGTCCCGGTCCGACCGGCCCTCGAGGTCGCGCAGCGTGTCCCGGCGGAAGCCGCGCGTGCTGGTCAGTTTCAGGAACCGCGGGTACGGGTGCGCGGCCGTGGCCGCGGCGGCTTTGTCCGCGGTCAGGAACGTGACGGTGCCGGAGTCGTAGTAGCCGCGGCTGAACGGCCGTGAGGAGAACGCGTCGAAGTACATCTTGCGCCGGTCCTCTCGCGTGGTCACGTAGCAGACCTGGTCCCGCTGCGACCGCAGGGCCAGCTCCGTGAGGGCGAGACGGCCGTCCCGGACGGTGACGTGCCCGATGGCCGACAGCACCCGGACGGCGCGGTCGACCAGGGGCTCGTCCAGGGCGAAGAACCGCGACAGCTCGGCCACCGAGGTCAGCCCGCCCTCGAGGATCCCGCGCTCCAGGAAGCGGTCGATGAGCTCGTAGGGCCTGCCCTCGGTGACGGTGGCGCGCACCTCGACCTGCCACACCGGCAGCAGGATCGCGAAGATCCGCGACGGGGTGAGCCCCTGTTCCCACGCCGCGTCGTCGAGCGCCCGCTCTTCGGGGTACAGCAAGGGTTTTCCGCTGCCGGTCATGCCAGTTCCGCTCCCGCTTCCCGCCGCTGCTCCAGCACGGCCATGAGCTCCCGGTGGTGCCGCACCTCGCCGTGGGCGAGCACGTGCGCGCGCAGGAGGTGGGCCAGGTCGCGGAACCCGCGGTCCCGCGCCCGGCACAACATGTCCATGTCGCCGACGAGCACCAGCTGCCGCCGGGCGCGGGTGAACGCGACGTTGGCCCGCCGCAGCTCGTCCAGGAACCCCACTTCGCCGGCGCGGTTGCTGCGCGTGAACCCGTAGAGGACCACGTCGCGCTCGCCGCCCTGGAAGGCGTCGACGGTGCCCACGTGGTGGTCCACCGCGTCCAGGTCCGGGATGTCCCCGGTGAGGAGCTGGGCGATCAGCCCGCGCTGCGCCCGGTAGGGCACGATCAGCGCCCAGTCCGCGCCGAGCCGGTGGTAGAAGGCGGCGAGCCGGGCCAGCAGCCGGGCCTCCGCGTGGTTGACCGTCCCGCGCGTCGCCCCGCGCCGCACGGGCGTTTCCGACCGGTCCCGCACCGGCAGCTGCGAGGTGTCGGCGAAGACCAGCGGGCCGGCGAACAGGGGGTCGTTGTGCACGCGCTCGACGTGCGTGGTCAGCCGCCCGCCGTAGAAGGCCGCGGAGGCGAAGTCGGCGATCACCTTCGGCATCCGCCGCTGCTGGGTCAGCGCCACCACGTGGCTCGGCGGCAGCGCGTGCCGCTCCACCAGGATCTCCAGTGCGCTCTTGGTGACGAGGTCCCGCACAGCGGGATCGCCGGTCTCCTCCGCCCACGCCAGCACGTCGCTGCCCACGATCGGGGGAAGCTGGCGGTGATCGCCGACCAGGACCGCGCGGTCGGCCCGGACCAGGGGGACCAGCACGTCCGCCGTGCCGATCTGACCGGCCTCGTCGATGATCGCCAGATCGAACGTCTCCCCGGCGATCTCCGGACGGGACGCGGCTCCGGTGCAGGTGGCTCCGACCACGTCGGCGTACCGGACCAGCTCCGGGTACAGCTGCTCGGTCGCCCCGGACACCGCGGTGCGCCACTCGTCGAGCAGCCGGGCGCGGGCGGTGAGGCACGCCAGCCAGGGCCCGAGCCCGGCGTGGACGTCGGTCAGCGCGGCCGGCAACGCAGCGGGATCGCCGGTGTCCGGCGGAACCGGCACGGCGTGGACGGGCCCGAGCGCCGCCCGGATCGCGTCGAGAGCCTGACCGGCCTCGGCCGCCCGCCGGCGGCGTGCCGACACCGCCTGGTCGAGCACACCGGCCGCCGCGATCACCTGGGGCGCGTCCCGGGTGGCCAGGTCGAGCGCGGCGGCGGCCTCGTGCAGGCGGCCGCGCAGCGTGGCGGCCTCCTGGCTGCGGGCCGCCAAGTCCGCCCGCAGCCGGTCGGCGCGGTCGCTCCGCCGCCGCGCCATCCACGCGACCCACCGCCTGCTCCACGGCCCGCCTCGCTGCGCACGCTCCTGGCATTCGAGCAGGCTCCGGAGCCGGTCGGCGCGTTGCGCGGCCGCGCGTTCCCGGTCGCCGAGGGCGCGGGCGAGGTCGTCCACCCGCTGCTGAGCCGGCCCGCCCACCGACCGGCGAGCGGCATCCAATGCCTGCCCGGCGCGGGCTTCCACGGCCAGGTCTTCGCGCAGCGCGGCGATTCGCCGTCCGAACTCGCCGGCCCACTCCTGCGCCACCGGCACACCTTCGTAACCCTGCCGCGCGACCGCCGTGGTGGCGATGATCTCGGCACGCAGCTCGGTGGCCAGGTGTTCCAGCAGGAACGTGCGGCCCTCCGCGTCGACCTTGCCCTCGCTGCCGACCCGGACCACGACCACGTCCCGAGGCAGCTTGGCCAGGACGTTGTCCACCGCCCGGTTCGTGAACGACGCGATGAGCGTGCGGCCCCGGTCCGGCGACAACGCACGGGCCCTGGCGATCTCGCTGATCGTGCGCGTCTTGCCGGTGCCGGGCGGGCCCAGCACCGCCAGCACGTCGCGGACCCCGAGCGCGGCGCGGAACGCGGCGAGCTGGTCGGCGTCGAGGGCCTCCGCCGGCTCGGCGGACACCGCCGTCAACGGCCGCGCGTCGTGGTCGACGAAGACGGACATCAGGTTGCGGTTGTGTGCTTTCCGCGACCGCAGGAGTGCGACGGCTTCGCGCTGCTTGGCGTAGACGACCTCGTTGGGCCGGTCCTGGAGCTCGCCCTGCGGCGCCAGCCGGTTCCAGTCGAGCGGCTGGTCGAACCGCACCGTCACCAGGTCGTCCTGGACCCGGACCACTTCCCCGCGTTGTTCCGGCTCGCCACGGAGCCGGACGAGCCGTCCGCGCTCCGGCCTCCGGTCCCCGGCGATCCGGAACACGTAGACCGGCGCGCCGCTGAAGCGCCGCTCCCCCACCGGATCGGCCGAGCGGTACGGGTACCTCGCCGGCGAATCGTCGTCGCGCGCGGCGAACCGGCGCGTGGTTTCGATGAGCTCGTCGAGCGTGTCGAGGAACCGCTCGTGCGCCGGTGAGATGTCCGGGGCCTGCCGCCGGTCTCCGCGCGCCCGCACCAGCGCGTCCCATTCCCCGGTGAGCCGCGGCCAGTGCGCACTGCTGCCGGGCGGGATCTGCGGCAGCTCGAACACCGCCCGCCACCGGGTGCGGACCAGGAGGTGCCCGTCGGCGAGGCGGTCGTGGTCGCGCATCCGGAGCGGATCGATCCCCACGACCAGGTAACCGTCCCCGTTGCGGGTGGGGAACAGGGTGACCACGTAGCCGTAGGTGTGCAACCGCAGGCTCCGGTCGCCACCGGGGCGCCGCGGTTCGGCGACGGTCACCGGCACGCCCTCCTGGCGGACGGCCAGATCCCGCAGCACCTGGTCCAGCCCGCTCGGCAGACCGGGGTGGTCACGGCCGGTCCTGGCCAGCTTGGTGTGCAGCTCCCTGGCGGGCACGAGGACGGCGGGCGTGGGGAGTTCGACTGTGCGGAACAACGGGGGGTCCTCAGGCGGGGATGGCGGGGAGAGTCGAAAGAGCCGTGATCAGCGCGCTCATCGCGGGGCGGGCGGCCGGGTCGGCGGCCAGCGCGGCGTCCAGGACGGCGGCGGCGCTGTCCGGCAGCGCGGGCACCCGGCCCCGGATCGGCATCGCCACCGCCGGGCTGGGCGGGGTGCCGGTGAGCAGGTGGCAGGTCATGGCCGCCACCTGGTAGACGTCGGCGGCGGCGCCGGTGAGCCGGGAACTCCCGCGGCGCTGCTCGGGCGCCCGGTACCGGTCGGGTCCTTCCCCCGGCGTGGGCGCGGAGGCGGCGAGGCCGAGGTCGACGAGCGCGAGGCGGCCGTCGTCGAGCCGGATGATCCGCTCCGGCGCCAGGTTCCGGTGCGCGGCGCCGGTGGCGTGCAGCGCCGCGAGCGCGCCGCAGAGCCCGGCGACGCCACGCAGCACCTGCCGCATCCGCCACGGGTCGACGGACTCGCCGGCAGCCGGGATGTCGGTGGCGAGCGTCTCGCCCGGACCGCCGAGGCTCCGCGACGTCGGCCAGCGGGTGGCGAGTGTCGCGAGGTGACCGTCGCGGAAGAAACCCAGCGGCCGCGGCAGTTCCGGCGCCCGGCCGTCCAGCACGGTGAGGATTTCGTGCTCCCGGGCCAGTGCGGCGACCGCCGCGTCCGCCGCTCCCGTCGGCTGCCGCACCGCCACCTGCCGGAGCCAGGCGCTGCCGTCGTCCGGCGGCAAGGCCGAGGCCCGCGCCTGGCGGCAGACGGCCGAGTGGTCCCGGTTCGGGTGTTCCGACCAGTGCTGCCCGTCCACGAGCCGTCGCACCCCGCCGAGGTCGACGACCGCTCCCACGGCCAGGACCCGGTCGGTCGGCGGCGCGGCGGCGCGGTGCACCACGACGACAGGGTCGACACCCGGCGCGGGCGGGGTGAACGTCCCGAGCGGGGGCTTCTCGTGCAGCGGCGCGCCGGTCAGGACGCGCAGCAGGTCCTCGGCTGCGTCGCGGGTGAATTCCGGGATCGAGTAGTAGTCCTGGGACGACGAGCACAGGCAGTCCGGGATGTCCTCGGGACGGCCGCCGGGCAGGACGACGGGCAGCACCCGCCGGGTCGACTCCGGGATGTTGCGGGCGAGGTTGTCGCGGAGCATCGCCGCTTCGAACTCACGGGTCCGCCCCTCGGTGCGCTGCCGCCCGCCGTCGGCCACGCGCTTGTACTCCGGCGAGGCGATGGCGAGCACGAACTCGGCTGTCCGCAACTGGTCGACGGTCCACGCGATCCAATCGCGGCGCTCGGTGGCGTGCCACTCGTCGTGTTCGGCATCCACACCCAGCCCGGTGCGCAGGAATGCCGCGAACTCCCGCACCGACCTGACGTGTTCCGGCGAATCCCGCGTGTAGGAGACGTACACCCGCCGTGAAATACCGACGGTACCCGGATTCCGCACGTTCGCCATCCTTTCCCGGATCCCGACCGCCCGTACGTTCTCACGGGAAACGCCGCCCGCGCAGGCGAATTGGCAAGCTGTCCACTATTTGTCCAGCGCGACTTCCGGACCGCGCCGGGAAAAGATGCTCTATCGTTTCCCGGTGGTTTCGACCGTGACCGTCTTCATTTCCTACGCGCATGACGACGAACCGCACCGCGCGGCGGTGCGCGAATTCGCTGCCTCCCTGCGCGCACAGGGCATCGACGCGGACATCGACGGCTGGGCGGACACCGACCGCCGCGACTGGCAGGCCTGGGCCACGGAGCACATCCTGAGCGCCGACTTCGTGCTCGTCGTGGCGTCCAAGGTCTACCGCGAGATGGGCGACGGCCTCGGGCCCGCCGACCGCCACCGCGGCGTCCAGGCCGAAGCGGCGCTGCTGCGGGACCTGCTGTCGGCGGACCGGGGAAAATGGACCAAGAAGATCCTGCCCGTGATCCTGCCCGGGCACCGCATCGACGAGATCCCGCTCTGCCTGCAGCCGCACAACGTGGACCGCTACGACGTCAGCTCCCCCGCAGGCATGGAGTACCTCCTCCGCACGCTGACCAGACAGCCCGAACACGTCCGTCCGCCCCTCGGCCCGCCCGTTGTCCTGCCACCGCGATCGGGCCCCGGCGCGGTCCCCGTCGGTCGGTCACCGCAGTGGAGGCGGCTCGCCCGGCCCGCGACCGTGCTCTGGGTGCCGGATCTCTTCGCCAACCGCTACCGCCCGCAGCGGGCCACGGTCGAACTGCACCTCGCTCCCGTCGAAGACGGCGACCGGCTCGGGATCCGGCGGCTCCAGCAGCTCGCCGACGACCTGTCCGGCCGTGGCCGGGCGCAGGGCCTGTTCACCCACGCCCAGGCTCTCGACACCGGCTTCTCGGACGAACTCGCCTGGGCGTGCTCGCGTGAGGGCGAAGCAGGTCTGGCCGTGCACCGGGACGGCCAGCGGTCCTGCTGGTTCGGCTTGCCGGCGAGGTCGATCGGCTCGGTGCTCGACGAGAACGACCTCACCGGACGGCTCGCGAAGATCCTCGGCCTGCTCCTCCGCGTCGACGTCCCGCTGCCGCGCGACCTGGCTCCGGCGCTTGGACTCGACCACGCCAGGTTCGTATACCTCGGGCGCGTGGACGACCCCCAGCCCAGCTCCATCGGGTTGCACCGGCGAGACCGGGTTCGACTGGATCCGGAGGAGGCGCTGGCCGTCGCGGACCTGCGCTCGTCGGCTCACGACATCGCCGACGAGCTGGTCGCCCGGCTCGTTCACCGGCTCCGCTCCTGACCGGGCTCCTCCGCGATCATCCGCCGCAACCTCGTCAGCGCGCGATGCTGGCTGATCCGGACGTTGCCGGGCGTGATGCCCATCGACTGGGCCGTCTCGGCCGTGGACAGCCCGGCGACGACGCGCAGGGCCAGGACCTCCCGCTGGGCCGGCGGGAGTCGCGCCAGCAGGCCGTTCAGCCGTCGTCCGAGGTCGAGGGTGAGGACGTGCTCCTCGGGATCGCGCCAGACCGTCCCGTTTTCCGGCAGCTCCGCCACCGGCTCCGAACGGTCACGCGACACCAGGCGGTAGGCGTCGGCCACCTTGTTCGCCGCGATCGCCCGCACCAGGAACAGGAACGAGCCACCCCGGTCCTCGTAGCCGGGCAGCGCTTTCACGACCGCCAGGCACACCTCCTGCGCGACGTCGTCGGCGGAGAGGTAGGACAGGTCACGACCGCCCATCCGCGCCCGGCAGTACCGGGCGACCACCGGTTTGACGAGTGCCATCAACGTGTGGACCGCGCGTTCGTCGCCCCGCCGGGCGGCCGCGACCACCGGGTCGAGCACGTCCTTTTCCAGCCGCCCCTCCGGCCTCGGGAGATCCGCGAGAACCGCGTACTCCTCGGTGGGGGCGGACGGCGGCGGATCGACGGCGGTCACCGGCGGCGAAACACTGGCGGTCACGGCTCGGCCCACCACGACGCCGCGGCGAGTCCGCTTCCCGGGCCACCCGCGGCACCACTGGCGATGTCCATCTCTGTCTCCCTGGTAACGAGGACGGGTGACAGGTTGATCGGGGTGCCGCGGTTCGGCGTTGCGGTGGCGCGGTTGTTGTCCTGGATTTGTCCGTTCGGCGGCTGACCGGCCGCGCCACGACAGGTCAATTCCGGGACAGTTCCGGAAAGGTGTAGCGGACGGGCAGCGGATGCCGATCCCAGCGCCGTGGTTCTCCCGGATCAGTCCGTGCGGCGCCCGAGGCTCCCGCCCCGCTGCGACGTCTTCCTGACCTTCCCCCACGCCGACCTCGGCGCCGTCGCCGGGGCGGCCGGGCTCGAGCAGGAGTTGCGCGAGCGCGGGTTGACCGTGCGGTTCGACGACGATCCGGACGGCCCGGACGTGGTCACCGCCGCGACCGCGGAGGTGCTGGCGGGCGCTCACCTGTTGCTCGCCGTGCATTCGCGGTCCCGGCCGTTGAGCGGGCCCCGCCAGTGGGCGCTGATCACGACCTTCCTGGCCGCGTCCGGTGGCGGCTCGCGCCGGGTGCTGGCCCTGTCGGCGGACGGGGACGTCGCGCACCTGGTTCCGGCGGAACTCGCCCAGTGCGTCGTCCCCATGCCCGGGAGCGCGGCCGAACTGGCCAGGGTGGTGCGCGAACGATGGCCCGGGGAAAGCCCTGCGACCGATCAGTTCGCAGGCCGCCACGAGGTGTTCTGGAGCATCCACAAAGCCCTCTGCGGCGCCCGGTTCGCCGTCGGCGCGGCGCCGGCCACACCGGCCGCGGTGATCTGCGGAGCGCCCGGTTCAGGCAAGACCGCCACGGCCGAGCGGTACGCGACGCTCTTCCGGGACGCCTACCCCGGCGGAACCGTCCGCACCGGACCGTTCGGTCACCTCGATCCGGGGGACTTCCTGTCGCTGTTCCACCTCACCCTGTCGGCCACACTGTCCCGGCGGTTCGCGGTGGACACGACCGGGCTCACGCTCCCCCAGCTGCGACGGCTCGCCGCCGAACGGATCGACGAGCCCACCCTCGTGCTCGTCGACGACGTCCCCGCCGGCTTGCCACCCGCTGTCCTGGACCAGATCGTGCTGCCCACCGCGCGGGTGGCGACCCTGGTGACGGCACGCGTGGCGCAGCGGGCCTGGGCCGCCCCGGCGATCGGCCTCGCCGGCCTGGCGCCGTCGGACGGGCTCCGCCTGTTCGACGGCATCCGCCCGCTGCGCGGGGACGAGCGTGATGCCGTCCGCGGGCTGGTCGACCGCTGCGACGGGCACCCCTTCGCGATCCGCGCCAACGCCCACCTCCTCCGCGGCCGGCCGGGCACGCTGGACGCGGAGGTGCTGGCGGCCCGCCCGAGCACCGCTCCGCAGGCGATCCTCGACCTGATCGGCGAGCTTCCGGCGGTCGCACGGAGGCTCGTGCTGCTGGGGACCGTGCTCGCGCCGGTCCCGATCCCCACCGGCTTCGCCGCCGAGGCGCTCGGGCTGTCCACTGACGCCGTCACCGTTGCCGTCGGGGAACTCGTGGCACGCGGCCTCGCCCGGCCCGACCCCGGCTGCCTCCGGCTGCACACGCTGGTTCTCGAAGTCGCCCGCAGCGCGTTCCCGCACGCCGAGCCGGATGCCCTGGTCACCGGCGCCGCACTTCGCCTGCTGGCGGACGACCCCCGGCATCGGGTGCTGCTGCTCCAGCACGCCAGGGCACTCGCGGAGCGGACGACCGGGCCCAGGGCGGCCCTGCTGCGTCCCGTCGCGGCCGCCTACTCCGCCCTCGGCGATCACGCGGCGGCGGGCGAAGTGCGCGCCGCGATCCTGGCAGGCAACGCCACCGCCGCCGACTACGCCGACGCCGCCCGCGTGGAGATCGACTGCGGCCTGTACGCCCAGGCGGTCCGGCACGCTCGGCACGCGATGGCGGCCGCCGCCGACGAGACGGTCCGGTACGAAGCCGGCCTGACCGCCGCCGAGGCCCTGGACTGCCAGGGTGACTACGCCGCGGCGGACGAGGTGTTCTGGCGGCACGACGCGATCCGGTGGCCGCGCGGGCCGGAACAGCGGCTCCGCGCGATCACCGCGCTCGCCAGGGCCCGGCGTTTCCGGGGCCGCCCGGACCGCGCCCTGCCGTTGTTCGACGGGGCGCACGGACTCCGCGCGGACGCCGACCGCACGGCGGCGATGGAACTCGAGCACGCGCGGAACCTGCTCCTGATGGGCAGATCCCGTCCCGCCCGTGACCTGGCGGCCGACGTGGCCGGCGCGTACCGGCGACGGGGCCGCCACCACCACAGCGGCCACGCCGAAGCGCTGCTGCTGTGGGCGGACGCGGCGCTGGCACTGGACATGGAGCACCTGCGCACACCGGACGAGCCGGCCGTCCTGCGGGACCTCACGGCGAAGTACCGCGAGCAGGAGGGCGCCGGAAGCCCGCTCACCCTGGCCGCGTCAGTGCCGCTGGCTCGCGCGATGATCGCCGCCGGCCGCGCCGAGGAGGCGCTCGAAATCCTGTCCGTCACCGAAACGGTCCTCCTCGGCGAGTTCGGTGACAACAACCCGCTGCGGTACCGGGTTCGCCACGCGATCGCGTCGAGCCACGGGCGGCTGGGCGACTTCGGCCGTCAGGCCCGGGTTCTGGACGACATCGTGGCCGGACAGGGACGGCTTCTCGGCCTGCGACACCCCGAGACCCTGGCGACCCGCCTCGACCTCGGCATGGCACTGGCCTTGGCGGACCCCGCGTCGCGGAACCACGCCACCAGGATCGTGGACGAGGCGGCCGCCGACGTGCGCCGCACCTTCCGAGCGCCTCGCGCACTGTCCGCAAAGGCCACTGCGGCGCGGGCCGCGGTACGGACGCGGTGAACCCGGTCAGCCCGCGGCGACGGGGCGCCAGCGCACGCCGTAGGCGAAACCGGGCACCAGGTGGCGGAACTGCTCGTGGACCTCGCCGGCCTCGTCGGGCTCGATCGGCGTGCCGCGAGCGGAGTGGTCACGGGCGTCGTCCTGGAACGCCTTGTCCAGTCGCACGACCTCGGCAGGCAGCGGCCGGGCGAAGCGGATGTGCAGGTCGAACAGGTCGCAGGGGTGCCGCGGCACGCACACGTAGTGGGGCTGGCGCAGGCCCGCGCGGAACCGCAGCGCGATGTCGTGCCGGTCGCCGCGGCGGAGGCGGCCGGGCGGCCGGAGCGCGAGACCGATCCGGTCGCTCGACTCCATGCGCCGCCCGGTCAGCACGCCCCCGTAGAACACGTCGACCTGCAGGTCCGTCTCCCGCAGTGGCGTGGTGTCCGGCCCCGCCGAGGTCAGGGTCAGCGCCAGGTCCAGCTCGTCGATCTCGTCCGCGTCGACGACCACCCGCCGGAACTCGAACGCCTCCGGCACCGGCTGGTCGAGCGCGAGCGCCACGCGGAGCTCCTCGGTGTGCCAGCTCCGGCTGGGTGCCGGCGCCTCCGCGGGCTCGGCGCCGGCCACCGCGAGTTCGGCGAGCCGGTCGATGCCCTCGTCGATGCGCCGCCGGACCGTGCGGGCGTCCCGGTCCAGCGTCTGCGCGGCCCAGTGCACGCGTTCCTGGTAGAAGGGGTGCCGCGCCTGCTCGTGCAGCGCGAACGCGGCCAGCAGCGACGTCCGCAGGTCGTCCGGCAGCGCCCCGATGAGCGTCCCCAACCGGTCTGACACCTTCTGCCGGACCACCGCGGCATTGTCCGCGGCGGAAATGCCGCACACCGCGTGCAATGCCGGTCCGACGCGGTCCGCCAGCCGGTTCGCGGAAACCCCTCGCCCCTTTCGCAGAATCTTCAGCTCCGCAGCCACGTCCGTCGTGCTGACGCTCACCCGTCCTCCCGCAGTTTCCGGCGCGATTCCACATCCTGGCCAGCCCTGCGCGCGTTGTCCAGCAGCGGCGCGCGGGGCCGCGCGATCGTCACCGCCCGTTTTCCGTTTCCCACTGACGCCGGAAACAGGAAACTCCTTGTCGGGCACACCCCGGGAATCGCATTCTTGGTGAGCCGCTGGAAATCCGCGGCAAAACCCTTCGAACCACGGAATTCCGTGTTCTCGAGTGCCGCCCCGGCACGTCCTGGAAAAGGAGACGAAAATGAAAGTCGTCTGCTCGTTTTCGCTGCTCCTGCGAATCGCCTTCTGGTTGACGGTGCTGGCCGTCGTGCTGGGCGTGTCGCTGGGACACCGGCCCGCGGCGGCGCCCCTGAGCCACCCGGTTTCCGTGGTCGGCGAGTCCGGGGAGGAGGTGCCGCAATGCAGACCCACGCCGTCGAACTGATCGTGACCCTGCTGACCATCGTCTTCGGCTGAGGCCGCGATGTGGTGTGAAGACCGGCTGTGCGCGCAGCTGCCGGCCGGGTCCGCGGACCCGGCCGGCCACCCGGGCGGACGCTGTGCGCGGCGCCTCCGCCGGGCCATACTGATCGTCCGACAGGGGTGGAGCCTGATGACCGAGCGAGCGACATTCGGCGCCGAATTGCGCAGGCTCCGCCGCGCGGCGGGAATCTCGCTGACCGAACTCGCGGACCGCGTGCACTACAGCAAGGGCTACCTCAGCAAGGTCGAAACCGGCCGGACCGCCCCGAATCCCTCGCTCGCCGCACTGTGCGAGGCCGAACTCGGCGCGCCGGGAGCGCTGACCCCGCTGCTGCCCGGTGCGGCCCCTCGGCGCCGCACCCGGCCCGACCCCCGCCCCTCGGGCCTGCCGCCTGCGGTGAGCACCTTCGTCGGCCGAGACGAAGAGCTTTCCAGGGTGCGCCAGGCGCTGGAGGCCGACGGCGGCGTCTGCGTGATCTCGGGTCTGGCCGGTGTCGGCAAGACGGAACTCGCGGTCCGGTGCGCGCACCGGTTCGAGGCGTCGTTCGCCGACGGCTGCCTGTTCGTCGACCTCCGCGGGCCCGGCGGCAGGGCGGCGGAGCCCCCGGAGGTGCACGACCGCCTGCTCCGGGCCCTCGGTGTGCCGCCCGAAACGATCCCGGCCGACCCCGACGACCGCGCGACCCTGTACCGCGCCCGGCTGCGGGGCCGCAGTGTCCTCCTCGTCCTGGACAACGCGGTGAGTTCCGCGCAGGTCCGGCCCCTGCTGCCGGCCGAGCCGAAATGCCGGGTGCTGATCACCAGCCGGTCCCGGCTCGCCCCGCTGGACGAGGCGGTGCAGGTTCCGCTGGACGTGTTGTCACCCGCCGCCGCGGCAGAGCTCTTCAACTCGGTCGCGCGCACCGAGCCCGGCGACACGGTGACGCGGATCGTGAGCCGCTGCGGACACCTGCCGCTGGCCGTGCGCATCGCCGCCGCGCGGCTGCGCACGCGTCCGGCGTGGGACGTGCGGGAACTGGACCGCAGGCTCGCCGATACGAACGCCCGCCTGCGCGAGCTCGACGACGGTGAACGCAGTGTGCGTGCCGTGTTCGAACTGTCGGCACAGCAGCTTGCCGCCGACGAAGCCCGGCTGCTCGGCCTGCTGGCCCTGCACCCCGGACTCGAATTCGACCTCGGATCGGCGAGCGCGCTCGGCGGCCACGAGGACCACGAGACCGACCGGCTGCTCGATCGCCTCTACGACGCGCACCTCCTCAGCCAGCCGTCCGCGGGCCGCTACGCGTTCCACGACCTGGTGAAGTCGTTCGCCCGCGAGCACATCCTCGCCACGCTCGACCGGCCGGACGTGGCGCGGGCACAGCGGCGCCTGCTCGACTTCGCCGTGCGGACCACGCAACTCGCGGATCGCCTCATCGCGCCGCTGCGGTTCCGGCCCACCGTCGAGATGCCCGGTGACGCACCCGCGCCCGCGGATCTGGCGACCGAACAGGAGGCGCTGGACTGGTTGCGGCTCGAATGGCGCGCCCTCGCCACGCTGTGCCGCACCGCCGGGGAGGACGGTCACCACGCGCGGTGCTGGCAGCTCGCGTACTTCCTGCGGAACTACTTCTTCCGGATCAAGGCCTGGGACACCTGGTGCGACACGCACCGCGCCGCCCGCGCCGCCGCGGAGGCGGCCGGTGACCGGTGGGCCCTGGCCGCCACCACCGCGAACCTCGGGGTCGGCCTGATCGACCGCGGTGACATCCGGGACGCGTCGGAGTGCTACCGGGAGGCGCTGGCGCTCTACCGTGAGATCGGCGACGAACACGGGGAGAGCACCGTGCTCGCCCACCAGGCGTGGGCCAGGCACTACCTGGGCGATCACCGGGGAGCGCTGGCGGACCTGCGCGAGGCCCTGGAGTTCTACGAACGGGTGGGCAACGCACGCAACGCCGCGATCACCCGCCGCGGCATGGCGCTGGTCCTGACCGCGCTGGGGCGGGCCGCCGAAGCGGCCGAGCTCGCCGCCGCCACGCTCGACGTGTTCGACCGGCTCGACCTCGGCTTCGACGCCGCGATGACCCTCAACTGCCTGGGGTGGGCGTACTTCCACCTCGCCGACCACGCGCGCGCCGGCGCCGCCTACCGGGACGCGCTCGCGCGGGCGGAGGCCTGCGGAAGTCCCCACGAGGTTGCCCGCGCCTACACCGGTCTCGGCAACATCGCCAGCGCACGCGGTGACCACGAGCAGGCAGTCGAATGGTGGGAACTGGCGGACGAAGCACACCCGGCCCTCGACCCGCTCATCATCGGCGAGGCGCGGGTGCGTGGGGCGTGACCGGCACGCCGTCAAGGCAAGAGGGGTGCGACGCGTCGCGCCGCACCCCTCTTGCCGGGTCGTTCGTCAGTTCTCGGCCGCCGCGGCGGCGGCCTTCTCCTGCTTCGCCTGGCGGCGGGCCTTCGCCGCCAGGATCGCCGGGCTGATCTTGCCGGTCTCGGCCGGCTTGCGGGGCTCCGGCGCGTCCGGGATCTCCTCCGCAGGGGTCTCGTCCACATCGGACTCCTCGACCGTTCCAGCGTCCACGATCTCGGCGACCGGAGCGTCCTCATCGGACTCCGTGGTCGCCGCTTCGTCGTCCGTCCCGGTCGGCAGCAACGGGAGGGCGGGCGGGTGGAGCTCCGGGGTGCGCGCGGCCTGCTCGGCCGCCGAGTCGATGATCTCGCCGATCCGCACCAGCTGCGCGAGCAGCGTCTGCCGGGTGTCGCGCAGGCGCTCGACCTCCTGCTCGGCCCGGCGGATCATCGCCAGCGCCTCCTCGTTCGCCTGCTTCGCCAGGTCTTCACGCTGACGGCGGGCCTCGTCGGCCTGGTCCTCGTACGCCTTGCGGATCTCCGCGGCGTCCTTTTCGGCCTGTTCGCGGATCTCCCGCGCCTCCACCTCGGCCTGGGCGATGATCCGCTCGACCCGGGCGCCGATGTTGCCGGAGCCCACCACCTGCAGCGGGACCGACGTGTCACCGCCCAGCTCGGACAGGCGCCGCTCCTTCTCCTCCAGCTCGCTCGCCAGGTGCCCGGCCCGCGCGCGCAGCCGGCGGATGTAGGCGTCGACCTCCCGGCGGTCGTAACCACGCAGAGCCGCCGAGAAGTTGATCTCGCGCTCGGCCAGGATGTCATTGCCACCGCTGTTGACCATGTCCCCGAGTCTCGATCGCGCCACCCGGCCCTGCAAACGGCTGTTCCCCGTTCGGCTGAAGATCAAGGCGTGCCGGCTGCCCTCGGCGCACCGCCACCGGCCATCGCACCGTGACGACCGCGCGTTCCGCACACTCCGTTCGTGCGGACCGCGGCCCGGAACGCCCGGAAGCGACTGCCCGCCGTGAGCACCAGGCCCGCATCGGTCACCGGTACGGGTGGTATCACGCTTCCGGCGAGACCGATACCGGCCGGCGGAGCACCTTTCGTCCCCCGGCCCTACCGCGCCGGCGTGAGCCGGAGGACAGTGGGGCCAGGTCTCGTCATTGCCCGGGCAGCGACGCCGACCAGGTCCCCGGTGGTTCAACCCGAGTGCCCCGGGGGCCGCCTATTCGGCGCCCTCCACGACCGGCGGCTTGCGCACCAGCGCCACCATCGCGGCGCTGAGCAGGCCGGCGACGGCGAACACCGCGAACCCGAGCCCGGACAGCCGGCTCGCCACCAGGACGCCGCCCAGCCACGGCCCGAAGACCGCACCGAACCGCCCGATGCCGGACACCCAGCCCAGCGCCGTCGCGCGCACGCCGGCCGGGTAGTGGGCGCCGACGCTGGAGTAGATGAGCGTCTGGGCGCTGAACAGCCAGCCGCCGGTCAGGAACACCACGACGTAGGTCAGCGGCAGCGGCATCCGGACCGCCAGCAGCGCCACCCCAGCCGCCGTGAGCGTGAACCACAGGATCGCCACCGGCCGCGCCCCGAACCGGTCCGCCAGGCGCCCCGCGACGAGCATGCCCGCGATGCCGCCGATGTTGATCACCAGCAGGAAGCTGACCGCGGACCCGAGGTGGTAGCCGTTGGCGCGCATCATCGTCGGCAGCCAGGTGTTCACGCCGTAGACCAGCAGCAACCCGCCGAACGAGGCGATCCAGAACAGGATCGTGGTGAGCGCGACGGACGAGGTGAACAGCGCGCGGAGGCTGCCCGGCCGCCGCTCGGTGCGCTCCGGTTCGAACGGCTCGATCGCGACCCGGTAGCGGTCGGCGATCGCCTGCGCCGTTGCCCGCTTGCCCCTGGCCAGCAAGTAGGTCATCGACTCCGGCAGCATCAGGTGGACCACCGGCAGCACCACCAGCAGCGGCAGCGCGCCGAACCAGTACACCGACCGCCAGCCCAGCGACTCGACCACCGACATCGCGAGCGCGCCGGCGATCGCGCCGCCCGCCTGGTGCGCGGTCATCACGATGGTGACGCTCAGGTTCCGGCGCCATGGCGGCGCGTACTCCATGACCATCGCGATCGCCGACGGCAGCAGCCCGCCGAGGCCGACGCCGGCCACGAACCGCGCGGCGCCGAACACCTCGACCGACGGCGCCGCCGCGCAGGCCGCGGAGGCGAGCGAGAAGACCACGACACCGGTCAGGATGATCTTGCGCCGGCCGATCCGGTCGGTGACGATCCCGGACCCGAGCGCGCCGAGCAGCATGCCGAACGTGGTGAGGCTGCCGATCGTCCCGCCGGTCACGGCGGTCAGGCCGAAGCCCTCGTCGGCGAGCACGCCGGGCAGGGTCGCGCCGTAGACGAACAGGTCGACCCCGTCCAGCAGCACGAGGACCCAGCACAGGGCGGTGACCCGGAACGACAGCCGGGCGACCGCCGGATCTCTTTGTTCCAACACGGACATCGGTGTCCCTCTCGTCGTCGAGGCGGTTGACGGTGACGGGCAAGGTACTCCGCACACGATCGTGCCCACAAGATTGTTGACAATTTTGGCCGCAAAAAGCATCCTGGCTTGAGCACGACCCGAAGCGAGGAGAGAAAGCCATGCCACAGCCGGCCACCGGCGCCGAGGAGGTCCCGGCGTGAACAAGGTGATCGTCACCGACCCGCCCCGCGCCGACGGCGACGACGTCGCCGCGCTCGCGGAGTTCGGCGTCGCGACCGTGCACGAGGCGCTGGGCCGCACCGGCCTGCTCGGCCCGGACCTGCGGCCGATCCAGGACGGCGCCCGCATCGGCGGCACCGCCGTGACCGCCCTGTGCTGGCCGGGCGACAACCTGATGATCCACGCCGCGGTCGAGCAGTGCCGCCCCGGCGACGTCCTGGTCGTCACGACCACGTCGCCCTCGACGGACGGGCTGTTCGGCGAGCTGTTCGCCACCGCCCTGCAGCACCGCGGGGTCCGCGGGCTCGTGATCAACACCGGGGTGCGCGACGTCGCGGACCTGCGCGCGATGGGGTTCCCGGTGTGGTCGGCCGCGGTGAGCGCGCAGGGCACCGTCAAGGCGACCGCGGGCTCGGTCAACGTGCCGGTCGTGATCGGCGGGCAGGCCATCCGCCCTGGCGACGCGATCCTGGCCGACGACGACGGCGTGCTGTGCGTGCCACGTGAACTCGTCGGCGAGGGGCTGCGCGCGTCGCGGGCCCGCGCGGACAAGGAAGAGGCCACGCGGCAGGCGTTCCGCGCCGGCGAGCTGGGCCTGGACCGCTACGGGCTGCGCGAGAAGCTCGCCGACCTCGGCGTCCGGTACCTGACGGCCGAGGAGTACGCGAAGCTGGAGCGCGAATGAGCGTGCGGTGCATGCTGATGCGGGGCGGCACGTCCAAGGGCGCCTACTTCGTCGCCTCGGACCTCCCCGCCGATCCCGCCGAGCGCGACGATCTGCTGCTGCGGATCATGGGCACGCCCGACCCGCGGCAGCTCGACGGGCTCGGCGGCGCGCAGCCGGTCACCAGCAAGGTCGCGATCGTCTCCCCCGCCGAGGGCGACCGGGACGTCGACTACCTGTTCCTGCAGGTCGGAATCGAGGATGCGACGGTTTCGGACCGGCAGACGTGCGGAAACCTGCTCGCCGGCGTCGGTCAGTTCGCCGTCGAGCGCGGCCTGGTGCCCGCCCGTGGCGACCGCACCAGCGTGCGCGTGCGGATGGTCAACACCGACTCGATCGCGGTCGCGACGTTCGCCACCCCTGGCGGCCGGGTCGACTACCAGGGCACGACGGCGATCTCCGGCGTGCCCGGCACCGCCGCGCCGGTCGAGCTGGAGTTCACCGGCACCGAGGGATCGGTGTGCGGCAGCCTGCTGCCCACCGGGAACGCCGTCGACGAGATCGGCGGCATCCCGGTGACCTGCGTGGACAACGGGATGCCCGTCGTCGTGGCGCGCGCCGCCGACTTCGGGATCACCGGCTACGAGGCGGCGGACGAGCTGACGGGGCTGGCAGACCGGATCCAAGAGCTGCGGCTGGACGCCGGGAAGCTGATGGGGCTCGGCGACGTCAGCGGCGCGTCGGTGCCGAAGACGACGCTGGTGGCCGCGCCGCGCGACGGCGGCGCCATCTGCACCCGGACGTTCATCCCGCTGCGCCCGCACCCGTCGATCGGTGTGCTGGGCGCGGTGAGCGTGGTGACCGCGCTGATGCTGGACGGCGCGGCCGGGCACGAACTGTTCGCGGCGCCGCCGCCCGGTTCGCCGGTCGGCGTCGAGCACCCGAGCGGCACGCTGGAGGTCGGGGTCGAACTGGCGCCCGGGCCCCGCGTGGTGCGCTCGACCGTCATCCGCACCGCGCGGAAGTTGTTCGACGGCACCGTTTTTCCCCGTCCCTGACACATCCTGGAAGGCACCGATGCCCCACCTCGAACCCTCGCCCCGGCACGAGATCGCGCACCTCGGCCACGTCGAGCTGTTCACCCCGGAACCGGAGAAGAGCCTGGCCTTCTTCGTCGACGTCCTCGGCCTGACGGAGAACGGCTCGCGGGGCGATTCCGTCTACCTGCGCACGTGGGACGACTACGAGCACCACAGCGTCAAGCTGACCGCCGCGAAGACCTCGGGCGTGGGGCGGACCGCGATGCGCGCGTCGAGCGAGGAGGCCCTGAAGCGGCGGGTCGCGGCGATCGAGGCGCGCGGGCTGGGCATCGGCTGGGCCGACGGCGACACCGGGATCGGGCCGACGTACGTGTTCCGGGACCCGGACGGGCACGAGATGGAAATCTACTGGGAGACCGAGAAGTACGACCCGCCCGAGCACCTGCGGCCGTCGCTGAAGAACCAGGCCCAGGCGTACCCGGCGCGCGGGGTGTGCGTGCGGCGGCTCGACCACGTCAACTACCTGGCCCAGGACGCGGCGGCGAACGGCGGCTTCATCTGCGACGCGCTCGGCGGACGGGTGACCGAGCAGATCCAGCTGGACAGCGGGGTGATTTCCGGGCAGTGGACGCACTTCGCGCAGAAGTCCTACGATCTGGTCTACACCAATGACTGGACGCGCTCGTCCGGGCGGCTGCACCACATCGCGTTCGCGACGGACACGCGGGAGGACATCCTGCGGGCGGCGGACATCGCGCTGGACAAGGGCGTGTTCATCGAGACCGGGCCGCACAAGCACGCGATCCAGCAGACGTTCTTCCTGTACGTCTACGAGCCCGGCGGCAACCGGATCGAGCTGTGCAACCCGACCGCGCGGCTGATCTTCGCGCCGGACTGGGAGCCGGTGACGTGGACCGAAGCCGAGCGGGCGAAGGGCCAGGCGTGGGGCCTGAAGACGATCGAGTCGTTCCACACGCACGGGACGCCACCGGTGGCGGGTTGAGGCTGTTGTTGGACCGGGTCCCATAGCCGGCGCACAGGTTGTTCTGCGGGCGCTCTCAGGCCGGCCGGTCACGATGTGAGCCCGGACAGGAGGACGCCCGTGCACGACGACAAGCCCCGCGACGAACCGGCGGCCACGTCCCCGGCAGACGACGTGACCACACGCGGGCCGGCACCGCTCGCGGCTCCGGCCGGCGATGCGGCCGCTGCGGCGGCCCCTCGCGCCACGGCCGCGGGCGGGGCCGCGCAGGCACCACCCACCACTCCGGGCGAAGCCGCGCAGGCACCACACGCCGCCTCCGCAGGCGAGGCCACCACGCTCCCGCAGGCACCACACGCAGCTCCAGCCGCGGATGCGGCCACCTCCGCGGCACCACCACTCGCCGCGGCCGCCGGCGGGACCACACCCCCGCAGGCACCTCCCACCACTCCGGGCGAAGCCGCGCAGGCACCGCATGCAGCTCCAGCCGCGGATGCGGCCACCTCCGCGGCGGCACTGCACGCGGCCCCCGCCAGGAACGCGGCCGCGGCGGCGGCACCTCCTGCCGCGGCTGCCGCTCTTCCAGTCGTGCCGTCCGGCGCTCCCCCGCGGCCCGACAAGCGGCGCCTGGGGATCGGCGTCGTGGCCGGGGTCGCCGCGGTTGTGCTCGTCATCGGGGGCGTGGGTGGCTTCGCGATCGGGCGGGCGACCGCGGGTTCCGATGACGGCGGGCGCCCCGGCTACGGGCAGTTCGACCGGATGCCGCGCGGCTACGGTGAGCCGCCGGGCTTCGGGGAGCGCGGTCAGTACGGGCGCGGGTCGGACAACGGCGGGTCCAACACCTGAGTCTTCGCCCCACGACCGGGCGGAGCGCCGCAAGCCGGGCTCAGGACGCGGGCGTCACCGGGGCCATCCAGATCCCCACGATGGCGTCGATCATGCCGGTCGCCGCGTCGTGCCAGTTCTGCCTCGGCGTCGCGGTTCCGTCGGCGAGCGCGCGCTCCCGCTCCGCGTTCATGTGCACCAGCAGCTGGCGCATCATGGCGCTCCGCTCGGCGCGCACCTCCGGCGGCAGCTCCGGCAGGCACCGCTTCAAACCCTCCAGCGTCTTCACCATCGACGGCGAAGACAGGGCGTCGTCGGCGAAGATGTCCCGCAGCGCGGGGTCCGTGGTGACCTGCGCGCTGAACCGGGCGAACCAGGTCGGGTTTCCCAGCGCCGCCAGGTGTTCCGCGGCCGGCCGCACCATGCACGCGATCCAGTCGCGCGGGTCGTCGGACTCCCCGGCCTCGGCCACCATCCGGTCGCGGATCCGCTCCATCTCGGCGGTGTGCTTGCGGACGATCGCCCGCACCAGGTCGGCCTTCGTGCCGAAGTGGTAGCCGACCGCGGCCGTGTTGCCCTGCCCCGCCGCCTCGCTGATCTGCCGGTTGGACACCGCGTACACGCCGTGCTCGGCGAAGAGCCGCTCGGCCGTCGTGAGGATCGCCTCGCGGGTGGCGGTGACGCGGTCGGACCGGGCCGTCTTCGTCGTCATCGCCACCACCCGCCGGTCCAAGGACGGGCCAGGCGGCCCGTGTCCAGGCATTTTACCGATCACCCGTAATCACCCTAACCAGGCCTGCTACGCTAAGTCAATCGATTGATTTAACCTCGACCGGAGGCCCGGCAATGCCCTCTGCCCCTGCCCGCCACGCGGGCGACCCGGCGCCACCCGTGGCCCGGACCGGCCGCGTGGTCGCCGTGCTGGCGTTCACCGGCATCGTCGTCTCGCTGATGCAGACCCTGATCATCCCGCTGGTCCCCGAGCTGCCCGGCCTGCTGGGCGCGTCGTCGGCGGACACCGCGTGGGCCATCACCGCCACGCTGCTCGCCGCCGCGGTCGCCACCCCGACCGTCGGGCGCCTCGGCGACATGTACGGCAAGCGGCGGATGCTGCTGGTCAGCGTCGTCCTGCTGATCGCGGGATCGGTGACCTGCGGACTGTCGAGCAGCCTGGTGCCGATGATCGTCGGCCGCGCGCTGCAGGGCCTGGCCTCCGGCGTGATCCCGCTGGGCATCAGCATCATGCGCGACGAGCTGCCCGCCGAACGGCTCGGCTCGGCGACCGCGATGATGAGCGCCTCCCTCGGCGTCGGCGGCGCGCTCGGCCTGCCCGCCGCGGCGCTGATCGCCGAGAACGCCGACTGGCACGTGTTGTTCTGGACGGCCGCCGGCCTCGGCGTGGTCGCGTTCCTGCTGGTGGTGTCGTTCGTGCCGGAGTCGTCGGTGCGCACCGGCGGGCGGTTCGACCTGCCCGGCGCGCTCGGCCTGTCGGTCGCGCTGCTGTGCCTGCTGCTGGCGATCTCCAAGGGCGCGGACTGGGGCTGGGGCGACGGGCTGACCATCGGCCTGTTCGTCGCCGCCGTCGTGGTGCTGCTGGTGTGGGGCCGGTGGGAGCTGCGTGCGCGGGAACCGCTGGTGGACCTCCGCACCACCGCGCGCAGGCAGGTGCTGCTGACCAACATCGCGTCGGTGGTGTTCGGGTTCGCCATGTTCGCGATGTCGCTGGTGCTGCCGCAGCTGCTGCAGCTGCCGACGGCGACCGGGTTCGGGCTCGGCCAGTCAATGCTGGTGGCGGGTCTGGTGATGGCGCCGTCCGGTCTGGTCATGATGGCGACCGCGCCGGTGTCGGCGAAGATCTCCCGGACGCGCGGCCCGAAAGTGACGCTGATGCTCGGCGCGCTGGTGGTCGCGATCGGGTACGGGCTCAACATCGTGTTGATGGGCGAGGTCTGGCAGCTGCTGATCGCCTCGTGCGTCATCGGCGCCGGGATCGGCCTGTCCTACGGCGCGATGCCCGCGCTGATCATGTCCGCGGTGCCGGTGTCGGAAACAGCGTCGGCGAACAGCCTGAACACGCTGATGCGCTCGATCGGCACGTCCACCTCCAGCGCGGTGGCAGGTGTGGTGCTGGCGCAGATGACCGTCTCGCTGGGGCCGGTCGCCGTGCCGTCGCAGGACGGGTTCCGGGTGGTGCTGGCGATCGGCGCGGGCGCGGCTTTGGTGGCGCTGTTCGTCGCCGCGTTCCTGCCCGCGCGGCGGCGGGCCGCGGCCGGGCGGAGCGTGTCGGGCACCGTGCGCGGAGCGAGTGGCGCGGCGGTGGTCACGGTCACCGCGCACCGCGCGGACGGGAGCGTCGCGGCGAGCGCGGCGGCCGGTTCGGACGGCGGGTTCGCGCTGGCGGCGCTGCCCGCGGAGCCGCTGACGCTGGTGGCGGTGGAGCACCCGGCGGTGCACGAGACGGTTTCGGTCGGCGCCGGGGCCACGCAGCGGCACGACATCGACCTGGGCGCGCGGGAGGGACGGGCATGACCACGACGGCAGAGGTGACGCTGAGCGGACGGGTGCGCAGTGGACGGCGGGCGCTGCCGGACGTGACCCTGACGTTGACCGACCGGGTCGGCGCGCAGGTGTCCCGTGCTCGCACCGGCGCGGACGGGTCGTTCCGGCTCGGCGGGCTCGCGCCCGGCAACTACGTGCTGATCGTGTCGCGCGCGGGGTTCCAGCCGCAGGCGACGGTCGTCACGCTCGAGGCCGGGGCGGTGCCGTTGGACGTCACGCTCGAACCGGCGACCAGCGTGCGCGGCGTGGTGCGGGACCGGCACAGCGGGCGGCCGATCGCGACGGCGGCGGTGACGGCGGTCGGTGCGGGCGGCGAGGTCATCGCCAGCACGGTGTCCGATCCGGACGGTGGCTACCGGATCACCGGTATCGACGCCGGTGAGATCACGCTGGTGGCGGCCGCGCCGGGCGCCGACCCGGTGGCCACGGTGGTGCCGCTGGGCGGCGCGCGGGAGCACGAGGTCGACCTCGAGCTGGACACGCACAGCACCCTGACCGGCACGGTGACCGCAGGCGGCCGCCCGGTCGCCGGGTTGGCGCTGGAGCTGCGGGAGGCGTCCGGCCGCGCGGTGGCCACGGCGGTGACGGACGCGGATGGGACGTACCGGTTCGAGCGGGTGACTGCCGGGCAGTACACGCTGACGAGCACCGCGGGGCGCCCGGTGGTGACGACGATCCCGGCGGACGCGGTGACCGCGGAGCTGGTGCTGGAACGTCCTTAGTAGAGGATTGCGGCCGGGCTCGTGTAGCCGGATCGAGGCATTTGGCGCCTGTTGGTAACAGCGATGGCGCAAGGTGGGCGGCCACCGACCGGTGACCGCCCTCGCTGTCAGTGCCACGTCGTGCTGCACGAGGTCACCGCGGGCGGCGTCGAGCGCCCCGCCGGTCGCGTGACTCTGGTGGTGCAGCACGACGCGGTGCCGGCGCTGCTGCCGGTCACCGTGCGGGAGACGATCTCCCGGAAACCGTCCTCAGCCGGGACAATCTGCTCGACCCGTGGCACTGACGACCAGGAAGGAGCAGCCATGAATCCGGAGACAGCAGCCGGGGTGTTCACCGCGGCCAGATCGGAGTTCGCCGCCTGGTCGGGCCGTCTGTGGCGGCCGCTCGGCGAGATCCTCGCCGCGGTGGCGCGGCCACGGCCGGGCGAGCGCGTCCTCGACGCCTGCTGCGGCACCGGCGCCTCCGCGATCCCGGCCGCCCGCGCGGTGGGCCCCGACGGCGCGGTCGACGCCATCGACGTCGCCGAGGGGCTGCTCGACGAGGGGTGCCGGGAGGCGGCCGCCCTCGGGCTGGGCAACCTGCGCTTCACGGCCGCCGACGTGCTCACCTGGCCGCACGACGGCTACGACGTCGTGCAGAGCGCGTTCGGCGTGTTCTTCTTCCCGGACATGGACGCGGGCAGCCGACGCCTCGCCGGGCTGCTCAAGCCCGGCGGCCGGTTCGCGGTGAGCACCTGGCGGGCCGACGGCATGTCCCGCATCGTCCCGATCGGACGCGCCGCCGCGCTGCCCGACCGCCCGGAACTGGAGGACGCGCCGCCGCGGCCCAACCACAGCGCCCGCGTCGACACGGCGGGCAAGCTCGCGGACTGGCTGTCGTCGATCGGCCTGCGGGACGTCGAGGTGCGGGAAGTCGCCTACGTGCAGCCGCTGCACCCGGAGGACGCCTGGACGTTCTACCTCGGCTCGTCGATGCGCGGCTTCGTCAGCGGCCTGTCCGCCGAAGCGCTCGACCGCGTCCGCGCCCGCTTCTTCGACGGACTGCGCGAGGCCGGGCTCGACACGCTCGACGCGGGCGCGCTGATCGGTGTCGGACGACGGCCCTAAACCCACTTCGCCGTCATCACATCCGGTGAATCCGCGCCAAGACACCTCCCAGGAGGTTGAACCCTGTTCAGACTGTCCGCGGAGGTGGTGGCGTGGCGGACCGGGCCGAGGTGGACATCCGGACGGCGGTGGTGGACGACGAGGTCGTGCGCGTGCACGTCGCCGGGGAGGTGGACCTGCTGACGCTCCCGTCGCTGGCCGAGGCGCTCGCCGCGGCCGGGCGGCTCTCACCCCGGCTCATCGAGGTCGACCTGTCCGCTGTGGACTTCCTGTCGGTGTCCGGCGCCGCCGAGCTGGCCGAAACGGCGGCGCGGATCCCGGTCCAGGTCGGACCGGCCAGCCACGCGTCCAGGGTGGCGCTCGCCGCCGCGGGACTGGACCACCTGCTCGCCTGACAGGACAGTGCCGGTGACAGGACAGTGCCGGCCCTCCGAAGAGGGCCGGCACTCGAAGTGTGGTCCGGATCAGTACCAGTGTGCCCTGCCGCCGACCTTCCGGCCGGTGCCACCGAGGATCGCCAGTGCCGCACCCACGACCAGGAGCACGATCCCGATCGTCCAGATGATGTTGATGCCGGTCAGCAGACCGACGATGAGCAGGATGACGCCAAGAACGATCATGGCAACTCTTTCTGCCTGCAGGACGGGCCGCGCCGCCGGTCCTGCTCCGATGGGGACCAGCCAGCGATACCCGGACGGGTGATCAGGCAAACCCGGTACGCCCCGGTACGAAGCGAAGTTGCTGCGTCGCGACCACACCGTTGCGCCACGTAGACCAGCGAACCGGTCAGTACCCTTCCGCTCCGCCGTTGCGGCGCGGGTCCGCACAGGACCGCAGCAACCCGCCGTCCAGCGTGATGCCCTCGAAGTTGCCGGTCAGCGAATGCCACGGCCCGAGATCACGCAGCCACAGCCCGCGTTCGGCGCACCGCCGGCGGAACTCGCGGTCCACGCCCGGCGCGAACCCGTGCTCCAGCGTCACGCCCGGCAACCACCCGGAAGCCGGTTCGTGCGGCCGCACCCCGAAGCGCGGCGCCGCCACCGACTCCTCGATGGACATCCCGAAGTCCAGGAGGTTCACCAGGTTCTGCAGCACGCACGCCACCAGCGACACCGACGGCGAGCCGGACGCGACGACCGGCACGCCGTCCCGCAGCACCAGGTTGGGCGCCAGGTAGACGGTGGCCCGCTCCCCCGGCCACGGCATGCCGCGCTGGAAGAACGACCCCCCGCCGGAGAGCTGGAACCCCTCCGCGAACAGCCCGTTCACCCACGGCGAGGCCATGTGGGAGTGCGTGACCGAGGCGATGTTGCGCTGCTCGTCCACCACGGTGACGTGGATCGTCCCGGGCACCGGCGCCGGCACGGACGGCGGCAGCGCGCCGAGCCGGTCCAGCCGCCGGGCCGCGAAGTCCTTGGACAGCAGCGTTTCCAGGTCGGCGGCGGCCGTGCGCGGTGGCGCGTAGTACACCTCGTTGTGCACGGCGACCAGCAGGTCCAGTGTGTCCACGCACGCGTGCGCCGGGCCGCGCAGGTCCACCAGCTCCAGCATGTTGAGCGCCTCGATGAGCTGGCACCCGCCGTCGTCCGGCGGCGCGGAGGCCACGACCTCCACGTCCCGGTAGGTTCCACGCAGCGGCTCGGACCACTGCGCCTCGTACGCGGCGAAGTCCTCGGTCGTGATGACCCCGCCGCCGCGGGCGCACTCGGCGGCGAACGCCCGCGCGAAGTCGCCCAGGTAGTAGTCCAGGTCCTCGTCCCGCAGCCGTTCCAGCGTGCGCGCCACCCGGTCCTGCCGCAGGGTGCCGCCCGGCGCGACCAGGGTGCCGCCCGGCAGGAACGCCTCCCGGGCCTGCTCGTGGCACCCGAGTTCGGCCCGGTGCGCGTACATCTCGCCGAACAGATAGGGGTTGACCGCGAACCCGTCCCGCGCGAGCTGCACGGCGTCCCGCAGTAACCGATCGCGGGACAGCCTGCCGAACCGTTCGTGCGCGGCGCGGAAGGCAGGCCACCAGCCGGGGACGGGCACGCCCCGGCCGGTGGTCAGGTCGGCCCCGGTGAACCCGGGCAGCGGCGCGAGCGGGGCGGCGACGTTGCCGTTGAGGTAACTCGCCTCGCCGCTCGCGCCGTCCCAGTGCAGCATCTCCAGCCCGCCGGTCAGCGCCGTCATGTGTGGTTCGACCACCAGCTGGGCCGCCGCGGCCGCGAGCGCCGCGTCGGCGGCCGTGCCGCCGTCGCGGAGCACGTCGAGCCCGGCCCGCACCGCGAGCGGGTGCGAGGTGACCACCATGCCGCGCTCGGCCTCGACCGGTTCCTTCGGGCCATAGGCGGCCCGGCGGGCCAGCTCGTCCGCGGTGCGGGCGTCCATCAGGCCTCCGCCAGCGACTTGCGGCGCTGCTCGTCGACCGCGGCGGGCATCGCGAACAGGGCGACCAGGATCGAGACGGCGCAGATCGCCGTCATGTACCAGCCGAACGCGGCGTTGGTGCCGGTGACGTCGAACAGCCACACCGCGATCAGGCCCGCGGTCGAGCCCAGCGCGGTGGTGCCGATGTTGTAGTTCAGCGCCGACGCGCTCGCGCGCACCTCGGCCGGGAAGCTCATCACGTAGGCCGTCGTCAGCGGCGCGCCGACGAAGTTGTTGATGAAGGTGAACGCGACGACCGCGACCACCGCCAGCCACAGCGAGCCGGACCCGATGGCGAGGAACGTCGGCACGGTCAGCACGACGAACAGGCCGTAGCCGACCACAAGCGGGATCCGCGCGCCGTGCTTGTCGGCGAGCTTGCCGCCCCAGATCGCCGGGATCGGGCCGATCGCATAGGTCAGCAGGGAGGCGAGCAGCGCGTTGTTCTCGGCGAACCCGGCCTTCACCATCGCGGTGACGAAGTAGGCCTGGATGACGAACGACCCGACCCGCTGCCCGGCGCCGAGACCGATCGCCCGCAGCATCGCGCCCCAGTGCTCGCGCACGGCGGTGCGGAACGGCGTCTGCTTGACCTTGCTGCGCTCGGCCAGCTCGGCCATTTCCTTGAACTGCGGGGTTTCCTCCACGTGACGGCGGATGTAGATGCCGACCAGCGCCATCGGGATCGACAGCAGGAACGGGATGCGCCAGCCCCAGTCATTGAACGCCTGCGCCGGCATCACGGAGATCACCAGGTAGGACACCAGGGTGGCGAGCAGCGGACCGACCGAAGTGGACGCCACGGACAGTCCGGCGAGATAGTTGCGCCGGTTGCCGCGCTCGTGCTCGAAGATGAAGTTGGCGGCCGTGGTGTACTCCACGCTCGCGCCGATGCCCTGCAGGACCCGGCAGAACAACAGGATCATCGGCGCCGCGATCCCGATCGCCGCGTAGGTCGGCAGCAGCCCGATCCCGGCGGTGCCGACGCTCATCACCGCGATCGTCAGCAGCAGCACGAACCGGCGGCCCTTGAGGTCGGCCAGCGGTCCCAGCACGATCGCCGCCAGCGGCCGCAGCGCGTAGGACAGCACCACGCCCGCGTAGGTCGACAGCAGCGCGGCGGTCGCGTTGCCCTCCGGGAAGAACTGCCGGGAGATGATCACGGCCAGGGTGCCGTAGAGGCCGAAGTCGTAGTACTCGACGACGTTGCCGAGCATCGCGGACATGATCACCTTGCGCCGCGAGCGCAGGTCCGTCGAGGCGGGCGCGGACGCCCGCGTGTCGTGGTCGGTCAACGGATCTCCTTGCGGTTTCAGGGCCGGAAGCGGTCCGGCCGGAAGGGCTCCAGCATCGGGTGGGGCTCGCCGGTGCGGATCTCGCCTGCCAGCAGCTCGCCGGCGATCAGGCCGAGCGTCGCGCCGGAGTGGGTGAAGGCGACGTGGCACCGCGGCACGGCGGACAGCTCGCCGAACACCGGCTCGCCGTCGCCGGGGATGGGCTTGCGGCCGAGCTTCCAGGACGCGGCGGTCAGCGTGACCCCGCCGTCCAGCAGCGCGGAGGCCTCGGCGGCGAGCTCCTTGACCACCGACTCGTCGATCGAGCACGTGCCGTCGGCCGCCTCGGTGATCCGGTCCTCGTACCAGTGGTGGTCCAGCGCGAACGTGCCGCCCGGGTTGGGCCGCAGCGCGACGCGCGGGGTGTTCAGCACGGCCTTGACGGCGGCCTCGGCGGGTTCGGTGAGCACGAGCATCGACAGCGGGGACGCGTCCGGGATGGTCACGCCCAGCTCCGCGACGACGTCCGGGGTGGCGGCGCCGCAGGCCACCACGACGGCGTCGCCCTCGAACCGCTGTCCGCCCGCGGTGGTCACCCCGGTGGCCACTCCCCCGGCGGTCGTGACGCTCGCGCGCCCGGCCCCGGTGACGATCTCACCGCCGAGCGCGGTGAACTCCGCGGCCAGGTGCTCGATCAGGTGCGGCAGCGAAACCCAGCCCTCGCCCGGGTTGTGCACGGCCACCTCGGGGAACGCGGCCGGGTCGAGCCCCGGGTGGTCCGAGACCAGCTTCGAGTCGTAGCCGTGCGCGACCTCGGCGCGGTGCCGGTCCCGCATCGCGTCCTCGTCGAGGCTCCAGTGCAGGCCGCCGTCGAAGCGGAGCCACTCGCGCCCGGGGTCCTGCGCGAACAGCGTGCGGTAGCGGTCGATACCTGCCATCCGCAGCGCGTGGTAGGCCGCCGAGCGGGTCCCGGCGGAGTTGAGCCAGGACAGCGACCGGCCGGAGGCGCCGTCGGCCAGCTCGCCCTCGGTCACCAGTGTCACCGCCACGCCGTCGCGCTGCAGGTGCGTGGCCGTGGAGACGCCGAGAACGCCCCCGCCCACCACGACGACGTGCTTGCCTGCGGTCATCGGGAAAGATCCCCCTTCTGGGCGTGTGCCCGTTCGATGATGCGAAGGACGTCCACCGCGTCGCGCGGGTCGACCGGTGGTGCGCCGCCGGTGGCGATCGCGGTGGCGAGCAGCCGGTAGAACTCGCCGTAGTCCCCGGGTTCCGGCTCGACGCGGCGGGTGTCGCCGCGGACGCCGAGGGTGCCCCAGTTGTCCCGCGGCTCGTGCCCGAATCCGTCGTCGCCGGGCCGGCCGCCGTTCTTCAGCGCGTCCTCCTGCGGGTCCAGGCCGTGTTTCGTGTAGCCGGCCCGGTCGCCGAGGACGTGGAACCGCGGGCCGGGCAGCGCGGCGAGGCCGGTCATGAACAGCCGGGACCGGGTGCCGTTTTCGTGGGCCAGCACGAGGAACGTGTCGTCGTCGCCGTCGCCCGCGCCGCGACGGAGGACGTCGGCGTGCACGTGCGCGACCGGGCCGAACAGCTGGATCGCCTGGTCGATCAGGTGGGTGCCGAGGTCGTACAGGATGCCGCCGCCCTCGGCGACGCCCGCGTGCGCCTTCCAGTCGCGTGGTCCCTGCGGCTTCCACCACTCGAACCGGGACTCGAAGGTGTGTACCGTGCCGAGCTCACCGTCGTCGATCAGGCGCCGCAGGGTCCGGAAGTCGCCGTCCCAGCGGCGGTTCTGGAACACCGTGAGCACGCGGCCGGCGAGGTCGGCCTGCTCGATCAGCGCCTCGCCCTGCTCGCTGGTCACCGCGAACGGCTTGTCCACCACCACGTGCAGGCCGTGGCCGAGCGCCTCCGCGGCGAGGCCGGCGTGCGTGGCAGGCGGCGTGCCGATGACGACCAGATCGAGTTCACGGGCGAACAGCTCGTCGGGGGTGGCCAGGACCGTCGCGTGTGGATACCCGGCGCGGGCTTGTGCCGCGCGCTCCGGGTTTCCGGTGACGATGTAGTCGAGCGAGTAGTTCTCGTCGGCGGCGAGGAACGGGGCGTGGAAGATCCGCCCGGACACCCCGAAACCGATCACGGCGGTGCGGATCACGACTCCACCCCGTATACGGTCCGGGCGCGCTCGGCGGAGATCCGGCCTTCGGCGACGTCCCGGCGCACCTGGTCCGGGTCACGCTCGGACGGCGGCCCGTAGCCGCCCGCCCCGGCGGTCCGGATCGACACCCGGTCGCCGGGCTGCAGGCGGGTGTAGCCGTGCTCGACCGGTTGCGCCCCTTCGGAAAGCTCGACCCCCGCGCTCGCGCCGGGCCCGCCGCCGAACAGCCCCCACGGCTGCGAGCGCTGCCGCGAGGTGTCCAGCCAGAAGTGCACGTCGGACTCCTCGACGCGGACCGTGCGCCGGATCCCCATGCCCCCGCGGGTGCGGCCGTCGCCGCCGGAGTCGTCGATCAGCGCGTACTCCTCGACCACCAGCGGATACTCCGTCTCCAGCGCCTCGACCGGCAGGTTGCTGGTGTTGGTCATGTGCACCTGCACGCCGTCCATGCCGTCCTTGCCCAGCCGCGCGCCGCAGCCGCCACCGATCGTCTCCAGGTAGACGAAGTAGCGGCCGGTTCGGCTGTCCACGCCGGAGAAGTGCACGCCGGTGTTGGCGCCGTTGCTCGCCGCGGTCACGGTTTCCGGCACCGCGGTGGCGAGCGCACCGTGGATCAGGTCGACCACGCGCTGGCAGGTCTCGCTGCGGCCGTTGACCGCGGCGGGTTCGGTGCAGTTGAGCACCGATCCGCGCGGGGCGTTGATCGTGACCGGCCGGTGCAGGCCCGCGTTCGGGATGATGTCCGGGTCCACCAGGGTCTTGAGCGAGTAGTAGACCGCCGCGTACAGCGCGGTCCACACGACGTTGACGCTGGCCCGGACCTGCGGCGGCGCGGTGAAGTCGAACGTGACCTCGTCGCCGTGCACGGTGACGGTGACGCCGAGATCGAGTTCGTCGTCCAGCTCGGGACAGTCGAAGCGGTCCGCGAAGGTGTACGTGCCGTCGGGGACCTTCGCGATGGCCGCGCGGGTGCGGCGCTCGGTGTAGTCCAGCAGCGCCGCGGCCGCCGCCACCAGCGTGTCGCGGCCGTACCGCGCCGCCAGCTCGGTGTAGCGGGTGACGGCGAGCCGGTTCGCGGCGATCTGGGCGCGCAGGTCCGCGCGGCGCTCGTGCGGCACCTGGCAGTTGAGCAGGATCAGCTCGAACAGGTCGTTCTGCAGCTCGCCCCGGCGCATCAGCCGAACCGGCGGGATGCGCAGGCCCTCCTGGAAGATGTGCGCGTGGCCGCGGTCGCCGAAGTCGGCGTGGTGGGCCAGGTTCGCCACCCACGCGGTGATCTCGCCGTCCAGGAACACCGGCGACACCAGCACGATGTCCGGCAGGTGCGAACCGCCGCCGGTGAACGGGTCGTTGCCGATGAACGTGTCCCCGTCCTCGATGGTCCCGGCCGGGTAGCGTCGCGTGATCTCGTCGACGATGCCCATCAGCGAGCCCAGGTGCAGCGGCGAGCCGCCCTCGTCCTGGGCGAGCATCCGGCCCGCGGCGTCGAACAGCGACGCGGTGCAGTCGCGGCGTTCCTTGATGTTGGTCGAGTAGGCCGCGCGCACCAGCGTCTCGCCCATTTCCTCCACAATGGACGACAGCGCGGAGCCGATCACCTCGACCAGCACGGGGTCCTGCATGGTCTTCCCTTCCGTGTGGGTCATCGGCCCACCGTCACGACGAGGTTGCGCAGCTCGTCGACGACGGCGACGTCGCCGGGGAGCAGCAGCGTGGTGGTGTCCATCTGCTCGACGACCGCGGGGCCGTCGACGCGGTGGCCGGGTTCGAGGAGCCTGCGGTCGTACACCGGACATTCGGTGAACCCGCCGCTCTCGGGCAGGTAGACCTCCCGGGTGGCGCGGATCGCGGCGCTCGCGTCGGCGTCGCCGAGCGGGGCGCGATGCAGCTCGGCGCGGGACACCTCGCCGATCGCCCGCAGGCGGAAGGTGACCACCTGGACCTCGTCCTCGGCCGAGGAGTAGCCGTACATCCGCTCGTGCTCGGCGGCGAACCGCTTGGTCAGCTGTACGACGGTGTCCGCGGTGATCTCGCCCTCCGGGACGGGCACCGGCAGCTCGTGGTTCTGGCCCGCGTACCGCATTTCGGCGAACCGCTCGACGCGGCGGCGCTCGGCCGGGACGTTCTCCGCCGCCAGCCACGCCGTCGCTTCGGCCTCCAGCTCCGCGAACACGCCGGCGACGGTGGTTTCGTCGGGCGGCGAGATGCGGGTGCGCAGGAAGTCGGCGCGGATGTCGGTCATCAGCAGGCCCGCGGCGCACTGCGCGCCGGGTGTCTCCGGCACCAGCACGGTGCGCATGCCCAGCTCGCGCGCCAGGCGCACGGCGTGCAGCGGGCCGGCGCCGCCGAAGGGCACCAGGACGTAGTCGCGGGGGTCGTAGCCGCGCTGGACCGAGATGACGCGGATGGCGCGGGCCATGTTGGCGGTGATGACCCGCACGATCCCCTGCGCGGCGTCGAGCACGTCCATTCCCAGTGGACCGGCCACTGTGGACACGGCTCGGCGGGCCGCCTCGGCGTCGATCTTCATCTGCCCGTCCAGGAGGTACTCCGGGTTGAGGACGCGCAGCACCACGTTGGCGTCGGTGACTGTCGGTTCCGTACCGCGTCCGTAACACGCCGGGCCCGGATCGGCGCCCGCGCTGCCCGGGCCGACCTTCAGCGCGCCGCCCGCGTCGATCCACGCGATCGAACCGCCACCGGCGCCGACGGTGTGGATGTCCAGCATCGGCGCGCGCACCGGCCTGCCGTCGATCTCGGTGCCGCTGGAGGACTTGGGCACGCCGTCCTGGACGAGCGAGACGTCCGAGGAGGTGCCGCCCACGTCGAAGGTGATGATGTCCGGGTAGCCGGCCGCACGGACGATTTCCGCCGCGCCGACCACGCCGGTGCTGGGTCCGGAAAGGACCATGCGGGAGGGCATCCGCTCGGCCGTCTCGAACGGGATGATGCCGCCGTTGGACTGCGTGACGTGCGGGGTCGCGCGCAGGCCGAGCTCGCCCAGCCGGGTGCGCAGTTTCGCCAGGTAGCGCGCGACCACCGGGCCGAGATAGGCGTTGACGACCACTGTGGACAGACGCTCGTACTCGCGGAACTCCGGCAGCACCGCCGAGGACACCGAGACGTGCACGCCGGGCAGTTCTTCGGCGAGGATGCGTTCCGCGGTCCGCTCGTGGGCGGGGTCGACGAAGCTGTAGAGGAAGCAGACGGCGACCGCTTCCACATTCTGCTCACGCAGCTCGCGGGCGAGCGCGCGGACCTGCTCCTCGTCCAGGGGGCGCTCGACCCGGCCGTCGTGGCGGACCCGCTCGTCCACCTCGAGCCGCAGGTCGCGCGGCACCAGGGCGGCGGGCTTGTCGGCCTGCAGGTCGTAGAGCGAGGGGCGGCGGCCGCGCCCCAGTTCCAGCAGGTCGCGGAAGCCGGCGGTGGTGAGCAGGCCGGTGCGCGCGCCGCGCTCGGTGAGCAGCGCGTTGGTGCCGACCGTGGTGCCGTGGGCGAAGTAGCCGACGTCGCCGAGGTCGCGTCCGCCGATCTCGTCGAGCAGCTGGGACACGCCCGTCACGATCGCCCGGCCGGGGTCGTCCGGGGTGCTGGACACCTTGCGCACGTAGAGGCGCCCGGTCTGCTCGTCGAGGGCGCAGACGTCGGTGAACGTGCCACCGGTGTCGACGCCGATCCGAAGTGTCATGTGCTGGGCCTCGCTTGAGTGAGAACCTTCTCAGTACCTGTTGGGTGAGAACCTTCTCAGTCGGTAGTAGTGTCAGTCAAGACTTGATTTGCAAACGGCTTGTTACCGGGGGAGGCGCGCAGGTGACCACGCACGGAGCCTCGCTGATCGACGTGGCCCGCGCGGCCGGGGTGTCCACGGCGACCGCGGGGCGCGCGCTCGGCGGGTACGGGCAGGTCAGCGAACGGACCCGGGAGCGGGTGCTGGCCGCGGCGGCCGAGCTGGGGTACCGGCCGAACGGGCTGGCCCGCAGCATGGTCACCGGCAGCACGCAGACGATCGGCGTGGTGGTGACGGACGTGGCGAACCCGTTCTTCGCCACCGCGTTGCGCGGGATCACCGACGTGACGTCGCCCGCCGGGTTCGAGGTGCTGCTGGCCAACACCGGCGGTGTGCTGGAAGCCGAGCAGCGGGCGGTCAGCGTGATGTCGGAGAAGCGGGTGGACGGTGTCATCGTCGCGGCGGCGCGGCCGGGCGAGGGGGCGCACCTGCGGCGGGCGATGGACGCCGGGGTGCCGGTCGTGCTCATCGACCGGCAGGTCAGCGGCGTGCCGGAGGCCGACAGCATCACCGTGGACAACGACCACGCGGCGGCGGAGGCGGTCGGGCACCTGACGGAGCTGGGACACCGGCGGATCGGCGTGATCACGGAGGCCGGTGACCAGCTGGCGCGCGTGCGCACGGGCAACCGGCGGCGCGGGCTGTTCCCGAGCGCGGTGCGGCTGCGGGGGTACGTGAGCGCGCTGGAGGCGGCGGGGTTGCCGGTGGACGCCGGGCTGGTGGCGTCGGCGCGGTACGACCGCGAGTCGGCCTACGACGCGATGAACCGGCTGCTGGACCTGCCGGAGCCGCCGACGGCCGTGTTGTGCACCGACAACGTGCTCGCGTCGGGCGCCTACCGGGCGGCGCAGGACCGCGGTCTGCGGATGCCGACGCAGCTGTCGCTGATCGGTTTCGACGACGAGCCGTGGACGACGCTGGTGCGGCCCGAGCTGACGATCGTCGAGCAGCCGACGTACGACCTGGGCGCCCGCGCCGGGCGGCAACTGCTGGACCGCATTGCGGACGGCACCGCGCCCCGGCGGCCGCAGCACATCCAGCTCCGGGCGAAGCTGGTGGCGCGGGGCTCGACGGTGCCGCAGTAGCGAGTCGCCGCGGCTCCACCCACGGCTACAACACCGGTCAGCCCCGGCACCGCGCCCCGGCGGCCGCAGCACACCCAACCCCACGCGAAGCTGACGGCGCGCGACTCCACCGTCCCGCAGCAGCGAATCGCCGCGGCTCCACCCACGGCTACAACACCGGTCAGGCCCGGCACCGCGCCCCGGCGGCCGCAGCACATCCAACCCCACGCGAAGCTGGCGGCGCGCGACTCCACCGTCCCGCAGTAGCGAGTCGCCGCGGCTCCACCCACGACTACAACACCGGCCAGCCCCGGCACCACACCCCGACAGCCCCAGCACACCCAACCCCACGCGAAGCTGACGGCGCGCGACTCCACCGTCCCGCAGCAGCCTTTCACCGCCGCAGGTGAAGTCCGACATCGAGGTCCGGGCCAAGCTGGCCACCGCCAGTAGCCCCGGCGTGGGTCAGGCCTCCTCGCCGGGGCCGCTCGGCGTGCGGTCCTCCGGCAGGGAGTTGTCCTCCTCACCGAGGCCCTCGTCCTGTTCGGTGGCCGGGCGGGCTTCCTCGTCCAGGTCTTCGCGGCGGGGGTCGGTCATCGTCGTCTCCTAACGTCCGAACCGGCCCATGACGGTGCCGGTGCTGAGGACGTGCCCTTCGATCGCGGCGCGCACGTCCTGGCCGGTGGCGTCCTCCCCGAGGCCGAGCTCCCGATCCACGGCGTACAAGCGGAAGAAGTACCGGTGCGGCTCGTCCCCCACCGGCGGGCGCGGGCCGCCCCAGCCACGCTCCCCGAAGTCGTTGCGGCCCGCCACGCCGGAGTCCAGGCCGGTCGACGTCGGCGCGATGCCGGTGACCACCCAGTGGGTGAACGTGCCGGCGGGAGCGTCCGGGTCCTCGCACAGCAGCACGAGTTCCGCGGCGCCGTCGGGGATGCCCAGCCACTCCAGTGACGGCCGCTCGTTGCCGCCGTCGTAGGAGTACTGCCCGGGGATCAACGTGTTGTCGCTGAAGGAGCTGGTGCGCAGCTCGAGCCCGCCGGCGAGCGGTCGCGGCGGCTCGCCGAGGCCCGGGTCGCCCCGGCTCGTGCCGCGATCGCCGGCCGGGCCGGCCGCGCGCTGGGGGTCCGGCATGGTGCCCTCCTCGGGAGATCGGTCGCACCAGCCGACATACCCACTGGCCCGGCGGGTACCCACCGCGGCATGAACCCCGAACGACCCCAGGACGACACCGAGGAGAACGCGGACAGCCGCACCTCGATCGCCGAGAGCACCGGCGAACCGTTCGAGCCGCCCCAGCCGGGCAAGACCGCCGTGTCGCGCAGCACGGAGGAGGCCGGCACCACGGGGACCGTCGGCCAGGCCGAATACCCACGCGACACCGAGCGCGGTTGATGAACGGCCGGCGCAGGCCGCCGGACGTGATCCGCGAGGCCAACCGGCTCCGCCGCTCGGAACCGCGGGGCCGGCGCCGGTCACCGGCTTGGGCCGGTCAGTCGCGGTCCCGGCCGTGTCCACGGCCGGGCTTGTGGTCGTCGCGGTCGTCGCGGTCGTTGCGGTCGTTGCGGTCTCCCGTGTCGCCGCCGGGTGGTGGTTCGGCGGCGGTTGCCGGTGTGGGTGACGGCGGCGGGGGCGGCGGTGTGCTCGTCTCGCTGGTCAGCACGGCGTCGCTGTCGATCAGCGGAGCGGGGGCGGCCGGGATGAGCCCGAGCTGGTGCGTCTCGGTGACCACGCGACCGTCCTCGAAGGTGTACGCGATGGTCACCGACACGGTGTTGTCGGCGACGACCGCGGGTGGCGTGGTGACCGTCAGTGCCGTGATGCCCGCCCACCGGGCGCGGTAGGCGTCCTGGCCCTGCGCCTGCATCTTCGGGCCGAGTCGGGTCCACGCGTTGTCCGGCCGGGCGGGAAGCAGGGCGTAGTACTCGCGCACCGCCCCGGTGATCGCGGCGGCGTCGAGCGCCGCGGGCGGCGGGGCCGGCGCCGGGGCCGGCGGATCAGGTGTGAGCTGGGTGAACAGGATGACGACCGCCAGCACGGCGAGCACGGCGCCCGCGACGGGCAGCAGGAACCGGCGCTTCGACGCGACGAGCCCGGCGACCCGCTTGTTCAGCCGCGTCCCGGCACCACCCGCCCCGGCGACCGGAGTGTTCAGCCGCGTCGCAGCACCAACCGGCTCGGCCACCGGAAGGTCCAGCCGCGTCCCAGCGGCCGGCGCGTTCACCTGCGTCCCGGTGCCGCCCGGCCCAGCGACCGGCGCGTCCACCCGCGTCCCGGCACCGGCCGGCCCGGCAACCGGCGCGACCGGCACGGTCGGCGAGGCCGGCGTCACAACGGGTTGCGTCCGGGCGCGGGCCGGGTTCAGCGTGCGCGGCGGCACCGGCTGCCCGTCGGCGACCGCCTGCAGCGCGATCACCACCTGCACGGTGCTGGGCCGCTGGGCGGGGTCGGGCCGCAGCATCGCCATCAGCACCGGGGCGAGCGGGCCCGCGTACTCCGGTTCCGGGACCTCCCCGGCGGCGACGCGGTGCAGCAGCGCGATCGGGTTCTCGTCGTCACCGAACGGCGGCGCGCCCTCGACCGCGTCGTAGAGCGTGGCGCCCAGCGAGAACACGTCGGAATCGGGCGTCGGCTCCTCGCCGCGGGCGATCTCCGGCGCGAGGAACATGGGCGTCCCGGAGACCAGGCCGCCCTGCGTCAGCGCCGAGTCACCGGTCGCGCGGGAGATGCCGAAGTCCGCGATCTTGACCGTGCCGTCGTCGGCGACGAGCAGGTTGCCCGGTTTGACGTCGCGGTGCACGATCCCGGCCGCGTGTGCGGCGGCCAGCGCGGCGGCGGCCTGCAGCCCGATCCGCGCGACGGCCTCCGGCGTGAGCAGCCCCTGCTCGGCGACGACCTCGGCGAGGCTACGGGACGGCAGATACTCCATCACCAGCACGGGCTGCCCGTTGTGCTCGGCGACGTCGTGCACGGTGACCACGTTCGGGTGGCGCAGCCGGGCGGCGTTGCGGCCTTCGCGCAGGATCCGCTGCCGCGCCTGCTCGCTCTGCGCCGGGCCCGGCCACAGCTGCTTGACCGCGACCTGGCGATCCAGACGCTCGTCGCGGGCCAGCCAGACGACGCCCGTGCCGCCGGCTCCGACGCGGCTCTCCAGCCGGTACCGCCCGGCGAGGAGGTTGCCGGCGCCGTCCACGGTCAGTCCGTCCGTAGTCGTCACCCGATCAGGTTACGGACCGGCCTTCTCCGGGACGAGAGCGGGCAGCCGCCACACCATCAACGCCGACCAGACCACGTGCGTCATCACCGGCGCCAGCACCCCGCCACCCGACCGCCGCTGCCACGCGAACACCGCTCCCATCACGGCCGACGCGGCGACCAGCGCGGGGTTGCGGGTGGCCGTGGTGGCCAGGACGTAGACGGCCGTCGACCCGGTCGCGCCCAGCGCGTTGTAGACCGGGCCGCGGAAGAAGAGCTCCTCGGCCGCGCCGTTGGCCAGCGTCGTGAGCAGCACGGCGCCGCCGTTGCCCGCGGTCGCGTAGCGGAGCACGCCCTGCAGCGCCCGGCGCAGCACCGGGATCCGCCTGGCCACTTCGGCGCCGGCGCGGAAGAGGACGAACGCGCCGACGCCGGCGGCCACCGGGCCCGCGCCGATCCGGCCTGCCGGCGTCCGGTCGAGCAGGCTCCCGGCGGCCCACACCCCCGCCACCGCCGCGGTCGAGCCGACGAACTCGGCCGAACCCGGCTTCCGCGACAGGGAGTGGCCCAGCAGCCCGGCCCCGGCCGCGGTGACCAGCCCCAGCGCGGTCTTCACGCCCCGGCTCGCTCCCGCAACGCGGCCACCACCGCGGCGTCGAAGCCCATCGGCTCGAACGGCACGACCTCGCGCAGGCTGTGGTCCCGCACGACGACCTCGTTGGTCATGGAGTCGACCAGCGACCGGCCGGTGCGGGCGTCCACGTCGGTGACCAGCGACAACCACAGCGACGACAGCTTCGGCGACAGCAGCGGCACCGGCACGATGACCCGGAACCGGCCCTCGATCCCGGCCACGCGCTTCAGCATGTCGCCGTAGGCCAGGACGTCCGGGCCGCCTGCCTCGAACACCCGTCCCGGCGGCACGTCCAGCAGCGCGACCAGGTACCGGACGACGTCGGCCAGCGCGATCGGCTGGGTGCGGGTGCTGACCCACCGCGGGGTGACCATCGCGGGCAGGTGCTCGACCAGCTGGCGCGTGATCTCCCAGGAGATCCCGCCGTGGCCGATGACGATCCCGGCGCGCAGCACGGTCACCGGCACCCCCGCCTCCCCCAGCAGGCCCTCCACCTGACGGCGGCTGCGCAGGTGCGGCGACAGGTCGTCGGCGTCGTCGCCGAGCCCGCCGAGGTAGACGATCCGGGACAGGCCGGCGTCCGCGGCGGCACGGGCGAAGTTCCGCGCGGCACGGGCGTCGCGGCGTTCGAAGTCCGGCTCGCCCAGGGAGTGGACCAGGTAGTAGGCCGCGTCGGCGCCGGTCAGCGCCGCGTTCAGGGAACCGGCGTCGTGCACGTCGCCGTGGACGGGTTCGCCCGCCCCGGCGTAGTCGTCCGGGCGCCGGGTCATCGCGACGACGTCGTGACCGGCCTCGGCGAGCGCCGGGCACAGGCGCCGCCCCACGAATCCGGACGAACCCGCCACCACCACCCGCATCAGCCGTCCTCCGCGCTATCTTAGCGATGATATTCTTACGGTAGAAATGTTTTGAGGGGATCCTATGCCGAAGCGCGACAAGCCGCAGCCGGACGCGGTCGATCTGATGCTCGCGGAGTGGCGCCGCGAGGCGCCGGAGATCGACGCGTCGCCGCTGGCCGTGTTCGGGCGGCTGCACCGCGCCTTCGACGGGTACACCGTGCAGCTCAACCGGGTGTTCGGGCGGTACGGGGTCAACATCTCCGCCTTCGGCATCCTGGCCGCGCTGCGGCGGGTGGGCGCGCCGTACCGCCGGACGGCGGGCGAGCTGGCCGACGCGAACCTGCTCACCACGGGCGGCATCACGCAGCGGGTCGACAAGCTGGAGGCCGCCGGCCTGGTCTACCGCGAGCGCGACGCCACCGACCGCCGCATCGTCTACATCGGACTCACCGACGAGGGCCTCGCGCTCACCGACAAGGTCGCGGAGGTCCACTTCGCGAACGAGAACCGCATGCTCGCGGGCCTGACGAAGACCGAGCGGACGCAGCTGGCGCAGCTGCTGAGCCGGCTGGAGCACTCGATCCGGCTGGCCGAGATGGCCGACCGGGCGGAAACCGACGGGAACCGTTCCGGGCGCCGGTGAGTCGGACCGGGGAACGATCATCCCCCCGGAAGGCTGCCTGATGACCGACCCCGTGCCGAACCTCGGCAACGACGCCACGGCGACCCTGTTCGACGCGATCGACTTCGCGGTCGAAAACGCGGAAACGACCGAGTCCGGCTTCGTGCCCTTCGTGCTCGCCGTCCTGCCCGACGGCGAGAAGGTCGCGACCCGCTACGTCGACTCCGAGGAGAACTTCACCGTCGAGGGCAGCGTCGCGCTGGCCCGGCAGGACCTCGCCGCCGCCGACCCGGTGCCGCGTCACGTCGCGCTGGCCTGGGACGGCTTCCTGACCCTGGACGAGGACCGGACCGAGGCGGTGTTCGTCGACGCCTACGAGCAGGGCAGGCCGGAGGGCGTGCGGTTCGCGCAGCGCTACCACCGCACGAGCGACGGCCTGGAGATGATCGGGAACCCGTTGCTGCTCGGCCACCGCCCCGAGCCGATGCTGCCCCACCCGGCCGGACCCGGGCAGGCGACCGACGGCCGCGTCGCCGCGATCGCCCGGATCCAGGCCATGGTGGACGAGCGGAAGCGGCGCTAGCCGGCCCAGGGCAGGGGCGCCTCGTCGAGGCCCCAGTACACGCTCTTCTGCCGCAGGTACCCGAGGATCCCCTCGCGGCCCTTGTCGACGCCCAGCCCGCTCTCCTTCCTGCCGGAGAACGGCGTCGAGATGCTGAACTGCTTGTACGTGTTGATCCACACCGTCCCGGCCTCGATCCGCCGCGCCAGGCGCCACGCGCGGCGGTAGTCGGCGGTCCAGATGCCGCACGCGAGGCCGTACACGGTGTCGTTCGCCTGCGCCACCAGGTCCGCTTCGTCCCGGTAGGGCAGCAGCACGCCGACCGGGCCGAAGATCTCCTCCTGGCACGTCTTCGACGAGTTCGGCAACCCCTCCAGCAGCGTCGGCGGGTAGTACGCGCCCGCCGACGGCGGCACCGCTCCCCCGCACAGCACCCGCGCCCCCTCCTCACGCGCGCGGTCCACCAGCGCGGCCACCCGGTCGCGGTGCGCGAACGTCGCCAGCGGCGCCACCTGCGTGTCCGCCGCGGTGCCCGGCCCCATGCGCAGCCGGGACGCGCCCGCCACCAGGAGGTCCCGGAACTCGGCGTATCGCGACTCCGGCAGGAAGATGCGTGACCCGGCGATGCAGCTCTGGCCGCTGGAGGAGAAGATCCCGTACAGGATCCCGGCCACCGCCTGCTCGGCCGCCGCGTCCGGGCACACGATCGTCGGTGACTTGCCGCCCAGTTCCATCGTCACCGGCATGACCTTCTCCGCCGCGATCCGCCCGATCGCCCGCCCGGTCGACGTGCCCCCGGTGAACGCGACCTTCCCGACCGCGGGGTGCCGCACGATCGCGTCCCCCACCACCGAACCCGGGCCCGGCAGCACGGACAGCGACCGCGCCGGCACACCGGCCTCCAGCACGAGCCGGGCCAGCGCCAGCGACACCAGCGGCGTCGCCTCGGCCGGTTTGAGCAGCACGCCGTTGCCCGCGGCGAGCGCGGGCGCGATCTTCTGCGCGTCGCTGGCGATCGGCGAGTTCCACGGCGTGATCGCGCCGACCACCCCGATGGGCTCGTACACCGACATCGTCAGCCACGGCCCGCGCTGCGGGGTCAGCGCGGTCTCCATCGTCTCCAGCGCCGCCGCGTAGAACCGGAACGTCGCCGCCGCGCTCGCCACCAGCGCGCGCGTCTCGCGTAGCGCCTTGCCGGTGTTGCGGGTCTGCAGCAGGGCCAGCGACTCCGCGTCCCGCTCGATCAGGTCGCCGACCCGGGCCAGCACTCGCGCCCGCTCGTGCGGCAGCAACGCCGCCCATTCGGCCACCCAGGCCGCGCGGGCCGCCTCGTCGACGTCCCTGGCGGACGCGCCGTGCACGACCGCGATCGGCTCACCGGTCGCCGGGTCCACGCACTCCAGCGGCGCGCCACCGCCGCGCCGCCACCGCCCGGCCACCAGGATCTCGTCCGCGGGCACTGTCATCGAGCCACCTCCACAGGCCGTCCAGAATCGGCAGAATAACTTAGCTCTAAGTTAATTGGAAGCCGTTAACACCATCGAAACCGGCAGCCAGAAAACTTAGAGCTAAGGGTTGTCGTCGCCCGGGTCGCGGTGCTACAAACTCTTCCCAAGTTCCCTTAGAGTTAAGACATCCAAGGAGATCCCGTGACGACGACGCAAGCCGGCCTCGAGGAACTGATCGACTCCTGCATCGCGACCCGCGAATCGCGCTACGAGGACTGGGACACACTTGGCTTCCAGGCCAAGGCGGGCGAGCAGTTCCGCCGCGCGCAGGTCCGCTACATCGGCTCCGGCGCCACCGGCAACCACGACACCGACAACCGCATCCTGCCCTCGGAGCACTTCACGTTCTCCAACATGCGGCTGCCCGCCGGCGCGATCGGCCCCGAGCACACCCACCACGACGTGGAAGAGGTCTTCTTCGTCCTGGAGGGCACCCTCGAAGTCACGGTGCACGACGTCGAGGACGGCACCAAGACCGCCAGCCGCGTGCTGGGCTACCGCGACCTGATCCGCGTCCCGGCCGGGGTGCCGCGCAGCCTGCGCAACATCGGCGACACCGACGCCCTGTTCGCCGTGATCATCGGCGCGCAGAAGCCGCAGCTGCCGACCTACCCGCCGACCTCGCCGATGCACGGCGTGACCCGCGACTGAACCCATGACCCGGACGGTACGAGTTCACCAGAGCACCTGGCTGGCCGACGGGGTCGTGCGCGTCGAGCTGCGCGACCCCGCCGGGGCGGCCCTGCCGGCGTGGGAGCCGGGCGCGCACCTGTCGCTGCACCTGCCCAACGGGCTGGTCCGGGAGTACTCCCTGTGCGGCGACCCGGCGGACGGGCACAGCTGGACCGTGGCCGTCCTGCGCGAGCCGTCCTCCCGCGGCGGCAGCGCCTGGGTGCACGAGCGCCTCACCCCGGGCACGCTGATCGAGGCCGACGGGCCACGCAACAACTTCGCCCTCGAAGACGCGCACCGGCACCTGCTGATCGCCGGCGGCATCGGCATCACTCCCCTGCTGGCGATGGCGAAGACCCTGCAACAACAGGGTTCCCACTGGTCCATGCTCTACTGTGGACGCTCCCGGTCGAGCATGGCCTTCCTGGGCGACCTGCCCGCGGACCGGGTGCGCGTGCACGCCGACGACGAGCGCGGCGGACCGCCGGACCTGGCGGCCGAGCTGGCTGAACTGCGGCCGGGCACGCTCGTCTACTGCTGCGGCCCGGAACCGCTCATCGCCGCCGTCGAGGCCGCGCTCCCGGACGCCTCGATACTGCGGGTGGAACGGTTCCGCGCGCCCACGACAGCCCCGGCCACCCCCGACGAGAGCTTCGACGTGGTGTGCGGCGGATCGGGGCGCCGGATTCCCGTGCCCGCGGGAGTGTCCATCTTGGACGCGCTCGCCGGGTCCGGGGTGTCCGTGCCGAACTCCTGTCGCGAAGGGGTGTGCGGCACCTGCGAGACCAAGGTGCTCGCCGGCGAACCCGAGCACCGCGACTTCCTGCTGAGCGACGACGAGAAGGCGGCCGGCGGCACGATGCTGATCTGCGTGTCCCGCAGCCGGTCGGCCGAGCTCGTCCTGGACGTGGAGGACTGAGGACATGCCTTCCAGCTACGAGAACGCGTTCGGCGACGAACTCGAGGCGATCTACGGCCGCGGCGTGCACGACCTGCCGGGTGTCGTGGCCGCCCTCAACTCCTCCGGGGTGCGCCCCGCGGGCGGCGAGGACTGGACCGAGTCGTCGTTCACCGCCGAACTGGCCCGCCTGAGCGGAACGGAGAAGTAGACGTGAACCCCTTGCACAGCACCGACGGCCTGGTGACGTTCGGGCTGCGGGACCGCTGGTACCCGCTGTGCCCGTCCGGGCACGTGCGTCCCGGTGAGCTGGTCCGGATCGAGCGCGCGGGCGAGCAGTTGCTGCTGTGGCGCGACGCCGCCGGTGTCGTGCACGTCCAGGAGGACCGCTGCCCGCACCGCGCCGCGCGGTTGTCGCAGGGCGTGCACATGGGCGACCGGGTGGCCTGCAACTACCACGGCGTGCAGGTCGACGCCGAGGGCACGGTGGTGTCCGTGCCGGGGAGCCCGGGCTGCGCCCTGGAGGGCCGCCGCGTGTTGCGGACGTTCCCGGCGGAGGAGCACGCCGGGGCGGTCTTCGCCTGGTTCGGACTCGACGAGTCGGCACCGCCCGCCCCGCTGGAGGTCCCGGAGCCGATCGCGGGCGGAGAGTGGTCGCAGTTCCTCTGCTACGTGGAGTGGGACGCACCCTACCTGTACTCGCTGGACAACCTGCTCGACCCGATGCACGGCGCGTTCCTGCACCGCAACAGCCACACCATGTTCGCCGGCAAACGCGAAGCGGTCTTCCAGATCCGGGCGACCGACAACGGTTTCGTGTTCGAGAAGACCGACCAGCGCGGCGTGAACTTCGACTGGGTCGAGCTGACCCACGGCGGCGCCGACTGGGTCACCCTCGACATCCCGTACCCGGACACCGCCGGCCCGGGCGGGCCGTTCACGATCGTCGCCGGGCTGTGCGCGATCTCGGCGAACCGGCACGCCGGGTTCTTCTGGCGCTGCCGCAAGGTGTCCGGCTGGGAGCGGGACAGCTGGCGCTTCCTCTACCGCAACCGGCTGGCGGCCCGGCACTACGCGGTGCTGGAGCAGGACCGCGAGATGGCCGAGGCGATGCCCGCCGACGCCTGGGACCGGGAGAACCTCTACCAGCACGACATCGCGCTCGTCCGGATGCGCCGCCTGCTGAAGGCGGAAGCCGCGAAACAGGCGGCCCGCCTGGCCGAGCCCGCGACCGCAGCACCGGTCCCGGTCGCCTGAACCCCTTGGAGGACACCATGTCCGAACCCGTCGTCCGGTTGCGGGCGCTGCGGTCGGTGACCCTGCGCTCCACCGCGTGCGCTGACGCGGGCGAGTTCTACCGCGAGGTGTGGGGCCTGCGGCAGGTCGAGCAGGACACCGGCGCGGTGTGGCTGCGCGGCACCAGCAGCGAGCACCACGTGCTGCAGTTGCAGCAGGCCGAGCGGAACGCGCTCGGCAAGGTGGCCTTCGCGGTCGCCACGCCCCGCGAGATCGACGAGGCCGCGAGCCGCCTGGTCGCGCAGGGCATTCCGCTGGTCACCGAGCCCGGCAAGCTGGACCAGGTCGGCGGCGGCTACGGGCTGCGCTTCGCCGATCCGGAGGGCCGGCTGATCGAGCTGTCCGCGGACGTGTTCGCGGTGACCCCGGACGATCCGGACGGCCACCCGGCGGTGCCGCGCAAGCTGGCGCACGTCGTGCTCAACACCGCCGACATCGACGCGGCCTGCGAGTTCTACACCCGCGTGCTCGGCATGCGGATCTCCGACTGGTCCGAGCACCAGATGGCGTTCCTGCGCTGCAACGCCGACCACCACGTGATCGCGTTCAACCAGGCGCCGTACGCGTCGGTCAACCACGTCGCCTACGAGATGGCCTCGATCGACCACTTCATGCGCGGCATCGGGCGGCTGCGGCACAACGGGATCACCCCGCTGTGGGGTCCGGGCCGGCACGGGCCGGGCAGCAACACGTTCGGCTACTTCGCCGACCCGGCCGGGCTGGTGTGCGAGTACACCTCCGAGGTCGAGCAGGTCGTGGAGGACGCGTGGCTGTGCCGGGTGTGGCGGCGCACGCCCGAGCTGTCCGACCTGTGGGGCACCGCGGGGCCGCCGTCGAAGGACGTCCGCACCCACATGGCGGGCGTGCCCGACCCCGGCTACACCGCGTGGTGGCGGGGATGAGGGCCGGGGTGATCGGCGCGGGCTCGATCGGCGGCGTGGTCGCCCGCGCCCTGCGCGACGGATCCGTGCCGGGTGCGACGCTCTCCGGCGTCGTGGACCCGGCCGGTGCGGCGGATCTGCCGCTGGTGTCGCTGGACGAACTTCTGTCCACTTCGGACCTGGTAGTCGAGGCGGCCGGGCAGCGGGCGCTGGCGGAGGTCGGACCGCAGGTGCTGGCCGCCGGGCGGGACCTGCTGGTCGTGTCGGTCGGCGCGCTGGCCGACGACGCCCTGCTGGACAAGCTGCTGTGCGCGGGCCCCGGTGAGCTGCACCTGTCGACCGGGGCGATCGGCGGCCTGGACCTGCTGCGGGCGGCGGCCCGGATGGCGCCGCTGACCCGGGTGACGATCGAGACCACGAAACTGGCCGCGAACCTGGTTCAGGCATGGATGTCCGACGAGGAGGCCGCGCGGCTGCGGACCACCGCCGAGCCGGTCGAGCTGATGCGCGGCCCGGCACGCGAGGTGACCGCGGCGTTCCCGAAGTCGGCGAACGTGGCTGCCTCGGTGGCGCTGGCCGTGGGCGACTGGGACGTGGTGGAGGCGGCGGTGATCGCCGACCCGGCCGCCGAGCTGACCTCGCACGTCATCACCGCCGACGGGCCGGCCGGGTCGTACCGGTTCGAGATCCGCAACCGGCCCTCGCCGCGGACGCCGACGAGCAGTGAGGTCGTGCCGCACGCGGTGCTCGCCGCGATCGCCGCGCTGGCGGAGCCGCGGGTGGTGTTCCGGTGACCCCCGTGTTGCTGCTGCACGGCATCGGCGGGTCCAGTGCGTCCTTCGAGTCGCAAGTGGACGTCCTGGCGGAGCGGCACCGGGTGGTGGCTTGGGACGCGCCCGGGTACGGGGACTCGCCGGATCCGGAACGCACCGACATCGCCTGGTACGCCGAGCGGGCGGCGCGGATCTTCGACGAACCCGCGCACGTGGTGGGCGTGTCGTGGGGCGGGGTGATCGCGACCCGGCTCGCGCTGGAGCACCCCGTGCTGTCGCTGACCCTGGCCGACTCCACGCGCGGCTCCGGCACCAGCGCGGCGGCCGCCGCGCGGATGCGGGCGCGGGTGGATGAGCTGGCCGAGGTGGGTGGCGCGGAGTTCGCGCGGCGGCGAGCGCCGCGCCTGAGCTCCGATCCGGCGACCCACGCCAAGGTCGAGGCGACGATGGCCCGGGTGCGCCTGGCCGGGTACCGCGCGGCCGCGGAGTCGATGGCCACCACCGACCACGGTCCGCTGCTCGGCCGGATCAGCGTGCCGACGCTGGTGGTCGTGGGCGCCGACGACCAGGTCACCGGCGTCGAGGAGAGCCGCCTGCTGGCGCGGGAGATCCCCGGGGCGCGGCTGCGGGTGATCGGCGGCGGGCACGCGGCCAACCAGGAGTGCCCCGGCGAGTTCAACGAGGTCCTGCTCGAGTTCCTGTCCGAAGTGGAGGCCGCGCGATGCGCCTGATCGTGGTGACCGGCGCCGGGCGCGGGCTCGGCTGGGCGATCGCCGACGCCCTCGGCGCGTCCGGCGCGCAGGTCGTGGTCGCCGAGCGCGACCCGGAACGCGCCGCCCGCGGCGTGGCGCAGCTCGAAGAGCGCGGGCGGACCGTGCACCGGATCGACACCGACGTCGCCGATCCCGATTCGGTGGCGCGGCTGGCGGAACAGGTGGCGAAGATCGGGCCGCTGCACGGGCTGGTCAACAACGCGGCGATGGCCGACGGCGTGGGCGGCAAGCACTTCGCCGACCTGGAGGTGCAGGCGTGGGACCGGCTGATGACGGTCAACGCGCGCGGCCCGTGGCTGGTCGCCCGCGCCCTGTACCCGCAACTCGCGGCCACCGGCGGGCGGATCGTGAACATCGCCTCCGACGTCGCGCTGTTCGGGCCGCCGCGGCTGGTGCACTACGTGTCCTCGAAGGGCGCGGTGATCGCGATGACCCGCGCGATGGCACGCGATGCAGGGCCGGACGGGGTGACGGTGAACGCGGTCGCGCCGGGCCTGACCGAGGTCGAGGCGACCGAGCGGGTGCCACGCGAACGGCACCAGCTCTACGCGAACGGGCGGGCGCTGACCCGGGCGCAGCAACCGGGTGACGTGGTGGGCGCGGTGGAGTTCCTGCTCTCCGACGCCGCCTCGTTCATCACCGGGCAAACGTTGGTCGTCGACGGCGGATTCGTCTGCCACTAGGAGTTCTCATGGACCTGGGACTTTCCGGGCGGGCGGTCGTGGTGACCGGCGCCAGTTCCGGTGTCGGGCTGGCCACCGCCGCGATGCTGCTCGCCGAGGGCGCACACGTCGCCGCGTGCGCGCGGGACGGCGTGCGGCTGGAGAAGGCGCTCGCCGACCTGCCCCGCGCGGCCGGCGCCCGGCTGTACACCGCGGCCTGTGACGTCCTCGACGCCGGCGACGTGCGCCGGTTCGTCACCGGCGCCGGTGAGGAGTTCGGCGGGCTGGACGGCGTGGTCAACAACGCCGGGCGCTCGCTGATGGCGCGGCTGGCCGAGACCAGCGACGAGCAGTGGCGCGACGAGCTGCACCTGAAGATCTTCTCTGTGCTGCACGTCGTCCGCGCCGCGCAGCCGTGGCTGCGGCCGGGTGCGGCGGTGGTCAACGTCAACGCGATCCTGTCCCGCCAGCCCGAACCGAAGCTCGCCGCGACGTCGGCGGCGCGGGCGGCACTGCTGAACCTGTCCAAGACGCTGGCCGCGGAGCTGGCGCCGCGGGTGCGGGTCAACTCGGTGTGCCTCGGCCTGGTGGACACCGGGCAGTGGCGGCGCCGGTACGAACAGTCCGGCACCGAGCTGTCCTGGGCGGAGTGGACTTCGGCGCTCGCCGCGGACCGGGGCATCCCGCTCGGCAGGCTCGGCACCGCCGAGGAAGTCGCCTTTCCGATCGTGGCACTGCTGTCACCGCACGCGTCCTACATCACCGGCTCCGCCCTCGACGTCGGTGGCGGCGTCGCCCGATACGTCTAGGGAATTCCATGGGTGACGGCTTGCGTAGCGGTGCGGGTGGCGGAACCTCAGACGCCCCCTCGCTGTGGGATCGCCTCCTCATGAATGCCAATTCACCACGTCGGCGCTGTCCTCGCGAGGAGCCTCCCACCCGTCTCCCACCACCACCCTCAATCGACGCGTTTCACGCGGCCGAGCTGGCTCAGAACCCGCGGCGGTGCGAGCTGCCTACATCCAAGGAGGAAGTGTGACACACGGCAACGGCGGGGATCTGCTCGCCCAGATCCTGATCGACAACGGCGTCGACACCGCGTTCGGCATCGTGAGCGTGCACAACCTGCCGCTGGTGGAGGCGATCGCGGCGCGGCTGCGGTTCGTGCCGGTGCGGCACGAGGCGGCGGCGGTCAACGCGGCCGACGGGTACGCCCGCGCCGGCGGCGGGCTCGGGGTCGCGATCACCAGCACCGGCACCGGTGCGGGCAACGCGGCCGGGTCGCTGGTGGAGGCGCTGACCGCGGGCAGCCGGGTGCTGCACGTGACCGGGCAGATCGACTCCCCCTACCTCGGGCAGGGGCGCGGGGTCATCCACGAGACGCGCGACCAGCTGGGCATGCTCACCGCGGTGTCCAAGCACGCCGCGACCATCTCTTCGGTGGCCGAGGCCGGAGACGTGCTGCGGCGGGCGGTGCGGGAGGCCGTGTCCCTCCCCTGTGGACCGTCCAGTGTGGAATGGCCGATCGACCTGCAGTACGCGCGGCACGACGTGGTGGCTCGCGGTCCGGAGGTTCCGGCGCCGGTGCCGCCGCCGGACGAGGACGCGCTGGCCCGGGCCGACCAGTTGATCGCCTCGGCGAGGCGCCCGGTGATCTGGGCCGGCGGCGGGGCGGTCGACGCGCGGGACGAGGTGCGGGAGCTGGCCGAGCGGCTGCACGCCCCGGTGTTCACGAGCAACTCCGGGCGAGGCACGCTGCCCGAGGACCACCCGCTGGTGGTCGGCAACTTCGCGACCGTGGCGGAGGACCTGCTGGCCGAGGCGGACCTGTTGATCTCGATCGGGACGCACTTCCGGTCCAACGAGACGAAGCACTACCACCTGGCGCTGCCCGCGCGGCACGTCCAGATCGACGTCGACCCCGCCGCCCTGGGCCGGGTGCACCCGGCGACGGTCGGGATCGCCGGGGAGGCCGCGGCGGTGCTGCGGCGGCTGCGGGGCGGGTCCGGTGATCCGGAGTGGCGGGCACGAGCGGTTGCGACCCGGTCCGCCGTGCGGTCGCGGCTGCGCGAGGCGATCGGCCCGTACGGCGAAATCTGCGACGCGATGCGGGCGGGGTTGCCGCGGGAGTCGGTGATCGCCCGGGACGTGACGATCCCGTCGAGCCAGTGGGGCAACCGGCTGCTGGACATCTTCGACCCGCGGACCAACCTGTTCCCGGTCGGCGGCGGGATCGGTCAGGGCCTGGCGACGGGCATCGGGGCGGCGCTGTCCGGCCGCGACGCACCGACGCTGGTGATGGCCGGGGACGGCGGGCTGGCCGTGCACCTGGGCGAGCTGGGCACGCTGGCGCAGGAGAAGCCGTGGCTGGTGCTGGTGGTCTTCAACGACGGCGGGTACGGGGTGCTGCGGAACATGCAGGACCACCACGGCGGTTCGCGGGCCGGGGTGGACCTCTACACCCCGGACTTCTCGCGGCTCGCGCAGTCGCTGGACCTGCCGTACCAGCTGGTGAGCAGGCCGTCGCTGTTCGCGGAGGCGCTGGAGAAGGCGGTGGCGCAGCACGGCCCGGCCGTGATCGAGGTCGACGTGACGGCGCTGGACCCGGCGCCGCGCCCGTTCGTCCCGCCGGTGCCCGTCCCCCGGGAGGACTGATGGCCACCCCGGCGACCACCCACCACCACGGACACGCCCCCGCCAACCGGCGCCGCCGCATCCTCAAGACCGCGGCTCCCCTGCTCGTGCGCTACCCCGCCGCCCACGTGCGCGCGGCCGTCGTCGTCCTGCACGACGAGCGGGGCCTCACCGCCGAAGCCGAGGACGCCTGCCGCGCGCTCGCCGAGTGCGGCTACCTCGCCGTCGCGCCGCTGCTCTACTACGACACCGGCGGACGGGTCTTCCCGCGCGGCAACTTCGCGGCCCTCGAGCCCGCGGACCTCGCCGCCGACGTGGCCGGCGCGCTGGACCACCTGAGCCGCCGGGCGCGGGTTCCGGCGAGCGCCTTCATCGGGCTCGGCCAGGGCGCCCATCTCGCCGCCGTGGCCGCCGCCGAGCACGGACTGCCGGCCGCCGGCGTCGACCCGCGTGAGGGGCCCTGGCCGGACCTCCCCGAGCTGCCGGTGCTCGCCGCGAACCTGGGCGGGTCCTGGCTGTCCCTGTGTGACGAAGCCGACGCCCGGGACGAAGCAGTGCGATTCCTCGATTCAGCCCGCACACTATTGCCCGACGAGGAGACCGAATGAGCATCGACGCCACACCCGCCATGACGCAGGGTGACATCGCTGCGCGGCTGGAACGGCTGCCGATGTCGCGATGGCAGATCAGCGTCCGCCTGCTGATCGGCATCGTGACCTTTTTCGAGGCGTTCGACCAGCTGCTGATCGCCTACACGCTGCCGGTGCTCTCCCGCGAGTGGGGCCTGTCGGCGGCCACCAGCACCGCGGCGCTGACCATCGGCTCGATCGGGATGCTGGTCGGCGCGCTGGTGTCCGGCTGGGCCGCCGACCGGATCGGCCGGGTGCGGGTGATCGCGATCTGCGTCGCCGTCAGCGCACTGTGCAGCGCCGGCATGGCGGCCTGCGACTCGCTCACCCCGTTCCTCGTCCTGCGGTTCGTGCAGGGCCTCGCGATCGGCGGCGAGGTGCCGACCGCGGCCGCCTACATCAGCGAGATCACCCGCGCCCACAAGCGCGGCCGGTTCGTGCTGCTCTACGAGGTGGTGTTCCCGGCGGGCCTGGCGGTGAGCGCGCTGGTCGCGGCGTGGCTGATCCCCCTGTGGGGCTGGCGCTCGCTGTACCTGCTGGCCGCCGTCCCCGGCCTGATGGCGTTCGTGATCCTGCGCAAGGTGCCGGAGTCGCCGCGCTGGCTCGCCTCCCGCGGCAAGTACGACAAGGCCGCCGCGGCGATGGCGACGATGGAGACCAAGGTCCGGCGCGCCACCGGCGAGCCGCTGCCTGCGCCCGCCGCCACGGTGCCGGTCACCGCCCCGCAGCAGCGCGGCAACGCCCTGCGCGACCTGTTCGCCGGCCGCTACCGCCGCCGCACGCTGACCGTGTGGACCATCTGGTTCGTCGGCTACCTCGCCAACTACGGCATCACGTCGTGGCTGCCGACCATCTACCGCGGCGTGTTCCACCTGCCGCTGGGCCAGGCGCTCTGGTACAGCACCGCGACCTCGGCCGCCGGCCTGGTCGGGTGCGTGCTGGCGGCGCTGGTGATCGACCGGATCGGGCGCCGGATGGTGCTGGCCGCCGGGCTCGGCGTGACCACCGCGATGCTGGTGGTGCTGGGCGCGCTCGGCGCCGGGTCGCCGGTGCAGCTGCTGGTGTGGTCGTCGCTGGCGGCGGTGTTCAACTTCGCCGTGAACATCAGCCTGTACCTCTACACGCCCGAGCTGTACCCGACGCGCAGCCGCGCGCTGGGCTGCAGCCTCGGCGGGGTGATGAACCGGCTGGGCCTGATCCTCGGGCCGATCCTGGTCGGCGCGGTCTACGCCGGCGGCACCGCGCTGGGCTCGGTGTTCCTGCTGATCAGCGGGATCACGCTGGTCGGCGCGATCGTGGCCGCGGTGTTCGCCGAGGAGACGCGCGGCCGCACGCTGGAGGAGATCGCGCCCTGACTCCGATGGGGTGCCGGGTTCGCCCGGCACCCCGCCGCGGCGCGGTTTTCACGCTAGGTTCGGCCCATGGCCAAGGGCGAGGCGGTGGAGCTGGAGGTCGGGAACCACACGGTGCGGATCTCGAACCCGCAGCGCGTCTACTTCCCGGCGCGGGGCGAGACGAAGCTGGACCTGGCGCGGTACTACCTGTCCGTCGGCGACGGCATCGTGCGCGCGCTGCGGGAGCGGCCGTGCATGCTGCACCGGTTCCCGTCCGGGGTGAGCGGCGACAAGGTGCACCAGAAGCGCGTACCCGCCGGGGCGCCGCCGTGGCTGGAGACGGTGCGCGTGCACTTCCCGCGCTACAACCGGCACGCCGACGAGCTGTGCGTGACCGAGCTGGCGCACGTGATCTGGGCGGTGCAGATGAGCACCGTGGAGTTCCACCCGTGGAACTCGCGGCGGGCGGACACCGAGAAGCCCGACGAGTGGCGCATCGACCTCGATCCCGGCCCGGAGGCCGACTTCGCCCGGGTGCGGCGGGTGGCGCACGTCGCGCACGAGGTGCTCGACGAGCTGGGCGCGACGGGGTGGCCCAAGACGTCCGGCGGCAGCGGCCTGCACATCTACGTGCGGATCGAGCCGCGGTGGGGGTTCAGCGAGGTGCGGCGGGCGGCGCTGGCGTTCGCGCACGAGGTGGAGCGCCGCGCGCCGGACGACGTGACCACGACGTGGTGGCGCAAGGACCGCGACCCGGCGCTGGTGTTCGTCGACTACAACCAGAACGCGCGCGACCACACGATCGCGAGCGCGTACTCGGTGCGGGGCGTGCCCGAGGCGACGGTGTCGACGCCGATCGCGTGGGACGAGGTGGACGACGTCGAACCGGGCGACTGCACGATCGCGACGGTCCCCGCCCGGTTCGCGAAGCTCGGCGACCTGCACGCGGGCATCGACGACAGCGCCTACTCGCTGGAGACGCTGCTGGAGTGGGCGGACCGCGACGGGCTGGATTGACCGCGGTGCGGAACTCGTGGTCTCGCGACGGCCCCCACGATCCGAGCGCCACTCCAGCTCGGCCCCGCACGACCACGCCGACCGCCGGAGTCCGGACCGGCCGCAACCGGCACGCGAACCCCGTCGCACCGCTCCGGCGCGGCGCGCCCGCACCGGCCGGGCGCGCCGCACCTGACTCCGCCGGTGAACGCCGCATAAGGATCACTCCGGCGGGTAATCCCAGCGCTCACCGACCGGAAGGACCGGAGATGAGCACCGACGACAAGGCCCAGAACAAGGCTGAAGAGCTCAAGGGCAAGGCGAAGGAAGGCCTCGGCAAGGCCACCGGCAACGAGCAGTGGGAGGCCGAGGGCAAGGGCGACCAGGGCAAGGCCGACGTCAAGCAGGCCGGCGAGAAGGTCAAGGACGCGGCGAAGGACGTGTTCGACCGCTGACCCCGGTGGCACACGCCACAACAGGGTGTACGCATGGCGTTCGATGAGTTCAGCATGCGTACATGAGACTCGACGAGGAGATCAGCGCGCCGCGGTTCGAGCGTCCGCCGTCACCGGTCGCCGGGCCGCGGCGGGTGCGCCGGGACCTCACCGGCACCACCCTCACCAACGGCGTGATCGGCCTGGTGTTCTCCGCGACCGGGCCGATCGCGGTCATCCTCGCCGTCGGGGTGCAGGGCGGCCTCAGCCCGGCGCAGCTCGCGTCGTGGATCTTCGGGGTCTTCTTCCTCAACGGCATCCTCACGGCGCTCGCGTCGTGGCTGTACCGGCGGCCGCTGGCGTTCTTCTGGACGATCCCCGGCACGGTCGTCGTCGGCGGGTCGCTCACCCACCTGAGCTGGCCCGAGGTCCTGGGCGCGTTCGTGGTCACCGCGCTGCTGATCCTGGTGATCGGCCTGACCGGCTGGGTGCGCACGGTGATGGCCGCGCTGCCGATGCCGATCGTCATGGCCATGGTCGCCGGGGTGTTCCTGAAGTTCGGGCTCGACCTGGTGACCGCGCTCGGCGTGGACCCGGTGGTCGCGGTCCCGATGGTCGTGGTGTTCGTGCTGCTCAGCGCCCTGCCCGCGGCCGGGAGACGGCTGCCGCCGATCCTCGGGGCGCTGCTGGCCGGCGCGGTCGCCGTGGCGGTCTCGGGCCGCTTCTCCCCTGCCGGCGCCGGCTGGCTCGCCGAGCCGTTGCTGCAGGCGCCCCGGTTCACCTGGCCCGCGTTGCTGGAACTGGTCGTGCCGCTGGCCGTGACCGTGCTGGTGGTGCAGAACGGCCAGGGCGTCGCCGTCCTGAAGCAGGCCGGGCACGAGCCGCCCACGAACGTCGTGACCGTCCTGTGCGGACTGTGGTCGCTGCCTGCCGCGGCGGTGGGCGCGGTCTCCACGTGCCTGACCGGGCCGACGAACGCACTGCTGGTCGCCTCGGGCGAGCGGGACCGCCAGTACACCGCGGCCGTCGTGTGCGGGATCGGCGCCGTGGTGACCGGGTTGTTCGCGCCGGCGTTCGTGCGCCTGATGCTCGCGACGCCGCCCGCGTTCATCGCGGTGCTGGGCGGGCTGGCGATGCTGCGGGCGCTGCAGAGCGCGTTCGTCACGGCCTTCCGCACCCGCTTCACCCTCGGCGCGCTGGTGGCGTTCCTGGTGACCGTGTCCGGCGTGCAGCCGTTGCACATCAGCTCCGCGTTCTGGGGCCTGGTCGCCGGGCTCGCGGTGTCGTTCCTGCTGGAGCGCGGCGACTTCCGCTCATGACCGCCGCCGGGCGGCCAGCTCCGCCCGCGAGCGGATGCCGAGTTTGGCGTAGATGCGGGTCAGGTGGTACTGCACCGTCTTGGTGGACAGGAACAGCTCCGCCGCGACCTCCCGGTTGGACAGTCCACTCGCGACCAGCTGGGACACCGCCTCCTCCTGCGGGGTCAGCTCGCCGAACCCGCGGCCGCGCGGGACGTGCACGCCGCCCGCCTTCAGCTCGCGGTCGCAGCGGGCCACGTACGTCGCGGCCCCCAGCGCGGCGAACGCGTCACGGGCGGTGCTGATCACCGCGTCCGCCTCGCGGCGTTTGCCCGCCCGGCGCAGGATCTGCCCGTAGGCGAAGTTCACCCGCGCCAGGTCGTAGCGCAAGGGCAGGTCCTCCAGCAGTTCCAGCGCCTCGTCGAACGCCGCCCGCGCCCCGTCGACGTCGCCCTGCGTGCCGAGCAGCCGTCCCCGCGCCGCACCGAGCCTGGCCCGCGCCGAGACGCGCCCGCGTTCCGCGGCGAGGCGTTCGTGCGGCGCCAGGAACGCGTCCGCCTCCGCGGTCTTGCCCTCCAGCACCAGCGCGTGCGCGTACATGTCCGCCCACGGCCACAACCCCGGCTCGTCGATGCTGCCGCCCGCCCACGGCATCGTCAGCGGCCGCAACGCCCGCAGCACCCCGGCCGCGTCCGCGCGCGCCTCCGCGACATGCGCCCGCGCCAGGCACGACGGCACCCGCATGATCTCGTAGTCCTGCGGCCCCGCATCGGCACGGCGCAACGCCTCCTCGGCGCGCTCCCAGTCGCCCCGCAGCGCGTGCACCGCCACCGCCGTCCACGCCAGCAGCGGCCCGGCCAGCACGATCCCCGAGCGGTCCAGCAACGGCTCCGCCTCCGCGACGATGCGCAGCGCGTCGTCCCACTCCCCCGCCAGGAACTGCGCCCGCGCCAGCCACCCGCGTGCCCACAACGAGATCCGCGTCGAACCGCCGAGGAACGTCGTGGGCACCGCGATCTCCAGGTCCACTCGCGCCTCGTCGATCGCGTCGACCATCAGGTTCAGCCAGCCGCGGCCCATCTGGATTCGTTGCGCCTGCGCGCCGTGCTGCACCCGTTCGGCCAGCTCCGCGTACCCGGCGAGCGCCTCGTCCGGACGGCCGCTGCCGGCCAGGCCCAGCCCGCGGATCGCTGCCGCCTCCACCGCCGCCGGGGCGTCGGCGGGCACCAGCGAGATCGCCCGGTCCGCCCACCGCACCAGGTCCTCGGCGCGGCACCGTGACAGCGAATGCAGCACGTAGCGCTGGCAGATCAGCGCCGCGACGTCCGGCTCCCGGCCGGTGTTGACCAGCCCCCAGGCCCGGCCCAGCCGGGTTTCCGCCTCGGCGGCGCGGCCGCGCACGATCGCCAGGTAGCCCAGAACGGCATTGCGCAGCGGTGTTTCCCGCAGGCTCTCCACCTCCGGCACCAGCGCCGCGGCGGCGAAGGCGTCCCCGGCGCCGATGAGCGCGTCCACCGCGCGGGTGAGGCGGCTTTCCCGCTTCAGCCGGTCGTCGGTGAGGCGGCTGGCGTCGGACAGCAGCGACGCCGCCACACCCCACGCGCCCTCGGCGGCCCGTTCCGCGGCCAGCTCGTCGAGGCGGTCGGCGACGGCCGCGTCCGGCACCGGGGACGCGGCGACCAGCAGGTGCATGCGCCGGACCGGGTCCTCGATGAGGTCCGCGGCCCGGCGGTGGGCGTCCGCGGCGGCGGCCGGGCCCATCGCGGCGAGCACCGCGGCCCGCACCATCGGGTCCGGCGGCCCGGCCTCGGTGAGGCCGTGCGGGGCGAACTCGGCCAGCCCTGCGGCGCAGGCCTCGTCGAGCAGGGGCAGCACGTCGCCGTCGATCCCGGCCAGCGACGCCGCGTCCCGCACCGTGGTGCCCGGGCCGAGGACCGCGACGGCCTCGACGAGCCGCCGCGCCTCCGGAGAGCAGGACGCCAGGCCTTCGCGCACGCGCGCGGCGACGGCGGCGGGCGCGGGCAGGTCCGGGTCGAACCGCGCCCACGTCGACCGCGGCACCTCGGCGAGCAACTGCACGACGTGGCGCGGGATGCCGCCGGTGTGCCGCCAGAGCCGCTCGGCCATCGACGGGTGCAGCAGAACACCGTGCGCGGCGGCCAGTTCGCCGGTCTCCGGCGCGGTGAGCGGTTCCAGGCGCACCGTGGTGGTGGCGGCGCGGTGCAGCAGTTCGAGCGCTGCCGCGGGCACCCGGTGGTCGCCGCTCACGCAGGTGGCGACGACGAGCGGCCGGGCGTCGCGGTCGTGCCGGACCGTGGAAACCAGCGTGCGCAACGACTCCAGGTCCGCCCACTGCGCATCGTCCACAATGACCACACCGTCGGCGCCGCCGAGCTGGGCGAGCAGGCCACCGGCGCGGCCGGTCTCCCACGGCGCCCCGGCCGCGCGCCGCACGCCGTCGCGCCGGGCGGCGAACTCGTCGGCCAGCGCCGTCCGCCCCACCCCCGCCGGGCCGGTGACCAGCACGAACGCCGGCGCCGCCACGCTCTCCAGTGCGGCGAGCGCGGCGGCGCGGGCGATCAGCTGCGGGCGACGGTGGACCACATGGTCACTCTAGGCGGGCTCCGGCGCGACGGCGGGCACCGGAAGGTCGGCGTGCTGTGCCCGCGGCACCAGCGCGGTGACCAGCGCCGCGGCGAGCGCCACCCCGGCGAAGATGTAGAACGCCGTGGTGCCGCCCAGCCCGGCGCCGACCAGCAGGCCGCCGATCACCGGCCCGACGATCCCGCCGAGCCTGCCGAAGCCCGCGCACCACGCCACGCCCGCGGCCCGCGCCCGCGTCGGGTAGTAGTTGGACACCAGCCCGTAGATCAGCACCTGGGTGCCGATCGTGCCGACCCCGGCCACGGCGACCGCGAGCAGCAGGGCGGCCAGCGGCAGGTCCAGCGGCAGCAGCGCGAGCGTGAGCGCGGCGAGCACGAACGTGGTGACCACGACCCGCTTCGCGCCGGCCCGGTCCGCCCACAGCGACGCGAGCATGCCGCCGATGATCGCGCCGAGGTTGAGGACCAGCAGGAAGGTCAGCGAGTAGCTCTTGCCGTACCCGTTGTCCGCCATGATCTTCGGCAGCCATGTGTTCAGCCCGTAGGTCAGCAGCAGCCCGGCGAAGCTCATCAGCCCGAGCAGCGCGGTCGGCCAGGCGAGCGCGCGGCTCGCCAGCGCCGGGAAGCCCACGCGGTCGGTCACCGGCGGCTCGGCGACCAGCGGCACGCCGGTCCGCTCGGACACCGCCCGCGCCTCGTCCACCCGGCCGCGGGCGGCGAGCCACTTCGCCGACTCCGGCAGCTTGACGACCGCCAGCGGCAGGACCAGCAGGATCGGCAGCGCGCCGACCCAGAACAGCCCGCGCCAGCCGACGGCGTCGGCGAGCACGATCGCCAGCAGCGACGCGAGCACGCCACCGGCCGGGACTCCGCTGTAGACGATCGCGTTGAGACGGTTGCGCCGACCGGCGGGCGCGAATTCGGCCACCAGCGCGCCGACCGTCGCGACGAGCGCGCCGACGCCGATGCCGGTGAAGAACCGGCCGAAGCCGAACGCGGTGACGTTCTGGGTCAGGGCGGTCAGCCCCATGCCGACCGAGAACCAGGCCAGGTTGACCAGCATGATCTTGCGGCGGCCGATCCAGTCGCCGAGGCCGCCCGCGGCCAGCGCCCCGACGAGCACGCCGATCAGGGCGTAGCTGCCCAGCGCCCCCGCCTGGCCCGCGCTGATGTGGCCGAGTTGCGTGGGGTCGGCGAGCAGGGTGGGCAGGACGGTCCCGTAGACGACCAGGTCGTACCCGTCGAAGACGAGGGCGATCGTCGACAGGGCGACCACCCAGGACACGGTGCGCCGGCGCTTCATTGCGTCGGTGTCGGACATGATGGCTCCCGGTGTGGGGTGGGGAGGGGAACGGCGGCCCCGGGCGGGGCGGCCGGGTTCAGCCGAGGTCGCCCCCGGCCACCGGCAGGACGGTGCCGGTGATGTAGGAGGCCTCGTCGGAGGCCAGGAACGTGATCGCGGCGGCCTGCTCGTCGAGCGTGCCGTAGCGCTTCATCAGCGAGGAGTTCACGGTCTGGTCGATGTGCGCCTGGAACCAGGCGCGCTCCTGCTCGGTCTCCAGCGCCGATCCGCCGCGGCTGATGCGGCGGGGCGGCGCCTCGGTGCCGCCGGGCGCGGTCGCGACCACCCGGATGCCGGCGTCGGCGTACTCCAGCGCGAGCGACGCCGTGATGGCGTTGATGCCGCCCTTGGCCGCCGAGTACGGGATGCGGTGGATGCCGCGGGTGGCGGCCGAGGAGACGTTGACGATCACGCCCCGCCCCCGCGCGGCCATCGACGGCAGCGCGGCGCGGCAGGAGTACAGCGTGGTCATCAGCGACCGGCGGATCTCGGCGTCGATCTGGTCCGGCGTGAACTCGGTGAACGGCTTGAACCAGATCGCGCCGCCGACGTTGTTGACCAGCACGTCGATGCGGCCGTACCGGGCCAGCGCCGCCTCCGCCACCGCCTGCGCGCCGGCCCAGGTCTCCAGGTCGGCCAGCACCGGCAGGGCCTCGCCGGTCAGCTCGTCCGCCACTTCCGTGACCAGGTCGGCGCGGTCGGCGAGGACGACCGTGCCGCCCTCCGCGCTGATCCGCCGCGCCACCCGCTCGCCGATGCCCTGCGCGGCGCCGGTGACCACGACGACCTTGCCGTCGAACCGGCCGGGGCTGATGAACCGCGGCCGCCGCGCGGCCTTCTTGTCGTCCATCGCCCGGCGCATGGTGGTCTTCGAGCGTTCGGCGTGCTCGGCGACCAGGCGGCGCGCGGCAGTCCGGTCCCCCGCCTCGAACGCGGCCACGATGTCCAGGTGGTCCTGCGCGCAGCGGGGGTGGCACCAGGTGGCGTCGCGGAGGGTTTCGGTCATGTGGCCCTTCACGCCGAGCGCGTGGTAGGCCTGCAGGAGGTGCTCGTTGCCGGTCAGGGTGAACAGGTAGTCGTGGAAGGCGGCGTTGGTTTCGGTGTAGGCGGCTGCGTCGAGGAACCGGTCACCGTCCACATAGGGCAGAGTGGCCTCGGCGAGCAGGCGGTACCCCGCCAGCTGCTGGGAGGACAGCCGGCCGATCGTGATCTCCACCGCGCCCAGCTCCAGGGCCTGGCGCGCCTCGAACACGGCGTCCGACTCGTGCACCGACGGGTGCTCCTCGCCGATCTCGTACCGTCCGGGTTCGGTGAGCGGGGGTTCGGTGAGCGGGGGTTCGGTGAGCGGGGGTTCGGTGAGCGGGGCGATTTCGGCGCGGGGCAACATCTCCTGCCCGGCGATGGCGCGGGAGGCCGTTGGCCGCAGCGGCTCGCCTGCGTCCAGCGCACCGGCACCGCCGCCGGCGGGCCAGATCGGCTGGCCCGCGATGGTGCGGGCCGTGGCCGCCTCCTCGGCGGCAGCCCGCGCGGGGCCGCCGCGCAGCGGCGCGAGCTCGGCGGGCGGGAAGATCGCCTGCCCGGCAACGGTCCGGCTCGCCCCCGCACGCTCCGGCGAAGGGGACGCGGATCCCGGAGCGGCGGGGGCTCCCGGCGCCGGGGGCGCCGGAGTCTGGACGGCGACGCTGCGTGCCGAGGCGGTGGCCGCGGGCGCGGCGCCGCCCGGCACGGCGGCGCCCGGCACGGCGCCGCCCGATGCGGCAGCGCCCGGCGCCGCGGTGCCCAGCGCGGCAGCGCCCGGTGCGGCAGCGCCCGGTGCGGCAGCGCCCGATGCGGCGGTGCCCGGCGCGGCAGCGCCCGATACGGCAACGCCCGGCGCGGCAACGCCCGATGCAGCAGCGCCCGCCGGAGCGGTCGCTCCCGGGGTCTGGCCGCGGCCCGCCGCGTTGGCACCGGCCGTCGCCTCCCCCGCGGGGGCGGCGAGCGCGAACTTCTCGTAGTAGAAGCCCGTCGGCTGCACCCCGGCGTCGGTGAAGTGCTTGCGCACCGCCTCGACCATCGGCGGCGGGCCGCACAGGTACACGGCCACGTCGCCGCCGTGCAGGTGCTCCTCGCGGATCAGGCTGGTCACGTAGCCCTTGTTCGGGGCGCTGGAGTCCGGGTCGGCGACGCAGTAGTCCCACGTCAGCCCCTCCACCTCGGCGGCCAGCGAGGCGAGCGTGTCCAGTTCGACCAGGTCGTCGTCGGTGCTGACGCCGTAGACCAGGTGCGCCGGGCGCGACGACCCGCAGGCCCGCATCGCGCGCAGGATCGACAGGATCGGCGCCAGCCCGGTGCCGCCGGCCAGCAGCAGCACCGGACGCTCGGTCTCGCGCAGGAAGAAGCTGCCGTTCGGGCCGGTGAAACGCAACTCGTCGCCGGGTGCGGCCCGCTCGGTCAGGTAGTCCGACATGAGGCCGCCCGGCGTGAGCTTCACCAGGAACGTCAGCTCCTTGTCGTCCGGCGCGTTGCTGAACGAGTACGAGCGGGTCTGCCCGGTGCCGGGGACTTCGATGTTGACGTACTGGCCGGGCAGGAACGCGAGCTTGTCGCGGTCCGGCGTCTCCAGCGTGAGGGCGAACGTGGTGGGCGACAACCGGTCCAGCCCGGTCAGGGTCGCCGAATAGGTCGCCGCCTGGGTCTTCGCCACGGCCGAGGTGCTGGCGATCTGCAGCACCAGGTCGGAGCGCGGCTTCATGCTGCACGGCAGCACGTAACCCCGGGACGCCTCGTCCGGGGACAACGCGTCGTCGATGTAGGTGCCGCCGTCGTAGTCGCCCGACTCGCAGAACGCCTTGCACGTCCCGCACGCCCCGTCGCGGCAGTCCAGCGGGATGTTGATGCGCTGCCGGTAGGACGCGTCGGCGACCGTCTGGTCCGGCTCGCACTTGATGAATCGGGTGACACCGTCCTCGAAGGACAGTGCGACTTGGAAAGCCATGACGCCTCCCTCAGATGTGGTAGACGTCGACGACGTGGTGGATGTAGTCGTTCTTCAAGATGACGGTCTTGCGGCGGATCAGCGGTGACTCGCCGGAGAAGTCGATCGTGTAGAACGACGTGCCGTAGTACGGGTCGACGGTCTTGTAGCGGAAGTACATGGTGTGCCAGTTGAACCGCACGTCCACGATGTCGCCGCGGCGCTCGATCAGCTCGACGTTGGTGATGTTGTGGCTGGTGCGCGGCTCCGGGATCGACGTGGCGCTGGAGCGTTCGGTGCGGATCCGGAACACCCGGTCCTCCAGCCCGCCCTTGTTCGGGTAGTAGATGAGCGAGACCTGGCTCTGCGGGTCCTCGGTCAGCAGGTCGTCGTCGCCCCAGGAGGGCATCCAGAACACCACGTCGTCGGCGTAGCAGTCGAGCCACTTCTCGAACTCGCGGTCGTCGAGGTAACGCGCCTCGCGGTAGAGGAACTGCTCGATGTCGGTCTGCGTGATGGTCTTGGTCGCGCTGGTCATTCCGCCGCTCCGATCGCCTTGCGGAGGGTGTCCCGCCAGTAGCCGTGCTGCACCGGGTACAGGCCCTCGTCCTCGTTCTTCTGCCCCGCCGAGATGACGCCCTTCATGTCCAGCGCCAGCGCGACCTCGTCCGGGCCGGTGAGCCAGTGCTCGGCGCCGCGGCTCATGTCGTTCCACGGCGCGGCGGTGGCGCGGAAGGTGAGCTGGCAGGAGCGGAACTCCTCCAGGTCGTCCGGGGTGGCCATGCCGGAGGCGTTGAAGAAGTCCTCGTACTGCCGGATCCGCCAGGCGCGGGCCTCGGCGCTCTCCCCCTTCGGCGCGATGCAGTAGATCGTCACCTCGGTCTTGTCCGGCGCGATCGGCCGGAAGTGCCGGATCTGGGTGGAGAACTGGTCCATCAGGTACACGTTGGGGTACAGGCACAGGTTGCGCGACCCCTTGACCATGAACTCGCCCTTGGCGTCGCCGAACTGTTCCTTCAGCTCGTCCATCCGGTTCCACAGTGGACGGTCCTGCGGGTTGGCCGCCCACGTCCACAGGCACAGGTGGCCGTGCGGGAACGACCAGTAGCCGCCGCCGGACTTGCCCCAGCTGCCCGCGTCGAGGGTCTTGGTGTCGTTCTTGGACTCGCCGGTGTTGCGCCGGGCCGTGGTGGCCGCGTAGTTCCAGTGTGTCGCGGTGACGTGGTAGCCGTCCGCGCCGTTCTCGGCCTGCACCTTCCAGTTGCCGTCGTAGGTGTAGGTCGACGAGCCGCGCAGCACCTCCAGCCCCTCCGGGGACTGGTCCACCAGCATGTCGATGATCTTGGTGGTGTCGCCGAGGTGCTCGTCCAGGGGCAGCACGTCGGCGTTGAGGCTGCCGAACAGGAACCCGCGGTAGCTGTCGAACCGGGCGACGCGGGTCAGGTCGTGCGAGCCGCCGGTGTTGAACGAGGGCGGGTAGCCGGCGCCGTCGGGGTCCTTGACCTTGAGCAGCTTGCCGTCGTTGCGGAAGGTCCAGCCGTGGAACGGGCAGGTCAGGGTCATCCGGTTGTCCGTCTTGCGGCGGCAGACCATCGCGCCCCGGTGCGCGCACGCGTTGATCAGGCAGTGCAGCTCGCCGTCCTTGTCACGGGTGATCACCACCGGCTGGCGTCCGATGTAGGTGGTGAAGTAGTCGCCCGGGTTCGGGATCTGGCTCTCGTGCGCCAGGTAGATCCAGTTGCCCTCGAAGATGTGCTTCATCTCGAGTTCGAAGATCTCCTCGTCGGTGAAGATCCGGCGGTTCGCCCGGTAGATCCCGGCGTCGCGGTCCTCCACGACGGCGTCGGCGAGGACCTCCGACACGTGGTCCAGGGTCTCGGTCATGGAAACCTCCAACGGCCTCAGCGGCACTGCTCGGCTTCGGTGTTCCCCTGACCTTGACAAGTGGTGGCCCCAGTCACACCGGGCGATTACCTAGTCCTGACCCAGGGTGCTATTAATCGACAGCATCGATCAATCAAGACTGAATCGCTCCTTGTCTTGACTCAATATCCGTACCTACGGTGAATGAATCCACGACGAGGAGCGGGAAGGAGGCCGGCGATGGAGCTGCGTCACCTGCGGTACTTCACCGCCGTGGCCGACACCTGCCACTTCGGGAAGGCCGCCGAACGCCTGCACATGGCACAGCCTGCCCTGTCGCACGCGATCCGGCAGCTGGAGGCCGAACTGGGCGCGCCCCTGTTCACGCGCACGACCCGGCAGGTTCGGCTCACCCCCGCGGGTGAGTTCCTGCTCGGCGAGGCGCAGCGGGTGCTGGACACGGTCGAGGACAGCGTCCGCGGGGTGCGCCGGATCGCCGACGGCCGCCTCGGCCTGGTGCGGGTCGGGTTCACCGGTACCTCGGCGTTCTCGCACCTGCCGCGCATCGCCCGCGCGGTCAAGCGGGACCTGCCCGGCGTCGCCGTCGAGGTACACGCCGACCTGCTCACCCCGGCGCAGTGCGACGGGCTGCGCAACGGCGACCTGGACCTGGCCGTGCTGCGCCCGCCCGCGCGGGGCGAGGACATCGACCTGCACACGCTGGAGGTCGAGCCCCTGATCCTCGCCGTGCCCGCCGACCATCGGCTCGCGGTCGAGCCCGTCGTGTCGATGGCCGACCTGCGCACCGAGGGGTTCATCAGCTACGCCGCCAAGGACTCCGTGGTCAACGACGCCGTCATGCGCAGCTGCCAGGCCGCCGGGTTCAGCCCGCACCGCGAGCACGAAGCGGCAGGCACGGCGGTGCTGCTCGCGCTGGTCGCCGGCGGGCTCGGCATCGCGGTGCTGCCCGCCTCGGCCCGGGCACTGCCGCTGGCCGGGGTCGTGTTCCGCGACCTCGCCGACGCCGGCACCGTCGAGCTCGCGCTCGCCTGGCGCCGCGACAACGACTCCCCACTCGTCCGGTCGGTCCTCGAGGTGCTCGAGGCCGCACTCGCCCCGCAACCACACGAGGTCAGCCGATGAAGATCACGCGGGTGGAGGCGATCCCGTTCGCCATCCCGTACCGCAAACCGCTCAAGTTCGCCTCCGGCGAGGTGCACGTGGCCGAGCACGTGCTGGTGCGGGTGCACACCGACGACGGGGTCGTCGGCGTGGCGGAGGCGCCGCCGCGGCCGTTCACCTACGGCGAGACGCAGGCCGGGATCATCGCGGTGATCGAGAAGATCTTCGCGCCGCAGGTGGTCGGCCTGACCCTGCTCGAACGCGAGACGATGGCGTCCCGGCTGGGCCGCACCGTGGGCAACCCGGCCGCGAAGGCCGCGATCGACATGGCCGTGTGGGACGCGCTGGGCCGCACGCTGGACGTGCAGGTCACCGAGCTGCTCGGCGGCTACACCGACCGGATGCGCGTGTCGCACATGCTCGGGTTCGACGAGCCGGCCGCGATGGTCGCCGAGGCGCAGCGCATGCGTGACGAGCACGGCATCACCACGTTCAAGGTCAAGGTCGGGCGCCGCCCGGTCTCGCTGGACACCGCCGTCGTGCGGGCCCTGCGCGAGGGCATGGGCGACGACGTCGAGTTGTACGTCGACGGCAACCGGGGCTGGACCGCCTCGGAGTCGGCGGTGGCGATGAAGGAGATGTCCGACCTCGGCCTGCTGTTCGCCGAGGAGCTGTGCCCCGCCGACGACGTGCTGGGCCGCCGCTGGCTGGTGTCGCAGCTGGACGTGCCGTTCATCGCCGACGAGTCGGCCGTCACCCCGGCCGACGTGACGCGCGAGATCCTGGCCGGCTCGGCCACCGCGATCAGCATCAAGACCGCGCGCACCGGCTTCACCCACTCGCAGCGCGTGCACCACCTCGCCGAGGGGCTCGGACTGGAAGTCGTGATGGGCAACCAGATCGACGGCCAGATCGGTTCCGCGTGCACGGTCGCGTTCGGAGCGTCCTACGCGCTCACGTCGCGGCGGGCCGGGGAGCTGTCCAACTTCCTCGACATGAGCGACGACCTGCTCACCGAACCGCTGGAGATCCACGACGGCGAGCTGCACATCCGTCCCGGCGCCGGGCTCGGCATCGAGATCGACCCGGCCAAGCTCGACCGATACCGCCAGGACCACTGAACTCCCCCGGATATCAAGGAATCAAGGAGGATCCCATGACCGCCACCCACCACGCTCCCGCCGCGGCGGAGTCCGGCGCGAGCGCCACGGCCCGGTTCAAGAGCGACAAGTTCGCCGCCGTCGCCGACACCCCCAAGGAGCGGGTGTCGCTGCTGGCCCGCGAGGTGCTCTCGGCCGTGCACGAGACCATCCGCAAGCACAAGGTCACCTACGACGAGTACAACGCCCTGAAGGCGTGGCTGATCCAGGTCGGCGAGGACGGCGAGTGGCCGCTGTTCCTGGACGTGTGGGTCGAGCACGTGGTCGAGGAGGTCGCCACCTCGCACCGCAAGGGCAACAAGGGCACCATCGAAGGCCCGTACTACGTGCCCGGCGCGCCGGAGCAGGGCTCGCGCGGCTCGGTGCCGATGCGTGAGGGCGAGGGCGGCACGCCGCTGGTGTGGACGGGCCGCGTCACCTCCGTCGACGGCACGCCGCTGAAGGACGCGAAGGTCGAGCTGTGGCACGCCGACGCCGACGGCCTGTACTCGCAGTTCGCGCCCGGCATCCCGGAGTGGAACCTGCGCGGCACCTTCTCCGTCGAGGAGGACGGCTCGTTCGAGATCCACACCGTGCGGCCCGCGCCGTACCAGATCCCGACCGACGGCGCGTGCGGCAAGCTGATCGCGGCGGCCGGCTGGCACGCGTGGCGCCCGGCGCACCTGCACGTCAAGGTGTCCGCCCCGGGCCACGAGCTGCTGACCGCGCAGCTGTACTTCCCCGGCGACGAGCACAACGACGACGACATCGCCTCGGCGGTCAAGCCGGAACTGGTCCTGGACCCGAAGCCGTCCGACGGCGGCGAGACGGTGACCTACGACTTCGTGCTCGACCCGGCTTGATTCACTCTGGAGGACTCACCCATGTTGTTCCACGTCCGGATGGATGTGCGGCTGCCGTCCGATATGGACCCGTCGGTGCGGGCCGACATCGTGGCCCGCGAGAAGGCGTACAGCCAGAAGCTGCAGCGGGAAGGGAAATGGCCGCACCTGTGGCGCATCGTGGGTGAGTACTCGAACATTTCGATCTTCGACGTGGACTCGAACGACGAGCTGCACGAGCTGCTGTCGGGGTTGCCCTTGTTCCCGTACATGGATATTCGTGTGATGCCGTTGGCTACGCATCCTTCGAAGGTTTCCTGAGCGGTTCCAAGCAGCCGACCGGCCACCGCCGACCGGCAACGAGAGCAGCAACCCACTGACCAGTCCCCTCCCGCAACCCGATCGGGTTCGGGAGGGGCTTCTTGGCATCCGGGTTGTAGCGAAGCGAAGCCCGGCGCCCTAGAACCCGCGTAGCGGCTACAGAACCCCAGCCACCTGGGCAGCCGCCGCGAGCACCGCCCCGTATTGGGTCGCCACCAGCTGCCGGATCGGGATCGTGCGGTACTCGCCGATCAGCGCGTCCCCGGCGACCCACTCCGCGTGCCGCGCCGCGACCCGTTCCCTGGCCGCCCGCACGACCGGCCGCGTGTTGCCCACCGCGAGCTCACCGTCCAAGGCTCGCAACAGGATTCCGCCGTAGCGCAGCCGGAAACTGTGCGTCGCCTCGGCGAGGGACGACACCTCGGCCACCGTCGCCGGCCGGCCGGCCTCCGGGGACGTGCTGCGCGACCGTGCGCTGCGCGCCCCCGACGCCATCATCGTCGCGAAGGACCGGCTCGCCCGCCAGAACGGCGAGTCCGGCACCATCAGCGCCCCGGCCACCGCCTCGATCGTCTCCGCCATCAGCGACGACAGGTCCGCCAGCGCGCGGGCGTGCGCGGCCAGCGCCGAGGCGTACCCGGTGCCGGCCGGGCCGTCGTCGTCCGCCGTGTCCGACGTCCAGTACGGCAGCTCGGTGACCAGCGTGAGCGCGCCGTACCGGCCGGCGTACGACGCCGTGTTGTCGCCCGCCGAGCTCGTCCACGGCTCGCCGAGCCCGGTCAGGTAGTCGTAGGCCCGGCTGATCGACGTGCCCTGGAAGATCGCGTCGTCGAGCCGCGTGATGTAGGGCGCCTCCGGCTCGCCGCGGTCCAGCGGCAGCCCGACGTGCCCGGGCAGCGCCTGCAGCGCCCGGTGCAGCGGCGGCTCGGCGCGGCTGAGGTAGTAGTAGACGCCGCCCAGCTCGCTGTTGTGCAGCGAGCACACCAGGTCCGGCCGGTCGGAGTCGATGAGCCGCATCAGCGCCTGCGTCTCCGGCAACGCCGCGTCGAAGTAGGCGTCCTTGTAGTCCAGCGGGAACGTCCACTCCACCTGGTCCGGCCCGGCCGGGCGGTAGAAGTGCCGCGCGTAGTGCTCCCGCGTGAAGGGGCCGGCCAGCCAGCCCTCGTTGAGCCGCAGCCCGTCCGGGTCGATGCACGCGATGATCCGCCACCGGTGCCGCAGCCGCCCCCGCAGCCCCGGGTCGGCGCACAACCGCGCGGCCAGGTGCAGCGCGGTGAGCCCGCCGATGGGCTCGTTGGGGTGCGGCAGCCCGAACACCAGCGCCGTCGGATCACCGGGCTCGCCGTCGATCGTCAGGCACAGCAGGGGCTCGCCGTGCCGGGACGTGCCGACGCGCCGCAGCGTCGTGATCTCCGGGTAGCCCGCTGCTAGTGTGCGCAGCCCGCGTTCCAGTTCGTCGACGCCCGCGAACGCCGGGTGGTCCCCGACCCCGTCGATCTCCTTGACCAGCCACTCCGGCAGCGCCACGGGTCTCTCCTCGTCCGTCGTTCCGTGCTCGGTCCAGTTCACCCGAATGTGTCGCGGCGGGCGAGGGCCGACCAGGCGAAACGAGTGGAGCGTCACGTGGTACCGAGGTCGCCGGCCACCTGGTCCAGCTTCGCGCGGATGCGGGCGATCGCGTCGCGGCCCAGTGGGAGCCGCAGCGGCGCGTCCGCGGCCCCGGCCACCGCGACGATCGCCGCCGCCGCGTCGGCCGGGTCGCCCGGCGGGTCACCGTCGTCGTCGGTGTAGTCGGGCGCGGCGTACGCGTCGATCTTCTGCGCGACCTGGGCCGACGCGCCGCTGAAACCGGTGTCGAACACCCCCGGCTCGACGATGGTGACACGCACCCCGAACGGCGCCAGCTCCTCACGCAGAGCTTCGTGCAGCGCCTCGACGGCGAACTTGCTCGCCGCGTACACCCCGAACCCGGCGCCCGCGGAGAAGCCGCCCATCGAGCTGATCGCCAGCAGGTGCCCGCTCCGCTGGGCACGCATCACCGGAAGCACGGCGCGCGTCACCGCCAGCACGCCGAACACGTTGGTGTCGAACAACTCCCGCGCTTCCGCCGGTGACGTCTCCTCCACCGCGCCGAACAACCCGCGGCCCGCGTTGCTCACCAGGACGTCGATCCGGCCGAACCGCTCGACGGCGCGCTCGGCGGCCGCGCGGGCCGCCTCGTCGTCGGTGACGTCCAACGGCAGCACGAGCAACCGCTCCCCGGCGAGCCGGACGCGCTCCGGCCGCCGCGCGGTGGCGACCACGGCGTCTCCCGCGGCGAGCGCCTGCCGGGCGATCGCGGTGCCGAACCCACCGGACGCGCCCGTGATCAGCCAGGTCTTCATGATGCCCCCAGAAAGTAGACTGAGTTGATTTCTCGCCTCAGTATACCTTTGGCGGTGGCCGGCCAGGTCCCGGCTACCGCGGGGACACCGCCACGCCTTCGGGCTGCGCGCCGACGGGGACGGTCGCGTGCCAGGTGCTGGTCACCGACCGGGATGGTGCCGGTGACCTGGTCGGCGGGCACGTCGATCACCGTGACCGTGCCGTCGCTGTAGTTGGTGACGTAGACGCGCGACGGGCCTGCCGCGACCGCGGGCACGGGGTCTCTCTCGAGATGAGCAGCACCGGACGTGTCACTGTTGGACAGTGCACGGGAGCACGCGCTAGCCCCGCTCCGCCTCCGCGAGGCGACGCGCGGCCGCCGCCTGCTCGAACGGCGTGTCGCCGTGCGCGCGGCGGTCCCCGAGGGTGGCGAACAGCTCCGCGACCGTCGCCGAGTCGTGGTGGGACGCGTGCTCGGCCAGGTCGGGCGCCACCGACCCGAGGATCTGCCGGAACCGGATCTCCGCGAGCGGGCCGAGCCGGTCGTAGATCTGCACGAACACCCGCTGCGCCCGCGCCCGGTCCCAGCCGGCGGGCAGCAGTTCGGCGGGCAGGTCCGGGTCCGTCTCCGGGAAGTGCCGCCAGTCCACGCGCAGCTCGGTCCGCATCCGCAGCGCCTGCTTCGGCCCGATGAGCCCGTCGTCGAGGCTCTGCAGCATCGGCTCGTAGCGGTCGGCGAACTCGCGGTACTCCCGCGCCAGCGGCTCCAGGTCGAACGCGGCGACGGGGCTGACCGGCCCGCCCGGCACCTCGGTCGACCGCAGCACGGTCGCCGTCGTGATGCCCAGCTCGCGCAGCACCTCCAGGGCCTCCTCGCCCGCGTCGTGCGGCGACACCCACACCCCGTCGTACAGCGCGGCGAAGCGCAGGACCCGCAGCCGGGACCGCAGGTTGTTGCGCAGCGTCCGGTCCTGTTCGGGGACGGAGAACGCGACGACCGTCCAGCGGCCGTCCCACTTCGGGGCGGTCGAGCCGAACGTCAGCATGCGGTGCGTGCGCTCGACGATCACTTCCGACGTGCGCGGCGGGATCCCGTACGCGGTCGTCCGGCCCTGACGCGACACCGTGAGCAGCCCGCGCGCCGCGAGCCGCCGCATCGCCGCGCGGGCGCCGTCGGCGGTGACGTCGAAGTCCGCGAGCAGCCGGACCAGCGCGGTCGCCGGCACGTGCTCGTCCCGCCAGTACCAGAAGTCGCCCAGCAGCGACGTGAGCAGCAGCTGCGGTTCGGCGCCGTTCTGCGGGCGGGGCAGTGCGGCCCCCGGTTTCTTCGCGGTCACCGGCCCAGTCTCGCACAGGTCTTGAAATAGGCGACAGCTCGTGCGACGCTCGTCCTCAACTTCGACAGCAACCCTCCTCGATCGCCTGGCAAGGCCCAACGCAGGGAGAAACACGCCATGCGCCACACCCTCCGCCGTCCCCTCGTCCTCGCGGTGGCCGCGGTCCTGGCCCTCACCGGCTGCGGCCAGGCCTCGTCCGGTTCGGGTCCCGGCCCGGGCACCGCCGCCGTGCCCGCCCTGCACGACGCCCTGCCGCAGCAGGTCAAGGACTCCGGCGTGCTCAGATTCGCCGGCGACTCGCACCCGCCGTACCGGACCGTCGGCGCCGACGGCACCAGTGTCACCGGCATCGACAAGGATTTCCAGGACGCGCTCGGCCGGGTGCTGGGCGTCCGCACCCAGACCGTGGTGGTCAGCAACCTCCCGGCCGCCCTGCAGGGCATGCTCAGCGGCCGCTACGAGGCCTTCAACGGCCCGGTCAAGGCCACCGCCGAGCGCGAGCAGCAGTTCGACTCGATCACCTGGATGACCACCCGCACCTCCTACGTCGTGCCGGCCGGCTCCACCGCGGGCATCAAGACGGTGGACGACCTGTGCGGCAAGCGGGTCGCGGTGGTCAGCGCGAGCATCGTCGAGGAGCAGCTGAACAAGCTCTCCCAGTACTGCACCGGCGCCGGCCGCGCGCCCACCACCACGATCGGGCTGGCCGACACCAACGCGACGATGCTGGCCGCCCAGTCCGGCCGCGCGGACGCCGCCGGGATGACCCAGGCCGCCGCCATCGACGTCACCACCGCGCAGAAGGGCGCCTTCACCTACGTCACGCAGACCGAGGCGCAGGGGGCGACCGCCGACAACCTCGCGCTGCTCGTGCCCAAGACCAGCGGCCTCGGCCCGGTGCTGCGTGACGCGTACCAGGCCCTGTTCGACAGCGGCGAGTACCGCCAGATCATGCAGAAGTGGGGACTGACCGACGTCACGGTCGAGAAGCCGCTGCTCAACGTCGCCACGTCCCGCTGACCACGGAGAACCCATGACAACCCTCACCGCGGCGCCGCCCGACGACGTCGCCACCGCGCGCCACCGGTTCCGGCCGTGGCGCTGGGTGGCCGGGATCGTCCTGGCCGTCGTCACCGCCCAGCTCGCCTGGTTCCTCATCGGCAACTCCCGCTTCCAGTGGGACGTCGTGGCCGAGTACCTGTTCGACCCGACCGTGCTCGCCGGGCTCGGCACGACCGTCCTGCTGGCGGTGGTGGCGATGGTGATCGGCTCGCTGGTCGGCGGCCTGCTCGCCGCCGCACAGCTGAGCGACTTCCCGCCGCTGCGCTGGGCCGCGACCGTCTACATCGGAGTGTTCCGCGGCATCCCGCCGCTGGTGCAGCTGATCTTCTGGTTCAACCTGGCCTACCTGCTGCCGCGGCTGTCGATCGGCATCCCGTTCGGCCCGGTGTTCGCCTCCTGGGACGCCAACCTGGTGATCACCCCGCTCACCGCGGCGATCATCGGCCTGTCGCTGGTGGAGTCGGCCTACCTGGCCGAGATCATCCGCGCCGGGCTGCTCGGCGTCGACAGCGGGCAGCGCGACGCGGCCAGGGCGATGGGGTTCACGCCCGGCCAGACGTTCGTGCGCGTGGTGCTGCCGCAGGCGATGCGCACGATCATCCCGCCCGCGGGCAGCCAGTTCATCAGCGTGCTCAAGGGCACCGCGCTGGTGTCGGTGATCGCGATGGCCGACCTGCTGCACTCGGTCCAGGTCATCTACAACCGCACGTACCAGATCGTGCCGATGCTCATCGTCGCGTGCCTGTGGTACCTGGCGGTGGTCACGTTGCTGACGATCGGCCAGCGCCGCCTGGAACGGCACTTCAGCCGGGGACACGGGGGGCGGAAATGAGTGATCCGGTGCTGCGCGTGCGCAACGTGCGCAAAAACTTCGGCGACCACACCGCGCTCGACGACGTCAGCCTCGACGTGCACGAGGGCGAGGTCGTGGTGGTGATCGGCCCGTCCGGGTCGGGCAAGTCGACGCTGGTGCGGTGCGTGCACCAGCTGGAGAGCATCGACGGCGGCGCGATCTACCTCGACGACGAGCTGCTCGGCTACGAGCGCCGCGGTTCCCGGCTGCGCCCGCTGCCCGAACGGCGCGTCGCGGCCCAGCGGCGGCGGATGAGCATGGTGTTCCAGCAGTTCAACCTCCTCCCCCACATGACCGTGCTGCGCAACGTCACCGAAGCGCCGGTGCGCGTGCACGGCCGGGACCGCGCCGAAGCCAGGGCGGAGGCGCTGGAGCTGCTCGCGCAGGTCGGTCTGAGCGACCGCACCGGGCACTACCCGAGGCAGCTCTCCGGCGGGCAGCAGCAGCGCGTGGCGATCGCCCGCGCGGTGGCCACCCACCCGCGGATCACGCTGTTCGACGAGCCCACCAGCGCGCTCGACCCCGAGCTGGTCGGCGAGGTGCTCGGCGTGATGCGGGACCTCGCCGCGAACGGCATGACCATGGTCGTGGTGACCCACGAGATGGCCTTCGCCCGCGAGGTCGCCGACCGCTGCGTGTTCATGGAGGCGGGCCGGATCGTCGAGTCCGGGCCGCCCGCGGAACTCTTCGGCGACCCGAAAACCCCGCGGCTGCGGGCTTTCCTGGCCCGCCACAACGCGACGATGGAAGGTGTTGCGTGATCACCATCGCCTCGGTCGGGGACCTGATCCTCGACGAGCCGGACCCGGCGTCGTTCCTCGCGCCGTCCGCGGACCTGCTGCGCTCGGCCGACGTGACGATCGGGCACGTGGAGGTCCCGCACTCCACGACGACGGTCTCGCAGAGCACCGACGTGCCCGCCCCGCCCGCCGACCCGGCCGCGCTGACCGCACTGGCGGACGCCGGGTTCGACGTCGTCACGCTGGCAGGCAACCACATCTGCGACGCCGGCGACGTCGGCGTCGCGGACACCATCGCGCACTCGCGCGCCGCCGGGCTCGTCCCCACGGGCGCGGGGGCGAACCTCGACGAGGCGCGCAGGCCGGCGATCGTCGAGCGCGACGGGCTGCGGGTCGGCGTGCTGTCCTACAACTGCGTCGGCCCGCGGGAATCCTGGGCCACGTCGAAGAAGCCCGGCTGCGCCTACGTGCACGTGCTCACCCACTACGAGCTGGACCACGCGAGCCCCGGCGGGCCGCCGAAGATCTACACCTTCGCCGATCCGGACAGCCTGGACGCGATGGCCGACGACATCCGGGCGCTGCGCACGGACGCCGACATCGTGCTGGTGTCGCTGCACAAGGGCGTCGGGCACACCCCCGCCGCGGTCGCAATGTACGAGAAGCCGGTGGCCCGCGCGGCGATCGACGCGGGCGCCGACGCGGTGTTCGGGCACCACGCGCACATCATGCGCGGCATCGAGACCCACCGCGGCAAGCCGATCTTCCACGGGCTCGGCAACTTCGTCACCGTGACCCACGCGCTCACCCCGGGCACGGGCTCCAGCGCGGAACTGGAGGCGTGGTCGCAGCGGCGCAAGGAGCTGTACGGGTTCGCGCCCGATCCGCGGATGCCCGCCTACCCGTTCCACCCGGAAAGCCGCAACACGGCGATCGCCTGGCTGGGCTTCGACCGCGACGAGCTCGCCGAAGCGGGGTTCGTGCCGTGCTGGATCGACGAGCGCGGCGCCCCGGTCCCGTGCGGCGGCACGCCCGACGGCGACCGGGTGACCGGCTACATCGACGACATCACCCGGAGGGCCGACCTCAACGGGCGGTTCACGCCGCGCGGCGACCGGGTCCTGCTGGACGACATCGAAAGGACGTCATGACCGACCAGCCGCTCGCCGGGCGCACCGTCATCGACCTGACCACGGCGCTGGCCGGCCCGTACGCGACGCTCCTGCTCGCCGGGCTCGGCGCCACGGTCATCAAGGTGGAGAACCCGTTCACCGGCGGGGACTCCTCCCGCAACAACGCGCCCTACCTCGGCCGGGACGGGCTGTCGCTGACGCGGCGCGGCGAGGACGACATGTCGGTGTCGATGCTCGTCCGCGGCCGCAACAAGCTCAGCGTCACCCTGAACCTGAAGAACCCGCGCGCGAAGGCGGTCTTCGCCGACCTGGTGCGCGACGCCGACGTGCTGGTGGAGAACTACAGCCCGGGCGTGACGCACCGGCTCGGCATCGACTACCCGGCGGTGCGGGAGCTGAACCCGCGCCTGGTCTACACCTCGATCAGCGGGTTCGGCGCGCAAGGCGGTCCCGGATCGGGCAAGGCGATGGACTCGATCATCCAGGCGCTGAGCGGCGTGATGATGACCGCGGGCGAGCCGGACGAAGGCCCGGTGCGGTTCGGGCTGCCGGTCGGCGACATGCTGGCGCCGCTGTTCGCGGTGATCGGGACCGTGTCGGCGCTGATGCAGGCCGAGCACACCGGCGAGGGGCAGCACGTCGACGTGTCGATGCTCGGCGCGCTGACCTCGCTGGTGGCGTGCGAGCCGTTCGACGCCTTCGAGGCGGTCGGGCTGCCGCAGCGCACCGGGTCGATGGTGCCGCGGCTCGCGCCGTTCGGGATCCTGCCCGCCGCAGACGGTCACGTCGCCCTGTGCGCGCCGACCGACGCGTTCGCGCACGGCGTGCTGCGGGCGATCGGGCGCGCGGACCTGGTCGAGGACGGCCGGTTCCACAGCCGGGACCAGCGCGTACGGCACGCCGACGAGCTGCACGACCTGATCCGCGAGTGGTGCTCGTCGCGCCCGGTCGCCGAGGTGGTCGACGCGTTCGCCGCACACGGCGTGCCCGCGGCGCCGGTGCGGGAACCGCGGGAGGCGGTGCGTGATCCACTCGTGCGGCAGCGCGAGGAAGTGGTGCCGCTCGCCCACCCCCGGCACGGCGCGGTCGCCGACCTGTCCGCGACCGGCATCCCGATCCGGTTCTCCGGCGCCCGCGCGGGTTTCGACCGCCCGGCGCCCGCGCTCGGTGAGCACAACGACCAGGTGTACCGGGAGCGGCTGGGGTACAGCGCCGAACAGCTCGCGGAACTGGCCGCCGACGCGGTGATCTGATGGGCGCGGTGATCGGATACGTGGGCGCGGACGTCCCGGTGGAGCTGATCACCGCGGCCGGGGCGCGCCCGGTGCGGCTGGCCGGGCGGCCGGACGCGGACCGGACGCTGGGTGACCGGTACCTGGGCCGCGGCCTCGACCCGGCGGCGCGGTCGCTGCTGTCCCGGTTGCTGGCCGGGGAGTTCGGCAGGCTGGACGGGCTCGTGGTGTCCCGCGACTGCGAAGCGTCGCTGCGGGTGTTCTACGCGCTGCGCGAGCTGCGGCGGGTGGAGCCGGCGGTGGCGCTGCCGCCGGTGCACCTGGTCGACGTGCTGCACCTGCCGCACCGCACGACGACGCGGTACGTGCTGGCGAAGGTCCGGCAGCTGCGGGCGACGCTGGAATCGTGGACGGGCTCGCTGATCACCGACGCGGCGCTGGCCGAGGCGATCACCGCGCACGACCGGTTGCGGTCCCTGTTCGCCGAACTGGCAACCCTGCGCAGGCAGGGGCGGATCAGCGGCACCCGGGCACTGTCCATTGTGGCTGAAACGACGGCGTTGCCGGTGACCGCGGCCATCGAGCTGCTGGAGTCGGTGCTCGCCGAGGACCACGCCCCGGTGCCGGGGCTGCGGGTGTTCCTCACCGGCAGCGGCCACGACGGCCCGGAGGTGTACGAGGCGCTGGAGGAGGCGGGGTTGCTGATCGTCGGCGAGGACCACGACTGGGGTGATCTGCTGTGGCAGCGGCGGGTCGGTGCGCCGACCGAGCTGGCGCTGGCCGAGCGCTACCAGCACAACGGCCCGTCCGCCCCGCGCGCGTCGATCCGCGCCCGCGCCGCACACACGGCCGCCGCGGCGCGGGAGTGCGGAGCGCAGGCGCTGGTCTCTTACGTCCGCGAGCACGACGACGCGCCGCCGTGGGACTACCCGGCCCAGCGCGAAGCGACCGGGTTGCCCGCGGTCCTGCTCGAACGGCAGCCCTACGGTGGCCTCACCCCCGAAGCCCGCACCGCGATCAAGGAACTCTCGTGACCCGCCTCGCCTCCGCGTCCGCCGCCACCGCCTACCAGAAGGAGTGGTTCGCCGGCCTGCGCGCGCACGACGGGCCGCTGGCGCTGGTCAACGCCGACGCGCCGCAGGAGATCTTCCGCGCCATGGGCATCCCGTACGTGGTGAACCAGTGGTGGGCCTCGATCGTCGCGGCGAAGCGGCGCACCCAGGACTACCTCGCGCTGCTGCGGGAGCGCGGCTATCCGGACTACGTGGAGCAGTACAGCTCGACGTCGCTGGCTTCGCTGTTCGACCCCGATCCGGCGAACGCGCCGTGGGGTGGCCTGCCGCGGCCGTCCATCGTGCTCGCCGAGACCACGGGCGACGCGTCGCGGAAGATCTTCGACGTCTGGGACGCCCAGCCGGGCATCACGTTCTACCCGTTGGAGAGCGCGGCCGCGGACGACGTGCCGGTGCGCTGGTGGGAGCTGATGCCGCGGCGCTGGGAGGAGGCGATCGGCAGCGACCGGCTCGACCTGATGGTCGGCGAGCTGGAGGGGCTGATCCGGTTCCTGGAACAGACCACCGGGCGGGTGTTCTCGGAAACCCGCTTCCGGGAGGTGATGGCGCTGGTCAACGAGCAGCAGGAGTGGAACCGGCGCACCAGGGACCTGATCGCGGCGGCGCGGCCGTGCCCGCTCGCGGTGACCGACAGCATCCCGAGCGTCATGGTGCCGCAGTGGCACCGCGGCACGGAATGGGCACGCGACGCGGCCCGCGCCTTCCACGACGAGGTCGCGGCACGCATCGACGCGGGCGCGGCGGTGTGCGAGGACGAACGCGTCCGTCTGATGTGGATCGGCCGCGGGTTGTGGTTCGACCTGGATTTCTACCGCCGCTTCCAGGAAAGTCACGGCGCGGTGTTCGTGTGGTCGATGTACCTGGCGATCGCGGCCGACGGGTACCTGCGCTACGGCGACGACCCGTTGCGGGCGCTGGCGGCGCGCTTCGCCGCGTTCTCCGACCAGCTGTACACGCCGCCGTGGTCGGCCGAGTGGTACGTGAAGGAGGCCCGCAACCACGGCGTGGACGGCGTGGTGCACCTGGTCTCCGACGACGCACGCGGCGGCTACTTCACGACGCGCGCCCTCCGGGCGGCGGGCATCCCGGTGCTGGAGCTGCACGCGGACAACGTCGACGCACGACAGGCCTCGCCCGAGGCGATCAGCGCCGTGGTGCGCGACTGGCTGGACCGTGAGGTGTGCTGACCTGCCCGCGGCGCTCGCCCAAGCGACCAGCACAACCCTCGACCCCCACGGCGCCCGGCGGCAGGCGCCTCCCCGGGCGATCAGCAGCACTGGCGGCGCGCAGCGTCCGCGATGGGCTGAACAATGACGTCCGCTGAACCACCGTCGATGCCCGCGGTGCTCGGTGGCGCGCTGGTGGCCTTGTTCGCCGCGTCGCTGACCAACACCATCGCGGGCATCGCGCTGCCGACGATCGCCGGGGAGCTGGGCGGGCAGGACAAAGTGGCGTGGGTGGCGAGCGCGGCGCTGCTGACCATGACGGCCGCGACCCCGTTGTGGGGCAAGGGCGCCGACCGGCGGGGCCCGCGTCCGCTGCTGCTGGCGGCGATCGCGGTGTTCGTGGCCGGGTCGCTCATCGCGGGCACGGCGTCGGCGATGGGCTGGCTGATCACCGGCCGCGCGGTGCAGGGCGCCGGGGCGGGCGGGATCCTCGCGTTGTCGAACGCGCTGGTGGCCGGGCTGGTCCCGGCGCGCGAGCGCGGCCGGTACACCGGGTGGTTCGGCATGTCGTTCGGCGTCGCCTCGGTTGCCGGGCCGCTCGCCGGTGGGCTGGTGGTCGGCGCGTGGGGCTGGCGGTGGTGCTTCCTGGGCGTGGTGCCGATCGCCGCGGTGGCGGCGGTTCTCGTCCGGCTGGCGCCCCACCGGCAGCCACCTCCATCCCGCGCGCCAGTGGACTACGCGGGCGCCGCGCTGCTCACGGGTGCACTCGGCGGCCTGGTGTTGCTGTTGTCCGCCGCGGGCACGGCGCGGCCGTGGTTGTCCTGGCCGAACCTCGTGCTGGCCCTGGTGGTCGTGGGCCTGGGGGTCGCGGCCCTCGCCCGGGAGCTGCGGGCGGCAGACCCGATCCTGCCGCCCCGGCTGTTCCGCGTGCCGTCGTTCGCCGCGGCGGTCGGCGCGAGTTTCCTGCTGGGTGCGGTGATGTTCGGCGGCATCATCTACCTGCCGCAGTACCTGCAGGTGGTGCGCGGGCACGACGCGGTCGGCGCCGGCCTGCTGATGCTGCCCCAGATCGGTACCATGATCCTGGCGTCGGTGCTGACCGGGCGGCGGATCGTCGCGTCCGGCCGGTGGAAGGTGTTCCCCGCGGCGGGCTGCGCGTTGCTGGTGGCGGGCCTGGTGATGCTCGCCCCGCTGACGCCGGCCACCTCCCCCTGGTGGCTCGCCGCCGCGATGGCGGTGCTCGGCGCGGGAACCGGGATGGCGCAACAGGTTCTGGTGCTGGCGGCGCAGAACGCGGTCGGTCCCGGTGACCTGGGGGTGGCCGGGTCGGCCGCCACGTTCGCCCGCTCCCTCGGTGGCGCGGTCGGTGTGGCGGCCTTCGGCTCGGTGATCGCGTCCCGCCTCCGCGACGGGCTGCCGGGCGATCTGCTCGGCACTCCCGAACAGATCGCCCGGCTCCCGGCCGCCCTGGCGGAGGCGGTGCACCTGACCTACACGAGCGGGCTGCGGCTCGCGTTCGTCGCCGCGATCCCGCTGGCGCTGCTGGCCTTCGCCGCGGTGGTCACCGTCCGGGAGACACCGTTGCGGTGAACGGCCGGTTGAACACCGGCGGCGTGTAGGGCACGTACCGGCCGCCCATCAACCGCGGCGCGGTGGACGGCCAGTGCCCGGTCCGCAACCGGTCCAGCATCACCTCGATGGCCGTCTCCTGCTCGTCCGCGGTGAACGTGCAGTGCCCCGCGGTCTGCACGTACGTCTGCCGCAGCAGCGGGCCGTTGCCCGCGGACCGCACCACCGCGCCGTAGGACTGCTGCTGCGCCACCGTGGAGATCTGGTCGCCGGTCCCGTTGACGGTCAGCACCGGGATGTCCAGCTCGCCGTCGAACACGATGCCGCGGCTGAGGTAGGCCACGGCGGCCGGGTCGGCCGCGATGCGCGGCGCCGCCGCCAGCCGCGCGAGATCCGCGCCGAGGTCCAGCCCGGCCCGCCGGTACAGTTCCCGCACCGCCGGGTCGTTGCCGAGCTGCCGGGCGTAGTCCACCCCGGTGTTCCACGACGGGTTGCCACCGGCCAGCTGCTCGATCTGCCTGCGGCTGCTCATCGCCTGTCCGATGTAGGGCAACGGCCCGCCGGCCAGCGCGAGGTACGTGCCCTCCTGGCGCTCGGTCACGGTGCGGGGCAGCGGCGTCTCGGAGCCGTCCGCCGCGAGACCCCACTCCGGGAGCTGGCCGATCGCCCCGGCGAGGGCGATGCGCGCCCGGCCTTCCGGCGTCGCCTGCGCCCCGGCGAGTGCCGAGATCCACGCCTGCTGCGCGCCGGGAACGTCCGCCGGGATGCCCGTCACCGGCAGGTCGCGGTCCGGGAACAGCAGCGTCTTCAGCGTGAACACGGTGTCCAGCTTCTGGTTCCACTGCCCGACCGCGCCGCCGAGGCCACCGCAGAACGGCACGGCGGCGTCGAACACCTCCGGGTGCACCTGCGCCGCTCCGGCCGAGACGAACCCGCCCATGGACTCGCCGGACGCGATGTCCCACCTCGCGGGGCCGGAGGCCGCCTCGAAGCGGGACAGCGCCTCGGCCTGGTTGTCGATCGCCCGCGCGATGTTCCACCCGGTGACCGTGCGGGTGGTCCCGCCGACGGCGATCCCGCGGTCCACGAGCCGGGCGGTCAGCGGATCGGCGAGCCCGCTGGAGGCGAAGTCGAGCCCGACGATCACCGTGCCCTGCCAGTGGTCCGGCTTGACGAACAGGTACGGCGTGCCGTCGGCAAGGCGACCGTCGAGACAGGATGCGCCGGCGAGGCACTGGTCCGCCGCCGACGCGGGCACCGCGGTCCCGGCGGTGAGCAGGAGTGCGGCCACCAGGGCACGCGCGAGCCGCCTCATCGGACCGGGAAGTTCTTCGTGGCGACCTCCCAGCCCGGCGTCGCGCACAGCGTGCACGAGCCGAGGAAGTAGCCGCGGGCCACCGGGTTGCCGTTGAGGGTGAAGTCCAGCCAGTTCACCAGCACCGCGACGGCCTCCTCACGCATGGCGGCGTCGACCTGCCCGTCGCGCAGGCCGTACCAGAACCCGCTGTGCCCGGCGCCCGGGTTGGTCGCCCGCACGGCGGGCACGGTCGCCAGGTCGTAGTTGGCGAGGCTGTTCTCGTGGGCCACATCGGACGGTCCGCCGTCGAGGAACAACGCCGGGGTGTGCAGTTTCGCCAGCTCCGCCCGGCCGTACCCGTACCGCCCGTCGGCGAAGAAGCCGCTGTTGAGCGAAGCCACCGACTTCACCCGCGGATCCGCGCCCGCGACCAGTGCTTCGAGCCCGCCGCAGGAGTGCCCGGCCACCGCCACGCGGTTCAGGTCGAGCCGGTTGCGCAGGTCGCTGCCCTTGCGGTCGTTCTCCCGCTCGGCCCAGGTGATGCCGTCGGTGATCACCTCCGGGCGCGGGGTGCCGTTCTCGCCGTTCGCCGGCTGGTCGACCGCGCCGACCGCGACCACGACGAAGCCGTGTGCGGCCACCAGCATCTCCGTGGCGAGCAGCTCGTTGTTGCCGAGGTGACGGCACGCGCCGTTGCCGATGACGACCACGGGCAGCCTGCCGTGGATCTCGTCCAGGTCCGCCGGCCGGTACACCGTGTACTCGACGGCCAGGCCGCGGGTGTTCGCGGCCGCCTCGCGGACGACGGGGTGGAACTGCTCCATCGCCGGCCGGTTCGCCGTCTCCGGAGTCGTTCCCGATGCCAGGCCCACCGTCACACCGGTGAGGGCCACGGCCGCCGCGGCGGCCGCCAGGACCTTCCACACGAACTGCTTCACAGGACGCCTTCCCTTCGTTGGGGGACCTCACTGTGGTCATTTCAGGCGACGACCGTCAACGGCACTGTCACTCAGTGGAAGGCCTCTAGACTTCCGCCATGACCGGACCCGCCCCGCAGCACTCGCAGCGCCTGCTGGGCACCCTGCTCGGCGACTACTGGTTCTGGCGGCGCGAGCACCTGCCCTCGGCCGCACTCGTGGACCTGCTGCGCGAGTTCGGCCTGACCGAGCCCGCGGCCCGCGCCGCGATCCAGCGCGCGGCCGCCCGCCACCTGGTCACCACGTCGAAGTCCGGCCGCCGGACCGCGTACGGCGTCCCGGACCGCACCCACCGGCTGATCATCGGCCACCTGCGCCGCCTGCTGGAATTCGGCGCGGAGGACCGCGAGTGGGACGGCCGCTGGACGTTCGCGATGTTCTCGGTGCCGGAGCCGCAGCGGGAGGACCGCCGCACCCTGCGCGGCCGGCTGCGGTGGCTGGGTTTCGGGCCGCTCTACGACGGCGTCTGGGTCTCGCCGTGGGACCGCACCGCGGACGCCCTGCAGGTCCTCGGCGCACTCGGCGTCGACACCGCGACCGTCGCCCGCGCGGAGGTCAGCGCGGACGTCCCGGCGGCGGGGAACCCGTTGCGCGCCTGGGACCTCGACGAGCTGCGCCAGTCCTACGTGGACTTCCTCGACCGCTGGTCCGGACTGCGGAAGCGGGTCGCCGCCGGCGAGGTCGGCCCGGCGGAGGCGCTCGTCGTCCGCACCAGGGTGATGACCGAGTGGCGCGCCTTCCCGGACGCCGACCCGGACCTGCCCGGCGAGCTCCTGCCCGCGGACTGGCCGCGCGCCACGGCCCGCCGGTGCTTCCTGGACATCTACGACACCCTGGGCCCGGTGGCCGAGCAGCGTTTCCGCCAGATCGTCGCCCCGCACGCGCCGGAGCTGGCCGAACTGGCCGCCCACCGCACCGGCGGCGACATCACCAGGGGCGCTGAGCCGGAGGCCTTCCCCGCGGACGACGACCTCGCATGGACGGGTCCCCTCGGCGAACCATAGGCAACACGTTATTGCCCTCCCGGACATCGCTGTGTAGCGTTTTGACGCGGAGCTTCTTCCCCGTCCTCAGCGTGGAGGCATCGTGTCCCCTGACGTCCCCCGCCCCGCGGGCAAGCGGGCGCTGCTCGCCGGCCCGATGGGCGCCTGCCTGGCCAACTACGACTTCGGCATCTACGGCACCATGTCCGCGCTGGTGCTCAACAAGGTCTTCTTCCCGTCGCTGAGCCCGGCCGCCGGCACGCTGGCCGCCTACGGCACCTTCGCCGCCGGGTTCATCGCGAAACCGCTGGGCGGCTTGATCTTCGGCCGCATCGGCGACCGCTTCGGCCGCCGCACGGTGGTCGTGTCCGCGCTGCTGCTGATGGGCGTCGCGACCGTCTGCATCGGACTGTTGCCGACCTACGCGGCGATCGGGGTGACGGCGCCGGTCCTGCTCACCGTGCTCCGCCTGGCGCAGGGACTGGCCGTCGGCGGCGAATGGGGCGGGGCGGCGACCCTGGCGGTCGAGCACGCGCCCGAGCACAAGCGCGGCTTCTGGGGCGGCGCGGTCGGTGTCGGCGGGCCGATCGGGTCGATCCTGGCCGCGCTGACCGTGCTGCCGTTGTCCGCCGCCCTGTCCGACGCGGCCTTCGCGTCCTGGGGCTGGCGGGTCCCGTTCCTGGTCAGCGCGCTGATCGTGGGTGCCGGGCTGTGGATCCGGCTCGGCGTGGACGAGTCGCCGGTGTTCCGCCGGGAAGTCGCGCCCGCGGCCCGGCCGAGCCTGTCCGGCGTGGTGCGGCGCAACGGGCGGCAGATGGCGCTGGTGTTCTTCATCGCCGGGGCCGCGGTGTCCGGCATCTACCTGCTCAACACCTACACGCTGTCCTACGCGGTGGCGCACGCCGGGATCAGCCGCTCGACCATGCTGACGTTCTCCACGAGCGCGCAGATCCTCGCCGTGGTCGCCGCGATCCTGCTGCTCCCCCGCGTCGACCGGATCGGGCTGGGCCGCCTCTACCGGATCAGCGCGGCGGCACTGGCCGTACTGGCGTGGGTGCTGTTCGCCGCGCTGGACAGCGGCAACGCGGCGCTCATCGTGCTCGCCCTGTCGCTGGGACAGATCGCCGTCAACGGCATGGTGATCTCCTCGGTGCCGATCTACGTGCTGCTGTTCCGCCCCGCCGACCGCGTCACCGGCGCCGGGTTCAGCTTCAAGACCAGCGACGCCATCCTCGGCGGCACCACTCCCCTGGTCGCCGGCCTGCTGGTGCAGGCGGCGGGAAGCGGGTGGATGGTCGCCGCGTACGTCACGCTGCTCGCCGCGGCGGCGATCACCGCATGCACGGTCGGCCGCCGCCTGCTGCCGTCCACCACCGCCGCGCCCGCCGTCGCCGCGCGGAAGGTGGACGCGTGAGGCTCGATCCGCTGGCCGAGCACGACCTGTTCGCCATCCACGACCACTACCACCGGCTGCGGGCGGCCTCGCCGGTCGTGCACAGCCCCGAGTTCGGCGGGTTCTGGGCCGTGCTCGCGCACCGCGAGGTCCGCCAGGTGCTCAGCGATCCCGCGCTGTTCATCAACTCCGTGCAGAACGTGGTGCCGAAGGTGCGCGCCGCGGGCCGCCGCCCGCCGTTGCACCTCGACCCACCGGAGCACACCGTCTACCGGCGGGCGCTGGCGCCGCTGTTCCGCAGTGAGCGCACGGCGGCGCTGGAGCCCCCGCTGCGCGCGCTGGTCGGCGACCTGGTCGCGGACCTCGTCGCGCGCGGCCGGTTCGACGCCTGCGAGCTGACCTACCGGGTGCCCAGCTTCACGGTGGCCCGCTGGATGAACATCCCGGACGCCGAGATCGGCGCGGTCCGGGACACCGCCGACGCCTACAACCGCGCCTTCCAGGAGGGCGACGACGACGGCCTGCGCCGCACCAGCGGCGAGCTGTACGAGATCGCGCGGACGCTCGTCGCGCGGCGGCGGGCGGATCCGCTGGACCCGGCCGAGGACCCGCCGTCGGCCCTGCTCGCGGCGCGGGACGGGGGCGAACCGCTGCCGGACGAGCTGGTCGTCGGCACCATCCGGCAGCTGCTGCCCGCGTCGATGATCGGCGCCAGCGTCACGATCGCGAGCTGCATCGCGCACCTGGCCCGCGACACCGCGCTGCAGGAGCACCTGCGCCGCAACCCGGGCGAGATCCCGGCCGCGATCCCCGAGCTGCTGCGGCTCTACTCGCCGTACCGGGGTTTCGCCCGCACCGCGGTGCGGGACGTCGAGCTGGGCGGGCAGCGGATCCGGGCCGGGGAACCGATCGCGCTGGTGTTCACCGCGGCGAACCGGGACCCGGCCGTGTTCCCGGAGCCCGACCGGTTCCACGCCGGACGGCCCTCCGGCGACAACATCGTCTTCGGCTCGGGCCCGCACCGGTGCGCCGGCGCGGGCCTCGGCAGAATGGAGATCACCGTGACCCTGCGGGAACTGCTCGCCAGGACCCGGCTGTTCACTTTGGACGGTCCGATCGGGATGACGCGCTGGCCGGAGTTCGGCCCGCGGTCGCTGCCGCTGCGGGCGGTCGCCAGATGAGCGAACCGGTTCCCGCGCGCCCGGACGAGCACGACTTCGACCCGCTCGCGCCCGAGACCTTCACCAGCGCCCACGAGCAGTACCGGGAGATGCGCTCCCGCTGCCCGGTCGCCCGCAGCGCCACCTACGGCGGGTTCTGGGCGCTGTTCCGGCACGAAGACGTGCGGGCCGTGCTGGCCGACAGCGACACGTTCACCACCAGCGTTCAGAACGTGGTGCCGAAGTTCGCGTTCACCGGGCGGCGCCCGCCGCTGCACCTCGACCCACCCGAGCACACCGACTACCGCCGCGTGATCAACCGGTTCTTCACCCGCGGGAAGATGGCCGAGCTGGAACCCGCCGTGCGCGCGCACGCCCGGAAACTGCTGACCGGGCTGGTCGCGCGTGGCGAAGCCGATGTGGCGGCCGAGTACGCACGTGTGTTCCCCGCGCACGTGTTCGCCGAGTTCTTCCACCTGCCCGTCGAACTGGCCGAGCGGATCGAGCAGATCAGCGCCGAGTACGTGCGCGCGATCCAGGTGGTGGACGACGAGGAGGTCAAGCGCGGCAGCCGGGTGCTCTACGGCATCGCGGCGGACGTGATCGAGCAGCGCCGGGCGGCTCCGCTCGACGACGACCTGACCACCGCGCTGCTCGCGGCGCGGCCGGGCGGAGAGCCGTTCCCGGACGAGATGGTGCTCGGCTGCGTGCGGCAGCTCCTGGTCACCGGGATGGTGGCGCCGAGCGTGTTCATCGGCACGATGCTGGCGCACCTGGCGTCGGACAAGGACCTGCAGGCGATGCTGCGGGCGGCGCCGTCGCGGATCCCGGCCGCCGTCGAGGAGTACCTCCGGCTCTACACCCCCTACCGCGGCATGTCGCGCACGCCGACGCGGGACGTGGTCATCGGCGGGCGGCTCATCCGCAAGGACGAGCCGATCGCGCTCGTCTACACCTCCGCGAACCGGGACGAGACGGTGTTCCCGGACGGCGAGAACTTCGTGCTGGACCGCCCGAACCTGCGCGAGGCGATCCCGTTCGGGGCCGGGATCCACGCCTGTCCCGGCGCGCCGCTGGCCCGCATGATGCTGGTGCTCACGCTCGACGAACTCCTCGCCGCCACCTGGGACTTCTCGGTCGCGGGCGAGATCCTGATGGCCCGCTGGGCGGAGTGGGGCACCCGGTCGGTGCCGCTGGCGTTCACCGCGCGGGAGTGATCCGGGTCACGCGTTGTCACACTCCCGGGAGCCGCTTTGTCAGATGGTCGACCCTCTGCGAAGGAGACACCATGAGCGGCAACACCGAAGTGATCGTGATCGGCGGCGGTTACGCCGGAGTCATGGCGGCGAACCGGCTGACGCAGCGCGGCGACGTGACCGTCACCCTGGTCAACCCGCGCCCGGAGTTCGTCGACCGGATCCGACTGCACCAGCTGGCCGGCGGCACCGGCCCGGCGGTCGTGGACTACCGGAAAGTGCTGGCCCCGGGCGTCCGGCTGGTCGTGGACACGGCGACCCGGATCGACGCGACCGCGCGGCGGGTGACGCTGGCCGGCGGCGACACCCTCGGCTACGACTACCTGGTCTACGCCGTGGGCAGCGGCAGCGCCGACCCGGGCGTGCCCGGCGCGGCCGAGTTCGCCCACCCGATCGCCTCGCTGGAAGAAGCCGAGCGCGTGCGGCCGCTGCTCGACGCGGCGTCGACCGTGACGATCGTGGGAGGCGGGCCGACCGGCATCGAAACCGCCGCCGAGCTGGCCGGGCAGGGTCGCGCCGTGACGCTGGTCTGCGGTGGCGAGCTCGGCCCGTACCTGCACCCGAAGGGGCGGCGCTCGGTCGCCCGGCGCCTGGAAAAGCTGGGCGTGACCGTGCTCGACGGGCCCACGGTGACGGCCGTGACGCGCGACGCCGTCCAGCTCAGCGACGGCCGCGCGCTGCTGTCCGGCGTGACCATCTGGACCGCCGGGTTCGGCGTCCCCGACCTCGCCGCCCGCAGCGGCCTGACCACCGACGCGCTGGGCCGCCTGCTCACCGACGAGACCCTGACCAGCGTGGACGACGAGCGCATCGTCGCGGCCGGGGACTCGGCGGCGCCGTCGGGGCTGCCGGTGCGGATGAGCTGCCAGGCCGCCGTCCAGGTCGGTCCGCAGGCCGCGCGGACGGTACTGGCCCGGATCGCGGGCGAGGAGCCCGCGCCGGTCGACGTCGGGTTCGCCGGGATGTGCATCAGCCTGGGCCGCCGGCACGGCATCTTCCAGTTCTCGACGAAGGACGACACCGCGAAGTCGAGCTTCATCGGCGGCAGGTTCGGCGCGCTGGTGAAGGAGGTCATCTGCCGGAGCATCGTGTGGCAGCTGGGCTACGAGGCGCGCCACCCGGGCAAGCGGCAGTGGTGGGCGAAGGACGAGAAGCGCCGCGAACGGGTGCGGAACCAGGCGCCGGCCGTCACGAACCAGGCGGCTTGACGCGGGAAGCCTGGACCCAAAGGTAGCTGGGTGGTCATCCCGTCGCCTGACACCGGCGCCATCACCTTGAGCCAGGGCCGCAACCTCCGTCCTCACCGGCGGATCAAATGCCAACCTTGCGGCCCTGGCTCAAGGTGATATGCACAAACCGGAAGGCGACGGGATGACCACCCAGCCACCTCGCCAAGGTGAGACGAGGCACCTCTAGGTCATCCCGGAGCCTGCCCGTCCGGCGAGGACTATCTTTTGATCTTTAAACCCGCGCCTTCGCGCGAAAAGCGCCTCACGGCGCCGGAAGGTCACCTTCCGACCACCCCCGCCCCCGATGCCTGATTGTGTTTCAGTCGCCGAGCAGCGGCGTCAAGGCGGGAAAGAGTACCTTGACCCCGCTGATCGGCGACTAAAGATCGGCTGTGGATCGGGGGCGGGGGAGGTCTGGTTCGATGGTCGGTGCTGTTGCGTTGCCGGCTTGCGTTCGGGGAGGGGGAGGTCTGGTTGGGCTGGCCGCTTGCTTTTGGTTGCCGGCTTGCGTTGAGGTCAGAACAGGCCGAAGTATTCGCGTTGCTCCCACTGCGAAACTTCCGCGAGGTATCGGTCTGCCTCTGCCCGCTTGATCCTGGTGTACCAGTCGATTACCTGGGGTCCCCAGGCCTTGGCGAACACCGGGTCGCGCTCCAGTGCGTCCAGTGCTTCCATCAGGCTGGTCGGCAGGCCGGGGGCGTCGGCGGTGTACGGGGTGGTCGTGGGCGGGCCCGGCTCTGATCGCCCTGCCATTCCGGACATGCCGCTGACGACCTGCGACGCCACGTACAGGTACGGGTTGGCGGCGGGCTCCCCGGACCGGTTCTCCAGCCTGGTCGCACCTCCGGCGGGGACCGCTCGCACCATCGCACCCTTGTTGTCCACGCCCCACACGATCCGGTCCGGCGCGAGCGAGTACGGCTGGTACCGCTTGTAACCGTTGATCGTCGGCGTGGTGAACACGGCGGCCGCCGCCGCGTGGTCGAGTAAGCCGGCCAGGTAGTGCCGTCCCACGTCGGACAGGACCTCGCCCGGCTGGGACGGCACGAAGGCGTTCACCCCGCCCGCCACCAGCGACTGGTGCAGGTGCCAGCCCGCCGACGCCGTGTCGGCCCCGATCGGGCGGCACATGAACGTCGCGTGGTAACCGTTCCGCTTGCACAGCTGGCGGATCGCGCTGCGGCACAACACCACCGCGTCCGCGGCGGCCAGAGCGGTCCGCGGCGCGAGTGTCACCTCCAGCTGGTTGGGCCCGAACTCCAGCTCGATCGACCGCAGCGGCAGGTCCAGCGCGGTGAGCCCGTCGGACAGGAACTGCACCACCTCGTCGACCTCGTCCAGCCCCTCCTCGTGCAGCAGTTGCGCGCCGCGGGTCAGTGGGGCTGTCCGGGGCGGCTCGCCGGGCTGCCCCGGCCGCGACGGCGAACGGTCGTCGGCGACGGCGCGGAACACGTGGAACTCCAGCTCCACCCCGACGTTCAGCTCGTACCCGTGACCCGCGAGATCCGCCAGCGTGCGCCGGCACAGCTCCCGTGTGGACAATGGCACCGCGGCGCCGTCCGGGAACACCAGATCGCACAGCATCCAGCCGGTGCGCGGCGCCCACGGCAGGATGCGGAACGTCGCCGGGTCCGGCACCAGGACCACGTCACCGGCGAACGCCAGCCCGTCGACCCCGATCCCGGCGCCCGGCGTGAACACCGGGAACACCGACTTGCCCGAGGTGTCCTTCAGCACGAGCGACGACGGCGCGGTACAACCGTCACGCATTGCCGGCCATACCGCGTCCCTCGTCAGCGTCTTGCCCCGCAACGAACCGTGCTGGTCGCAAAAGGACAGCCGCACCAGTTCGATGCCCTGCTCGTCCATCACGCGGCGCACCTGGGCCGCCGCGGCGTACTCGGCGTCACCCCACAGGGCGTGCCGCTCCACGAAACCGCCGCGGTCCGCGTCGAGGATCGGACGGGCTCCCCCGCCGCCCTCCGACACCGGCCGCTCGTCGACCGACCGGGCCCTCACCCCCGCACCGCCCACGGCGACTCCGCCCGGCGCTTGGCTTCGGCGTCCCGCCAGTGCTGCTGCCAGTCCGCGGCCGGCGCGACCGTGTCCACCGCGAGCGGACCGCGCAGGGTGCCGCCGTCGGTGGCCATCCCAGGCACCGGCTTGCCCGCCGCGTGCGCGGCGATCGCCTTGAGCAGCAGCCGCCTGTTGGCCGTCACCGCCCGGTCCGACACGCCCAGCCGCTCCACCGTGCGGTCCTGGACCGGGCCCATGCTCTCCACCGCCCACTGGTCGTGCACGTTGATGTCCAGCCCCATCCCGGTGTAGGTGGTGGAGCGCTGCTCGGCCGGGTCGAAACCCCAGTCGTTGTCGCGGTTGCGCACCGACCGGTAGTCGGGCAGCGTCACACCCGCCATCCGCTGCCGCAGCAACGTCTCCTTGTCGGTGACGTCCCGGAAGTCGTACAGGATCATGAACCAGTAGTGGTTGAAGTCGTCCACCGGCACGTGCCACTGGCAGAACACCTTGTCGTTGCCGAACGGCACCACGAACGCGTTGGGGAACACCAGGTTCGTCACGCGCACGTGCTTGAGCCGCTCGGTGAGGGTCCGCACCGCGAACACCCGCAACCCGTGCTCGGCCTGCTCCACCTCGATGTCCGGCCGGTAGCTTTCACCGACGATGCTGGACAGGGTCTTGCCGGTGCCCGCGACCTCCTCGGCGAACTGCTGCCCGTAGGTCTCCCGCGGGTCCTCCTCGATGAACCGGTGCAAGAACGACACGTGGCTGGGGTCGATACCGCCCTCCACCCCCTGCAGCCAGTTGCACTCCCACAGGCCCTTGAACGCGAACGTGTACTCCTCGGGCGCGGTGAAGCAGTCGTAGTCCGGGAACGGCGGCGGGGCGCCGCCACCGAGGTAGGCGAAGATGATGCCGTTGCGTTCCTGGCACGGGTACGCCGCGATCCGCACCTTCTCGTGGAACCGGCTGTGCTCCGGTTCGGCGGGCTGCTCCAGGCAGCGGCCGTCGGCGCCGTAGAGCCAGCCGTGGTAGAGGCACCGCAGCCCGCCGTCCTCCAGCCGCCCGTACGACAGGTCGACACCGCGGTGCGCGCAGAACCGGCTCACCAGCGCCCAGCCGTCGCCCTGCCGGTACAGGACCAGGTCCTCGCCGAGCAGCCGCAACGCCTTCACCGGCCGCTCCGTCGACATCTCCGACACCAGCGCGGCCGGCTGCCAGTAGGCGCGCAGCAGGCTCCCCGCCGGCGTGCCCGGTCCGGTGCGGGTCACCAGCTCGTTGTCTTCACGCGAGAGCACGGCGCCTCCTAGTGGCAGTGGTCCGAGGTGTGGCAGCTGACCGGCGGCGGCACGTCCAGCGCAGGGTTGCGGTCGAAGAACCCGTCCGGCTCCAGCCGGAGCCGCGCCTTCGCGACGGGCATGACCGGCCAGTCCTCCGGCCGCGGGAAGTGGTGCGAGCCGACCGTGGCCCACAGCACCAGCTCCGCGCCGTCCAGCGAGCGGTCCTCGCGCTGCCACACCTGCACCCCGTCCGAACCGGGCTCGGCCTGGTTGGGGTACTCGCCGCCGACGAACCGGCGCTCCGGGTCGTAGGCGGTGGCCCACAGCTGCTTGCCGACGAACGGTGCCCGCCGCGCGCACACGCTGTCCTCCCGCACCGGCAACCGCGCGGTGCTGTCCACGAACAACCGGTACGCGGTCGGCTCCCCCATCCGGTTAGTGCGCTCGGCGCTCTCCACCCGCCAGTGCAGCGCCCGGGACGCGTCGGTGGTCAGCGCGGCCTCGCTCTCCCGCCGGATGACGCGCACCCCGGTGCGGACCGCGTTGCCGTACGGGTCGAGCGCCGGGTCCGGTTCCGGCTCGGCGCACACCTCGGCCAGGCGGTTGCGCGGCCCGTCGACCGCCATGTCGAGCCGCACCGCGAAGTAGTGCTGGTGGTTGGTGACGGCCACGTTCGGCCCGACCTTGCGGGCGTACGGCGGGTCCTCGTCGTCGCCGATGCCGGTGGCCGACAGGATGCCGGTCATCTTGATCTCCAGGTCGATCGAGCCGTCCTGGTGCAGGTTCCAGTAGAAGCCGTAGTCGTAGTTGGCGACGGTGACGAAGCTGGACACGATCAGCTTGCGCGAGCGGCGCACCTCGGTGGTGCCGCGGCGGCCGTCGTGGTGCTTCCAGAGGATCCCGTCGTCCTCCTCGTGCATGCAGATGGCGTTGGGGATGACGCGGGCCTCGCCGTCGCCGCCGACCACCGCGGCGTCGAAGTAGTGGATCACGCCGAGGCAGTCGCAGCCCAGCTCCAGCGAGTTGGTCAGCGGGCCGCCGCCGTACTCGCCCCAGTCGAAGAAGTTCTTGCGGTACTGGGTGGAGCTGGTGTCGAAGTAGGGCACGTACATCTCGTTGACCGCCGCCCGGCGCACCACCGGCCGTCCGGTGAACGCGAGGTCGTGCAGGACGAGCCCTTCCCGGTGGGTGAAACCGATGCGGAACGACCAGTTCTGCCAGCGCACCTCGTTGCCATGCACCGTGAAGCTCGGTCCGTCGGGCTGCACGACGTCGATCGGCTTGAGGTCGGTGCGCGGCGGGTGCGCGGCGGCGGTGAAGTCGCCGGGCTCCATGGCGAGCGGGACCTCGCCGTGGTCCTCGACGCGCAGCACCGCCATGCGCTCCATGTCGATGATCGGCACGACACCCTGCACCGGGCGGGCGTAGTGGTTGTCCTCCGGCGAGGTCTTGAGCCACACGCTGCCCCAGGTGAGGCGGCGGCCGGCGTACTCGGGCGGTTCGAACCCGCCGATGGACTCGGGGTCGATCATCACCAGCGACATGTCGGTGATCCCGCGCTTGGCCAGCACCGCCCGGAACTCCGGGTCCGCGCGGCAGGCGGCGGCCGCGGTCCGCGCCTCCTCCGAGGTCATGCCGGGGTTGCGTGGGTCCAGCGGCCGCCACGCGACGGCCTGCGCGGGCTCGCCGAGCAGGACGTCCACCTCGTGGGCGGCGTGCGCCTCCGGGTCCAGGACGACCACGCGCGCCTTCCGGTCCGCGCCGGTGCGGGCGTGGTGCTCGTCCAGCGTGACGCCCCAGAAGCGGGCGCCGGGGCCGACCTTGCCGCTGTCGCGGATCGCGGCGACGGCGGCGGCCAGTTCGGCCGGGGTCAGCGGGTCCATCGGGTGGGCCGGGGCCTGCGCGCCGGCGGGCGCGAGCATGCTCACGATTCGTCCTCCTCGTGCTGTCCGGACACGACGGCGGCGCCGTCGGCCCGTGGATCGGATGCGGCGTCGAGCCGCGTGCCCGCCAGGCGCGCCACCTGCACGTGCCCCGCCTCGTCGACGAGTCCGGCGACCACGTCGACCGGCAGTCCGGTCGCGCCTGGCGCGGAACCGGGCTCGGCGAGCACGGTTTCGACCGCGTAGCCCAGGTCGCGGGCGCCGACCACCCACCGCGGGCGCGCCAGCACCGCGGCCGGGTCGGTGGCCGGGTCCAGCAGCCAGGGCACGGTCTGGGCGAGGATCTGGGGCTGCGCGCGGCCGCCCTGGCACCCGGCGGCGAGCAGGACGCCGTCGGCGACGCCCAGCACCGGGCAGAGCGTGTGCGGCGGGCGGCGGCCCGGCGCGATCTCGGCGGGATGACCGGGTTCCAGGCTGAACGCGGAACCGCGGTTGTGCAGGACGATCCCGGTCGCCGGATCGCAGAGGCCCGCACCGAAGGACTGGTAGACGCTCTGGATCAGCGACACCGCCAGCCCGTCGTCCCCGACCGCCGTGACCGCGACGGTGTCCCCCGCCGCCCGGCCCGCGGTCGTCGCCCCCAACGGGGCGTCGGCGCGCAACAGGGCGTCGAGGTCGACCGATCCGGCCTTCGGGTCGCCCAGGTGCCGGTCGCGGGCGGCGACCGCGCGACGGCACCGCTCGACCAGGTCACCGCGGCCGGACAGGATGGCGAGCAGGCTCGCACCCTGACTCGGCGGCGGCGCCGCGAACCAGCGGCCGTCGAGCGTCAGCGGATCGGTGATCTCGGCCTCGTGCGCGGCGAAGTCCACCGTGGACAGTCCGCTGCCGTCGAGGAACGCGACCAGCCGGGCGGCGATCTCGCCCCGATAGAATGACTCCGCGGTGAGCGAGTCCAAGGTCGCGGCGAGGTTCGGCTGCACCAGGGTGTCCCCGGTGCACAACGCACGCAGGCCAGGGTCGGCGAGCACCGCGTCCCGCCGGTTTTCGATGGCCTGCGCCAGGCCCGGCGCGATCGGCACCCCGTCGCGCGCGAGCCGCGCCGCGTGCCCCAGCGCCACACCGAGCGGCAGGTTCCCGTGCCGGGCCAGCGCCTCCCACCCCGCGACCACCCCGGGCACGGTGACGCTCGCCGGCCCCTGGCCGGGCATGCGGGAGCCCTGAGCACGCAACGCATCCACGTCCGCACCCGATCCGGCGGCGCCGACCGACAGCACCGCGCGCACCGTCCCGCCGGGCAGGTGCAGCAGGGCGACGAGGTCGCCGCCGAGCGAGCACTGGTGCGGGTAGACGACGGTCAGCGCGGCAGCCGCGGCCAGCGCGGCGTCCACGGCGTTGCCCCCGGCCTCGACGGCCCCCTCCGCGGCCCGCACCGCGGCGGAATGCGGCGCGGCGATCGCGACGCGGTTCACGAGTCCACCGGGAACAGCAGCGTCGGCGCCGGTGCGGCTTCCGCGCCCTGCAACGGGATCGGCTGCGAAACCTGGTAGTAGACGCCGGGGTCGGTGTGCAGCAGATCGGCGACCTCCAGGATCAGCACGCCCGCGCCGCACAGCAACTGGTGGGTTTCCCAGTGCGTGGTGTGGTCGGTGTCCTCGATCGAAAGGTAGTCGATCGCGGCCATCTTCACCCCCGCCTCGATGAGCAACTGCGCGCCATCGGGCGCGAGGCCGACCCAATGCGGCGATTTCCACGGCGAGCGCAGCACGGTCGCCGAATTGGTGGTCTTGAGCAGCACGCGGCCTTCGTCGCCGAGGCCGGCCTTGGTCAGGTCGGCGGCGGTGATCGAGTGGCGCACGAAAGTCAGGTCCAGCACGCGGGCCGGGCCGAACAGCGCGGTGAGGTCGGCCTGGTCTACCGTCGGGCCACCGTCGACGAAGTGCGCGGGCGCGTCGATGTGCGTGCCGGTGTGGGCGCCGATCCGCCAGCGGCTGACGTTGGAGGGCTGGCCCGCCGACCGGGATTCGACGACCTCGATTTCGGGGCGGCGTCCCCAGTGCAGCATGCCCGGGTGGATCGGCACGGAAATGTCGATGGCCTTCTCAGGATCGAGGTACACGGGCTATCCTCCTTATTGGATACGAACTTAATTCTTTTGGATCCACCGAACCGGAAGGTCCGCATGCCGACCCCCCAGTCCGACGAGTCGCTGGTCGACGAGATCGCCGCGACCATCCGCGCCCGCATCATGAGCGGGGAGTTCGCGATCGGCGCGCCGCTGCGGCAGGCCGCGCTCGCCGCCGAGTTCGGCGTGAGCCGCACGCCCATCCGGGAGGCGTTGCGGCAGTTGCAGAACGGCGGGCTGATCGAGGTGCTGCCCAACCGCGGCGCGGTGATCCGCGTGCCGACGCCGTGGGAGGTGCGCGAGGCCTACGAGGTGCGCGCCGAGCTGGAGGGCATGGCGGCGCGGCGCGCGGCGGACCGCATCACCCGCACGCAGCTGAAGAACCTGGCCGACGACAACGACGTGCTGCGACGGGCGCTGGAGGGCACGGACGACAGCTCGCTGGAGACGCGGGCGGCCAACGACTCGTTCCACACGGTCATCTGCGCGGCGGCGGGCAACGAGTGGCTGACGGCCATGGTGGCGCGCATCAACGAGAGCTTCCCGCGCAACGTGTCGTCGCTGGCCCTGGCCGGCAGCGAACGCCACCGGCAGGAGAACGTGTCCCAGCACGACGCGATCATCGAAGCCCTGCGAGCCGGCGACGCGGACGCGGCCCGCGAGGCGATGCACGCGCATATCATCTCCTCCGGCGAGCACCTGGCGGCCTGGTACGAACGCCGGTCGCGCACGGTGTTCCACCCCTGACCGGCTCACCGCACGTCCTGCGCGGTGAGCCGGGCCGGGGACAGGAAGTCCAGGTCCGTGCGGGCCACCCCAGTCACCAGGTCGGCCAGCGCGGCGCCGATCACGGGGGCGAACTTGAACCCGTGGCCCGAGCACGCGCTCGCCACCAGCACGCCCGGCTGCCCTGGCACCGGGCCGACCAGGAACCGCTTGTCGGCCGTCATCGTGTAGCGGCAGACCACGTGCTCGCCGACGGGCCCGGCTCCGGGCAGCAGCCGCGCCGCGATCGACGACAGCAGCCCCAGCTCGGCGGCCGACGCGGGCGCCACCGGCTCGGCGGGGTCGATCACCGGCCCCGCGTCCAACCCGATCTTCACGCCCCGGCCGTCCACCGCCGGAATCCCGTACGCGAGCCCCTCCGGCAACTCGGCCGAGAAGCACCCGAGCCGCGGCGGTGCGAAATCCCCGCCCGGGAAGTACGCGTTCACGATCCGCACCGGGGTCAGCTCGGGCGCCAGCCCGGGAAGCAGCCGCCCGATCCACGGGCCCGCGCACACCACCAGCCGCCGAGTCAGCAACCGCGCCCGCGGCGTGTGCACCGCGATCAGGTCGCACTCGTGGCGCCAGTCCAGCACCGGTTCCCGCTCGTGCACCCGCGCACCGGCGGCGACCGCCAGCTTCAGCTGCACGCGCATTGCCGCCTCGGCGTCCACCACACCGGCCGCGGGGTCGTGCACCGCGCGCCAGCCGTCGGGCAGGCGCAGCGCCGGGAACAGGGCCGCGGCCTCGGCGGCGTCCACTTCCCGGCACCCCGGCCCGCGCAACCCCGCGGGCTCCCCGGGCGGCCGCGCGTAGAGCCCGCCGGTGGTCCGCACCAGCGGCACCCCGGCGTCCCGCGACAGCCGCGCCCAGCCTTCGTACGCATCGCCGACCAGCCCGTCCCACACCGGGTTCGGGTACGCCCGCCGGATCATCCGGGTGGCGCCGTGCGACGAGCCGCGGTCGTGGCCCAGCCGGAACTGCTCCAGCCCGGCCACCCGCAACCCGCGCCGCGCCAGCTCGTGCAGCGTCGCCCGGCCGTGCACGCCGAGCCCGACCACCACCGCGTCGAGCACCTCCGGCTCCGGCCGCGAAACCACCCGCGGCCGCTCCAGGATCCGCGCGAACGGGTCCGGCTCCGGCACCACGGGCGCGGCCACCGGCCGGTCTGCGGCGATGATCTCCCGCACCGCTTCGACCAGCGCGTATATATCCGCGTCGTCGTTGTATACATGCACCGAAGCGCGTAATACCGCGGGCAGGTCCCGCGCGGCGAGGTCCCACCGGCCGTGCGCGGCCGGCACGGTCACCAGGTGCACCCCGCGGGCGGCCAGCCCGGCCCGCACCCGCTCGGCAGGCATCCCGGGCACCGCGAACGTCACGATCGCCCCGCCCGCCCCCGGCGGGTCCACCACCCGCACACCGTCCACACCGGACAACTCGGCACGCAGCGCCGACCCCAGCGCCGCCAGCCGCGCGGCGACCACCGGCGCGCCGAGTGCCGCGAGGTCCGCCAGCGCCGCCCCGAGCCCGAGCCGCAGCGCGTGTGCGGCCTCCCACAGCTCGAACCGCCGCGCGCCCGGCGCCACGACCCAGTCCCGCTCGTGCGTCCAGCTCGCGCCCCGCACGTCCGGCGACACCGGCGCGAGCCGCCCGGCCATCTCCCCCGACGCGTACAGCAGCCCGGTGCCGCGCGGCCCGCGCAGGAACTTCCGGCCGGTCGACACCAGCAGATCGCAGCCGATCCGGCGCACGTCGACCTCGAGCTGCCCCAGCGACTGCGTCGCGTCGAGCAGGAACGGCACCCCGGCGGCCCGGCACAGCGCACCGATCTGCTCGGCCGGCTCGACCAGCCCGGACGACGTGGGCACGTGCGCGGCGGTGACCAGCGCGACCGGCCCGGACCTCAGCGCCCGCGCCAGCGAATCCAGGTCCACCCCGCCGTCGGGCGCGATGTCCAGCAGCTCGACCTTGATGCCGGTTTCCCGCTCCAGGCTCAGCAGCTGCAGCGCGCTGCTGACGTAGCTGGACCGCGCGGCCAGCACCCGGTCCCCCGGTTGCAGCCGCAGCGCCGCGACCGCGCGCTGCCAGCCCGCGGTGGCGCTCTCCACCAGCGCGATCTCGTCGGGCCGCGCGCCGAGCGCGGAAGCGGCCAGCCGGTAGACCCCGTCCAGCCGGGGCGCGGCCTGCCATGCCGCCTCGTAGCCGCCGATCGCGGCTTCCAGTTCCAGGTGCGCGACGACGGTCGCGACCGTGCCTGCCGCCGGGAGCGCTGCGCCGGCGGCGTTGAAGTGGTGTCCCGTGGTGGCGCCGGGTGTCCTGGCCCGCTCGGCGGCGACGTCCACCCCGCCCGCGGTCGTCACCAGGCCGCCGTGACGCTCTTGAGGACCGTGAAGCCCTCGACCGCCTCGTCGCCGAGATCCCGCCCGAAGCCGGACTGCTTGATCCCGCCGAAGGGCACCGCGGAGCGGAACTCGTTGTAGGTGTTGATCCACACCGTGCCTGCCGCCAGCTCCGCCGCCATCCGGTGTGCCCGCCCGAGGTCGCGGGTCCACACCCCGGCCGCGAGGCCGTACTCGGAGTCGTTGGCCATCGCGAGCGCCTCGTCGTCGGTGTCGAACTCGAACACCGTCAGCACCGGCCCGAAGATCTCCTCCCGCACCGCTCGCGCCTCCGGCGACAGTCCGGAAAGGACGGTCGGCTGCACGAAGAACCCGGGCCCGGGCAGCACCTCGCCGCCGGTGAGCACCTCGCCCTCGCCCAGCTCCAGGAACCCCGCGACGCGGTCCCGCTGCGCGGCCGACACCAGCGGCCCGACGGTCACCCCACCGGACAACCCCGGACCGATCTTCAGGTTCTCGGCGATCCGCACCAGTTCGGCCGACACCTCGGCGGCGATCGAGCGGTGCACCAGCAGGCGGCTGCCCGCGGTGCACATCTGCCCGGAGTGTGCGAAGATCGTGCGCGACAGCATCGGCAGCAGCCGCTCCAGGTCGGCGTCGGCGAAGACGATGTCCGGCGACTTCCCGCCCAGCTCCAGCGTGACCGGCACGGTGCGCGCCGCCGCGGCGGCCATCACCTCGCGGCCCACCTTCGTCGACCCGGTGAACGACACCTTCGCCACGCCCGGATGCCGCACCAGGTCAGCGCCGGTGTGGCCGTCGCCGGTGACGACGTTGACCACGCCCTCGGGCACCCCGGCCTCCAGGCACAGCGCCGCCAGCCGCAGCGCGGTCAGCGGGGTCTGCTCGGCCGGTTTGATCACGACCGTGCAGCCGGCGGCCAGCGCGGGCGCGAGCTTCCACGCGGCGATCATGAACGGGAAATTCCACGGCAGCACCAGCGCGGCCACCCCGACGGGCTGCCGCAGGGTGTAGACGTGCCGGTCGGGCGCACCCGCGTGCACGGTTCCGGTCAGCCGCACGGGCGCCCCGGCGAAGTGCTTGATGGCGTCCAGGCCGAGGCCGACGTCCCCGCGCGCCCGCTCGATCGGCTTGCCGTTGTCCAGGGTTTCCAGCACGGCCAGCTCCTCGGCGGCCTCCTCGACGAGCGCGGCCAGCCTCACGAGCACGTCCCGCCTCCGCTCCGGCGGCAACCGCCGCCAGCGGCCGTCCTCGTGCGCTGCCGACGCCGCGCGCACCGCGGCATCCACTTCGGACGGTCCGGCCAGCCCGACGCGGGTCAGGACCTCTTCGGTCGCCGGGTCCAGCACCGGGATCAGGTCGCCGTCGCCGGTGGTCCAGTCACCGCCGAGCAGCATGGGCTCGACCTCGGCGATCCGGGGCCTGCTGATGGTCTGTGTCACTGCGTTCCCCTCGCTCATCGCGGCTGCGGCCACGGTTCGGCCACCGCGGCGGCCACCGCCCGCGCCGTCGTCTCGATGCACCGCGCGGTCTCGGCGGCGCCGTGTTCGGCGGTGGCCTGGTCGATCTCGCGGCCCCACACGCCGCTGCGGCTGACCTGGTCGGTGCGGTAGTCCCAGAAGCTGTCCACGTCGGTCAGCGACACCACGCGCTCCATGTGCACCGCGTCCGGGTCGATGTGCAGCATCAGGGAGGTCTCGAAGAAGTTCGCGTGCATCAGCGCCCGGCCGTAGGTGACCCGGCCGTCCACTTCGGACCCGGGGTACATCGTCACGTACGCCAGGTAGCGGACGCGGGCGTCGTCGTAGCGGGTGCGCAGCTTCTCCGCCGACACGTCGAGCGCGCCGCCGTTCCAGGTGTGCCCGTTGAGCAGGATGAACTGCCGGAACCCGCACCGGTACAGCGAATCGATCACGTCCTCGACCAGTGCGATCATGGTCTCCGGGCGCAGCGCGATCGTCCCGGGCAGCCCGCCGTGCGAGCCGGACACGCCGTACTGCAGGGCCGGCACCACCGGCACGCCGGTCAGCGCGGACACGCCGAGCGCGACGTGAGTGGTCACCTCGGTGTCCACGCACAGCGCCATGTGCTGCCCGTGCTGCTCGGTGGCGCCGACCGGGATGATGACGGCGTCGGTGGCCTGGACGACCTCGGCGGTTTCCGGCGCCGTCAGCCGTTCCCAGCGCACCGGGGCGCCGCTGCCGCCGAGTTCCGCGGCCAGTTCCGGGGAGACTTCGGGCTCACGCATCGGCGATCCCCAACAGCCGCGCCATGTTGCCGCCCTCGACCAGCGCGCGGTCGGCGTCGTCGGTGATGGCCTTGCCGATCTTCATCCGCTCCAGGTCGAAGTCGTGGCCCGGCCATTCGGTGCCCATCAGGATCTTCTCCGGCCCGAGCCGCCCGTAGGCGCGCCGCACGTCGGACAGCAGGGTCGCCGAGGTGTCCAGATAGACGTTGGCGTTGCGCTCGGCCACGGTGATCGCGTCCGGCACGTTCCACACCGCGCCCATGTGCGCGATGATCGTCGGCACCCCCGGGAAGCCCTTCGCGATCTCCTCGATCGCCAGCGGGTGGCAGAACGGGTCGTCCAGCGCGTTGACCAGCACGATGAGCCCGCGATCGGCACACACCCGGTAGACCGGGTCGAGCAGGCCGTGATCGGAGAAGAAGTAGCCGTGCAGCGTGGGATGCAGCTTCAGGCCGGGCAGTCCGGCGTCGGCGATGCGCTCGACCTCGGCGATCGCGTCGTCGTCCTGCGGGCGGACCTGGCCGAACCCGAACAGCCGCTCCGGGAACTTCGTGCTCAGCTCGATGATGAAGTCGTTTTCGATGCGCTGCGCGAGCGAACAGACCATCGCCTTGTCGACACCGGCCGCGTCCATGCGTTCGAAGAGCCGGTTCGGGTCGAACGGCGTGTGCGGCGGCGGCGCCTCGCCCGGCTTGACGCCGGTCAGGTAGTCCGAGCGGCCACGCTCGTTCTGCGCGGTGTTGTACGCGTCGATGATCAACGGGTCTCCTTCGTGTCCAGCCAGCAGCGGTAGCCCCGCCCCGGCCCCAGTTCGCGCATCGGCGGCGCGTCGGCGCACGTGTCGTGCTGGTGCGCGCACCGCGCGGCGAACCGGCATCCGGTGACGGCCGCGGTGGCGGCGGTGAACACCGGCACCGAGCCGGGGATCGTGGCCAGCCGCTGCGCCTTCGGCCCGCGCAGGCGCGGGATCGCGCCGAGCAGGCCCTGCGTGTAGGGGTGGCGCGGCGCGGCCAGTACCTCGGTCACCGCGCCGGTTTCGACGATCTCGCCGACGTACATCACGCTGACCTCGTCGGCGTACTGCGCCACCACGCCGAGGTCGTGGGTCACGAGCAGCACGGCGGTGCCGTAGTCCTGGCACAGCGTGCGCATCAGCCGCAGGATCTGCGCCTGGATGGTCACGTCCAGCGCGGTGGTCGGCTCGTCGGCGATCAGCACCTTGGGGCGGCAGGCCAGCGCGATCGCGATCATCACGCGCTGCCGCATGCCGCCGGAGAACTCGTGCGGGTAGGCCCGCGCGGCCTTCTCCGGGTCCGGGATGCCGACCTCGTCGAGCAGGCCGACGGCGCGGCGGGCGGCCTCCCGCTTGCCGAGCCCGTCGTGCAGCCGCACCATTTCGGCGATCTGCCTGCCGACCCGGTGCAGGGGGTTGAGGCTGGTCATCGGGTCCTGGAACACCATCGCCAGCTCGCTGCCGCGCAGCCGCCGCAGCCCGTTCTCGGACAGCGCGGCCAGGTTCTGCCCGCCGTAGCCGATCTCGCCGGAGATCGACGTGTTCCGGCCGCGGCTCAGGCCGAGCACGGTCAGCCCGGTGACGCTCTTGCCCGAGCCGGACTCGCCGACCAGCGCGTGCACCCGGCCGGGCGTCAGCGCGAGGTCGACGCCGTCGACGGCGAGCACGCGGTCGTCGCCGGCGCCGAAACCGACGCGGAGCTCGCTGATGGTGAGGGCTTCAGTGGGCACGGCGGGTCCTCGGGTCGATGGCCAGCACGGCGAGGTCGACGATCGCGTTGACGAGCGTGAACATCAGCCCGATCGCGAGCGCGGTGCCCTGCACCAGGAAGTAGTCGCGGCGGTTGACCGCCTCCACCAGCAGGCTGCCGACGCCGGGGTAGGAGAACACCGCCTCCGTGATCACCGCGCCGCCGAGCAGCGAGCCGAACTGCAGCCCGGACACGGTCAGGATCGGCACCGCGGCGTTGCGCAGCACGTGCCCGAGCGCGATCCGCCGTTCGGACAGGCCCTTCATCCGGGCGGTCCGCACGAACCCCTGCGCCGACGCGGTCAGGTAGGCCTCCCGCGTGATGCGGCAGACGAACCCGGCGCTGGTCGCGGCCAGGGTCAACGCGGGCAGCGTCAGGTGCTCCAGCCACGGCCCGATCAGGTCGAACCGGCCCTGCAGCACCGAGTCGAGGAGCACGAAGCCGGTGGTGGGCTCGTAGTCGACGGTGTTGGGCAGGCGGCCGAAGATCGGCAGCCACTCCAGCCACACGCCGAAGACCACGATCGCCAGCACGGCGAGCGCGAACCACGGCAGGCTGAACCCGACGGTCGCGCCGCCGCGGATCACCGAGTCGATCCAGGTGTTCCGGTGGCGGGCGGCCAGGATCCCGGTCAGCACACCGACCACAGTGGACACCACTGCCGCCGCGACGGCCAGCTCGACGGTCACCGGCAGCGCCGCGCCGAGCAGCTCGGCGACCGAGCGCCCGGAGTAGAACGACTCGCCCAGCCGCAGGTGCACCAGCCCGTCGAGGTAGGTCCCGAACTGCGACCACAGCGACCCGTCGAGGCCGAGGTTCTGCCGCATCTGCTCGATGTCCTGCGGGGTGGCGCCGTTCATCGTCGCGGTCAGCAGCTGCGCCGCGTCGCCGGGCAGCGCGCGCACGACGAGGAACACGACCACGACGACCACGAACGAGATCACCGGCACCAGCAGCAGCCGTCGCAGCACCGGCGACTTCACCAGGCCCGCACCCCGCCTCGGCGGGGCCAGTTCAGTGACGCTCATCGGCGGCTCCCGGTGTCGAAGGCGTCGGACAGGTCGTCACCGGCGAAGTTGCAGGCCACCGCGAACACGGTGATCAGCAGGCCGGGCACCAGCACCAGCCCCGGGTTGGAGAACATGAACTCCTGCCCCGCCTTCACCATGTAGCCCCAGTCCGGGGTGGACGCGTTGAGCCCGAGCCCGAGGTAGGACAGCGCCGAAGCCAGGCCGGCCGCGACGGCGAGCGTCGACGTCGCCTGCACCAGCAGCGATCCGGTCAGGTTGGGCAGGATCTCCCGGCCCAGCACCGTGGCGCGGGAAACCCCCAGCGCCCGTGCCGAGCGGACGTAGTCCTGCGTGCGCTCGCGCAGCGTCAGGTTGCGGGCCAGCCGCGCGAAGTACGGGACCTGCGAGATCGTGATCGCGATCGTCATGTTGACCGCGCCGCCGCCGAGCACCGCGACCATCAGGATCGCCACCAGCACCAGCGGGAACGCGAGCACGATGTCCATCGCCCGCATCACCGCGGTGTCCGCGCCGCGGCCGAAGAAACCGGCGACCATGCCGAGCGCGGTGCCGATCACCGTGGCCAGCGCGGTGCTCGCGATCGACACCAGCAGCAGCGGCTGCCCGCCGTGCAGGAGCCGGAGCAGCTGGTCGCGCCCGAGGTCGTCGGTGCCCAGCAGGTGCCCCGGCGAGAACGCGGGCAGCAGCTGATCACTGGTCTGCGCGAGCGGGTCGCCGGGGATCACCAGCGGGCCGATCAGGATGACCACCGCGTACAACGCGAGCACCGCCCACGCGGCCGCGGCGAGCGGGCGGCGCGCCAGCCGCCGCCGCGACCAGCGTCCCGCCACCGGGATGGCGATCATTCCGCGAAACCCGCCTTCTCCATCTGCATCCGCTGGCTCGACAGCGCCTCGGGGTTGATCTCGCCGAGCTCGGCGCTGCCCGCCACGATGTTCTGCGCGTGCACGACCATCGAGATGGCCATGAAGTTGTCGGCGAAGAACCGCTGCGCCTCGGTGTAGGCGGCCTTGCGCTGCTCCGGGTCGGCCGTCTGCAGGCCGCGCACCAGCATCGCGTCGAGCTGCTTGACCTTGTCCGGGTCGAGCGCGGCGTGGCCGGTGCCGCGGTTGGCGTAGCTGCCCGCCGAGGACAGCATGTTGTTGACCAGGTCCTCCGGGTCGGGCACGTAACCATTGCGTTCCCACAACGCGATCTGGTGGCCCTTGAGGTCGAACACCTTGCCGGAGAACGTGCCCGGGTCGAACAGCCGCACGGTGGGCACGAGCCCGATCACCTTGAGGTTCTCCTCGAGGATCTGCGCGGCCTTGGGGTACCAGTTGTTGTTCTGCGCGATCAGCTCCACGGCCCGGCCGGTGGCGCCGGCCTCGGTGATCAGCTGCTTGGCCTTGGCGACGTCGGTGGCGGTCAGGTCGGCCAGCGACTCGTCGTAGCCCACGTGGCCGACCGGGAGGATGTAGCCCTTGGGCGCGTTGGCGTAGCCGAAGAACGCGTTCTGCGCGATCTGCGCGCGGTCGACGCACAGGTTGACCGCCTGCCGGACGCGGATGTCGGACAGGGCCGGGTCGGTGGTGTTCATCAGCAGGAACACCGCGAGCCGGCGCGGGGTGTCGTAGACCTTGACCTTCGGGTTGGCGGCGAGCGACTTCGCCGAGGAGTGCGCGACGAAGGAGGACGCGGTGATCTGCCCGCTCTGCAGGCCGGCGTTGAGCGAGGACGGGTCGGTCACCTGCTGCAGCACCAAGCGGTCGATCAGCGGGCGGCCACCGAAGTAGCCATCGTAGGCCTCCAGCGTGACGGACTGCTGCGGCACCGCCGAGACCAGCTTGAACGGGCCGGCGCCGACCAGGTTCTGGCCGATGTTCGCGCCGTACTTGTCCAGCGCGGCGGCCGAGATGATCCGGGTGGAGATGTCGGTCAGGCGCGAGAGGAAGGTCAGGTCCGGCTGGTTCAGGCTGATCCGGAAGGTGCGCTCGTCGACCGCGCGGACCTCGGTGATGCTGCGGTTGGTCGAGCCGCGCAGCGGGCGGGTCGAGTTCGACGGGCGGGACGGGTCCTGGTCGAGCAGCTGCCGGTTGAACGACCGCACGCAGTCCTGGGCGGTGAAGACCGAGCCGTCGTGGAAGGTGACGCCCTGGCGCAGCGTGAAGGTGAGCGTCTTGCCGTCGTCGGAGATCTGCGAACTCTCGGCCATCGCCATGGCCGGTGTGGTGGTCTTGAAGTCGATGGTGGTCAGACCGCGGCACACGCAGTCGACGGCCATCCAGTCGCCGAGTGTGGTGTACACGGCGGGGTCGAGGACGCCGTTGGTGCCGTCGATGGCGAAGGTGACGGTGCCGCCCTTGCGCAGCTTGGCCATCTCGCCGTTGGCGCCGCTCTCCCCGGTGCTCTGGCTGCACGCGGTCAGGAACGCGCCGAGCGGCATGGTGGCGAGACCGACAACGCCTGCCCGGACGAGGAAGCCCCGTCGGCTGAGCGCGACCGGCAGGATCGGCCGACCGTCCTCGTCACGCATTGGCTTCTCGCTCATGGGGGTCCTCCACTGGGGCCGGGCAGTGCGGGTGGGGTACGGCAAGACACTAAGCAGATTGGATCCACTTCTCTACAGTTCGGATCCGTTGTTAACGCGCTGGATACAATCCGCGGGTGCGCCAGACGGGCCAGTCCGGGTCGTGGCCGGGCCAGACCTCGACGCCGTCGAGCCGGTCCAGCTCGTGTAGGCGCTCCACGGACCGTTGCGCCGCACGGGGATCGGCCGCCCAGCCGCAGCGGCGCCGCGCGGTGATGTTGACGCGCAGGTCGGCCGCGTCGCAGGCCAGCACGACGGTCGTGCCGGGCAGGTCGACGCGGAACGACTGGTGGCCGGGCGTGTGCCCGCGGGTGTCGAGCGCGCTCAGCCCGGGCGCGAGCACCGTGTCACCGTCGATCAGCCGGATGTCCAGCCCGGGCCGCAGGTAGTCGCCGGGCGCGTAGGCGTCCGCGCGGGTCGCGGTGGCGGCGAACTGCCATTCCGCGCGCTGCAGGACCACCGGCGGCCCGTGCTCCAGCAGCCGCAGGCCGCCGGAGTGGTCCAGGTGCAGGTGGGAGATCGCGCAGCCGGCCAGCCGCGGCCAGTCCAGCCCGGCGTCGCGGACCTGGTCGGCCAGCGGGTCGCCGGGCGGGACGACCGCGGTGTAGCTGTCGTAGTTGTACTGCGCGGCCCGGCGTTCCGGGTCGCGCACGGTGTCCACGTTGAACCCGGTGTCGAGCAGGACCCACGCGCCGCCCGGGTACACGACCGCGGCCGCGGTGACCGGTTCGAGCAGGAACCGCGCCGGATCACCGCCCTCGACCGACATCGCCTCCGGGATCGGCTCGTAGCCGAGCACGAACGGGTGGAGGCCCAGCGGGTCGCCCTTGACGGCGAACAACGTCACGACGCGAGGGCGCCGACGACGTCCGGGTCCGGCACGGCCTCCAGCAGCGCGCGCGTGTACTCATGCCGCGGGTTCGCGACCAACTCCTCGGCGTCACCGGATTCGACCAGCTCACCCTGGTACATCACCGCCACCCGGTCGGCCATGTGCCGGACGACCGCGATGTCGTGCGAGACGAACACGATCGACAGGTCCAGCTCGGCCCGCAGGTCGCAGAGCAGGTTGAGCACCTGCGCCTGCACCGAGACGTCCAAAGCGGACACCGGCTCGTCGGCGACCAGCACCTTCGGCCGCACCGCGAGCGCGCGGGCGAGCACGACCCGCTGCAGCTGACCGCCGGAGGCCTGCGACGGGTAGCGGTCGAGGAACGACGCGTCCAGGCCGACGTGGGCGAACAGCGCGGCCAGCTCGTCCCTGGCCGGCAGCTTGCCGGTTCGCGCCGCGGCGGCTTCCGCGACCGCGCGGCCCAGTTTGCGGCGCGGGTTCAGCGCGCTCGCCGGGTCCTGGAACACCATCTGCAGGTCCAGCCGGACCGCGCGCGGCAGCCTGAGCTTCGGCGACAGCGGGGTGCCGTCGTAGACGATCTCGCCCGCGTGCAGCCGTTCCAGCCCGACCATCGCGCGGCCGAGGCTCGACTTGCCCGAACCGGACTCCCCCACCACGCCGAGGGTTTCGCCGGGGCGCACACCCAGGCTGACCCCGCGCACCGCGTGCTTGGCGCCGTAGGTGATGTGCACGTCGCGTGCTTCCAGCAGGTACTCGCTCATGCGGTGGGTCTCCTCGTGTCCTTGGCGATCCGCCCGTCCTTGACGACGAGCACGACGTGGTCCGGGTCGGACAGCAGTCCGATTCCGGTGAGCGGGTCGCCGTCGGCGACCACGAGATCGGCGCGCTTGCCCGGTTCGACGGTGCCCAGCTCGTCCGCTACGCCGCAGAGCCGGGCGGCGTTCGCGGTGCCGGCGACGATCGCGGCCATCGGGCTCAGGCCGAACTCGACCAGCAGGGCCAGCTCGCGCAGGTTCGACCCGTGCGGGACGAGCCCGGCGTCGGTGCCCAGCGCGACCGGCACCCCGGCGGCGAACGCGGCGGCGAGCCGTTCGCGAGCGGCGGCGGTCCACCGGCGGCGCTTGTCCAGCACCCACGGCGCGGTGTCCGGCTCCGGCTCCCGGGTCAAAGTGGACAGTGTCGGCACCAGGAAGGTGCCGCGGGCCAGCATCTCCTCGATGGTGCGGTCGTCGACGAGGTAGCCGTGCTCGATGCTGCGCACGCCGGCCACCACGGCGTCGTGGATGCCGGAGCCGGCCTGCGCGTGCGCGGCCACCGGCACGTTCCCGTGACGCTCGGCCTCGCTGACCACGGCCTTGATCTCGTCGAAGGTGAGCCCGCCGTGCCCCGGCTCGCCGCGCGGGCTGCTCATCCCGCCGGACGCGGCGATCTTGACGCAGTCGGCGCCCTCCTGCAGCACCGCGCGGGTGGCGCGGACGAACTCCGCGGGCCCGTCGGCGACCACGCCGCCGCCGGAGCCGCCGGTGAGGTCGACGCCGTTCGCGCTGCGCCAGTCGCCGTGGCCACCGGTGATGCTCAGGATCCGGATCGCGGCCTGCACCCGCGGCCCCTCGACCAGCCCGCGCTCGACGGCGAGCTTCGTGCCGAGATCGGCGCCGGAGAGGTCGCGGACGGAGGTGACCCCGGCGTACAGGGTGTCGCGCAGGTTCGGCACGGACTGCAGGACGCGCAGGCTCTGCGGCGCGGTCATCCGGTCGATCGCGGAGCCCTCGCCCGGCCGCATCGTGAGGTGGGTGTGGCAGTCGAAGAAGCCGGGCAGGATCGTGCCGCCGGCGACGTCGATCGTGGTGTCCGCCTTGGGCGCGTGAACCCGCGGCCCGGTCCAGGTGATGAGGCCGCCTTCGACGAGCACGGCCGCTTCGTCGAGCGGGGGTCGTCCGGTGCCGTCGACGAGCCGGCCGCCGGTCAGCAGGACCGGGCCGGTCACTGGACGCTCCAGCGGAATGGGATCCTATTCGTATGGAATTGTATCCCGGAGTGATCGACACCGACCTCTGGCAGCACGCGTCCGGCCTGCTCGCCCGCACCTACCGGCACGAACGGCACGAGGTCGCGGCGGCGCTGCGAACCCGGGGCGGGCACGTGTTCACCGGCGTGCACGTGGCGGGCTCGGCCGGCCGGTCGTCGATCTGCGCGGAGGGCATCGCGCTGGGCGCCGCTCTGACGGCGGGCGAACGCGAGGTGGAGGCCGTGCTCGCGGTGCTCTACCGCCCGTCCGGGACGATCCGCGTCATCGCGCCGTGTGGCCTGTGCCGCGAACTCTTGTACGACTACTGCCCGGACGCTTCCATCTACATCCACGAGGGCAGCACGCCGGCCGCACCCGGCGGCGAGGTCACCGCGGTCGGCTTCAGCGCGGCGGCGCCCGCTCCCGGCGTGGCCCGGCGGGTCCTGGTCCGCGAACTGATGCCCGGGAAGAACCCCCGCGCGTGGTGATCGGAGCAAGGCCGGGCCTCCCGTGATCGAGGATGACGGGTCCACGATACGGAGCTGGATCCTGATTTCTCGTTTTAGGATCCAATGTTTACATCGTGGACACAAACGGCGGATTCACCCGAAGGGACTAGCAAACTGCTGTATCAGGTGGCGTTCCGTGCGCGTCCTGTAAGCAAGAACTCCCTCCGGGACGGTGAACCATGCGGAGGTATTACGGAGCGTTGTTGCTGGCCGCGGCCCTCGCGGGGTGCGCGGGCGGGTCGCCGATCCCCGGCGAGCAGACCGCGGACAGCCCGGCCGACACCACCACCACAACCGCGGCGACCGGTGAGACCACCGGCACGACGCCCACGAGCGGGCACACGCGCACGTCGAAGAACGAACCGCCCGGGGTGCCGGGCAGCCCCATCAACTACGACAGCACGGTCCGCGCGGCGGGACCGACCAGCGCGCAGGGCGCGATCCTCCGTGAGCTCGCGGAGTTCTGCGGCCCGGACCGGTGCGGTGTGCGGGTGCGGATCGTCGGCTCCGGCGAGTGCGTGCCGGACATCTCGCCGGACCCGGTGTACCCGGGCGGGACGATCACCATCACGGCTGCCCCGTGCGAGACCACGGACGAGACGACCACGGAAGAGTCCACATCGGAGGAATCCGCTTCCGGCACCACCGAGTCCGGTGGCTAGGACCCGGCTGTCGCCGCCCCGCCCCCGGACGCCGCCGCAGACCGGACCGGCCAGAGCGCTGCGGGTGGTCGGCACGCTGGCCGCGAACGCGACGCTGCTGACCGGCCTGCTGTACTACTTCGGTTTCCTTACCACGCAAGTGTTCTTCAGCTACTTCCGCGTGCACTACACGCTGCTCGGCCAGACCACGCCGGAAATCCTGGCGCGCGGGGTGGACGGGCTGCTGCTGCCGATCGCCGAGATCTCCGCGGCGGTGTTCCTGGTGCTCGGGGTGATCCGCTTCCTGCGTTTCCGGCTGTCGCGGCGGGCCTGGCAGACCCTCCTGCGCCGGGCGACGCCGGTGGCCGCGGTGCTGGGCGCGGCGCTGCTCGCGGTGACGTTCGCGATCGCGCTGAACCCGGTGCCCTACCGGCGGTTCACCGCGCTGCCCGGTCTGGGTTTCGCGCTCGCCGTGGTGCTGCTGATCTTCGCGTGGCGCCGGTGGACCGCGCCTGCCGGCAGCGCGCTCGGCGTGGCGGAGTGGCTGGTGGCCTACGCGCTGGTGACGTTCGGCCTGTTCTGGGCGGTCGCCGACTACGCGGGCCAGGTCGGCGTCCGGCGCGCGTTCGAGACGGAGCAGGCGCTGCCCGCCCGCCCCGCCGTGGTCCTCTTCAGCGCCCAGAAGCTCAACCTCCCGGGCGAGGTGCACTGCCCGGCCCCGGACGGCGCGTTCCAGTACCGCTACCCCGGGCTGAAGCTGCTGCTCCAGTCGGGCGGCCAGTACGTGCTGGTCCCGGACGGCTGGCGCCGCCCCGAGGACGCCACGTACCTGCTCCCCCGCACGAACACGGTGTGGCTGGAGTTCAGCCCGCCGGGCACGCCCGCCGCCGGGTGCTGACGCCTCAGCCGATGCGCCTCCCCTGCCCGGCCCAGTACGGGGCACGCAGCGACTTCTTGTCCACCTTGCCCGACGCGTTCAGTGGCAACGCGGACACGAAGTCCACCGACTTGGGCGCCCACACGCTCCCCTTGTGCTCCTTGACCAGAGCGATCAGCTCCTCGGCCCCGACATCCGACCCGGGTTTCGGCACCACGACCGCCTTGACCGCCTCACCCCACTTCGGGTCGGGCACGCCGAACACCGCGCACTGCGCCACCGCGGGGTGCTGCGCCAGGACGTCCTCCACCTGCCTCGGGAAGACGTTGAACCCACCCGTCACGATCATGTCCTTCTTGCGGTCGACCAGGTAGAGGTAGCCGTCGTCGTCGAGGTAGCCGATGTCGCCGGAGTGCACCCAGCCGTCGCGGATCGCCTCGCTGTCGAGCGCCGGATCGAGGTAACCGACCATCTGCCCCTCCTGCCGGGTGCAGACCTCGCCCACGTCCCCGACCGGCAGGATCCGGTCGGACTCGTCCTGGATGCTCATCTCGACGTGGAACATCGGGCGCCCGGCCGACGCCAGCCGGGCAGCCTCCTCCGGCGTGCCGAGCCGGTGGTCCTCCTTGCGCAACGTGGTCATGAACCCCGGCTCGTGACCGGCGTAGGTCTGCACGAAGATCGGCCCGAGCGCGGCCAGCGCCTGGCGCAGGCGTTCCGGCGCGATCGGAGATCCGGCGTAGACGACCGTGCGCAGCGACGAGAGGTCCGTGTCCGCCAGGCGCGGGTGGTCGAGCATCAGGTACAACGCGGTCGGCACCACCGCGGTCGCCGTGACGCGCTCCTTCGCCACCGTCTCCAGCAGCAGGTCCACGTCGAGGGAGGGCAGCATGACGTTCGTCCCACCGCGCATGAACGTCGGCAGCACGAACGCCCCGGTGAAGTGCGTGAGCGGCGCGCCGTGGGCGAACACCTCGCCGGGGCGGGCGTCGGCGATCTCCAGACCGGCGGTCACGATGTAGTGCGACCAGGCCTCGTGCGTGTAGACGACCCCCTTGGGGGTGCCCGTCGTGCCGGAGGTGAACGCGACGTAGGCGAGGTCGTCCGGCCCGGGCTCGGGGACCGGCGTCTCGGTCGGGGCCGCGCTGAAGACCATCCCGTAGTCCCACGTGTCCGCCAGGTCCTCCCCGGCGCCCAGCCGGACGTAGCGCCGGATCCCCGGCAGCCGCGCGCGGAACTTCCCGACCACGGGCTCGAACTGGGCGTGATAGACCAATGCCGACGCTCGCGACTGTTCCAGGAAGTAGGCGAGGTCCTCGGCCGAGGCCCTGGCGGGCATCTGCACCGTCGCCGCGCCCGCCTTCCAGATCCCGTGCTGCGTCGGGATGAACTCCAGGCAGTTCGGCATCAGCAGTCCCACCCGGTCGCCCTTCCGCACCCCGAGCTCGTGCAGGCCGTTGCCGACGCGGTCGGACCACTCCCGCAGCTCCCGGTACCGGATCCGGCGGTCACCGTCCACGACGGCGACCCGGTCCGGGTAGTACGCGCAGGCACGGTCCAGGACGCTCGGCAGCGTTCCCCACAACGACATCAGGACTCCTTTCCGGCCGCACAGGCCTCGGCAAGGGGATCGACGGGAACGGCCCGGAGGGCCGAGGTGTATTCCGCCCGGATCGACTCGACCAGGTCGGCAACGCTCTGCACGCGGTGCACGCCGTGCGCGCTCTGGCCGGCGGGCCAGGCTCGCGGCTGCTCGAGCAGGGTCCGGAAGTCGAACCCGGTGCGATCCGGGCTGTCGCCTGCGGCGGCCAGCGAAGCGGCGAGGAAGTTGGCGGGCAGCCCGCTCGGGCCGCGCGACTGCACGATGTCGTCGAGGGAGGCGTCCACCAGCGCCTGCCGGTAGTCGTCACCGGCCAGGCTCTCCTCCGTGGCGATGAACCTGGTGCCCATGTAGGCCAGGTCCGCGCCGAGCAGGCGAGCGGCGAGCAGTGCGACCCCGTCGCCGACACCACCGGCGAGGACGACGGGCCCGGTGTAGCGCTCCCGCACGGCGCGGACGAAGGCGAACGGGCTGTTCCACCCCGTCTGCCCACCGGCCCCCGAAGTCAGCAGCACGAGCCCGTCCGCTCCGGCGGCCAGCGCCCGGTCCACGTGGCGCAGGGTCGCGACGTCGGCGAACACGAGCGCGCCGGCGTCGTGCAGCGGTCCCACCACCGGCTCCGGGGAACCGACGCTGGTGATCACCACCTCGACGCCGTGCCGTACGAGGCAGTCCACGTCCTCCCGCAGCCGGGTGTTGGACCGGTGCACGACCAGGTTCGGCGCCACCGGCGCGGCCGCGGCGGGCAGCGCCGCCCGGATCAGGGACAGCCACCGGTCGAGCTCGGCGGGGTCGCGCGCGTTGTGCGTCGGGAACGAGCCGATGACGCCGTGCCGGCAGGTGGCCACGACGAGAGCGGGGCCAGAAACGGCCGTCATGGGCGCCGCGATCAACGGCAGGCGCAACCGCGGGACCCAGGAAGAGGGAAGCATGCAGTTTTCTCCGAGCAACGGTGACCGGCAGGAAAACGAATTGACGAATTCGACAAAAGGGAATCAGCGCGACGGTGAATGCGTCACACCGCTCCCTGTCGCGTCCGTGAACACCACTGGCTATCTAACGCCCGATAAGTAGGGCACGCACCGATCCGTTTGTCAAGTTCGCCCTGCGGACAACCCGGCTCACCGCGTCGACACGATTGAACCTTTGACCATTCAGGACTGAAACTTCCCAGCACAGCAAGGCTTTACGCCGCCGCAACGGCGGTCCACAGTGCGCCCGACAGCGATCCACGAGACCGAAGCGTTACTCGATCACGCCGCCGGCCGCGTCCGCCGTCCTCACCCCAACGGGTGGTAACCCGCTCCCGGCGACCACTGGGACTTGTCTGGAAAACGAACCCGTGTATCTTTTCCGTCAATCCTATCTAGTGCTCGCTAGGCACCTCGCGCATCGGACAATGGAGTAGCGATGAGCGCAGTTCTGTCGAGGTCGCGACCGTCATTCACGAACCGGATTTCCCAGGAGCGGGTGGTTCTCTTCGTGGTCGTGGCCCTGTTCGTGGCCTTCAGCCTGACCCTCGACGGGTTCCTCAACGTCGACAACCTGGTCAACCTGGTCCGCAGCGTCTCCTCGCTGGGGATCTTCGGGGTGGCGATGGCGGTCGTGGTGATCGCCAGGGGGATGGACCTCTCCCTCATCGCGTCGATGGGCGTGGCCACCGCGGTCGCGATCCAGCTGATGCGCACCCCGGTCAGCACACCGGTCGCCCTGCTCGTCGGGCTCGGCATCGTCGTCATCATGGGGCTGCTCAACGGGTTCCTGATCGCCTTCGTCGAGATCCCGGCCCTGTTCGCGACGCTGGCCTCCGGCCTGCTGGTGTACGGCCTCGCCCGCACCACCGTCCTCGACGGACTGATCGCGGAACTGCCCGGTGACCGCGAGTTCGTCCTGGCACTGGGCCAGGGCACGGTCTTCGGGATCCCGGTCCCCATCATCGTGTTCGCGGTCGTCGCCGTGCTCGCCCAGCTGATGCTCTCCCGGACCCGCGGGGGACGCTTCATCTACGCCCACGGGGACAACGCCGGCGCGGCCGCGCTCACCGGCATCGCGGTGCGCCCGCTGACCGTGTTCGAATACACCGCCAGCGCCGCGATCGGGTTCGTCGGCGGCCTGGTCACCGCGGGCGCCGTCGGCGGGCTCAACACCCAGGTCATCGACGGCTCGCTGATCTACGACGTCCTGCTCGTCGTGGTGGTCGGCGGGATCAGCCTCGTCGGCGGCCGCGGCAGCGTCGCGAGCGTGGTGGCAGGCACGGCGTTGATCGGGATCATGCTCAACGGCATGACGATCATGAACATGAACACCCACGAACAGGACATCGTCAAGGGTCTCATCCTGCTGGCGGCGCTGGTGCTGGACAACCGGCTGCACCCGCGCGACGAAGAGACCGTTCGCCAGGGCGACTGACCGCCCCCAGACATCCACCGAAGGACAAGGAGGTCCTCCCATGCGTCCACTTCGCACTCGCGCGGTCCGCGCACTCGCATTCGGCGCCGCCGCGATGCTGATCGCGACCGGCTGTTCCACCGGCACCAGGGCGAACTCGACGTCGGCCGCGGCAGGTCAGATCCCGCCGACCGCGTCCGCGGGCGAGCTGCGCGACCACGCCCTGCAGAGCATCGAGGGCAAGACCGTCGCGTTCGTCCCGGTGGGACTGGGCACCCCGCTGATGGAGGAGTGGAACCGGCAGATGGAGAGCGGCTTCAAGGCGGCCGGGCTGAACTACGTCCTGCGCGATCCCAACTGGGACACCGCGAAGCAGGCCGAAGCCGTGCAGTCGCTGATCAACGAGAAGCCCGCCGTCCTGGTGGTGCACAACTTCGACGTGCAGATCCTCGCCAAGCTCATCCAGCAGGCCGAGCAGGCCGGGATCTACGTCATCCAGATCAACATGGTGAGCAACTACAAGTCGGACGCCTTCGTCGGCGCCGACACCATCGACCTCGGCCGCCGCATCGCCACCGACATCGTCGGCGAGTGCGGCGCGCACACCCCCACCTCACACGAGGTGCAGATCGTGCAGGGCGACGCGACGTCCGGGTTCACGCTCGACGTCATGGCCGGCGCCAAGGAGGTCTTCGACCAGCACCCGGAGATCAAGATCGTCTCCACCCAGGCGGCCAACTGGGACCGCACCAAGGCGCACGACATCACCGCGACGGTGATCCAGCAGCACCCGAACCTGTGCGCCAGCTGGGGTTTCTGGGACCAGATGCAGTACGGGTCGGCGGCGGCCATCAAGGAGGCCGGGAAGCTCGGTCAGGTCAAGGTGTTCACCTCCGACCACAGCTCCATCACCTGCGAGGGCATCCGCGACGGGATGTTCCACCAGTCCTACGGGTACTCGGTGCCCACGCAGGGCACGGACATCGTCGCCATCGCCAAGTACCTCCTGCAGTCCGGTCAGGCACCCGGCACCGCCCGCATCGCCGACTACACCCCGCTGGTGAAGATCGACAAGTCCAACTGGAACCAGCCGAACATGTGTTACGACGGCAAGAGCGACGGGCTCACCGTTTCCTGACCCCGCCGCCACCGAGAGGGACCGCCATGACGGCAAGTACGGAAGTCCGGCCCGTGCCCGCCCGGCGCAGGCCACCGGAGCGCAACGTTCTGGAGAACGAGAACCTGGGCACCCGGTTGCGGCACCTGCGGTACCGGTTCTCCCCGCAGCAGCTGTTCGCCGAGCTCTTCGAGAAGCGGTGGATGGAACCGGCGATCCCGCTGGCGATCCTGGTCGGCGTGATCGTCTTCTTCTCCTTCGCCGCACCGGGTTTCGCCACGACGGCGAACCTGCTGTCCTCGGCGACCGAGCTCGCCGAGATCTCGCTCGTCTGCCTCGGCATGGCGATCGTGATGATCTCCGGCGGGATCGACCTGTCCGTCGGCTCGATGTTCGGGCTGTGCAACATCGTGGTGCTCCTGCTGATCACCGTCGTGGGTGTGCCCGTGGTGCCGGCGATCCTGCTGACGATCGTCACCGGCGCGGTCCTCGGCTCGGTGAACGGGTCGATCGTGGCCTACCTCAAGGCGCGGCCGTTCCTCACCACGCTCGTCACGCTGATCATCTTCCGCGGTGTCCTCAACCTGCTGGACCTGCACTACTCGGCGCAGACCGCCACGGTGTTCCTGATGGACCCGGTGTGGGACTGGTTCAGCACGGGCAAGGTGGCCGGCATCCCGTTCAGCTTCGTCACGCTGCTCGTGGTGCTCGTCGCCGGTCACCTCCTGCTCAGCCGGTCCCGGTTCGGCTGGCACGTCACCGCCGTGGGCGCGAGCCGGCGGGCCGCGCGGCACGCCGGCATCCGGGTGGAACGCGTCCTGCTGCTGGGTTACGTCATCTCCGGCGCGCTGTGCGCGCTCGCCGGTGTCTTCTACGCCGCGCGCCTGGGCAGTGCGAGCGCCCGCGTCGGCGAAGGGATGGAGCTCAGCGTGCTGACCGCGGTGATCCTCGGCGGCATCAGCCTGTCCGGCGGCAAGGGCACGGTGTGGCGGGCGTTCATCGGCGCGGCCACGATCAGCCTGCTCGGCAAGGGACTGCTGCTGATGGACGTGGGCGGCGAAGTCCTGCAGACGGCACTGGCCATCGTGCTGATCATCGCGGTCGGGCTCGACACCAAGTGGGGCAAGAACCGCGGCAAGGCGATCCAGAAGACCTACGTCAACCCGACCCTCGTCGAGTACGGCACCCCTCCCGACGTCCGGCCGGGCTCGGGCAGCCCGTACGAGATCAACGACCGGCTCGGCGACGCCGAGGAGATCGGCCTGGGCGAGGTTGAAGGCCCCGAGGACGTCATCCTCGACGACCAGGGCCGGATCTACTGCGGCACGCGGCAGGGCTGGATCCTGCGGTTCTCCGGGGAGGGCTACCGCGAACGCGAGGTGTTCGCGCGCATCGGCGGGCACCCGCTCGGCCTGGCCTTCGACGCGGCGGGCAACCTGATCGTGTGCGTCGGCGGCATGGGCCTGTACTCGGTCTCGCCCGACGGCAAGCACCGCAAGCTCTCCGACGAGACCAACCGGACGTGGACCCGGCTGCGCGACGACTCGAGGCTGCGCCTCCCCGACGACCTCGACATCGCTCCGGACGGCAAGATCTATTTCAGTGAGGCCACCAACCGGTTCGAAATGGCCGACTGGGTCCTCGACGGCATCGAGGGGCGGCCCAACGGGCGTCTGCTGTGCTACGACCCGGCCACGGGCAAGACCCGCACCGCGGTGCCGGACCTCGTCTTCCCCAACGGCGTGTGCTGCGCCCACGACGGCGAATCGGTGCTGATCGCCCAGACCTGGCTGTGCCGCATCCTGCGGTACTGGCACAGCGGCCCGAAGAAGGGCCGGCTCGAGGTGTTCATGGACAACTTCCCCGGGTACGTGGACAACATCAACCGCGCCTCCGGCGGCGCCTACTGGGTCGCGATCTGCGGTATGCGCTCCCCCGCCTACGACCTGGCGATGCGCATGCCGAAGTTCCGCCGCCGCATGATGAAGCGCATCCCCCGCGACGAATGGCTCTACCCCAGCATGAACCACGGCTGCGTGGTGCGGGTGTCGGAGCGGGGCGAGGTGCTCGACACCTACTGGGACCCCGGCGGGAAGAAGCACTCCACCATCACGTCGATGCGCGAACACGACGGCTACCTGTACATCGGCGGGCTGGAGAACAACCGCATCGGCCGGATCAAGCTGCGCCAGGCGCCCGCCGCGGCCGCCGGCGAGGCCCGCGAGACGCGCCACGCGTCGGTGAGCTGAGGAGGAACCGTGCCACGAGCAGAAGCGTGGGAACTGGTCAAGGAGTTCCTGTTCCCCGGCCGGTCCGGCGCCAGGGCCATCCCGCCGCTGGACGGTGGGCTCACCCCGAACGACGAGCTGGACCGCATCGAGGAGTCGATCGACGAGCTGCCGGAACCCGACGACATGGTGCGGGACGCGTTCGGGTCGCTCTACGTGACCACGGCCGACAAGGTGGTGCGGCGGTACGGGCTGAACTTCGCCCACCACGAGATCGCCGCCACCGTGCCCGGCGACGCGGGCGCGATCACCGTCGACCACGAGGGCGGGCTGCTGGTGTGCGTCGCGGGTCTCGGGCTGGTCCGCATCGACCAGGGCGGCGGCACCGAGGTCCTCGTCGACGCCGACGCCGACGGGGTCCCCACCCACTGCCTGACCGACGTCGTGGTGGCCGGCGACGGGACGATCTACCTGACCGACGGTTCGTCGCGCCACCACGGCGGGGACTGGGTGCGCGACCTGATGGAACAGAACACACTGGGCCGGCTCCTGCGGCACGACCCACGGACCCGGCGCACCACCGTGCTGGCCCGCGACCTCGCCCATCCCAGCGGGGTGACGCTCACCGCGGACGAGAACTCACTCGTCGTCAGCGAGGCGTGGTCGCACCGGCTCGTGCGGTACCCGCTGGCGGATCCGGGCCGGGCGGAGGTGCTGCGGGACAACCTGCCCGGCTATCCGGGCCGCATCAGCCCGGCCTCGGGGGGCGGGTACTGGCTCGCGGTGTTCGCGCTGCGCACCCAGCTGGTCGAGTTCGTGCTCACCCAGCGCGACTACGTCAAGGAGATGATGCGCACGATCGAACGGGACCTGTGGATCCGTCCCGCGTTGCGTGGCCTGGACTCCGGCCTGGAACCGTTGCAGGGCGGCCAGATCCGCAAGCTCGGCGTGATCAAACCGTGGGCGCCACCCCGGTCCTACGGGCTGGTGACCCGCCTGGACCCGGACGGCTACCCGATCCGCGGCATGCACAGCCGCGGCGGCGGACGGCGGCACGGGGTGACGTCGGTGAAGCAGTACGGCAACCGGTTGTTCGTCGCGGTCCGCGGCGCCGACGAGGTCCTGATCACGAGGGCGGGTGACGCGCGATGAGCCAGTCACTGGTGGAGCAGCTCGACATCGATCCGGCCGGCGACGGCACGCTGCTCGTCGACATGGCGAAGGTGACCAAGACCTACCGCGGGGTGCACGCCATCCACGAGGTCGACTTCGACCTGCGCGCCGGCGAGGTGCACGCGCTGGTCGGCGAGAACGGCGCGGGCAAGTCGACGCTGTGCAAGATCCTCGCCGGCGCGGTGCAGCACTCGAGCGGGGTGGTGCGAATCAGCGGCGAGGAGGTCTCGTTCCGGCGCCCGCACGAGGCGCTCGACCACGGCATCGCGATGGTCTACCAGGAGACGAGCCTGGTGCCGACGATGACCGCGGCGCAGAACATCGAACTCGGCCACGAGAAGCTGCTGACCCGGTTCCGCTCGCTCAACATCGGGGCCCAGCAACTGCTGCAGTCGATGAACTTCCACGTCGATCCGACGGCGTACGTGTCCAACCTCGGCGCGGCGAAGAAGCAGATGGTGGAGATCGCGCGGGCGCTGCGGACCGGCGCCCGGATCGTCATCTTCGACGAGCCGACCGCGAGCCTCACCCCCGAGGAGACCCTGCACCTGTTCAACGTGATCGAGGACCTCCGCAACGCAGGCCTCGGCATCATCTACGTGTCCCACGCGCTGGAGGAATCGCTCGCGATCGCCAACCGCGTCACCGTCCTGCGCGACGGCAAGCGGGTGGCCTGCCTGGACGCGAAGCAGACGTCGCCGGACGAGATCGTCAAGTACATGGTGGGCAGGCCGCTCGACGGGGCGGTGCGGAACCGGCCCGCCGCGCCTGATGGCCACGTCCGGCGCCGGCGGGTGCTGGAAGTCGAGAACCTGATCCTGGGCAACGTCGTGAAGAACATGTCGTTCTCGGCCTACGCCGGGGAGGTGCTCGGCATCGCCGGGCTGATCGGCAGCGGCCGGACGGAGACGGCGAAGATCGTCACCGGCGCGCTGAAACGCAACCGGATCCACGGCGGGCGGGTGCTCCTCAACGGCAAACCGGTGCGCTACCGGGTGCCGAAGCAGGCGATCGACGACGGCATCGTCTACATCACCGAGGACCGCAAGCTCGACGGCTTCTTCGAGACGATGACCGTCGCCGACAACATCTACCTCGGTTACCTCGCCTCCCGCCGGGGCCGCAGGCAGTGGCTGCTGTCTGGCTCGCAGCGCAAGCGCATCGCCGGCGAGTGGTCGGCGAAGCTGCGCATCAAGGCGATCAACGCGGACGCGAAGATCGTCGAGCTGTCCGGCGGGAACCAGCAGAAGGTCGTGGTCGGCAAGTCGCTGGTCGCCGAGCCCGAGGTGGTCATCTTCGACGAGCCGACGCGCGGCGTCGACGTCGGCGCGATCGACGAGATCCGCCACCTGATCCGCACGCTCGCCGACGAGGGCAAGGCCGTTATCGTCATCTCCTCGTACCTGCCGGAGATCCTCGCCGTGTCCGACCGCATCCTGGTCACCAGGTTCGGCCGCGCGGTCGCGGAGTTCAGCCGCGCGGAGGCGACGCAGGAGAAGATCATGTACGCCGCGATCTACTGAGGCGGGGCGTAACCTTGGCAGACACCGGCAACGGACGAAAGTCGGGTGGACAGGCGTGAAAGCAGCAGCGAGGAAGACCCGCCCCGCGCGGGGCGGGCGGGGCGACTGGCGCAATTTCGAGCCACTCGACCTGACCCCCCTGCTGGCCGCGGCGCTCCAGGCGTTCTACGAGCGCGGGTTCTACGGCACGTCGGTGCGGGACATCGCCCGCAGGGTCGGCCAGACGGTGCCGTCGCTGTACTACCACCACGAGAACAAGGAGGGCGTGTTCGTCGCGCTGCTGGAGAAGGGCACGCTCGAGGTGGCGTGGCGGGCGCAGGCGGCGGTGGACGACGCCGGCGACCGCCCCGACCTGCAGTTCGTGAACATGATCGAGGCGGTCGTGCTGTACATGACGCACCGCGTCAAGCTGGCCACCTTGGACGTCGAACTGCGCTACCTGTCGTCCCCGAACCGCAGGCGCTACGCGGCCATCCGCAAGGAAGTGGAAGACCTGCTGGTCCGCGTCGTCACCGACGGCACGGTGCAGGGCTTCTTCACGGTGACGCAGCCCGCGGAGACGGCCCGCGCCCTGCTCGGCATGTGCCAGTCCATCGCACGCTGGTACCACCCCACGGGCCCGATGACTCCTGAGGAGGTCGCCCGGCGCTACGTCGACATCGCGTTGATGAGCGTGGGGGTCCACGAGCGCCCGAAGCACCTGGAGGGTGTTCCCGCCGACTGAACAACGGCTGTTCCTCAGCTCCGACGAGAGGATCATCGACCGCCCTCACGGTGTCCGCGGGACGGAACCGCGCCGCGTGGTCGCTCGTTGTAGGCCTCGTGGACCCGGTCGAGACCGTGATCGCGTGGGGGATTCCCGGCGGGACGTTGCTGCTGGTCGCCGTGGGGACCGTCGAACTGATCCGAAAGAAGCGGGGCAAGCGGACGGGCACCCCGCTGGCCGCCACGTACGCCGATGAGGTGACGGCGATGTTCTACGGCACCAAGCGCCTCGAACTGGAACACCGCGACTCGATGTCGATGATGCGCGAAGAGGACGCCCAGGGCGCTCCCCCGGCCCTCGACCTCGAGCGTGGCGTCATCCGCCTGCGACCGGAGTAGGGGCTTAGCTCCGCAGCAGGTGCTCGCAGTGCCTGCCGATGGCGAGCGTGGTCAGCGCCTCGATCTCGCCCGGGTCGGTCTGGAAACTGCCGAACGCCCCGTGCAGGAAGTCCATCCGCACGTGGCGGCGCGCGAGGTCACCCCTCGGCCAGGGCCTCCTCGCGCGTGGTCCACAGGCGCACGACCTCGCCGGCCCCGGTGATCTCCAGCGGCCGCCGCGTGAAGCCGGATCCGACCACCACGTGCACCTTCCCCGGCGCCTCGGCGCCCGCGGCCAGCACGACCGCGATCCCGGCCGACGCCAGGAAACTCACCTCGGTCAGGTCGATCACCAGCCGCTGCGGGCAGGCACGCGCGGCGGGCAGGGCGACGGCCTCGAACGCGGGCGCCGTCAGGTGGTCGAGTTCGCCCGCGACACGCACGAGCGTCGCGCCGGGCAGGTGCTCCACGTGCACGTCCACGTGCGCGACGGGCTCGTTCGGCTGGAAGGTGGACACCGTTCGTATCTAACCGCGACGAGCTGACCGCGCAAAGCCCGGTCTTGCGTCCGGCGAACCCGTGTGGCCTAATATGGCATCAAGTGCCAAAATGGTGTCCCTCATCGGCGAGGCGGAGTGGCGAGATGTCCAACGGTTGGTTCGAGACGGTGGCCGAAGCTCAGCGGCGGGCCAGGAAGCGGCTGCCGAAGTCGGTCTACGGCGCATTGGTGGCGGGATCCGAACGCGGGATCACGGTCGACGACAACATCGCCGCGTTCGCCGAACTCGGCTTCGCCCCACACGTCGCCGGGCTGTCCGACAAGCGTGAGCTGGGCACGACGGTGATGGGCCAGCCGATCTCGCTGCCGGTCGTCATCTCCCCCACCGGTGTCCAGGCCGTGCACCCCGACGGCGAGGTGGCCGTGGCGCGCGCCGCGGCCGCGCGCGGCACCGCGATGGGCCTGAGCTCGTTCGCCAGCAAGTCCATCGAGGAGGTCGCGGCGGCCAACCCGCAGACCTTCTTCCAGATGTACTGGGTCGGCAGCCGGGACGTGCTCGTGCAGCGCATGGAGCGCGCCAGGGCCGCCGGCGCGGTCGGGCTGATCATGACGCTGGACTGGTCGTTCTCCACCGGACGCGACTGGGGCAGCCCGGTCATCCCGGAGAAGCTGGACCTGAAGGCGATGATGCGGTTCGCGCCGGAGGGCATCACGCGGCCGAAGTGGCTGTGGGACTTCGCGAAGACACGCAAGCTGCCCGACCTGACCACCCCGAACCTGACCCCGCCCGGCGGCACGGCCCCGACCTTCTTCGGCGCCTACGGCGAGTGGATGCAGACGCCGCTGCCGACGTGGGAGGACGTCGCGTGGCTGCGGGAGCAGTGGGGCGGGCCGTTCATGCTCAAGGGCGTCATGCGGGTGGACGACGCCAAGCGGGCCGTGGACGCCGGCGTCACCGCGATCTCGGTGTCCAACCACGGCGGCAACAACCTGGACGGCACACCGGCCCCGATCCGCGCGCTGCCCGCGATCGCGGACGCCGTCGGCGGCGACGTCGAGGTGCTGCTGGACGGCGGCATCCGGCGCGGCAGCGACGTCGTCAAGGCGATCGCCCTCGGCGCGAAGGCCGTGCTCATCGGCCGCGCGTACCTGTGGGGCCTGGCGGCCAACGGGCAGGCCGGGGTGGAGAACGTGCTGGACATCCTCCGCGGCGGCATCGACTCGGCCGTCCTGGGCCTCGGCAAGACGTCGATCCACGACCTCACCCGCGACGACGTGGTGATCCCGCCTGGCTTCGAGCGCGCCCTCGGGGTGCCGAAGAGCTGAGCCACCCCGGCGGCGGGCTTCGAGCGGACGAGCCCGCCGCCGGGGTTTCCAACCTAACCGGCTTGCAGCCGTTCCCGGCCCGTGCCGGTCAGCAGCCGGATCAGCGTGTTCATCCGCTCGTCGTCGTGGTCGAGCCGGATGCCGTACTGGGACAACCGGTAGGCGCCGTCCCCGTTCCTTGCAGAACTGCGCGATCGCCGCGGTGTAGTCGCCGCCCCGCCAGCGCCCGGCGCAGCAGGTTCGCGACCACCCGCGACGCCGCGTCCGGCTCGACGCGCTGGAAGTACTCGTTGGCGATGGACGCTTGTTTCGGCGGGTCGAAGGTCTCTGCGATGGCGGCACTCGGTTCGGACCGCTCGCCACTGCGTTACACCGCGTCCGGACGCAGTGAGCTTCGGGACAACTCACTCGGCACCGGACGTTCCGGAAGGTACTTTCACAAGGCAACCATCCGTGCACGAACTCCGGAGTCGCATGTCCTCGTCTCCCGGCCGCCTCACGGCGGTTCTCGCGCTGGCCGGTGTCGTCGTCGCCGTCATGCAGACCCTCATGGTGCCGCTGCTGGCCGACCTGCCGTCGCTGCTGCACAGCGACAGCTCCGACACCGCCTGGGTCATCACGATCACCCTGCTCACCGGCGCGGTCGCCACCCCGGTGCTGGGCCGCCTCGGCGACATGTACGGCAAGCGCCGCATGATGCTCGTCGCGCTGACGTTGCAGGTCGCGGGCTCCCTGGTGTGCGGCCTGACGACCGCGCTGCTGCCCATGATGATCGGCCGCGGGCTGCAGGGCTTCGCCATCGGCGCGATCCCGCTCGGCATCAGCATCATGCGCGACGAACTGCCGCCGGAACGCCTCGGCGGCGCGGTTGGCCTGATGAGCTCGTCGCTGGGCATCGGCGGCGCGTTCGCGCTCCCGGTCGCCGCGCTGGTGGCCGAGCACTTCAACTGGCACATCCTGTTCCTCGGTGCGGCCGCGCTCGGGCTCGTCAGCCTGGTGCTGATCGTGCTCGTGGTGCCGGAGTCCGCGGTCCGCTCCCCCGGCCGCTTCGACCTGCCCGGCGCGATCGGGCTGTCCGCGGCGCTGGTGTGCCTGCTGCTGGCGATCTCGAAGGGCGGCGACTGGGGCTGGGGCAGCACCCGCACCCTCGGCTTCAGCGGCGCGGCGGTGGTGCTGTTCGTGGCGTGGGGATTCCTGCAGCTGCGCACCGCCGAACCGCTGGTCGACCTGCGCACCACCGCGCGGCGGCCGGTCCTGCTCACCAACCTGACCTCGATCATGGTCGGCTTCGCGCTGTACGCGACGCAGCTGGTGCCGCCGCAGCTGCTGCAGCTGCCGTCCGCGACCGGCTACGGGCTCGGGCTGTCGATGGTCGTCGCCGGGTTGTGCGTCGCGCCGTCGGGCCTGCTGATGATGGCGATGTCCCCGCTCGCGGCCCACCTGATCGCCGCGCGCGGCCCGAAGGTCTCGCTGCTGTGCGGCATCACCGTGCTCGGCGCCGGTTACGGGCTCGGCCTGACGCTGATGGGCGCGGGCTGGCAGATGGCGATCTTCTCGGCGATGGCGGGCGCGGGCGTCGGCCTCGCCTACGCCGCCATGCCCAGCCTGATCATGAGCGCGGTCCCGGCCACCGAGACCGCGGCGGCCAACGGCCTCAACACGCTGATGCGCTCGATCGGCACGTCGTCGTCGAGCGCCGTGGTCGGCATGGTGCTCGCCGGCATGACGATCGACTTCGGTGGCACGCCGGTGCCCAGCCTCGACGGGTTCCGCACGACGTTCCTGATCGGCTGCGCCGCGTGCGTGGCCGCGCTGCTGATCGCGTTCTTCATCCCCGGCCGCGCGCGCCCGGCGGAGACCCTGCTGCTGGGCGTCGTGCGGTCGCCGCGCGGCGTCCTCGAAGGCGCGGCGGTGACCCTGATCAGCAAGGACGGGCAGCAGACCGGCACCACGTCGACCGACGTGAGCGGCCGGTACTCGCTGAACATCCCGGATGGCGAGCACGTCCTCGTCTGCTCCGCCGCCGGCTTCCAGCCGGAGGCGGCGCCGGTGAGCGGTCCGGGCGAAGTGGACTTCACGCTGTCGGCCACCGGCGCCATCACCGGCACCGTCGGGGTGGCCGGCGCGCTGCTGATCGCCACCGACGAGCGCGGCGAGGTCGCGGGCAGCGTCACCTCCCGCGCGGACGGCTCGTTCCAGCTGCCCGGCCTGCTGCCCGGCCGCTACGCGCTCGCCGTGGCCAGGCGCGGCTACCGGACCGCCGCCGTTCCGGTGCGGGTCGGCGACGGCCCGGTCCGCTGCGAGCTCGTCCTCGTGCCCGAGGACGTGACGGTCACGAACTAGCCGGGAAGCCGTTCCGCCGGGCGCCGAGCACCACGGCCAGCACCGGCACGAGCAGCACCAGCACGGTCCACGGGAACACGCCGGGCCCGAACGCGTCGAGCAGGATCCCGCCGACCACGCCGCCGCCTGCCATGGCCGCGTTCCACAACGTCACCAGCGCGGCCTGCGCGGTGTCCGCCGCCTCGCCGCCCGCGTTCCCGGCGGCCGTCTGCAGCAGCGTCGGCACCCCGCCCCAGCCAAGGCCCCACAGCGCGGCCCCGGCGTAGACGAGCACCGCGTTGCCGGACAGCACGGCCAGGATCACCGCGGCGACGGCGACCAGCAGGGTCGCGGCGACGGTCAGCGCCCGCAGCTGCCGGTCGATGCGCGCGCCGACGATCGCGATGCTCAGCACGGACGCGACGCCGAACACCAGCAGCACCACGTCGATCCGGACGCCGTGCAGGAATGTGGCCAGGTAGGTGTAAAGGATGTTGTGGGCCAGCACGAACACGAGCGTGACGACCAGGACCGGCGCGACGCCCGGGACGGCGACCGCGCGCCGCACCGGGATCCGGCCGCCGTCACGCTGCCCCGGCTGGTCCGGCACGGTCGCGACGATCCAGGCGATCAGCACGACGGCGATCACCGACATCACGCCGAACGTAACGCGCCATCCGACGACCTCGCCGAGGAAGGTGCCGGCCGGGACGCCGAGCGACAACGCGAGCGGGATGCCGGCCATCACGACCGCGATCGCCTTGCCCTGCAGGTGTTCCGGCGCCAGCCGCCGCGCGTACCCGGCGAGCAGCGCCCACACCACGCCGGCGGCCACCCCGGCGGCGAACCGGCCCGCCATGGTCAGCACGTAGGCGCCGGACACCGCGGTGACGGTGTTGGCGACGGCGAACCCGGCCACCCCGGCGAGCAGCAGGCGCTTGCGGCGCCAGCCCGCGGTCGCCGCGGACAGCGGGATCGCCGCGAGCGCGGTGCCGATCGCGTAGATCGTGACGGCCTGCCCCATCGCGGACTCGCCGACGCGCAGGTCGGCGCTCATCGCGGGCAGCACGCCAGCGGGCAGGGCTTCGGTGAGGACGGTGATGAACGCCGCGGTCGTCAACGCGAGCAGGGACCGCAGCCGGAGTCGGGAAGGGGTCAGCACATCGATCACGGCGTTATGCTGGAACCATCACACAGATGTGAAGGTCAAATCGCTGTGAGGGGAACCACATGCGCATCGGGGAGCTGTCGGAACGCACCGAAACGCCCCGCCGCCTGCTGCGTTACTACGAGGAGCAGGGGCTCATCGTGTCCCGGCGCCTGCCGAACGGCTACCGCGACTACGACGAGTACAACGTCGACCGGGTGCTGCAGATCCGCGGCCTGCTCGACGCCGGACTGCCCACCCGCATCATCAAGCAGATCCTGCCGTGCCTGGACAAGCCGCGCACGATCTACTTCCCCGACGCCACGCCGGAGATGCTGGCGACGCTGGAACAGGAGCGGGACCGGATGACCCGGCGCATCGACTGCCTCACCCGCAACCGGGACGCCATCAGCGAGTATCTGGACATCGTGCGGCAGGGCCGTCAGCCCGACGTGGCCTGAGCCGCCCGGAGCAGGCGCAGCTGCCCGATCTCGGCCGCGTTCTTCATCAGTTCCGCGTTCACCCACGCGGCCTGATGCGCCACGGTGAGCCCGGCCTCGGCGGGCCACGGGAAGGCGGCGGGAGCGTCCGGATCGGACAGTCGGTCGAGGACGCCGCCCCAGTCGGTGGCCAGCTCGCGCAGCCAGGCCACGGCGTTCTCGTCGCCGGGCCAGCCGACCGACTCGCGCTCGCGGGGCGCGCGGCCGTGCGCGTGGTCCAGCGCGACGCTCCACCACCAGCCGACGTGCCAGGTGATCCAGGCGATGGTGGGCACCGGCACCGGGTCCGGTTCGGTGTCCGCCCAGTCGATCGTCCAGCCGTCCCCGGCCCGCCGGACGTGCCAGGTCAGCGGCCCCGGCTCCCAGCGGAAGTCCGCCGGGGTGAGGGCGCTCAGGTGGAGGTCGGCCAGCGACCAGGTCAGGTCGAACTGCCAGCGCAGGAGGGACACGGCCGGATGATCGCAGCGCCCAGTCCGGGCGGCCAACCGGATTTCCGCACGTACACTCGTGTGGTGCGGACGCGACCGACCCTGAGCTGGACGCCGGCCGGTGAGCCGCTGCCCCGCACGACCAGCCTGGACGACGTGGTCCGCATCGCCGGCACCGGCGGCGTGGTCGTGCTGAGCGGCGCCGGGCTGTCGACCGAGTCCGGGATCCCGGACTACCGCGGCGCCACCGGCAGCCTGCGGCGCCACACGCCGATGACGTACCAGGAGTTCGTGGCGGCCGAGCACGCGCGGCGCCGATACTGGGCGCGCAGCCACCTCGGCTGGCGCACCATCGCGCGGGCGCACCCCAACGACGGCCACCGCGCGGTGGCGGCGCTGCGGGCCGCGGGCGTGGTCGGCGGCGTGATCACGCAGAACGTCGACGGGTTGCACCAGGCGGCCGGCACGCCGGACGTCGTCGAGTTGCACGGCAGCCTGGACCGGGTCGTGTGCCTGTCCTGCCGTGCGTTGTCACCCCGCGAGGAGCTGGACCGCCGCCTGCGCGAGGCGAACCCGGGCTTCACGGCGACCGCGACGCGCGTCAACCCGGACGGCGACGTGGAACTGGCCGACGACGACGTGCGTGGCTTCCGCGTCGTGCCGTGCACCGCGTGCGCGGGCGTGCTGAAGCCGGACGTGGTGTTCTTCGGCGAGAACGTCGAACCGTCCCGTGTGGACCGGTGCTTCCGGCTGGTGGACGAGGCGTCCGCGCTGCTGGTGCTCGGCTCGTCCCTGACGGTCATGTCCGGGCTGCGGTTCGTCCGCCGCGCCGCCGAGGCGGGCAAGCCGGTGGCGATCATCAACCAGGGCCCCACGCGCGGCGACAAGTACGCGGACGTGCGGGTGGACCTGCCGCTGGGCCGTGCGCTCACCGAGCTGGTCGCGCGCCTGGCTGTGTAGGTGTGTTGTTTGGTGAGGTTGGTTTCGCGGCCGGCTGGGGTGTGGCCGTCGATGCCGGTGTGGGGTCGGTGGTAGTTGTACCGGTGCAGCCGGTCGGGGAGGGCTCTTTGGCGGTGGGTTTCTGAGGCGCAGGGCTGGTGGTAGGCCCATTCCTCGAGCGGGGTGCGGTGGACCAGCTCGCCCGGGCGGTCGCGTTGACAGCGGCGGATCGGCTCGCCGGTGCCCCGATCACACGCGGCCAGCGGCGGCAGGCCGTGACGGCGTTGATCAGCGTCACAGCCCATCACCAACGCCCCCGAACAGCACATCTAGGGCGCGACGGCGACGCCGACCGACTGCGCGCCGAACGGCCGCGGCGAGCCGGCCTCGTAGAACTCGTCGAGTTCCCGGATGTCGAACCCGGCCCCGGTCAGCAGGTCCGCGACGGGGTTGGTGAGGCGGCAGCCGAACACCGCGCGCTGCAGCGGGTTCAGCCGGCGCTGCCACCGCCGGACGCCCGCGTCCGGCGCGAGGCCGTGTTCGGCGAAGTGCAGTGTGCCGCCGGGTTTGAGGACCCGCCGGATCTCCCGCACCGCGGCGGCCGGGTCCGGGATGGCGCACAACGTCCAGGTCGTCAGCGCCGTGTCGCAGCTGGCCTCGGGCACGGGCAGCGACTGCCCGTCCGTGCCGGCCCGCTCGACCGGCACGGCGGACGCGGCGAGCCGTCCGCCCGCCAGCCGCCAGGCCGCGTCCGACGGCTCGATGGCGACGACCTCCGCGACCGCCGCCGGGTAGAAGGAAACGTTCAGGCCGGAGCCGAAGCCGATCTCCAGCACCCGGCCGCGCAGCCCGGCGCAGGCGCGTTCCCGGTGCGGGTGCGCCTGCGTGGCCCCGCAGGTGACGTCGATGAGCCGTGGCCGGATCCGGTTCGCATAGACGCTCATGGACGCCATTGTCCGCGACGCCCGGCCGTGGCGGCTAACCTGCTGGTATGCGTCGAGACGGCAATCCGGACTTCATCGAGGCCCTGGCCCGCGGCCTGGACGTCCTGTGCGCCTTCCGGCCCGGCCATCCGGTGATGACGTTGTCCGAGGTCGCCACGGCGACCGGGCTGGCCCGCCCCACCGCGCGGCGCATCCTCATCACCCTCGAACAGCTCGGTTACGTGCGCGGCGGCGAGCGCGGCTTCTCGCTCACCCCGCGCGTGCTCGACCTCGGCATGGCCTACATCGGTTCGGCGAACCTGTGGGACCTGGCCCGGCCGCACCTGGAGGACCTGGTCGCGCGGACGAACGAGTCGTGTTCGATCGCGCAGCTCGACGGGTCCGACATCGTGTACGTGGCCCGCGTGGCGGTGCCGAAGCTGGTCGCGCTGGCCGTCACGATCGGCACGCGGTTCCCGGCCGTGCAGACCTCGCTGGGCAAGGTCCTGCTCGCCGCGCTGACGCCGGAGGAGCTGGACCGGGTACTGGCCGAGCCGAGCCGCTCCGGCGTCGAACCCCGGTGGCAGCCGGGGCGCGACGAGATCGACGCACTGCTGCGGGACGTGCGCACGAAAGGCTGGGCGGCCACCGATCAGCAGCTGGCGCTGGGCATCCGCTCGGTGGCGGCCCCCATCCGGGACGGGGACGGCCGGGTGGTGGCCGCGGTCAACGTGAACGCCCACGCCGCCGAGACGACGATGGACACGCTGATCGGCCACCACCTGCCGCTGCTGCTGAAGACGGCGGGCGCGATCGGCTCCGACTGGGACGCCTGGCACGCCCGCCCCATCAAGACGGTTTCCTAGGCGTTGTCTTTCAGCGGCGGAGCCGCCTCACCACCCGAGCGGCCCGCACCGCCGCGGGTTCTGAGGTGGTTCCTCTCGAGGACAGCGCCGACGTGGTGAACTGGCGTTCATGAGGAGGCGATCCCACAGCGAGGGGCCGCCCGAGTCGGCTCAGCCGCGCGCAGCGCGTCCGTTGCGGGTGGTGGTGGGCTGGCGGGAGGGACCGCCACTCGCACCGCCAAGCAAGCCGCCACAGCACATCCACTACAGGTAGGGCCGCGTGATCAGCTCGATCGCGTGCCCGGCGGGGTCCTTGAAGTAGACCCCGCGCCCGCCGTGCTCGTGGTTGATCTCCCCGGGCCTGGTCGTCTGCGGATCCGCCCAGTGCTCGATCCCCCGCTCCACGAGCCGCGCGTAGGCGCGGTCGAACAGCTCGTCGTCGACGAGGAAGGCGTAGTGCTGCATCTGGATCTCGACCGGCGGTTCGGCGAACTGCAGCAGCACGCCCCCGTCGAGCATGACGTTGACGAACGGCCCCCACGACGGGGCTTCGGCGACTTCCAGCAGTTCGCGGAAGAAGCGGGCCGACTCGTGGCGGTCCTTGGCGGCGATGATGGTGTGGTTGAAGGTGACGGTCAACGAAGTCCTTTCGATCGGTTGGGTGGACGGCGCGGAAGCGGAAGCTCCCGGCGGTCCACGCGCGCCGATCAGACCGTCACCGGATCGCCTTCCCGTGTGTGGCGCGAGGCCGTTCCGGTGATCACGGCGTCAGCCTACGTCGCGATGTCCGGGTATGGCAACGAGAAATGCGCCAGCCGCCGCGCGTACTCCTTCTGGAACTCCAGCGGCCCGTGGTCCCGCTCGAACATCCCGATGAACAGGGTCAGCGTCAGGAACGGGTGCGCGCCCAGCTCGAAGAGCTTCACGTAGTCGTGCCCGGCCAACGCCGCGCGCTCCTCCTCCTCGAACGCCAGCCACGTCGAGGATTCGGCGCCCACGCAGTTCAGGATCCGGTTCGCCTGCGTCTCCTCCCACCACGCGACGGTCCCGGCCGGGTCCTCGCGGTAGCGCTCGACCAGTTCCGGGTCGCGGTCGACGGTGAACAGGAACTTGTCCAGCAGGTACTTGCTCACCGCGGACCTCCCGGGTACCAGGTGAAGTAGGCCTCCATCGTGTGGAACAGGTCGTAGGTGTCCACGTAGTCGACCCGCTGCCCCTCCCCCGCCACGCCCATCATCAGCATGAAGTCCATGAACCCGTGCGTGGCGTTGCCGGGCAGGTGCAGGCTCTCCAGCGTGACCTCGCCGAGGCACTTCTCGATGTCGCCGTTGGCGATCCAGTCGACGGCCTTGCGGTCGAACTCCGGATCCGGCCCGTGCGGCCCGAACTGACGCGGACCGCCGAGTTCGAGCGAGAGGTGCCCGGTGCCGATGACGGCGACCCGCTGGTCCGACGGCCAGGACTCGATCAGCTGCCGGATCGCCCGTCCCAGTTGGACGAACCGCTTCGGCTGCGGCAGCGGCGGCGCGAAGATGTTGGTGTAGATCGGAACGATCGGCAGGTCGTTCTGTGGCCGCAACGTGATGATCGGGCACGTGATCGAGTGGTCGATGCGCAGTTCGTTGGAGAACGCGAGGTCGAAACCGGCGTCGAGGCCTTCCCGCAGCACGTAAGCGGACAGGTCCTCCTGGCCCCTCAGCAGCATCCGCGGCAGCCCGAACTCGCGTTCCTCGTTGTAGAAGTTCGCGTCGTAGAAGGGCGCCTTGCCGACCAGGAACTGCGGCATGTTGTCCAGCCACAGCTGGTGGAAGTGGTCCGAGCCGACCATCACGAGCACGTCCGGGCGGGCCCGGGTCAAGGTCTCGCGGAACGCCTCGACCTTGCGGACCCACTCGTCCGCGAAGTCCGGGCGGTCCGCGCCGGTGGCGGTGCTGGCCCGGTAGTAGAACGGGTGGTGCGTGGACGCGATCACCGCGACCAGTTCAGCCATGGCTGCCTCCTGCCGGTGGGACGGGCCGGTTGTTGAGGTCGACGGACAGGAAGATCTCGTTCGCGACGGGGGTACGCAGTTCCTCGGCGAGCTGCCCGATCAGCCCGGCGGCGCGGGCCAGCAGCGCGAACCCGCGCAGCAGTTCCAGCGGCAGCCCGAGATCGGCCAGCGCCGCGCCGCAGGCGCCGGCGCCGTTGAGCGGCAACGTCTTCCCCAGAACCTGCGGGTGCACGCGGCCGATGGCCTCGAACAACGCGAGGTGCGGCCCGAACTTGCCCTCCTCCCGGGCGATCTCGAACAGCCGCGCGGTGCGGGGATCGCCGTTCTTGTGGACGTGGTGGCCGAGGCCCGGGATGAACCGGCCCGCCGCGCGCTCGGCCCGCACGATCTCCAGCGCCAGCTCGTCGTCGACCGGACGATCCGCTGTGGACAGTGCGTCGTGCAGGAACCGGCCGCAGTCCTCGGTCACGCCGAGGAACCGCGAACCGCCGCCGAGCAGTCCGGCGGCCAGCGCGCCCTGGATCGAATCGGGCGCCGACAGGTAGGTCAGCCTCGTGACGATCGCGGTCGGGGTGAACCCGTGGTCGGCCAGCGCGGCGAGCACGGCCTCGAACACCCGCGTCTCGCCCTTGCCCGGCCGCCGCTGGGTGGCCAGCCAGAACGCCAGCTCGCCGAAGCCGACCTCGCCCATCACGTCCCGCGCCAGGTCCTGGCCGAGCAGGGTGATCTTCTCCAGCGACGACGCGCCCAGAGCTGTGGGGTACTGGGCTGTCGGATACTCAGGCACCTTCCTCCTCCAGCCACTTGCGGATCTCCGCGCCGTGCTCGTCCAGTTCCGGCGGCGGCAGCCGGTAGGACACCGGGGTCGCCGAAAACCGGATCGGGTGCCGTGTCGTGGGGATGCCGCCGACCGTCACGACCGGGTCCAGGTCGAACCGTTCGGCCATCGCGAACCCGCCGTCGATGGTGTTGATCGGACCGCACGGCACCCCGGCCGCCACCAGCAGGTCGAACCACTCCACCGCACCACGGCGCCTGAGCCGGTCCACGAGGATCGGCCGCAGCTCCTCGCGGTTCTCGGTGCGATCGGCGTTGCGGGCGAACCGCGGGTCCTCCGCGACCTCCGGGATCCCGAGCACCTGGCACAGCTTGACGAACTGCGCGTCGTTGCCCGCGGCCACGATCAGGTCGTTGTCCGCCGTCGGCAGCGGCTCGTACGGGAACACGCTGGGATGCGCGTTGCCCATCCGATACGGCACGGTGCCGCCGGCCACGTACGCGGAACTGTGGTTGACCAGCCCGGTCAGCGCCGAGGACAACAGGTTTACCTCGACGTGCTGTCCCTGCCCGGTCGCCTCCCGGTGCCGCAACGCGGCCAGGATCCCGATCACCGCGTGGTTGCCCGCCATCACGTCGAACACCGAGATGCCTGCCCGGTACGGCGGCCCGTCCGGATCGCCGGTGAGCGACATCAGTCCGGAGATCGCCTGCACCATCAGGTCGTAACCCGGCACGTCCCGGCCCGCGCCGGAGCCGAAGCCGCTGATCGAGGCGTAGACGATGCCCGGGTTGCCCGCCCGCACGGCATCGAAGTCCAGGCCGTACTTGCCCAGCCCGCCCGGCTTGAAGTTCTCGATCAGCACGTCCGCCCGCCGCGCCAGCTCCCGCGCCGCGCCGGCGTCGCCCTCGTCGCGGAGGTCCAGCGCGATGGATCGCTTCCCCCGGTTGATGCCGAGGTAATAAGTCGACACGCCGTCGCGCACCGGCGGCATCCACGAGCGCGTGTCGTCCCCGGCCGGGCCTTCCACCTTGACCACGTCCGCGCCCAGGTCGGCGAGCAGCATCGTGGCGTACGGGCCCGCCAGGATCCGGGAGAAGTCCGCGATCAGGACACCCGAGAGCGGGCCGTTCTTCGGACTCATGTCCGTCATGCGTCCGCGTGCTGCACGGCGACCCCGTCGCCCGTGTAGTCCGTGTAGGTGTAGGGGTTGGGGATCACCTCGGTCGCCGGGATCTCCGGCTCGCGGGCCTGCTGCCAGGCCTCCTCGCCCATCGTGGACCGCGCGTACGACACGGTCGCCTCGACCGCGGCCCTGGCCCGGTCCAGGCCCGGCACGACGAGCTGGTGATCGCGTTTGACGACGGTTCCGTTGACCAGGACGGTGTGCACGTCGCCGCGCCCGGCCTGGTAGACGACGTGCCCATAGGGGTGCAGGACGGGGAACATCACCGGCGAGCGGTCGTTCTTGACGAGCACGAGGTCGGCCTTCTTGCCCGGGGTGAGCGAGCCGATCTGCTCGTCCAGGCCGAGGGCTCGGGCGCCGCCGATGGTGGCCCACTCGACGACGTCGCGGGCGCGGAGCTTGTTGTGCACCACGGTTTCGCCCGCCGCGTGGGCTTCGAGATGCTCGCGCGACCGGTCCGCGGACAGCGTCGCGCGCATGGCGGAGAACAGGTCGCCGCTCCACCACACGCTGGTGTCCATCGACAGCGACACCGGGATGCCGTGCCTGCGCAGCTGCCAGGTGGGCGGGTAGCCCTGGCCGGCGCTCTGCTCGCTCTCGGTGGACACCGACGCGGTGCCGCCGGACGCGGCGATGCGCTGGTAGGAGTCCTCGCTCAGGGTCGCCGCGTGCACGTAGGTGACGCCGGGCGTGCAGAAACCGTTGTCCCACATGAGACGGATGCCGTCGTCACCGGTGGCGCCCCATACGCCGGCGTGCGTGGTGACGCGCAGGTCGAGTTCGCGGGCGGCCTCGAAGGCGCCCTTCTCGGGGAACGCCGCGTCGCCGGTGACGTCGAAGGCCAGTTGCAGGCCGAGCATGTCGTCGCGGGAGGTGAAGTGGCGGTCGACGAACGCGCGGAACTCCGTGGAGTTGGCCCATTCCCACGGTGCGCCGAGCAGGTTGCCGTAGGCCAGGACGAAGCGGCCCGGCACCGCGCGCAGGGCCTCGACGGCGGCGTCGCCGTGCTCGGGGGTCTGCAGGCCGTGGGACCAGTCGACGGTGGTGGTGACGCCGGCGTCGAGGGCCTCGATGGCGGACAGCAGGTTGCCCGCGTGGATGTCCTCGGGGCGGAAGATCTTGCCCCAGTTCAGGTAGTAGAAGACGAAGTACTGGGACAGGGTCCAGTCGGCGCCGAGGCCGCGCAGGGCGGTCTGCCACATGTGCCGGTGGGTGTCGACCATGCCGGGCAGGAGGATGCCACCTCGTGCGTCGACGACGGTTGTGCCGGGCGGTGCTTCCAGGTTGTGCCCCACCTGCTCGATACGTTCGCCGCGGACGAGCAGGTCGCCGCCGTCGAGGTCGCCGATCGCCGGGTCCATGGACAGGATCGTGGCGTCGCGGAACAGGATGGGGCCGGTCATGGGTCACCTCGTGGCGGTCGTGGCCCGCGCGCGGAGCACGCGGGCGCGGGCGGCGAGGGGGACGGCGGCGGCGAGCAGCCCGAGCGCGAGCGCGCCGAGGCCCCACCACGGGCCGAAGGTCAGGTTGAGGGCGTGGTCCACGGACCAGGCGCCGGGCCCGGTGAAGGCGAGCACGAGGGCGAGCGCGCCGTAGCAGAAGGGCACCTCGCAGCCGCCCCGCTGCGCCCAGAAGCCGTTGGAAGCGGTGGCAACCGCGGCGACGGCCATGGTCCCGATGATCACCGCCGAACCGCCGGGGGTGAGCAGCCCCAGCGCGAGACTCGCGGCGCCGGCGAGCTCAGCCACCCCCGCGACGACGACGAGCCGGAGCCCCGGAACGAAGCCCCACTGTTCGAAGACCTGGGCGGTGCCAGTGCGGCCGGCGCCGCGGAACCAGCCCAGCAGTTTCTGCGTGCTGTGGCCGAACAGCAACGCGGCGAGCAGCAGCCGCAGCAGCGCCAGACCGAGGTCCATCACCGCACCTCTTCGTCATCCGGACCATCGTCCGCTTGACGGACAGCCTGGCCCCGCGCGGCGCGGAAGTCAAGGGCGCGGGCAGCGCGGAGCACACGAACTGGGGGGTGGTCTTCACACGAGGCGTTGTCGCGCGGCTCCCGCCGACCCGGCACCACCGGCACAGGATGCGGCAGCGCACTGCTCAATAAAGCGGCGCCTCAGTGAGCGACCGGCTCGCGTTGTCGACAAGCTCTTTGTAGGTCATGACTTCAACACGGTTGAGGTGACTGTTCAGAGTTCTCAGCGTCTCGTTGACCTCGCCTTCGGGCACGTCGGAATGACACGCCGGATGACCGATGAGCACCAGAGCACTCGCGCGCCTGGTCTCGATGCCGAACTCTTCCCGGATACGTGATCGATTCTCGTCGAGCCCGACGAGATAATTCACGGCCTGCGCAACCGCGTCGTGAACCTCGGACGTCGGAACGAGCGAACCACGGTGCCTCTTCACGATTGCACGAATTGCACGCGAACGCTTGAGTTCCACGATCTGCAGACTTCCATCCCCGCGAACCAACGGGATGTCGACCTCGTCCCCGGGTACGAGTCTTCTGCGCCCGACCGCACCGACGAAGCGGCCGCCGAAGATCCACGCCTGCTTTTCGAGAACTCGCTGGAGATCACGCTCGGTTGCCAAATCTGATTCACAGATCGCTCGGATCTGCGTCACGCTCTCCGCTCGCCGCTTCATCTCCGCAGCGAGGAGGATGGACTGTCCGTCTACATCGCCAGCCAGCAGTTCCAGCGCTGCTGGAGTACGCACGAGATTACCTACCTTTGCCGACGGATCTTCGATATCGATCCGGTCACGAAGGACGCGCTCTAGCCAAAGAGCCAGCTCTGCACGCCCTCGCACGAGGCGATACCGCCCGGGCCTGTCTTCTGGCGCGTCGAGAAACTTCCCGTCTGCAACGACAGAAGTGAGGTGCGCCAGAAGTTCTTGCGCAGAAGCACTCTCGTTGTCTTCGAGGAACTTCCGACTCGCTCCTCGCACGAATTCCTGCATGCCGAAGAACACACCGGACACGAAGTCCCGCCTGTGATCACTTCGGCCGCCGTCCTGAAAAAGCCGGTAGCGCTCTTCGAAGTCCGGGTTCAGGATCCGACCAGTCGCGTAGTCCAGTGCATCCTGCAACAGCCTGACAACGTGCCACTCGTTCTCCTCGCTCGCGCGGAGGCGTGCAACTTCCAAACGTTCGACCAGAGCTCGCCCACCTCTACGCCTACGGCTCTTGCCACTGTGCATATACGCGATCGCTTGCGCGATGGCATTCTGGACGTCCGGGTGCACCGCTTCCTTCTGCGTCGCCTCGAGCTGCAACTCGAGGGACCAATCAGCTCTGCTGCTCATGGTCACGAAGATCGGCGCGGACGCCGCCGCCGTTACGCTGTGGCCGCAAGCCACAAATCTGCCCGTCGTGCTAGCCATCCACGATGGACTGTCAGCGCACGCTCGACGTCTCCAGTGGTACCTCGTCCGAGCGCACCAGCCCCAGCTGCACCGTCTGGCGGCCGATCGCCGCGTCGAGGGTCCAGTCCACCGCGGTCCTGATGCGGTTCCCCGGCATCGCCAGCAGGTGGTAGCCGCGGGTCACCGCCTTCGCCGGCAGGCCCGACAGCGGGATGTGCAACGGGTTGGCCGCCGCCTGTGCGCCGCCCAGGTCGACCACGAAACCGAGGTCGTGGTGCTTGTACTGGCGCACCTCGCCGTACCCCAGGGTCGCCGCCACGTTGAGTCCGGCCAGCGTGCCCTGCCGCGTGGCGTGCTGGGCCGTCATCGCCGTCACCTCGCCCGGCCGGGTCAGGTCCGGGACCGCCACGGCGTCCCCGCAGGCGAACACCTCCGGGTGGCCGGGCACCTCCAGCGTGGGCTCGACGCAGAGCCGCCCGCGCTGCGTCGCCACACCCGCGGACTCCACGAGCGGGTCGGGGCGCACGCCGACGCACCACGCGAGCGTCCGGGTGGGCACGAAATCCCCGGTCGTCAACAGGACTCCGTCGGTCGTCGCCTCCTTCACCGACGTCTCCGTCATGATCTCCACGCCCCGCCGCCGCAGCACCCGGTCCGCGGCGCGCGACAGCCTGCGGTCCAGCTCGGGCAGCACCTTCGGCGCCAGGTCCAGCAGCAGCCACCGCATCCGCTGACCGTCCAGCTCGCGGTGGTGCCGCGCGATGGCGCTGGTGAACAGCGGCCCCTGCGCGGCCACCTCGGTCCCGGTGTAGCCGGCGCCGACCACGACGAACGTGCAGCGCGCGTCCCGCTCCGCCGGGTCGTCCGCGGCCGCCGCCAGCTCGACCTGCCGGATCACGTGATCACGCAGGAACAACGCCTCCGACACGCTGCGGAACCCGTGCGCGTGCTCGGCGATGCCCGGGATCGGCAGCAACTTGTTGACGCTGCCGACCGCGATGATCAGCCGGTCGTACTCGAGCCCGCGCGACGTGCCCTCCGGGTCCACGTACGTCAGCTTGCGGTCGTCCAGCGCCAGGGCCGTCACCTCGCCGAGCGCGAGCCGGATACCGGGCAGCGCGGCGGGCAGCGACACGGTGACGCGCCGCGGGTCGATCACCGCGGCCGCGACCTCGGGCAGCAGCGGCAGGTACAGGAAGTAGTCGGTGCGGTTGACCAGCACGATCTCCGTGCCGGAATCCGGCGGGGGCGTCTTGAGCAGTGCACGGGCCGCCGAAAAGCCCGCGAAACCGCCGCCGACGATCACGATGCGCTTGGTCACGACGCCTCCCAGGGGCGGTCAGGGCACGATCGAATCCACGTATCCCCCGTCCACGCGCACCGCTGCCCCGGTCGTCGCCGAGGCCTGCGGCGAGCTGAGGTAGACCACCATGTTCGCGATCTCCTCCGGCTCGATCAGGCGCTGCAGCAACGACTGCGGCCGGTGCACGCGCATGAACTCCTTCTGCGCCTCGTCCCACGGCAGGTTCCGGTCGACGAGCTGGTACACGAAGTCCTCCACGCCGCCGGTGTGCGTCGGCCCGGCGATCACGGCGTTCACGGTCACCCCGGTGCCCGCGGCGGCCTTCGCGAACCCGCGGGACACGCCCAGCAGCGCCGTTTTCGACATGCCGTAGTGGATCATCTCCGCGGGGATGACGATCGCCGAGTCGCTCGCGATGTACTGGACGCGGCCCCAGCCCCGCTCGGTCATGCCGGGCAGGTAGGCGCGGGTGAGCCGCACCGCGGCGAGCACGTTCACCTCGAAGTAACGGCGCCACTCGTCGTCAGTGATCTCCAGCGGATCGGCCGAGTTGAAGATGCCCAGGTTGTTGACCAGGATGTCGGCACGCGGCAGCTGGTCCACCGCGTCCCGCGCGCCCTGCTCGCTCGCGAGGTCGGCGACCACCGGCACCACCTGGGCGTCGGGCACCTCGGTGGTCAGCTGCTCGATCGCCTTCGTCACCTTGTCCGCGCCGCGACCGTTCACGGCGACCCGGGCGCCCGCCCGCGCCAGCCCGAGCGCGATCGCCGCGCCGATGCCCTGCGTGGAACCGGTGACCAGGGCCGTCCTCCCGCTCAGATCGAGACGCATGCAGCGATGGTATGGGCGCCGGGCCGGGGCCGCAGGGCTTCACCCGGCGGCCGCGGCGAAGATGAAGCAGCCGTAGGCGACGTTGCGGCTGTGCACCTCGACACCCCGGGCGCGGCCGGCACCTCGCCGAGCGCGGCGACAGGGTGGGTGCCGTCGTGCAGGGTGGTCCAGCCGCGGTGGTCGTACGCGCGCAGCACCTGCGGCCGGCTCAGCCACTCCCGCGGGTACTCCTCCGTGCGCGCCGGCCCGCCGCAGTCCCTGGAGTCGGCGTGGATTCGCTCGACCGGGCGACCCGACAGTGATCATGGCGCCAAGCTGACGGTTTTCCGACGTCGCGTCAGCTGCCCGTGGCCACCTCACGGACCTCGGCGGCGGTCAGCTCGCGGCCGTACAGCCGGAAGTCGGCGACCGCGCCGTCCAGGTAGGGGTGCTTGGCGTTCTGCGAGCGGCCCAGGTAGTTGAGCTGCGTCGCGCCGAGCAGCAGCGGGCTCATGCGTGGTGCCGGGTTCTCGCCGGTCAGCTCGCCGTCGAAGTACAACCGGATCCGCTCGCCCAGCGTCACCGCTACGTGCGTCCACACCCCGGCGGTCAAGGGCACCGCGGCGTCGGCGAAGTCCTCGCCCTCCATGCCGGCCAGCTTCATCGCGAAGCGGGCCCGCCCGAGGCCGGTGCGTGGCGTGAGGAAGGCGTAGGACTGGGCGTTGAACCCGAGATCGAACACGCGCGTGGAGTTCACGATGGTGTCGGCCCGCACCCACATCGCGATCGTCGCCCCGGTGAGGTTCGCCAGCAGCCCCGACGGCAACCGCACGTGGGCGCCGGCGCCGTTGAGCTCCACGCCGCGGTCACCGAACACCGCGCCGCCGGCGAGCTCCGCGTCCGGCCACCGGCCGCTGCTCTCCCGGGCGTCGCGCAGCGGGAACACGGCCACCGTCCGCGGCGCGGGACGCGACGGCGGCAGCGCGAAGTACACGCTGTAGTGCTCGTGGTGCACGTCCAGGAACGGGCTCAGCCGCAGCCGCTGGTCCCCGGCCTGCACGCTGAACTCCACGCGTCCCGGCTCGCGCCGCAGCGACCTCGGGTCGACCGTGGGGATCACCGCGGGCACGGTGTCGCCGTGGCGGGCGGCGAGCACCAGCGGGCCGTAGGTGAGGGCGTGCACGGCCGGGTTGTCCGGCGCCGGCCGCCACTCCACAGTCATCGGCAGCCGCAGCTCCACCACGTCCCCGTCGCGCCACCGCCGCCGCACCACGGCGAACCGGCCGGGCTCGGCGCGCACCGCCTCGCCGTTGACGAACAGCTTCGCGTGCGTGGCCCAGGACGGGATCCGCACCCGCAGCGCGAACGCGCCGGAACCGGACACGTGCAGCCGCACGGTTTCGTCGTAGGGGTACTCGGTCTCCAGCCGGATCCGGGCGCCGCCGTGGTCCACTTCGGATGGGATGAACTGGTTGACCCACAACCCGTCGTCGGCGGCGTAGTAGACGTTCTCGGCGTACTTCACGTGCGTCTCCAGGCCGGTGCCGTGGTCGCAGGTGAAGTTGCCGTAGTCGCTGGAGTACGTGCCGGGGTCCGACACCACGCCGTCCTTGCCCTTGCGCTGTGCGCCGGGGACGAGGCCGGTGTAGTAGGTGACGAACCCGTGCGCGGAGTCCGGGTCCTGCTCCCCCAGCATCTGGTTGAGCAGGGTCCACTCCGAGTAGTCCAGGTAGTCGGTGCGCGACGGGTCCCGCAGGAACAGCAGGCGGCTCAGCTTCAGCATGTTGTAGCTGTTGCAGTTCTCGCAGGTGTTCTCGCCGAGCTGGCTGACGATCTGGTCGGGCGGGCCGAAGAACTCGGCGTTGGCGTTGCCGCCGATGACATAGGTGTGGTGGTGCACGACCTGGTCCCAGAAGTAGGTCGCGATCGTGCGGTAGTACTCCTCGCCGGTGGCGTCCCATTCGACGGCCGCGCCGACGATCTTGGCGATGTCGGTGTTGGCGTGCCGCCCGGCGAGCGTGTCCCGCCGCTGGGACAGCGGCACGAAGATCTCGTCGTGGTCGAACAGCTTCGCGGTCTCCAGGTGCTGCCGGTCACCCGTCACCAGGGCGAGGCTCGCCAGGGTCTCGTTCATGCCGCCGAACTCGGTGTGCAGCACCTTCTGCTGCGCCTCGCGCGACAGGTTCGCCATGCGGGCGCGAGCCCACCGCGCCATGCCGAGCAGCACGTCGAGCGCCTGGCGGTTGCCGAGCAGGCGGTACTGGTCGAGCAGCCCGGCCATGATCTTGTGGATGGTGTAGTAGGGCGCCCACACGACCTTGCCCGCTTCGAGATCGGCGAACGCCTGCTCGGGGAAGGCTGACAGGTAGCCCTCGGTGAACCCGGCGGCGGGCGCGGCGGCCTGGCATTCGGCCAGCGCGGCGACGATCCGCGCTCCCTTGCCGGCCAGCTCGGTGTCGCCGGTGTTCGCGGCCGCCAGGGCCAGGCCGGACAGCAGGTGGCCGGTGGTGTGGCCGCGCAGCTGGATGCCCGGCGCCTCCCAGCCACCGCAGGGTTCGGCCGTGCTGGGCAGGCCCGCGGTGACCCGGAACATGTGCAGCAGCCGGTCGGCGTCGACGAACCGCAGGTACGCGACGGTCCGCTCCATGTTCTGCCGGTAGCGCGAGTCGAGCAGGCGGACCCGGCCGAGTTCGAGCGGGCGCGGCCGGGCGGTGTCCGCGGTCGCGGCGGCGGGTGGCAGCGCCGCCACCAGCCCCGCCGCCGCGGCCAGCCCGAACACGCCGCGACGGGTGAACGCGGTCATCGGATCTCCTCCTGGCGGTAGGGCACGAGCCGGGCCGGGCCCACCAGCCCGTAGGCCTGACGGGTGGCGATCCCGAACACGGCGGGGTTGCTCACGCGCAGCCGGTTGAGCAGGGTCGTGGCGACCTCGACCTCGATGGTGTTGCGGCCGGGACGCAGCCACGGCCCGACGTCCACCACCGGGTCGAGCACGTCGGCGGGCGGCAGGGCGCGGCCGTTGACGGTGACGCGGTAGGTGTCGAACACCTCGCCGAGTTCGAGGTAGGCGCCGAGGCCGGGACGCCACGAACCGAGGTCGACCGTCGTGCGGTAGCGGCCGACACCGGAGACGTCCTGCAGTTCCGGGATCGCCGACCAGGCGTCGAGGGCGGTCAGGCTGAGCCGGTGCGTCGTCTTGACCGTCTCGGTGGGCGTCGCGCCCGGCTGCCAGTCCTCGACCTCGAGGTCCCACGCGGTCAGCGGCACCGGCGCGGGCACCGCATCCACGGTGGTGCGGACGACGCGGCCGGTGGACAACGTGGTCGAGTAGGCGCCGGCCGCGGTGGCGCGCAGGACCAGCTTGCCGCCGTCGAACCGGACCTCGCCGTCGGAGGCGGTGGCGTGCGGGGCGCGGTCGCCGGGGCCGAAGCCGATCAGCATCGACTGCCCCGGGTTGAGCGCGACCCGCACGCGCACCCGGTCGCCGGTGCGCTCGAACCGGCCGATGCGCTCGACACGCCCCGTCCACGCGTCGAGCAGGTACGGCACGGCCGAGCGGTCGCGGGAGGTGAGCCAGACGTCCTGGTCCACGGCGTTGATCCGGCGGTTCTCCGCGTGCCGGGCATTGGCGAGGTAGTAGTAGTCCACGCCGTCGTCGACCCGGTGCACGGTCATGATCGTCGAGCGGTCGTACTCGACGTCGCGGGTCACGCCGAGGTCGGCGAGCGCGCCGGGGATGCCGTTGGCGTCCGCGGCCACCCGCACCCGCGGCTGGGCGACGAGCTGGGCCAGCAGGGTCCGGAGCTGGTCGTTCTCGCCGGGCAGGGCGATGCCGGCGGCGTGCACGTCGGTCCAGCTGCCGACCACCACGACCGGCAGGCCGGCGCGGGCGAGGTCGAGCAGCCGCTGCGCGGCGTGCACGGACAGGGTGTGTTCCTTGTTGCGGAAGATGTCGCCGTCGAGGACCAGCGCCTTGTACGCCGGACCGTCGGGGGCGAGGCGGCCGTCGCGCACGACCGCGCTGGGCAGGTCGAGCATCGCCTCGCTGAGGAAGCCGTGGGTCCAGCCGACGGGGATGCCGTCGTTGGTCGCCCACGGCGCGCCGATGCCGGTGGAGGTCCAGCCCTTCTGCCGGAAGAACGCGATGTCGGTCTTCTGGACCCCGGCGCGCAGCACGAGTTGCGTGCGGGCGAACCAGCCGGCGATGTCGGGCACGTGGCCCCAGGTCGGCTGGCGCGGGCCCCACGCCTCGGCGTAGCCGATGCCGTTGCCGTTGTAGGGCGAGAACGCCGCGAAACCCGGCCACGCCGCGCCAGGCGCCGACGCGTAGGAAAACCCGTGCAGGACGGCCTGGTTGACCCCACCGGCGAACACGCTGCCCATCGTCTGCAGCACCTTGTCCCAGGTCGTGCTGTAGGCGCCGTTGGCGTAGGCGGCGGACTCGCACGACAGCAGCTGCCGTCCGCCCATGTCGCGGCCGGAAGCGAGCACGCGGTAGTCGTCGAGGTTCTTGAAGCCAAGCGACTCGCTCTCCGGCACGTCGAGCAGCGCGGCGCTGCGGATCGCGTCGGTGGGCAGTCCGTAGGGCTGGACGCGCAGGGTCATGCCGAGGCTGTGCGCGAAGTCGCGCAGCGGGAGCAGGTGGTTGTCGTGGTAGAGGTCGGAGAGGACCTGGTTGTGGTCGTCGCGGACGTGGTTGGTCGTCTCGGCGTCGAAGGTGAACGGGTACTTTTCGTTGCGCTGCACGATGACCGGCAGGTACGGCAGCAGGTCGTAGCCGGCGCGGCGGCGGAACTCGGCGAGGTGATCGGGTGTCCAGGGGGTCGCCTCGGTCTCGATCTCCAGCGAGTCCTCGAACAGGTCGCCGCCGGTCTCGCGGAGCAGGCGGCGGATCGCAGGGGTGAGGATGACCGAGTTCCACACGTCGATCACCGCCTGTACGCCGGCGCGGCTGAAGTGGTCGACGACGTAGGACGCCGGCTCGGTGTGCGGGCCGGCTTCCGGTTGCTGCGCGGCCCCCCGCAGCCAGTAGGCGATGACGGCCCAGGTGCCCTCGGGCGCGGTCCAGGTCTCGCCGTCGCCGAGGGTGCGGACGGTCGCCGGGTCGAGGGTGACGGTGGCGGCCGTCGTGGATCCGACGACCTTGGCGACCTGCACGGCGAGGAGGTCCTGCTTGTGCACGCCCTCCTCGGGCGGCTCGACGGCGGCCGGCGGCGGTCCGGAGTAGACGGTGCCGCCCGGCACGAAGGTCACGCCGTGGGCGAGTTCCTTGCAGGCGGCCGGGTCGTCGGGCGTGATGGTGGGGACGGCGGTCGGCCAGCACGGGCCGAGCGCGAGGTCGACGCGGAGCTTGCGGTCGCGGGCGCGACGCAGGGCGGTCTCCACGGCGGCGAGCCAGCCGGGGTGCCCCACCCGTGGCCGGCGGGGTCGAGGTCGGCGCGGACGCTGTGGTGCACGTCCTGGATCTCGACGCCGCCGAAGCCGGCGTCGGCGATCTGGTCGACCTCGCGGGCGATCTCCCGCAGGTCGACCATGCCGTGCGGCCACCACCAGCGGAACTTGGCGGCGGTGTCGGTGCCGGGGGCGGCGAAGCGCTGCGCGAACGGTCTGCCGGGTGCGGCCAGCGCGGGCGGCACGGCGGGAAGCGCTGCGGCGACGCCGAAGGCGGCGGTGGCGCCGAGGAAAGTACGCCGGGTGAGTCCGGTCATGAGGAGACTCCGGGAAAGTCGGGGGATGGGGAAATCGAGCCGGTGCTGCCCCCGGCGTTGTCCGGGGGCAGCACCGGGGGCTCAGCGGCCCTGGTCCAGCCGCGTGGTCACCACGGCCTGCGGCCGCAGCACCACGGGACCGGCCAGGCCCGACGGCAGGATCTTGTTGCGTGAGTTGGCCAGCGTGTTGGTCACCCGCACCGCGATCGTGTTCTCGCCGGGCTTCAGGAGCGCGGTGGCGTCCACTGTGTACGGCCGCCACAACGCGGTGGGCAACGCCTGGCCGTTCACGGTCACCGTGGCCAGGTCGTGCACCTCGCCCAAGTCCAGGACCAGGCGGCGGTTCGCCAGGTCCTGCGCGGTCAGCGAAACCGTCGTCGAGTAGACGGCGCTGCCGGAGAACGTCGGGTCGAAAGCCGTCCACGAACCGAGTGGCCGCTCCGCCTCCAGGGCGCCCGGTTTCTCCAGCCGCACCCGCCACGGGCCCGCCAGCGGGATCGGGGTCAGCGCGTCCGTCACGGTCGCCACGCCGCCGTAGCTCCGGCCGTTCGCCGCGCCGGACAGGCGGTACTCGCCGGGCGCGTCGGCGATCACCGTGGCCTGCATGGACCGTCCGTCCACTGTGACCACGTCCGCCCGCAACGTGCCGTCGGTCAGGTGAGCCGTCTCCCCGACGCCGTGGCGGAAGACCACCGCGAGCGTCTCGTAGGGCTGCAGCCGCACCGGCACCGCCACGCCGTCCCGTTCCGCCCGGTACGCCGTCGCGGCGCGGGTCGAGCCGGTGCGCGGGTCCCAGATCTCCGGGACGCCCCCGCTGGGGAACGTCGCCGTCGTCGTCACGACCTGGTCGCTCTCGTTGTTCAGCAGGTAGGCGACGTCCTTGCCGCGCGCGGTCCGCGAGACCCGCACGCTCGACGCCGCCGGCTCCAGCTGCGCCGCCGCGTACGCCCGGGCCAGGCCCGGCAGGGCATCGGCATCACCGACGACCGAGACCGAACCGGCGCCCCGGCGCTGCCACGCCGCACCCGCGTCACCGAACAGGCGGCGCAGCTCGCCCGCCAGCTCGGCGTCCCGGCCACGCGCCTCGCGTGCCGGCAGCGGGCCGACCGCCGCCACGTGCCCGCCGACCTGCACGAACCGCGCCAGCGTGCGTACCGTCTCCAGGTCCAGCACCGGCGTCTCGGGCAGCACCACCAGCTCGTAGGACGCCTCGCCGACGTGCAACTGACCGGCCCGCGCCACGGCCTGGAACCGCGCCACCGGATCGCCGGACAACGACGAGTCGCTCACCAGGTCGAAGTCGACCTGACCCCGCTCCAGCGCGTACGCGGCGTCCGCGAACTGCCCGTCCAGCGAGTGCTCCGCGTCGGCCACCCGGGTCTGCTCGGCCGCCCGCTGCGGCTGCACCAGCACGGTCCGCGCCAGGTTCTCGCCGCGGCCCAGCTCCATCACGCGGCCGATCCACTCGTCGACCGCGGGCATATCCGCCCAGAACGTGCTGCGCGGACCGAACGGCGGCGGGAAGTTCACCGAGTTCTCGTCCGTCCACATGGCATGCAGGAACGTCAGGTTCACGCCGCGCGCCGCGAGCGCACCCGTGGTCGCGTGCATGAACTCCGGCGCCACCTGCCAGCCCGAGTTGCCGAACGTCTCCATCACCACGCGCGGCGCGCCGCTCTGGTGCGCGGCGGACGCGGCGTTGCGGCCCAGCATGGTCTGCTCGCCGAGCGTGTAATCGCCGGTGATCATGTCGCTGCCCGGCACCTGCGCCCACTGGTTGTCCTTGCTCAGGTCACCGGTGGAGTGCATGCGCTGCTGCGGGCCCTCCTCGTCCAGCAGCGGGTTGGTCAGCAGCTGCAGCCCGTGCCGCGCCATCCAGTCGGCCTCGCGCTGGTAGTAGTTCGTGGCGAACAGGTTGTTCACCGCGCGCCAGTAGTAGCCGGCGGCCGGGTCGGCGGTGGGGTCGAGCCCGTCCGCCGCGCCCATGTACGCCACACCCGGGGTGCCGCCGGCGGCGATGATCGCCTGAGCCAGGCCCGGTGAGGCGGGCAGCCGCTTGAACGGGTGCGGCTGCGCGGAGGCGATGAACGGCTCGTCGTCCCAGAACCCGGGCACCACGGTGCCCATCGCCCACGGGAACCGCCGTACGTACTCGCCCGGCACGGTGTCCATGAACGCGTCCGTCGCCGCCGGGTCGAGCAGGTCCAGGTAGCCGCGCACGTAGCCGCTGGAGTCGTCGCGCAGCAGCGCCTGCGCGTACACGTCGACCTGCCACTGGCCCGCCGGGACCTGCCAGGTGCCCTTCGCCGGGTCCAACTCGACCGCGGTCCGGTGGTCGGCCGTGCCCGCCGGGCGCGCCGCCGCGGCGGTGATCCCGGCCAGGTTCACCCGCGTCGCCGGGAAGTCCGCGAGCACCCGGGCGTCGTCGAAGTTCGACGACCACAACGCCGTGCCGTCGGGCGCGGTCACCGACAGGTTGTCCCATTGCGACCGCTGGGTGCCCTCGGCCGACACCGCGACCGACCCCGTGGCGTACGTGGCATCGGTGGCCGCGGGCTGCACGGTGTTGTTGATCTTCGGGGTGATCGTGTTCCCGGAGACCGTCACCGTGATCGTCTGCGCGCGGGTCGCGGAGAACCCGGGCGTCGGGATGCCGGTGGTCAGCCGGGTGCGCCGGTCCCCGTCGACCCGCCACACGGTGGTGTTGCCCTTGACGTCCACGTCGACCAGGTAGCCGTTCGTGCCGTCGCTGCGCACCATCAGCTGCGTGCCGCCGGTGGTGAGCGTGACCTTGCCGGTGACCGTGTAGTCGGTCCAGCCGGCGCCGGTCGTGATCGCCGCGCCGCCGGGCTTGGTCGCCGGGTCGACGACGAGCTTCCCGGTGTCCACGGCCAGTCCGGTGGTCTCGGCGAGGGTCACCGCCGCCGGACCGGTCACCACGCGGCTGGACCGCAGCAGTCCCTTGAGCCGCAGCTCCGGGTGCTCCTCGGCGACCTTCAGGCCGGCCCGGCCGCTCGGGAAGTTGTTGTCGTTGAACAGCCACATCTTCATGCCCGTGCGCTGCGCTTCACGCAGGACGTGCTCGATGAGCGTGAACCACTCCTCGGTGAGGAAGGCAGGCTGCATCGACGCGCCGCCGTACGGGAAGACCACGGCCTCGTAGATGCCCTTGTCCCGCATCTCGGCCATCTGCCGGTCGGTGATCTCCGGCGTGATCGTGTTGTTCCAGTACCAGTAGACGCTCGGGCGGCTGTCCTTCGGCGGGTTCGCGAAGGCGGCCGGGTCGAAGCGGGACAGGTCGGTGGTCGCGGCGGGCGGGCGATCGGGGGTTTGGGCCACGGCGGGCGCGGCGGCCAGCCCGGCCGCCGTCACAGCCGCGAGCAGGACGGAGACGAGTCGTTTCATGGTGCTGTCCTCTCAGGACACTCGCGAGCGGAAGGTCCAGGAACCGGAGCCGACCTCGAACACCGCTTCCCCGCCGTCCACTCGGACGAAGCGGGCGCCGTCGGCGACCGGCGGGACGTGACCGGCGAACGGCACGTGCACCTCGGCGGTGGCGCCCACCGGGACGGTGACGTCCAGCCGGTACTCGCCGCCGGTGCGGGTCCAGGAGGTGCGGACCTCGCCGTAGGTGGTCTCGTACTTGCCCGCCGCCGAGGTCAGGTCGCCGACCACCGCGGGGTCGATCAGCAGGCGCCGGAACCCGGTGGAACCGGCCGCCTGCTCGATGCCGGTCAGCCGCGTCTGCAGCCAGCCGTCCATCGCGCCGAGCATGAAGTGGTCCTGCGACTGGCCGCTGCCGCCGTCCCAGGTCTCGCCCAGCGCGGTCAGCCCGGCCTTGACCTGGAAACCGAGGCTGGGACTCGTGGTCTGGGTCGCGATCAGGTAGACGACGTCGTCGCGCCCGGCTGCGGACAGCACGCGCAGCACGGACGGGAACGAGATCTCGCCCACGATCAGGTGCCGGCCGGTGGCCTCGATGCTGTCGACGAGGTGCTGCACCTGCGCGGCCCGCAGGTCCACGGGCACGGCGCCCATGTCCAGCGCCAGCGCGGTCGCGCCCTGCCCGCCGCCGAACAGGCCGGTGGCCGGGTTGTAGTACTTCGCCCACACCTTCCGGGCGAGGTCGTCGGCGCGGGTGCGGTAGGCGGCCGCGTCGGCGTCCCGCCCGAGTGCCTGCGCGACCTGGGCCAGCCCGTCGGCGATGGCCCACACCCCGAAGGTGCCGGTGATCGCACGCGGCATCACGGGCTTCTCGGTGGTGATCCAGTCGCCGAGGCTGTAGTCGTAGACGCCGCCGTCGATCCAGCGCGCGGTCTGTCCCTCCAGATAGGACAGGTACCGCTGCATCGCCGGGTAGTAGGTGCGCAGCAGCTCGTCGTCGCCGTAGGTGCGGTAGGCCTTGAGCGGCAGCAGAACCAGGGCACCGCCCCAGTTCGGGTCGTCGCGGTAGCTGCCTGCCAGTGTCACGTAGTCCGGGACGGTGCTGGGCACCATGCCGGAGGCCTCCTGGCCGTCGGCGATGTCCTGCACGATCTTGCCGAGGTAGGCCTCGACGTCGTAGTTGCGGGCGATCGTGTCGAACGCCAGGTGGTCCTGCTCCAGCCAGCCCAGCTTCTCCCGGCTCGGGCAGTCGGTGAGCACGCTCTGCATGTTGTTCTCCAGCGCGTGCCGGGTGAGCCGGTGGATGCCGTTGACGATCTCGTTGGACGTGGTGAACTCGCCCGCCGAGTCGTTGTCGGCCATCGTGCGCAGGCCGGTGACCGACAGCTGCGCGTCGTCGGGGACGCCGACGACCTCGAGGTAACGGAAGCCGTGGTAGGAGAACTCGGGGTGCCAGGTCTGGGTGCCGCCCTTGCCGGTGAAGCTGTCCCAGATCGGCGCGCCGACGTTGGACTTCGACTGGTCGACCCGCCCGTTGCGCAACGCCTCGGCCGGGAAGACACGCACCGTCGTGCCGGCCGGGGCGGTCAGCGTGATCTGCGGGATGCCGGCGATGTTGCGGCCGAGGTCGAACACCCGCACGCCGGGCGCGGGCCGGGACACCTCGGCGCCGGGCAGCTGCTCGACGACGCGGACCGGCTCGCCGCTGCGCCCGGTGAGCTTGGTGGTCGGCGCGGGCGGGGCGACGGCCGTGGCGGGCGTCCACGCGGCGCGGTTCGCGCCCGGCGCGTCCCAGCCCGGGATCTCGCGGCGGGCGTCGTAGTCCTCGCCGCCGTACCAGTTGGACGCGGTGGTGGGGCCGAGCGTGGTGCGCCAGCTCGGGTCGGTGGCGATGCGCTGCACGCTGCCGTCGGCCATGGTCAGTTCGAGCTGCGCGATCACCTGCGGGTCGCTGACGGTGCGGGCGAACTTGCGGTAGCGGCCGGAGGTGTGCAGCGCGTCCGCGGTGCCGTTGCCGACCGCGATGCCGATCGCGTTCGCACCGCCGCGGAGCTGGCCGGTCACGTCGTAGGCGGCGTAGGTGACCCGGTCGGCGTAGTCGGTGTTGCCGGGTTCGAGGACGGCGTCGCCGACGCGGGCGCCGTTGAGGCTCGGCACGTACACGCCGAGGCCGCTGACGTACAGGCGGGCCTGCCGCACGCGGCCCTGGACGGTGAAGTCCTTCGCGAACAGCGGCAGCGCTTCGGGCAGCCAGTTCTCCGGCGTGGGCTGGTCCTTGACGGTGGCGGCGACGGTGAACGGGCCGGTCGCGGCGGCCGCGGTCTGGATCGTGTAGTCGACCGGGAAGTTCGCGGTCCGGCCGTCGGCGGTGAGGGTGTCGGTGCGCGGGTAGAGCACGACCTGGTCGAAGGTGCGGTCGGCGCCGAGGTCGATGGTCACCCACACCGGCGCGTTCGGGTTGTCGTGCGCGGCGCTCTGGTAGCCGGCGTTGCTCGCCTCCTCCGGGTTGGAGGTGGTGAGGCCGTCGGCGATCAGGCCGGGCTCCCACTCCTTGCGGATGGTCTCGGTCTCCGAGGCGGTGACGAACTTTTCGCGCCCGGCGGCGAAGTTGACCGACGGGTCGGCGGAGCTGCGCACCTGCATCTCGGCGAGCTGCAGCCGGTAGGTCAGGTCCGGGAAGCGGCGCGGGGTGCCGGTGGTGACGAGGCGGTTGTTGCTGTCGATGGGCTGCTCGGCGAGCGGGAGGCCGAGCTTGGTGACGTCGAGGCGGACGTAGCGCGCGGTCTGCGCGGGGAGGGTGACGACCACGGGCTCCGCGGGCTTGCGGCTGAGCTGCCAGTCGTGGTTGGTGATCCAGCCCGCCGTCCAGTCCTTCTGCTCGGTGAGGCCGGTTTCGAACCAGGTCGGCTCGGTCCACGCCGACGGCGCGGGGCCGGACCAGGTGCGCACGCGCCAGTAGACGCGCTGGCGGCCGGTGAGGGCCTGGCCGGTGTAGGTCGCTTCGACGTCGGCGCTGGGCACGCGCCCGGTGTCCCACAGGTCGGCGCGGCCGTGTTCGAGGGCTTCGCGCGAGGTGGCGGCCTGGATCTGGTAGGCGGACTGCTCGCGGTGGCGGGCTTGAGCGGTGTTCTGCCAGGACAGTACGGGTGTGGTGTCATCGGTCCCGAGTGGACGGTCCTGGTGCGCGGTGCGCAGGTCGGTGACGGAGACGAGCCCGCCCTGCGCGACGCCCGGCGGGGCGACCCCGGACACCAGCGCCGCGGCGACGGTGACCGGGATCAGGATTCTGCGGAGACGAGAACGAGAGCGCATCGGTGCTGCTCCTCCTCGGCCGGTGGGGAGACGGCCGCTGATTCGACGGTGAATCGTTTCAAACCTGAGGGAACGTTACGGGGACTTCACGTCTGGAACAAGATCGGTGTCCGATTCCGGCCACCTCGCCGGGATCAGGACCCCTCATCCGGGGGGTTCTCGGCAAATTCCGGGCGGGCACCCCACCGAATCAATCACCACATCCGAAAAGACTCCGCTAATGAATCTCTCGCAATTTCTCAATACCCGTTCCCCCGCCTGGGTGAATTGTTTCTTGACCCGGAAACCCAGGGGTTCAAACTGTTCCAGCAGGCTCCCCAAACCCCAGGAACGAGGTGTTCCGATGTCGAAACGCACCGTGCGCCGCGCCGCTGTGGCGGCCACCCTCGCTGCCGTCGCCTCGGTCGGCGGCATCGCACCTGCCTTCGCCGCGCCCAGCCCGCCGACCAACGGTGGCAACGGGGCCGGTCAGAGTGGCCAATGCACCGGACCCGCCGCGGACCGGCCGACGTCATGCCAGAGCCCGGGCGGCGTCAGCGACCGCTGATTCCCCGCGCACCGCTATTCTACGGGAGAATTAATACACCATTGACGATTTCTCGCCACCCGGCGCCGGATCAAATCAATCCGCGCCGGGCGGCCCATACCGCGGCCTGGATGGGGGCGGTGAAGCCGAGCCGGTCGCAGATTGCCCGCAACCGCCGCCGAACCGTGCGCTCCGACAGGTCCAGGCGCCGGGCGATGGCGTCCAGCGGGAGGCCGTCCGCGAGCAGTTCCAGCAGCTCCAGGTCCGCCCGCGGCAACGTGTCCGGGCGCTGCGCGGTCGTCACGACGACACCAGCAGCACGTGCAGCGTGCGCGGCCCGTGCACGCCCTCGACCCGGTTCAGCTCGATGTCGCTCGTCGCGCTGGGGCCGCTGATCCACGTCTGCGGCCGGTCCGGGGACAGCGCAGCCACGGCCTGCGGCACGCCGGGCACGATTTGGTCCGTTCGCAGCACGCACACGTGCCGGTCCGGCACCAGGCTCACCGCCCGGCGCCCTTGCCCCGGCCCGTGGTCCAGCACGATCGTGCCCGTCGTCGCGATCGCCAGCGCCGCCAGCGTCACCACCGCGTCCAGCCGGTCCAGCTCCGCCGCGGACTGCCCGGTGTCCGGGACGCCACCCGGCACCTCCCAGGGGAAACCGTCCGGCACCAGCACGGAACCCGCGTCGCCGAGCGCTGACGCCAGCGCCGCGGGCAGCGTGTCCGCCGTGCACCGCGTCAGCTCGGCCCGGTAGTCGACCAGCCGCTCGGCGAACAACTCCACCACATCGCCCGCCGGCACCACCGAACGGTAGCCGCGCGGCACCGGCGCCAGCGACGGGTCCGCCGCGGCCAGCGCGGACCGCACCCGGCCGAGGATCTCCTCCCGCGCGCTCATCGACGTCCCTCCCGGCGCCACCACGCGCGGAACGACTCCGCCGGCGGCGCCGGCACGTCCCGCGCGTTGCTCCACAACGAACCCGGCCACGGCAACCGGCCCAGCGCGCGCCGCCCGCCGGGCATCACCTTGCGCCCGAACCGCCCGAGCAACCGGCCCGCGAGACCCATACCGCGCTCGGCCAGACCCAGGCGCTTCGAATCCGCCAGCACCCAGGACGCCGACTTCATCGCCACCGCCTCGGCCTTCGGCGCCGACCGGTGCGCATCGACCACTTTGGACCGCAGGTGCACCAGCACCTCGGGGATGTCGATCCGCACCGGGCACGCCTCGAAACACGCGCCGCACAGGCTGGACGCGTACGGCAGCGAGTCCACCTGGTCGTCGACGCCGGTGCCGCGCAGCAGCGGGTTCAGGATCGCCCCGATCGGCCCCGGGTACACCGAGCCGTACGCGTGCCCGCCGGTGCGCTCGTACACCGGGCACACGTTCAGGCAGGCCGAGCACCGGATGCAGCGCAGCGCCTGCCGCCCCACCTCGTCGGCCAGCGCGCGGGTGCGGCCGTTGTCCAGCAGCACGACGTGCGCCTCCTGGCCCTCGGTCGCGCCGGACCACGTCGAGGTGTAGGGGTTCATCCGCTCCCCCGTGCTCGACCGCGGCAGCAGTTGCAGGAACACGTCCAGATCGGACCAGGTCGGCACGATCTTCTCGATCCCGACCACCGACACCAGCACCTCGGGCAGCGTCAGGCACATCCGCCCGTTGCCCTCGGACTCGACGACGACCAGCGTCCCGGTCTCGGCGACCGCGAAGTTCGCCCCGGACACCGCCATGCGCGCCCGCAGGAACTTCTCCCGCAGGTGCAGCCGCGCCGCTCCGGCCAGCTCCGCCGGCCGGTCCGACAGGTCGTCGGGCGCCGGGCGTCCGGCGGCGGCCATCTTGTCGCGGAAGATCTCCCGGATCTCCGCGCGGTTGCGGTGGATCGCGGGCACCAGGATGTGCGAGGGCAGGTCGTCGCCGAGCTGCACGATCAGCTCGGCCAGGTCGGTCTCCCAGGCGGTGATGCCCTGCGTGGCGAGCGCCTCGTTGAGCCCGATCTCCTGCGTTGCCATGGACTTGACCTTGACGACCTCGTCGACGGCGTGCTGCTTCGCGATCGACGCGACGATCTCGCACGCCTCGGCGGCGTCCCGCGCCCAGTGCACGGTCGCGCCCCGGTCGGTCAGGGACTTCTCCAGCCGCAGCAGGTGCTCGTCGAGGTGGCGCAGCGTGTTGTCCTTGATCGCCGCGCCGGCCATGCGCAGCTCCTCCCACTCGTCGACCTCCCCGACGACCGCGGCGCGCTTGGCGCGGATCGTGCCGGTCGCGTGCGCCAGGTTGCGGCGCAACTGCGTGTCCGACAACGCCTCCCGCGCCGCCGCCGGAAAGGCAGGCATACCAACGAAAGTGGCGCTCATGCTTCCTCCGTTCCGGCGAGAACCTCGGCCAGGTGCATCACGCGCACCCCGGTGCGCTGCCGTGACAGCAGCCCGCCGATGTGCAGCAGGCACGAGTTGTCCCCGGCCACCAGCACCTCGGCGCCGGTGTCCAGCACGTGCCGCGCCTTGTCCGCGCCCATCGCGGTCGAGGTCTCCGCGTTCTTCACCGCGAACGTGCCGCCGAAGCCGCAGCACTCGTCCGCGGCCGGCAGCTCCACCAGGTCCAGCCCGCGCACCTCGCGCAGCAGCCGCAGCGGCCGGTCGCCGACGCCGAGCATCCGCAGCGAGTGGCAGGTCGGGTGGTAGGTGACGCGGTGCGGGAAGTACGCCCCGACGTCGGTCACGCCGAGCACGTCGACCAGGAACTCGGTCAGCTCGTACACCTTCGGCGAGGTCTCCGCGACAGCCGCGGCCAACCGGTCGTCCCCGCTGCGCCGGGCGACGATCGAGTGCTGGTGCCGCACCGATCCCGCGCACGAACCGGACGGGGTCACGATCGCGTCGTACCCGGCGAACGCGTCGACGAAGTTGCGCACCACCGGCACGGCCTCGTCGAGGTAGCCGGTGTTGACCATGGGCTGCGCGCAGCACGTCTGCGCGGCCGGGAAGTCCGCCTGCACGCCGAGCCGCCGCAGCAGCGTGAACACCGCCTTGCCGGTGTCCGGGAACATCGCGTCGTTGATGCAGGTGACCTGCACGGCGACCTTCATGCCACCACCTTCGGATCGATCCGCGCGGCCGCCCGCGCCCAGTCGGCCTCGCGGCCGGACGGTTCGTAGCGGCGCAGCTCGTGCGTGTCCCGGATCAGCGCCCGCATCGCGGCCAGGTCCGGCAGGTCCGCGCCCAGCGCGCGGGCCTGCACGAGCACGTTGCCCAGCGCCGCGGCCTCGACCGGCCCGGCCAGCACCGGCACGCCGCAGGCGTCCGCGGTGAGCTGGCACAGCAGTTCGTTGCGGACCCCGCCGCCGACCACGTGGACGACGTCGACCGGCCGTCCGGTCAGCTCCGATGCCTGGCGCACGGTCCGACGATAGGCCAGCGCGAGGCTGTCCAACACGCACCGGACGATCTCCCCCGGCGTCGCCGGGACCCGCTGGCCGGTTTCGGCGCAGGCCTGCCGGATGCGGGACGGCATGTCGCCCGGCGGCAGGAACACCGGCGCGTCGATGTCCACGACGGCCGACAACGCAGGCACCTCCGCGGCCTGCGCCAGCACCGACGGCAACGCGACCGGCGTGCCCTGCGCCTCCCACGTGCGCAGCGACTCGGACAGCACCCACAGGCCCATCACGTTCCGCAGGAACCGGATCGTGCCGTCGACACCGCCTTCGTTCGTGAAGTTGGCCGCCAGCGCGGCGTCGCCCAGCTCCGGCTCGTCGAGCTCCAGTCCGACCAGCGACCAGGTGCCCGAGGAGATGTAGGCGAAGTTCGTGCCCGGCTCGGCGGGCACCCCGACCACCGCGGACGCGGTGTCGTGCGAGCCGACCGCGACCACCGGCAGCTCCGGCAGCGCCAGCTCGGCGGCCAGGTCCGGCAGCAGCGTGCCGATCACCGTGCCCGGGTCGCGCAACGGCGGCAGCAACCGCGGCGGGATGCCGACGCGCGTAGCCAGCTCCACCGCCCACTCCCGCGACCGCACGTCGTAGAGCTGCGTGGTGGAGGCGTTGGTGCGCTCGGCGCCGCGCACCCCGGTCAGCCAGTAGTTCAGCAGGTCCGGGATGAGCAGCATGGTCTCGGCCGCGCTCAGGTCACGCTCGGCCAGCAGCTGGTAGAGCGTGTTGAACGGCAGCTGCTGTAGCCCGGTGACGTCGAACAGCTCCCGCGCCGGCACGGACTCCAGGACCCGCTCGGCCACGCCTTCGGTGCGCGCGTCGCGGTAGTTGACCGGGTTGCCCAGCAGCGCCCCGGAGGCGTCGAGCAACCCGTAGTCCACGGCCCAGGAGTCTATGCCGAGACCGTCCAGCGCACCGGCCTTGTGCGCGGCCTGCACCCCGGTCAGCAGCTCGCGGTAGAGGCCGAGGATGTCCCAGTGCAGGGTCGATCCACCCGCGTGGGCGACCCGGACGCCGCCGTTGGGGAATCGGTGCACCTCCGCCACCGACAGCACACCGGGCCCCACCGTCCCCGCCATGACGCGCCCGCTGGAGGCGCCCAGGTCGACCGCCGCCAGTCGCATCACACCCGCACCACGCGCAGTTCGAGACCGAGCAGGTCGGCCACCGCCTCCAGCTCCGCGACGCGGTGCCCGGTGCCCAGCGCCCAGTGGTGGTTGACGCCGGCGGCCGACCACGCGTCGGTCCACTCGCCGGGGTTGCCGCCGAAGTCCACGCGGGAGGTGGTGTTGCCGATCTCCAGCAGCGGGCCGGGCACGACCTCGCCCTCGGACGCGACGAGCGTGAACCGCCCGTCGCGTTCCTGGCCGAGGCCGAGCAGCGTCACCGGGCCGTGCTTGACGTCGAACTCGACGGACACGCCCCAGCCACGCTTGCCGTGGTAGACGCCGAGCCCGCGCAGCAACGGCCGCCGCGCGCTGATCGCCAGGTGCGCCGGGCCGTCGTGGCCCATTTCGACCACGTTGTCCCGGAAGTTCAGCGCCTGCAGCTCGGTGAACGAGCCGCCCGCGCCGAGCCGGTCCATCACCAGCATGGCCAGCGAGTTGCGCAGCTCGAACTCCCCCGCCGCCGGGATGCCGCGCGCGGTGAGCAGCGACGCGCCGAGGATGAACCCGGCGCCGACCCGCTCGTGGGTCTCGCCGTCCAGGCCGCGGTGGTAGTAGGCCAGCGTGTCCAGGGAGAAGTCCTCGACCAGCCGGTCCAGCGCCACCGAGACGCGGGCGCCCCACGCGAAGTCCTCCTCGACGACCGAATCGTCCAGGTCGAACACCTTCCGCGCGAGATCCATCCGGGCGGCGGTCTCGTCGTCGGTGACCTTCTCGACCCGCACCCGCAGGTCGTCGATCTCCAGGATCTCCACGTGCCCGCCGAGCTGCGCGGTCACCAGCGTCGGATCGGTGGAGACGTCCATCATGCCCGGGTAGAGGTGGCCGAGCAGGCCGTGCCGCCCGTGCCGGAACGCGGCGCGCACCCCGGCGGCCTTGATCCAGCGCTCGATGCGGGTCCAGGCCCGCTCGTCCTCCAGGTACCCGGACACCGACCGGAACTCGACGCCGACGCGGCGGAAGGCGTTGGCCATCTCCGGCAACGGGCAGGCGCCGCAGTAGGCGAGCCAGGCGCCGGTGTCGAAGTTCGCGTGGTCCATCGCCTCGGTGGGCTGCAGGTTGAGCAGCAGCACCGGCGATCCGCTGCGCTGCGCGACCGGCGCGAGCATGCTGGACGTCAGGTAGGTGGTGAGGAAGCCGATGATCAGGTCGCAGTCGGCGACCCGCAGCTTCTCCGCGGCGGCCGCGCCCTCCCGCTCGTCCGAGACGAACCCGGCGTCCACCACCTCGCAGTCCATTCCGGACAGTCGTTCGGCCACCCGCCGGGCGGAGGCCTGGAGTTGCGGCAGCAGCTCCGGGAACTGTGGCCAGTACGCCCCGAGCCCGCCTGCGACGAGGCCGACGCGGGTGCGCCTCGGGGTGATCCGCTCCAGGTTCATCACTCGAGTCCTTCCTACATCAACGGAGGAAAGCGGCCGCGACACCCGCGTCCACGGGCACGTGCAGGCCGGTCGTGTGCGTCAGGTCGCCGCCGGTGAGCGCGAACACCGCCGCGGCCACGTGCTCGGGCAGGACCTCGCGCTTGAGGATGGTGCGCTGGGCGTAGAACTTGCCCAGGTCCTCCTCCGGCACGCCGTAGACCGCGGCGCGCTGCGCGCCCCAGCCGCCCGCGAAGATGCCCGAGCCGCGCACGACGCCGTCGGGGTTGACGCCGTTGACCCGGATGCCGTGCTCGCCGAGTTCCGCGGCCAGCAGCCGGACCTGGTGCGCCTGGTCGGCCTTGGCCGCGCCGTAGGCGACGTTGTTGGGGCCGGCGAACACCGAGTTCTTCGACGAGATGTAGACGATGTCGCCGCCGAGTCCCTGCGCGATCATCGCCTTCGCCGCGGCCTGCGAGACCAGGAACGAGCCCTTGGCCATCACGTCGTGCTGGAGGTCCCAGTCCTTCTCGGTGGTCTCCAGCAGCGGCTTCGAGATCGACAGGCCGGCGTTGTTGACCACCAGGTCGATGCCGCCGAACGCCAGCACGGTCGCGTCCACCGCGGCGGCGACCGCTTCGGCGTCGACGACGTTCGCGACCACCGAAACCGCCTTGTCGGTGTTCCCGATGGAGCGCGCGACCTCCTCGGCGGCATCGCCGTTCAGGTCCGCGATCGCCACGCACGCGCCCTCGGCGGCGAGCCGTTCGGCGATGGCGCGGCCGATGCCCGAACCGGCGCCGGTGACCAGCGCGACGCGCCCGGCCAGCGGCTTCGGCTTCGGCATGCGCTGGAGCTTGGCCTCCTCCAGCGCCCAGTACTCGATGCGGAACTTCTCGCTCTCCGGGATCGGCGCGTAGCGGGAGACCGCCTCGGCGCCGCGCATCACGTTGATCGCGTTGACGTAGAACTCGCCCGCCACGCGCGCGGTCTGCTTGTCCTTGCCGAAGGAGAACATGCCGACACCGGGCACGAGCACGATCGCCGGGTCCGCGCCGCGCATCGCCGGGCTGTCCGGGGTCGCGTGCCGCTCGTAGTAGGCGCGGTAGTCCGCGCGGTAGGCCTCGTGCAGTTCCTTCAGGCGCGCGACGACGTCCTCCAGCGGCGCGGTCGCGGGCAGGTCGACCACGAGCGGGCGGACCTTGGTGCGCAGGAAGTGGTCCGGGCACGAGGTGCCGAGCGCGGCCAGCGGCTGCAGCTTCTCCCGCGACAGGAACTCCAGCACCACGTCGCTGTCGTTGTAGTGGCCCACCTGGCGCTGGTCGGTCGACGCCAGCCCGCGGATCACCGGCGCCAATGCCGCGGCGCGCTTCCGGCGCTCCTCCTCCGGCAACGGCTCGAAGCCCGGCACCACGGCACCGAAGGGCTCCGCGGACCCCCGCTCGGCGAGGAACTTCTCCGCGGTCCGGATGATCTCCAGCGAGTTCCGCCGGCACTCCTCCGAAGTCTCACCCCACGCCGTGATGCCGTGCCCGCCCAGGATCACGCCGATCGCCTGCGGGTTGGCCTTCTTCACCGCGGCGATGTCCAGGCCCAGCTGGAACCCCGGGCGGCGCCAGTCCACCCACACCACGCGGTCGCCGAAGCACTCCTTGGTCAGCGCGGGTCCGTCGGCGGCCGTGGCGAGCGCGATGCCCGAGTCCGGGTGCAGGTGGTCCACGTGCGTGGCCTCGACCAGACCGTGCATCGCGGTGTCGATCGACGGCGCGGCGCCGCCGCGGCCGTGCAGGCAGTAGTCGAACGCGGCGACCATCTCGTCCTCGCGCTCGACGCCCGGGTAGACGTCGACCAGCGCGCGCAGGCGGTCCAGCCGCAGCACGGCCAGCCCGGCCTCGGTCAGCGTGCCGAGGTCACCCCCGGATCCCTTGACCCACAGCAGTTCCGTCGGCTGCCCGGTGACCGGGTCGGTCTCGCTGCCCTTGGCCGAGGTGTTGCCACCTGCGTAGTTGGTGTTGCGCGGGTCGGCGCCGAGGGCGTTGCTGCGCTGGATGAGTTCGGCGGCGGGATTGTTCGTCATGGTGGTTCAGGCTCCCCAACCGGCCTGCCGGCCGTCGGCTCGTTCGGCGACGATCTTTTCCTGGTAACCGCTGCGGTGGTAGGCGGCGATCGGGTCCGGGTCCAGCCCGGCCTCCTCGCGCAGCTCGGCCAGCAGCGGCCGCACGTCGGTGTTGTAGGCGTCCATCAGCACGGCGTTGGCGCCGAGCACGTCCCCGTTCTGCTGCGCGGCGAACAGGGCCTCCTTGTCGACCAGCAGGGCCTTCGCGGTGGCCTCCTGCACGTTGAGCACCGAGCGGATGATCGCCGGGATCTTCGCCTCGATGTTGTGGCACTGGTCGAGCATGAAGTTGATACCGTAGGACGGGTCCAGCGCGTCGGCCCGCACGATCTCCCACATGATGCGGAACAGCTGGAACGGGTCGGCGGCGCCTGCCATCAGGTCGTCGTCGGCGTAGAAGCGCGAGTTGAAGTCGAACGCGCCGAGCTTGCCCTGGCGCAGCAGGAACGCGACGATGAACTCGATGTTGGTGCCCGGCGCGTGGTGGCCGGTGTCGATGCACACCGTCGCTTTCGGGCCGAGCTCGACGCAGTGCGCGTACGAGGTGCCCCAGTCCGGCACATCGGTGGCGTAGAAGGCGGGCTCGAACAGCTTGTACTCCAGCAGGATCCGCTGGTCGTCGCCGAGCCGGTCGTAGGCCTCGCGCAGCGCCGCGGCCAGCCGGTCCTGCCGGGAGCGCAGATCGTCCTGGCCCGGGTAGTTGATGCCGTCGGAGAACCAGAACTTCAGGTCCTTGCTGCCCGTGGCGTCCATGATGTCGATCGCCTCGAGCAGGTGGTCGGTGGCCTTGCGGCGGATCCGCGGGTCGGGGTTGGTGACCGAGCCGAGCTTGTAGTCCTCGTCCTGGAAGACGTTGGTGTTGATGGCGCCGATCTCGATGCCGAGGTCGTGCGCGTACTTGGTGAGGGCGCCGTAGTCGTCGACCCGGTCCCACGGGATGTGCAGCGCCACGCTCGGCGCGATGCCGGTCAGCTCGTGCACCTTCGCCGCGTCGGCGATCTTCTCCTCCGGCGTGCGGGGAACCCCGGGCTGCGGGAACACCTTGAAGCGGGTGCCGGAGTTGGCGTAGGCCCACGAAGGCGTCTCGATCCGCTGAGCGCGCAGGGCTGCTTTCACGGCGGTCAGGTCGGACAACAGGATCACTTTCCTTCCAGGTGGAAGACCTCGGTGAGCAACTGGAACCCCTCGTCGGGGCCGCGCCCGTCCAGGCCCGTGAAGAATTCGGCCATCTCGGCCTGCCAGCGGGCGTTGACCTCGGTGCGGGCCATGGCCGCCTGCGCGGCTTCGAGGTCGTCGGCCTCGACGTAGCCGATCAGCAGGCCGTCGTCCCGGAGGAACAGCGAGTAGTTGCGCCATCCGGTGTCGGTCAGCGCCTGCCGCATCTCCGGCCACACGGCACGGTGCCGCTCGGCGTATTCGGCCATCCGGTCAGGCTTCACCTGCAGGCAGAAGCAGTATCGGGCCACGATCCGTCCTCGGTGGAGCCCCGGCCGGGCCGCCGGTGCGGCCCGGCCGGGAGACTGTCAGAAGTTGTACTGGTCGATGTTGCTCGCGTCGAACACCGTCGGCGGGCCGAGGACGATCTCGCCGTCCTTGCCGATCGTGTACTCGCCGAGCTTGCCCGCCTTGAACTTCTGGCCCTCGACGCCGGTGATCTGGCCGGAGGCCAGTGCCACACCCGCGTAGGCGGCCAGGTAGCCGATGTCGGCCGGGTTCCACAGCGCGAACTTGGTGACCGTGCCGTCCTTGATGTACTCGCGCATCTGGTTCGGCGTGCCGAGGCCGGTCACCGCGACCTTGCCCTTGTAGCTGGAGGAGCTGATGTAGCGGGCGGCCGCGGCGATGCCGACGGTGGTCGGCGCGACGATGGCCTTCAGGTTCGGGTAGGACTGCAGCAGGCCCTGGGCCTCCTGGAACGACTTCTGGTCGTCGTCGTTGCCGTAGGCGACCTTCACCAGCTTCAGGTTCGCGTACTCGGGCTTGGTCAGCTGCTGCTTGAACACCTCGATCCAGGCGTTCTGGTTGGTGGCGTTCGGGGTCGCCGACAGGATGGCGATCTCACCCGAGCCGCCGGCCAGCTCGCTGGCCATCTTCGCCAGCTGCTCGCCGATGCCCTCGGTGGTGGCCTGGTTGATGAACACGTCGCGGCAGTCCTTGGCCGCGTCGGAGTCGAACGCCACGACCTTGATGCCGGAGCTGCGCGCCTGGTTCAGCGACGGGCACACCGCGTTCGGGTCGTTCGCGGCGATGCCGATGACGTCCTGCTGCTGCTGGATCAACGTGTTGATGTAGCTGACCTGCGAGGACGCGCTGGCGTCGTTCGGGCCGACGAGCTTGTACTCGCCCTTGAGCTCGTCCAGCGCGGTCTTGCCGCCACCCACCTCGATGTCCGAGTACGGGTTGTTGAGCTGCTTGGGCAGGAAGGCCATCTTGACGCCTTCCTTGGTGGCGGCGTTCGGGTCGGCCTGCGCCGTCGACTGGGCGCCACCGCCGCCGGACGAGCTGCTGTCGTTCTTCGTGGTGCCACCGCACGCGGACACCGTCAGCACGAGTGCTGCCGACACCGCACCGGCGAGGAGTCGTCTCTTCATGGGCGTTTCGCCTTTCTATGTGGTCGCCCGGCGCCGCAGCGCAGCCCGGAACCTGATCACGATGTTGGGCAGGAGCACCGAGATGATCAGCAGCACCCCGGTGACGATGTTGAGCGCCTCGTTCGACACGTCCTGCAGCCGCAGCGCGTTCTGCAGCGTGGCCAGCAGGACCACGCCGGCGAGCACACCCGGCAGGGTGCCCTTGCCGCCGAAGATGGACACACCGCCGAGCAGGACCGCCGCCACGACGGCGAGTTCCATGCCGAGGCCGTTGTCGGCGCGGGCGCTGGAGTAGCGCAGCGTCCACAGCACCCCGGCCAGGCCGGCGACGAGACCGCTGACGACGTAGAGCCAGAACTTCAGCCGGGCGACGCGGATGCCGGCGAAACGCGCGGCCTGCTCGCTGGCGCCGGCCGCGAACACCGACCGGCCGACCGGGGTCGCGTGCAGCACCAGGCCGAACACCACGGCCAGCACCACCAGCGGGATCAGCATGTTCGGGATCGGGCCGTCGCCGATCGTGCCGGTCACCCACGAGGTGTAGGCGCGCGGGAAGTCGGCCACCGCGCCGTCACCGAGCACCACGAACGCCAGGCCGCGGTAGAGCGCGAGCGTGCCGATGGTGACCGCCAGCGACGGCAGTTTCAGCACGGTCACGAAGAACCCGTTGAGCGCGCCCAGGACGGCGCCGAGCACCAGGCACAGCGGGATGATCGTCTCGATGGGCAGGCCGCGGTTCCACAGGTCACCCATCACGGCCGAGGTGAGGCCGAGCGTGCTCGCCACCGACAGGTCGATTTCGCCGGTCACGATCACGAACGTCATCGGCAGCGCGATCAGCGCGATCGGCAACAGGTCCAGCAGCAGGAAGGTGAAGTTGCGGCTGCTGCCGAAGTTCTCCACCACGCCGGAGGCGATGAGCAGCACCAGCACCGTGATCACGATGACGGCGGCGTCCCAGCTCGCCAGGCGGGACAGCCAGGCCGGCCGCTTGTCAGACATGGGAATCCCTCTTCTTCAGTGACTTGGCCACCCGCACCGCGACGAGGCGGTCGGCCCCGATCGCGAGCAGGATCAGCGCGCCGACGATGGCCTGCTGCCAGAACTGGTTGATGTCGAGGACCGCCAGGGAGCTGCCGATGACGGTGAGCAGCAGGGCGCCGAGGCCCGCGCCCCACACCGTGCCGCTGCCACCGAACACCGCGACCCCGCCGACCACCGCGGCGGCGACCACGTTCAGCTCGTAACCGTTGCCCGCGGCGGCGTCGATCGTGCCGAAGCGCGCGGCGAACAGGACACCGGCGACACCGGCCAGCGCGCCGCTGACCAGGAACGCGGCGATCGTGTTGCGGCCGACCTTGATACCGGCCAGCTCGGCGGCCTGCGGGCTCGACCCCATCGCGTACAGCTCGCGGCCGGCGCGGTAGTTGCGCAGCACGATCCCGGCCACGACCAGCACGATCACCGCGATCAGCACCAGCCACGGGATGCCCAGGATCGAGGAGTTGCCGAACTTCAGGAAGTGCCCGGGCAGCTCGTCGGCGTTGATCTGCTCGCCGCCCGCCCAGAAGTAGGCCGCGCCGCGGAAGGCGTAGAGCGTGCCGAGGGTGACCACCAGCGCGGGCACCTGGCCGAACCGGACCAGGAACCCGTTGACGACACCGCAAGCGGCGCCGACCGCGACGCCGACGACCAGCGCGACGATCACCGGCATGCCCTGGTTGGCCTGCAACAGCGAGCCGACCGCGAACGCGGACAGGCCGAGCACCGACCCGACCGACAGGTCGATGTTGCGGGTGATCATCACCGTCGCCTGGCCGACCGCGAGCACGGCCAGGATCGCGGTGCCGAGCAGGATGTCGCGGATGCTCTGCGCGGACAGGAACCGCGAGTTCTGCGTCGCGGTGAACGCCACCAGCGCGATCAACGCGAGGACGATGCCGGCCTCGCGCGCCTTGAACAGGCCGCCGAGGGAGAACTTCCGGGACACCGACCGGCTCGTCGTCGTGGGAGCCACCACCTTCGTCGCGTTCACGCCGCCGCTCCCTGACCCATCGCTGCGAACATCACCGAGTCCTCACTCGCGTCCTCGCGGCCGATCTCCGCGACGATCCGTCCCTCGCGCATCACCAGCACGCGGTCGGCCATGCCGAGCACCTCGGGCAGCTCGGACGACACCATGATCACGGCGACGCCCTCCGCGGCCAGCGATGACATCAGCCGGTGCACCTCGGCCTTCGTGCCGACGTCGATGCCGCGCGTCGGCTCGTCGACGATCAGCACGCTCGGCGCCATCGACAGCCACTTGGCCAGCACGACCTTCTGCTGGTTCCCGCCGGACAGCGTGCCGACGGCGTCGCTGAGCCGGCCGTACTTGGTCTGCAGGCGCTCGGTCCAGCGCAGGGCTTCCCGGCGCTCGCCGCCGCCGAACAGGAAACCCAGCTTCGCCAGCGCGCCCGAGCGCGGCAGGGTCACGTTCCGCTCGATGGAGAGGTCCATGACCAGGCCCTGCTGGCGCCGGTCCTCCGGCACCAGGGCCATGCCCGCGGCCATCGCGGCGCGCGGCGAGCCCGGCTTGAGCTTCTTCCCGCGCAGCTTCACGGTTCCCGCGTCGCGTTCGTCCACTCCGAACACCGCCTGGACCACTTCGGACCGTCCACTGCCGACCAGACCGGCGAACGCGACGATCTCGCCCGCCCGGACCTGGAACGAGACGTCCCGGAAGACGCCCTCGCGGGACAGGCCCTCGACCTCGAGCACGACCTCGCCCGGGGTGACGTCCTGCTTGGGGAACAACGCGTCCAGCTCGCGGCCGACCATGCGGCGGACCATCTCGTCGACGGTCAGGTCGTCCATCGGGTCGGTGGAGACGTGCTTGCCGTCGCGCATGATCGTCACGCGCTGGCACAGCTCGGTGATCTCCTCGAAGCGGTGCGAGATGAACATGATCGCCGCGCCCTCGTCACGCAGGTTGCGCGCGACCGAGAACAGGCGCTCGACCTCGACCAGCGACAGCGCCGCGGTCGGCTCGTCCATGATCAGCACGCGGGCGTCGGCGGACAGCGCCTTGGCGATCTCGACGATCTGCTGGTCGGCGATCGACAGGCCGCGGGCCGGGCGGCCCGGGTCGATCCGCACGCCGAGGCGGGCGAACAGCTTCTCCGCCTCGGCCCGGATCGCGCCGCGGTCGATCATGCCCAGCCGCTTGCGCGGGTGGCGGCCCATCACGATGTTCTCCTCGACCGTGAGGTCGGGGAACAGCGTGGGCTCCTGGTAGATCACCGCGATCCCGGCGGCCTTGGCGTCGGCCGGGGAGGAGAACTCGACGGGCTGGCCGTCGACCAGCAGCGTTCCGGTGTCCGGGCGGTGGACCCCGGCGAGCATCTTGACGATGGTCGACTTGCCCGCGCCGTTCTCACCCACCAGCGCGTGGGCCTCGCCGGAGTGGAGGGGGAACGACACCCCCTGCACGGCGGCCACCGCGCCGAACGACTTCGTGACGCCGCGGACCTCCAGCAAGGGCACCGCGCCCTGGTCCTGCCGCACCATCGCGACCTCCGAAATGAAAGGTTTCACAAACCTGGCGCGCTGACGCTACTATGCGCTGGATCACGAAGTCAACGACAAGTTTTTGGCCCAGTTCAGGCAGGTTTTCCCGGTCGCGATCCGATAACATCAGTGCTTGTTACACGTTTCAACGGGAGGGTCACGTGGCGCGCACGACCACGGATGGGGCCGCTGTTCCGGAGCCTCGGGCGGCGGGGATCAAGGACGTCGCGGCGGCGGCAGGCGTGTCACTGGGGACCGTGTCGAACGTGCTCAACCGGCCGGACCGCGTCAGCCCGCGCACGCGCGCGAAGGTCGAGGCGGCGATGGCCGAGCTGAAGTTCGTGCGCAACGAGACGGCGCGGCAGCTGCGGGCGGGGCGCAGCCGGATCCTGGCGTACGTGATGCTCGACGGGAGCAACCCGTTCTTCACCGACGTGGCCGAGGGTGTGGAGGACGCGGCCGACGAAGCCGATCTGTCGTTGTTCCTGTGCAACAGCGCGAACCGCGCCGAGCGCGAGCGCGACTACCTGAGCCGGCTGGAGCAGCAGCGGGTGCAGGGCATCCTGATCACGCCGGTCGACCCGGACGCCCCGGTGCTCGCGGAGACGGCCGCGCACGGGATCCCGCTGGTGATCGTGGACCGGACCGGGCAGTCGGGCGACCACTGCTCGGTGGCCGTGGACGATGTGCTGGGCGGGCGGCTCGCGGTGCAGCACCTGCTGGAGCTGGGGCACCGGCGGGTGGCGTTCATCGGCGGCCCCGATTCGCTCGGGCAGGTGCGCGACCGGCGGGAGGGCGCGCTGCGGGCGATGAAGGAGGCCGGGCTGGGGCCGGCGGACCTGGTCGACCTGACCACGTCGGCGTTGACGGTGGCGGAGGGCCGGACCGCCGGGCAGCGCCTGGCCGGGCTGCCGTCGTCACTGCGCCCGACGGCCGCGTTCTGCGCCAATGATCTGCTGGCTTTGGGGTTGCTGCAGACGTGTGTCAGCCTGCGGCTGCGGGTGCCGGACGACCTGGCGATCGTGGGGTACGACGACATCGACTTCGCCGCGGCGGCCGCCGTGCCGCTGACTTCGGTGCGGCAGCCCCGCCGCCAACTCGGCCGGACAGCCGCGGAGCTGCTGCTGCAGGAGACGACCGACCCCGGGCACGAGCACCAGCAGGTCGTGTTCACACCCGAACTGGTGGTGCGAGCCTCCACCCGCCACGGCGCCTGACGCCGGCGCGCTCCCTCGACGCAGTCCAGGAGCACCCCGAGCCGGGCGGTGCCTCAGAACCGGTGCTCGCTCAGCACGTCCGCCACCAAAGCCTGCGCCTCCGCCGAGCGGCCGAGCTCCGCGAGCAGCGGACTCACGAACAACCCGTCCAGCACCACCAGCTGGTGCCCACCACCTTCTCGGCGCGGTCCAGCACCACGAGCCAGGCGGCTGCCTCAGTAGCGGTGCTCGCTCAGCACGTCGGCCACCAAAGCCTGCGCCTCCGCCGACCGCCCGGGCTCCGCGAGCAGCAGGCTCACGAACAACGCGTCCAGCACCACCAGGTGCGCCAGCCTGCTCGTCATCGCCTCCACGCGGTACCTCGTCTCGAGTCCCCCGGCGACCAGGGCGGCGTCGGCGACCTCCGTCAGCGGCGTCGTCGCGAAGCTGGTCACCGCGACCACCGCCGCGCCCGACTCCTTCGCCCGCCGGGCCGCGCTCACCGTCTCCCGGGTCGCTCCGGTGTGGCTCACCGCCACCACCACGTCCCCCGGCCGCAGCAATCCCGCGCGCACATGCTGGACGTGCACGTCGGCCGGGGCCTCGGCCGCGATGCCCAGCGTCAGCAGCCGGTAGGCGGCGTCCTGCGCGAGCGGCGCGCTCGTCCCGACCCCGAGCACCAGCACCCGTGGCGCCGCGGTCAGCAACCTGACCGCCCGCTCCAGCGCCGCCGCGTCCACGCTCGACCTGGCGCGTTGCAGTGCGTCGGCACTGCTCGCGGCCAGCTTCGCCAGCACCTCGGCGGGAGAATCGCCGCGGTCGATGTGCTCCGGCGACCGGTCCCCGACCAGCGGTGCGAGGTCCTGCGCGAGCGCGATCTTCGCGTCCTGGAAGCCCTTGAACCCCAGGCTCTGGCACGCCCGCACCACGGTCCCGACCCCGGTGCCCGCGGCGGCGGCGATCTCGCTGACCGACATCCGCACCACGTCGGACCCGCGTGCCAGCAGCACCTGCGCGGCCCGCGCCTCGCTCGGCGGCAGGGACCGCAACGCGGCCCGCGCCCGTTCGGCCACTGATCCGGGCACCCGCGACGCCTCGTCGATTCCGCCGGTCACGGGCGCAGGATACGGGACGGTTCGGGTACCCTGCGCGTATGAAACGCCACGTTCAGGGGCCGGAACCCCAGACGGGCGTCGGCATCGTCGCGCCCTACGACTTCGCCCGTGACCGCGAGCTGTGGCGGTGGGTGCCGCCGACCGTGAGCCTGTTCATCGCCCGCACCGGCGGCTCGCCCGAGGGCGACAACCTCGATTCGATGTCGGCGCTCAACCGGCCCGCCACCGTCCGCCGCCCGACGCGTGAGGTGTGCGCGGTCGGCGCCGAGGTCGTGATCTACGCCTGCACCGCGTGCAGCTTCGTCGGCGGCACGCTCGGCGAGGCCGCGCTGCGCCAGGCCATGCTGGACGCAGGCGCGCCCCGTGCGCTGACCACGTCGGGGGCGGCGGTGTCCGCGCTGCGCACCGTCAAGGCGCAGCGGGTCGCGGTCGTGCACCCCTACGAGCGCCCGGTGGGCAACCGCCTGCGCGACTTCCTGTGCACGGCCGGGTTCGACGTCGTCGCGTGCACGCCGCTGGGCATCCCGGTGCGCGAGGTGCTGACCGCCGGCTACGCCGAGGTGGCGGAGCTGATCCACGCGGGCGACCGCCCGGACGCGGACGCGATCTTTGTCAGCTGCACCGCACTGCCGACGTACGACCTCATCGCGCCCCTGGAAGCGGAGCTCGGCAAGCCGATCGTGACCGCCAACCAGGCGACGGTGTGGGCGGCGCTGCGCGCGCTGGACCTGAACGCGACCGGGCCGGACCAGACGCTGCTCAACCTCTAAGGCAGCCGCCGCACCGCCCACGCCCGGGTCAGATACGTCGTCTCCACGACGTCGTGCCCGGCCAGCGCCTCGCGCGCGTGGTCGAGGAACTTCGCGAACGCCTCGGGGCCGAGCTGCGCCTGCACGTCGTTAGCCGAGCGCCACACGCCGAGGTAGTGCTCGACCGTCTGCCGCACCACGTGGCGGCCCTCCAGGTAGAGCGGCGGGCCGTAGCCGGGCTCGGCCGCCAGCCGCGCGGTCAGCGTCGCGGTGACACCGGACCGGCCCGAGGACACCCGCCGCAAATCGGGCTTGAGCCGCCGGATCTCGCCTTCGATCTCGGCGAGCAGCGGGTTCGCCTCGACGTCGCGCGGGTTCCACAGCGCGGCGAACCACCCGCCCGGCCGCAGCACGCGCCGGAACTCCCGCAGCCCGGCGTCGAACTCGACCCAGTGGAACGACGACGCCATGGTCAGCAGGTCGGCCGACGCGTCGTCCAGCCCGGTGCGTTCCCCGCTGCCCGCGCGCCAGGTGATCCGCAGCCCGTAGCTGTCCTCGATGCCCTGCTCCCGCATCGCGTCGTTGGGCTCGACGGCGGTCAGCGACGCGGGCAGCCGCGCGGCCAGCATCCGGCTCCAGATGCCGGTGCCCGCGCCGACGTCGGCCACGTCGAGGCTGCACACCGGCCGCGCGCACAGGCCGAGGATCGCGTCCCGCACCGCGGGCGAGTAGCCCTCGCGGTAGCGCGAGTAGCTTTCCGCGAGCGTGGTGAAGTCACCCTGCGCCAGGGTCATGATCGTGCCCTTTCTCCGAGGTGGTAACCGAACCGGCGGGCGAGCGCGGCGACGTGCGCCCGTCCGAAGAGGTCCGCGGTGGACGGGCTCATCCACGTCCGCCATTCCTCCGGCTGTCCCCGCCGGAGGATGCCGGGACCGTCGCCGCCCTGGTCGCGTTCGCGGCGGCGCACGGTCTGGAAGTCGCTGCGCAGCACCGCCGCGGCGATGTTAGAGTCCGAAATGGACAGTCCGAACGCGCGCAGTCCGGCCCGCAACGTCGGGAGCGGGTCGCGTTTGAGTTCTTCGAACGTCGTGATCGCCGACCGGGGCAGGCGGCCGGCGCCGCAGAGCCAGCGGCGGTGGAAGTCCGCCCAGTCGTCGAGCCGGTCGAGACCGGTCGGGCCGGGGCGGCACAGCCAGTCCTCGAACGAGGTGGCCAGCCGGTCGAGCGGGTCCTGCACGAACTCGGTGCGGAAGCGGTACCACGAGTACAGCGCGTCGCGGGGATCGCGCACCAGGATCCACACGCCGAGCAGCGGGCGGCCGGTGAAGAACCGCGGCGTGAGGTGGGTCTTGACGAACCGGGGCCAGGGCCGCCGCGACGCGCCCGGGGTCGCCAGGCGCTCGCGGTAGTCGTCGTAGGCGGAAACCGGTTCGCTGGCGCCGTCCTCCCGCAGGGCCTCGGTGTAGGCGTCGGCGTAGTTGAGGCCCAGTTCGGCGAGGATGCCGCCCAGGTAGGACTGGCCGGAGCTGCCGATGCTGGCGACGAGCACGTCCCGCGGGCCGAGCCGGGCGATGTTGTCCTGGTACAGCGCGCTGTAGCGGTCCTGCAGGCCGTGCAGCATGTAGAACACCTTGTCGGTCATGTCGTCCGCCGCCCCAGTGCGCATCCGGCGAGCCCGCCGAGCATCGCGACCGCGGCGGCGAGCAGGAAGGCGAACGCGTGGCCGCACTCCAGCGCGGTCGCGAGCACCGCGACGACCAGCGCGCCGCACAGGTACTTCGCCGTCTCGTAACAGCCGTAGGCGCTGCCGCGGTCCGCGGGCTCGGCGTGCCGCCCGGCGGCGCCGTTGAGCGTGACCGCGGAGACGGCCGCGCCGAGGCCGACGAGCACCAGCCCGGGCAGGACGTGCTCCAGCGCGAGCAGGACGAGCCCGGCCGCGCAAACCGCCTGCGCGCCACCGAACACGGTCGTCCACACGTGACGGTTCAGCAGCCGTGCGGCCAGTGGCGCGCCGACCAGGACGGCGATGCCGAGCGGGGTGAAGGTGAGCCCGGCTTGTAACGGGGTGAGGTCCTGCTGCAGGAACAGGAGTCCGACGAAGACCGTGCCGTCGTAGGCGAAGACGAACCCGGGCAGCCCGGCCACCGCGGCCCGCAGCGACCGGTCCCGCACGACCCCGCGCGGCAGGAGCCGCACGACCGGCACGACGAGCACGAGCCCGACGGCGGCAACGGCGAGGTCGTGGTTGGTGATCGCGTACACCAGCAACGCGGCCGCGGTGACGGCCAGGGCGGCGCCGAGCAGCCCGGGCCGGGGCGCACCCCGGCGGCGGTCCTCGTCGAGGACCCGTGCGGCGGTGATCGCCACGGCCGCGACGACCGGGGCGGTCAGCAGGAACAGGAAGCGCCAGCCGAGGCCCTGCGTGATGAGCCCGCCGGTGACCGCGCCACCCGCCGCGCCGAGCCCGCCCGCGACGGCGACCGCGGCGAACACCCGGTCGCGCACGGCTTCCGGGCGCAGGGCGCTGATGGTGGCGAACGCGTTGGGCACGGCGAAGGCCGCGCCGAACCCCTGCACGGCCCGCGCCGCGAAGAGCACCCACGCGTCCCAGGCGACGCCGGCGAGCAGCAGGCCGGCGACGAACACGGCCAGCCCGGCGACCAGCATCCGCCGCCGCCCGAACGCGTCCCCGCAGCGGCCTCCGGTGAGCAGGGTCCCGCCGAGCGCGACGGCGTAGGCGGTCAGCACCCACTGCCCGTCGACCGGCCGGAGCCCGAAGCCGGTCTGGATCGCGGGCAGCGCCACGGCGACGACGAGCCCGTCGAACACCGCGACGAAGTTGGTCAGCGACAACACGATCGCCACCACGACCGTCCGGCCGGGCGCGTGCACGAGCGTCACGACGCCACCTCCGCGCCGGACAGCACCTCGTCCAGCTCCCGCAGCACCGGCTCCCCCACCACGCAGTCCCGCGCGGAGTCGAACTCGTGCCATGGCCCCGGCACCGGGACGGCCCGCACGGCGAACTTCCGCGCGATCAGCCGCCGCAGCAGACCGGTGGTGTCGCGGCGGGTGTCCGAACGCGACAGCTCCGCGGACAGCTCGGCCCACCCCGCCGGCTCCAGCTTGAGCAGCCCCAGGTACTGCCCCGCTACCTCCTCCAGAGTGGACGGTGTGCCGCCGATGTCGGTCAGCGTGCCGTCGGCAACCGCGAACGTCTCCGCGTCGACCAGGGGGTCGCCGAAGCGGCGGGACCACTGCGTGAGCCAGTCCGGGTCGTACCCGACCACCAGCGGCCCCGGCGCCGACGCCACCGCGGTCACCGCCGCCGGGGTGAACACGATGTCGCCGTAGGCCACCACGACCGGGCCGGCTTCGAGCCATTCGCGGGCGCAGGCCAGCGAGTCCACCATGGACGACTCCGCCCACGCCGCGTTGTGGAAGCGGGTCAGCGGCACCCGCTCGAACTGCCACGAGCACCACCCGGTCACCACCGCGACCTCCCGCGCCCCGGCCAGCGCCAGCGCGGAGACCTGCCGGTCAAGCAGCGTGCGGCCCGCCAGTTCGACGAGGCACTTCGGCCGGTCGCCGGTCGCCGCGCCCATCCGGGATCCGCGTCCCGCGGCCAGGATCACCGCCCGCATTCCGACCTCCGAACACCTCGCTGAACAGGTCGACGTCCTCGTCGTGCACCGGGTCCGTGCGCTCGGGGTGCCACATGATCCCGGCCAGCGGCAGCGACCGGTGCCGAATCGCCTCCACCACCGGCCCGCACCGCGCGGTCACCGCGAACTCCGGGGGCGCCTGCAGCACAGCCCAGTCGTGGTAGCTGTTGACGGTCCGCCCGCCGCGCGGCCCGGTCACCCGGTGTTCGACCGCCACGTGCCCGCGCACCCGCCGCAGCCGGGCGCCGAACGCGTCGAGCACCAGCTGCATCCCGCGGCACACTCCGATCACCGGCAGGCCGCGTTCCAGGGCGCGGCGCAGCAGGTAGCGTTCGAGGGCGTCCCGCTCCGGGGCCGCGCCCAGGTCGTTGCCGCCGGTCAGCACCAGCCCGCGGCACCCGGTCCGCCACAGCAGCTTCGCCGCGGCGACCGGGTCGAGCGGCATCGGCACGCCGTCGAACCCGCATGCGGCGAGGAACGACCACCACCGCACGTCGAGCGCGAGCCGCACCTCGCCGTGTTCGTTGGCGGGCAGCAGCCGCTGGGTCACCGCGAGCAGTCCGGACACCGTCACCACAACCCGGTCCGGGCGCAGTAGGTGAAGATCCGGTCGGCTGCGGCGCGCGGCGAGGTGGCGCCGTAGTTGGTGATCCGCAGGTCGGGCGCCACCGGGAGCTCGGCGGCCTGCCCCGCGCCGACCACCTCCGCGCCGCCGGCGTAGATCCCCTTCGGATCGCGGCGGCGCAGCTCCTCCAGCGGCACGTCGAGGAACACCTCCGCGTACCGGCTCAGGTGGCGGCGGTTCCACTGGTGCACCTCGTGCCGCAGCGAGATGGTCGCGCACACCACGATGTGCCCCTGTTCGGCGAGCAACCGGCACAGCCGCCCGTAGGTCAGCGCCAGCTGCCTGCGCGCCTCCGCGCCGAAGGACCGGGCATCGAGCGCCGCGCGGACGGCGTCGCCGTCGAGCAGCACCGGCTGCACCCCCGCGCGCCGGAGCCGCTCGACGAGCTGCACCGCCACCGCCGACTTGCCCGCGCCGGACAGGCCGGTGATCCACACGACCCCGCCCGTCACGACGCCCGCGCTTCCGGCTCGGGCCGGCCCGCGACGGGGACCGGGCGCACCAGTTTCGCGGCCGCGTCCACTTCCAACGCCCCGGCGCGCAACCAGTTGCGGAACTGCGTCTCGCCGACGCCGATCGCGGCCGGGATGCCGAGTTCCAGCGCGCGGATCGCCATGTGCGAGTTGGCCCCGCCGAACGCCGTGACCAGGCCGGCGATGCCCTTGGTGAAGATCCAGTCGTAGCCGGGGTCGGCCGCCGTGATCATCGCGATCGCCCCGGCGGGATCGTCCCCGGCGCTCACGTCGGCGACCCGCGCCGCGACCCGGGACTGGGTCACGAAGTTCGCCTCACCCGGCAGCGCGACGAACGACGCCAGCTCGGCCGCGCCGGTGATCACCGCCGGCGCGCACAGCGATTCGGTCAGGGCGTGCCGGGAGCTGCCGCGCTCGATGGCCTCGTGCAGGACGGCCGAGTCGGTGCGCACCGAGCCGGTGAGCTGGGACAGGGCGTCGACGGTGGCGTAGGACAGGTCGTCGGCGGTGAACCCGAGCCGCTCGCCAGCGCGGCGCGCCTCGACCAGGATTTCGCTGAGCACACGGGAGAACTGGAGTTTGCCGTACTCGCGGGCGGACACCGCGGAGGTGACGAAGCGGAACAGGTCGCGCTCGGTGCCGGGCATGCGGTGGGCGGCCAGCAGTTCGCGCACGTCCCGCGCCTGCGCCGGGGTCGGGTGGAACACCGGCGGGTGCGGCGGGGTGTCGCGGATCGACCAGTCGAAGTAGCGGTCGGGCTCTTCGTCGTAGCGGGCGGAGAGGATGTCGTAGGTGCCGGGGCGGAGGTGGCCGTAGCGGTCGAGGAAGGTGCGGCGGTCGACGGTGCAGAAGTCGCGCTGCATCTCGGTGCTGACCGTGGTGGCGCTGCCGAGCAGGGCGTCGGCGTCGGCCGGGGACAGCGTGCCGGTGGCGACCAGGCTGCGCACCAGCGCCGTGGCGGCGAAGGCCGCGCGGGCGACGCCGGCGAAGGGCAGGGTGCCCTGGGTGCGGCAGAGGCGGACGAGCTCGCCGATGCGGTCCGGCGACCAGCGGGGCCGGCGGCGCACCTGCCACCGGGACAGCTGGTCCAGTTCCGCCAGGTCGCGCGTGAACGGGCCGGACGGGCTCATCATGCGCACGGTCAGCACACGCAGGGCCCGCACCAGCGCGGCGGCCTCGGCGTGGTCGAGCACGTTCGCCTCGCACAGCCGGGCCGCGTCGCCGGGGGTGCCGAAGTGGAACGACGACAGGGCGATCCCGAACTCGACCTTGTCGTGCAGCCCGGGATTCGCCCGCAGCCGCGTCAGGTAGTGGCGGACCAGCCGGGCGGCGGTGCGGTCGTCGAGTGCGGCGGGCACCAGCGAGCTGAAGCTGGCGCGGGTGTCGATGTAGGCGAGCCCGCCGAGGTCGACGAGCAGCGGGGTGCCGCGCAGGTCGCGGTAGCCGTAGCGGAACCGGGACTCGGCCCAGATGCGGTCGGTGATGAGGCGGCGGTAGAGCGACAGCGCGAGCGGGCGGGGCCGGACGCCGATCATCTCGGCGGGGTTCCAGTCGGGCATGACGCCGAGGACGGTGTCGCGGCTCAGCGCGGGCGGTCCGGCGCTCTGCAGGGTCGCGACCTGGGCCTGGCAGGCTGCGACGGCGGCCCGGTGCCGCCGCCGGGACAGCGGGAGGCGGGCGGTCGCCAGTGGCCGGACCTGGAACAACACGAGCCGCCCGTCCCCGGCGACGCCGAACTCGAACTCGAACGGCTCGTCCCCGCTGAGTTGTTCGAGCTCGGCGATCAACGCGGGCAGCCCGACGAGCAGCGGCGTCGGGGGCAGCGGGTCGGGGCCGGGCAGGAAGTACCAGGTCCGCACCCCTGCTCGCCCGGAGGTGACCTCGGCGGTGTCGGCGCTCTCGGTCCAGTTCACGACGCGGTAGGGCGCGCCACCACTGGGTTCGCACGAGGAGACGACGCCGCTGGCCACCGGGTCGCGCAGCTGCGGCTGGACCAGCACCTGGTTGTCCGGATGGTCGTCGAAGGACCGGACCACGATGTCGATTGCCCGCCTCAGCTCCTGCCAGCCGTGCACATCGGACAGTGACAGGTAGCGCCCCGCGTTGGAGAACCCGGCCTGGTCCTCGTCCCGGCTGCTGCTGCGCACGATCAACGGCGCACTCGACCAGCTGTGCCCGCGCACCCGGTCCAGCACGCCGAGCGGATCACCCCGCCACCGGTCGACGGTGAAGGACTCCATCGGCAGCACAACGGCCGACCGGACCAACGGCGCGAGCCTGGCGAGCGTTTCGGCCTTGGTGCCGAACTCGAAGGACTCCGTCGCCGGGGAAACAGGCGCGTGCATGGGGCCGCTCCCTCACGGTTCGATGACAACGCCGCGACACCGAACACGCCGCGACGTATCCGCCAAGGTAACGCCGGAAGAAGCCAAACCATCGGGGGCGATCTTTGCCAGGGAGCGCAAAGCAGGTGCACTTGATCTTTGAACCCAAGGTAGCTGGGTGGTCATCCCGTCGCCTGACACGTGACGATCACCTTGAGCCAGGGCCGCAACCCGCGCTGGGTCCGGCGGCCGAGAACACAAAGCTTGCGGCCCTGGCTCAAGGTGATATGCACAAACCGGAAGGCGACGGGATGACCACCCGGCGACCACCTCGCCAAGGTGAGCCGAGGCACCCAACCCCTGGTCATCCCGGAGCCTGCCCGTCCGGCGAGGACTTCTTTTGATCTTTAAACCCGCGCTGACGCGCGGAAAGCGCCTCACGGCGCCGGACGGTCACCTTCCGACCACCCCCGCCCCCGATGCCTGATTGTGTTTCAGTCGCCGAGCAGCCGTGTCAAGGCGGGAAAGCGTGCCTTGACACGGCTGGTCGGCGACTAAAGATCGGCTGTGGATCGGGGGCGGGGGAGGTCTGGTTGGGGTAGTCGGTCTTCTTGCGTTGCCAGCTTGCGGTTGCTGGGTCAGGAGGGTGCTAGTGCCTCTTCCTCTTCGGTGACCGGTGTCCGGCCGGGGATGCGGGTCGGGTGGTTGATGGGTACTCCGGCGGTCTCCGGCATCAGCATGATGGGCACGATGGCGATCGCGGCGGCGGCCATCAGGTAGAACGCCGGGATGGCCGTGTTGCCGGTGCCGTCGATCAGTGCGGTGATCACCAGCGGCGCCGTGCTGCCGAACGCCGCGGTGGACGTCGAATAGCCGATTGCGAAGCCGCTGTACCGGTTGCGGGTGGGGAACATCGCGGGCAGCGCCGAGCCGATCGTGCCGAGCATCAGCACCAGCAGCACCGACAGCATCGCCATGCCCACCACCGCGCCGAACACCGACCGGGTCTCCAGCAGGGTGATCGCAGGCCAGCTCCCCACCAGGAAACCGATCGCGGCCGTCAGCAGCAGCGGTTTGCGGCCCACCCGGTCCGACAGCGCACCCACCGCGTTGACGACGAGCAGCATCCCGATCATGAGCCCGAGCGGGATCAGCAGTGACGCAGTGTCACCGAGTTCGAGCACCTCCGTGAGGTACGTCGGCATGTAGGCGATCAACGTGTACATCGCCACGTTGAGCAGGATGACGAACCCGATCAGGTTCAGCAGCTGCGGCCACATCTTCGTGAACGTCTCCCGCAACGGCACCCGCGACGTGGCGCCCGCCCGTTCCGCCTTCTCGAACGCGGGCGTGTCGGCCAGCTTCGCGCGCAGGTACCAGCCGACCAGTCCGAGCGGACCCGCCACCAGGAACGGGATGCGCCAGCCCCAGCTGTTCAGCGCCGCTTCGGACAGTCCCAACTGGACAGCCGTGGCGAGCAGGGCGCCCACGACGTTGCCGACCAGCGTGCCGAACTCCAGGAACGAACCGTAGAACCCGCGCCGCTTGTCCGGCGCGTACTCGGCGATGAACGTCGCCGCCCCGCCGTACTCGCCGCCGGTGGAGAACCCCTGCGCCAGCCTCGCCAGCAGCAGCAGGATCGGCGCCGCCACCCCGATCGTCTGGTAGTTCGGGATCAACCCGATGACGAACGTCGCGCCCGACATCATGATGATCGTGAACGACAGCACGCGTCGGCGCCCGAACCGGTCGCCCAGCGGGCCCAGGATGATGCCGCCGAACGGCCGCAGCACGAACGGGATCGCGATCCCGGCGAAGACCAGCAGCAGTCGCGCCGTCTCGTCGGCGTCCGGGAAGAAGTTCAGGCCGATGCTGGTCGCGAGGTAGGCGTAGATGCCGTAGTCGAACCATTCCACGGCGTTGCCCATGGCCGCGCCGGCCACGGCACGGCGGACGGTGCGCTCGTCGGGTGGGGCTGCGGAGGTTTCCGTCATGATCACTGTCCGTTTCATTGTGCGGAAGCAGGGATTCAACAGATGAAGGATAGGCGGTCAAACCTCCAGATGGGACCTCTTCCGGATGAACTCTGGAAAACAGTTCGGTTTCGCCCTACACTTCGGAAAGTTGTTCCAACCACGGGAAGGGTCGGGTGCCCATGTCCGCGATCCGCCGTGCCGTGGTCTTCGACTGTGACGGTCTGCTGCTGGACACGGCGGCGGCCTGGTACACCGCGTTCCGGACCGGGGCGCAGGCCCTGGAGCTGGAGCTGAGCGACCGGCAGTTCGCCACCCTGGCCGGGGCGTCGGTGGGGGCGGCGGCCGCGCGGATCGCCCTGTGGGCCGGCCAGTCCGGGGAGACCGGCCGGGTCGCGAAGATGCTGGACGAGGCGCTGCGGACCGCGGTGGAACTTCGGCCGCCCGCCGTGCTGCCGGGGGCACTGGAACTCGTTTCCACGCTGGCCGGGCGCGTTCCGCTGGCGGTGGCGTCGAACGCGCCGGCCGGAGTGCTGTCGGAGGTGCTGAGCGGGGCCGGGCTGCAGCCGGCGTTCCGGGCGGTCGTCAGCGCCGACGAGGTGGCGGCGCCCAAACCGGCGCCGGACGTCTACCGGGCCGCCTGCCGAAGACTCGGGGCCGACCCGCGGGGCTCGGTCGCGCTGGAGGACTCAGCGGCGGGCGCGACGGCGGCGCAGGCGGCCGGACTGTCGGTGGTCGTGGTGACGGACAGCGCATGGCCCGGCCGCACCCCGCTGCGCTGGCCGGTTTCCGGCAGGCCCGCGCTCTACGTGACGGCGCTGAACGACCCCGCCGTCCTGCCGCACCTCCTGCACGCATGAGCAGTCCCTACGACGGCCAGGTCCGGTCCAGCTCCGCGACCACCGGCCGATGGTCGGAAGCCGTCGTCGCCACCGCGCGCGCGGCCCGGATCCCGACGGCCGCGCAGAGCGGCCGGACTGTCAGTGGCCGTGGCGACGGACAACGCATGGCCCGGCCGCACCCCGCTGCGGTGGCCGGTTTCCGGCAGGCCCGCCCTCTACGTGACGGCGCTGAACGACCCCGCCGTCCTGCCGCACCTCCTGCGCGCATGAGCAGTCCCTACGACGGCCGGGCCCGGTCCAGCTCCGCGACCACCGGCCGGTGGTCGGAAGCCGTCGGCGGCGGCGCAAGCGGCCGAGCTGTCGATGGTCGGGGCGACATGTGCCCGCGAGTGAACTCCCCGTGACCGCTGTGCGCTACGACGAGACCGGCCGGGCCCGTTCCAGCTCCGCGACCACCGGCCGGTGGTCGGAGGCCGTCGTCGCCACCGCGCGGGCGGCCCGGATCCCGAAGTGCGGGGACGCTGTCACGAAGTCGATGCGCTTCACCGGTTCCGCGGCCGGGTAGGTCCCGGCACGCGGGTCCGCGTCGCGCAGTTCCGTCCACAGTGGAGCGAGTTCGGGTGCGGCTGGTTCGGCGTTGAAGTCGCCGGTGAGGATCTCCGGGCCGGGCAGCCGGCCGAGGACGGCGAGCATGTCGGCGACCTGCGCCTGCCGCACGGACGGGTCGGCGCGGTAGTCCAGGTGGGTGGTGTAGACGCGGACCGGCCCGCCGTGGGCGGCGACGGTGACCTCCGCGAACCCCGGCGCGGGGGCGGGGGTGGCGTCCGGGGTGAGCGTGGACAACCGGGTGATCTCGAGGTTCCGCGCGGCGACGATCGGATAGCGGCTCAGCACGGCGACGCCGTACTGGCGGCGCGGCGCACCGGGCGCGGGCGGGTCGAGGTCGTAGATCGGCGCGAAGAACACGTGCATCTTCAGGGCGCGCGCGAGTTCGGCAGCCTCGTCGCGGTAGTCGCTGCGCGCGTCCCAGTGGACGTCGACCTCCTGGAGCCCCACGACGTCCGCGTGCAGGTCGCGGATCGCGGCGGCGGTGCGGGCGAGGTCGAAGACGCCGTCCTGCCCGGCGCCCGCGTGGATGTTGTAGCTGGCGACGGTGAGCGGCCGGGGCGCGGCGGCCGCCGGAGCCGCGCCGAGGGCCAGAACCGCCGCGATGACCGCCACTGCGAGCCGCATGATGATCACCTTAGCCGCGGAGGCAACCGGGCGAGCGGTTCGCGCGTGGGAGTTGTCGAGGAGGGGGAGCGCGATGGCGGCGCAGGATGTGATGAGCGCGCGACTGCCCGGCGCGGACCTGGTGGCGGCCGCCGCCGGTGGCGAGACGGGGGCGATCGGGGAGCTGGTCGCCGCGGTGACGCCGGTCGTCGTGCGGTACTGCCGGGCGCGGCTGAGCCGGGGCGCGGACGAGGTGGCGCAGGAGGCGTGCCTGGCGATCCTGCACGCGCTGCCCGGTTGGACGGGCTCGTTCCCCGCGCTCGTGTACGAACTGACGGCGCAGACCGTGGCCGGTGCCCGCTTCCCCGAGGCCGATTCACCGGTGCTGGCGCTGCCCGGCGTGGAGCGGGAGATCGTGCTGCTGCGTGTGGCGGCAGGCCTGACGGCGGACGAGACCGCCGCCGCGCTGGGGCTGTCGGCGAACCAGGTGCGCGTGGTGCAGCACCGGGCGCTCAACCGCCTCCGGGAGACACTCGGGTGATGGCGCCCCAGTTCGAGGCATGCCCAGCTGGCCCCGCGTCAGTTCGAGGCATGCCCGGCTGAACCCGCCTCAGTTCGAGGGCGTGCTCGACCGCATGCCCGCCAGCAGACCGAGGCCCGCCATCACGCCGGCCAAGAAATACCACGCGTCACCGAGGGCAGCGGACGCGATGATCGCCAGGATGAGGACGCCGCCGGCCGCGGCCCACCCCGTAACGTTCGGCTCCGCCATGAACCCCACCATCCTCCTCGACGGCGCGCGCCGCACCACGGAGAGGAGGAATCACCCTCGAAGTGCGACCGGCGGATGACTGGCCCGCACGTCGCACAGCCCCGGAGGGGCCGGCACGATGGCCGCATCAGCCAACCCGCCGCCCGCAACGGTCACCACATTGCTCGCGGGCAGGCAGCACGCCGCCCCCGACAGCCAACACACTGCCCGGAACGGCCAACACTCGGCCGGAATGCTCGCGCCGCCTGTGGCGGCGGGCCTCGGCAACCCCACCAGAGGCGACACGCCCCCCAGCGGACCCGGAACTCCGGCCGACCCGGCGCGCCGGCGGACCCCGCAGCCGCAGCGGCGTGCCCGGGCGGCGATGGCAGGCCCGACCTCTCCGGGCCACCTCCCCGCCGCCGGCGGAGCGGCCGCCGCCGGCGGGCAGCGGCGAGGCCGGCCACGGCCGGCACACCCCAACCGCCCCGCCAGAGGCGACACGACCCCCAGCGGACCCAACGCCCCGACAGACCCCGCGGCCACGGCGGCGTGACCGGCCACAGCCGGCACACCCGACCTCACCCGGCCACCCCGCCAGAGGCGACACGACCCCCAGCGGCCCCAACGCCCCGACGGACCCCGCCGCCCCAGCGGACCCCGCGGACCCGGCGGGCCCGGCGGCCGCAGCGGCGTGCCCGGGCGGCGATGGCAGGCCCGACCTCTCCGGGCCACTTCACCGCCGCCGCCGACGGGCGGCGGCGGGCGGGCGGCGGCGGGCGGGCGGCGGCGGGCGAGCCGAGGCCGGCAGCGGCGAGGGCGGCGAAGCCCGGTCCCCCGCCCCGCTGAGGGAATCGAATCAGCCCGCCATCGAGCGCATTCGCGTCACCTCGTCGCTCTGCGAGGCGATCACGTCGGTCGCCATTTCCTCCACGAACACGTCCGCCCCGGCGCCCAGCACCTCCGTCGCCATGGTGATCGCGCCCTCGTGGTGCGCTGTCATCAGCTGCAGGAACATCCGGTCGAACTCCGGGCCCGTCGCGGCCGCCAGCGCGGCCAGCTGCTCCTCGGTCGCCATCCCCGGCATGGGCCCGTGCTCGGCGTGGGAGCCGTGGTGGCCGGCGTGCTCCCCCGGCACCTCGAGCCCCCGCTGTCGCAGCCACGCCGTCATCGACGTAATCTCCGGCGCCTGCGTCGCGGTGATGCGGGCCGCCAAGCCCTTCACGTCCTCCCGCGCGGCCCGCGCCGGCGCCAGCTCGCCCATCCGGATCGCCTGCTGGTGGTGCATGATCATCCGCTGCGCGTACGACACGTCGGCGTCGTTGTGCCGGTTGGCCGGCACCGCCGAGCTCGCCTCGTCCGCAGGCAGCGTGCGGGCCGGCTCCCCCGGCGCGCCCGGCACCACGACCGGCGGCGCCTCCGGCTCAGCCGAGCACGCCGACGCCAGCACCGCCGCGGCCAGCAGCGTTCCCACGACGAACCCCCGCACCCAGGCCTCCTCGCACTCGTCCGTCCCCGCGACCGTACCCCAGGAAAAAGCCTACTTTCGGCCGTGTCCGCCCAACGACGAATCCGGGCATACTTCGTATTTCTTCCGAACGAAAGGGGTTGGCCACGTGGCTCCGGGGACGCAACGCAGACGCCGGCTCTTCGCGCTCACCGGCGCGATCGCCCTGTCGCTGACCACACTCGGCGCCGCACCGGCGTCGGCCGCGCCCGGCATGCCGGGGGTCGACGAGGTCCGCCAGTCCGGCAACATCCAGCACCTGGCGAACATCCCGAAGCAGGCCCCGTTCGACAACGTGGACGCGCTCGGCACCGACATCGCGTTCACCGCCGACCACGCGATCGTCGGCAACTACAACGGTTTCACGATCTACGACATCAAGCAGCCCAGCAAGCCGAAGATCGTCAGCCAGGTGCTCTGCCCCGGCTCGCAGAACGACGTGTCGGTGTCCGGCGACCTGCTGTTCCTGTCCACCGACTCCTCACGCAGCGACAACTCCTGCGCCAGCACCTCCCAGCCCGCCACGAACCAGAACTCGTGGGAGGGCATCAAGATCTTCGACATCAGCGATCTGACCAGCCCGAAGTACGTGGCCGCGGTCGAGACGAAGTGCGGTTCGCACACCCACACGCTGGTGCCGGGCAAGAACGGCAAGGATGTCTACCTCTACGTCTCCTCCTACAGCCCGCGCCCGGAGTTCCCGGACTGCCAGCCGCCGCACGACCTGATCTCCGTGGTCAAGGTCCCGGTGCGCAACCCGGCCGCCGCGGCCGTCGTCAACGAGCCGGTGGTCTTCGGCCCGGAGGGCGGCAACCCCGGCATCCCCGGCACCTTCCCGAACCACTACGTCACCGCCACCTCCGGCTGCCACGACATCACCGCCTACCCGGACAAGGACCTGGCGGCGGGCGCGTGCATGGGTGACGGCGTGCTGTTCGACATCTCCGACCGGGAGCACCCGCGCATCATCGAGCAGGTCCAGGACGACACCAACTTCGCGTTCTGGCACTCGGCGACGTTCAACAACGACGGCACCAAGGTCGTCTTCACCGACGAGCTGGGCGGCGGCGGCCAGCCGGCGTGCACCGCGGCGATCGGAGCGGTCCGCGGCGCGGACGCGATCTACGACATCACCGGCCGCGGCGACGACCGCAGCCTGCGCTTCGCGAGCTACTTCAAGATCCCGCGCGAGCAGGCGGCCACCGAGAACTGCGTGGCGCACAACGGCTCGCTGATCCCGGTCAAGGGCCGCGACATCATGGTGCAGGCCTGGTACCAGGGCGGGATCTCGGTGTGGGACTTCACCGACTCCGCCCACCCGAAGGAGCTGGCGTACTGGGAGCGCGGACCGCTGTCCACCGAGCAGCTGATCGTCGGCGGGTCGTGGTCGGCCTACTACTACAACGGCCACATCTACTCCTCCGACATCCAGAAGGGGCTGGACGTGTTCGCGCTGCACGACCCGCGCACGGCGAGCGCGAAGTCGGTCCGGATGGACGAGCTGAACGTCCAGACCCAGGGCCGCTACCGCGGGTGATCCACTAGCACAACCGGACGATCGAAGGCAAATCCATCCTGCCGCCGATCACCATGCGGGACAGCTGTCCCCCATCCCGGTGATCGTCGGCAGGATGGCGCCATGTCCGAAAACACCCCTGACGACGCCATCCTCCCCGAGAAGCCGCGCCGGAAGCGCGGCCCGCTGGTCGGCGTCATCCTCGCCGTGGTCGTCGTCCTCGTCGCCGTGGTCCTGATCGTCGTCAACACGACGTCGGACTCCGGCACCTCCGCCGGTCACACCACCGTGAAGATCGGCGTGACCGACGCGAGCTCCGACTACTGGAAGACCTTCCGGCAGATCGCCGCCGACAACGGCATCGACCTGGAGCTGGTCAACTTCTCCGACTACACTCAGGCCAACCCGGCGCTCGCGCAGGGCCAGCTGGACGTGAACCTGTTCCAGCACCTGCTGTTCCTCGCCAACTACAACGTCAGCGCGAACCAGGACCTCACCCCGATCGGCTCGACCTACGTGGTGCCGCTGAGCCTCTACTCGCGCAAGCACGCCACCGTCGCCGACATCCCGCAGGGCGGTCAGATCGCGATCCCGAACGACCCGACCAACCAGGCGCGCGCCCTGCTCGTGCTCCAGTCGGCCGGCCTGATCTCGCTGCGCGGCGGCGGGAACGTGCTGTCCACCCCGGCCGAGATCGACCAGGCCGCGTCGAAGGTGACCGTGACACCGGTGGACGCCTCGCAGACCGTGGCCGCGCTCCCCTCGGTCGACGGCGCGATCGTCAACAACAACTTCGCCCTGGACGCGAACCTCGACCCGTCGAAGGCGCTGTTCAACGACGACCCGGCCAACCCGTCCGCCGAGCCCTACATCAACACCTTCGTCACCCGCGCGCAGGACAAGGACAACCCGACCTACCTCAAGCTCGCCCAGCTCTACCGCGATCCGCGGGTGGCCGGCGAGGTGAAGGCCGAGTCGAAGAACACCGCCGTGCTGGTCGAGCGCCCCAACACCGACCTGCAGGCGATCCTGGACCGACTCGAGCAGACCGTGCGGGCCGCGAAGAAGTGAACGCGCTCATCGAGTTCCAGGGCGTCACCAAGCGGTTCGGTGACGTCACCGCGCTGGCGGATGTCGACCTGACCATCGGCGCGGGCGAGGTCTTCGGCATCATCGGCTACTCCGGCGCGGGCAAGAGCACGCTGGTCCGGCTGATCAACGCACTCGAACCGGTCACCTCCGGGCGGGTCCTCGTCGACGGCGTGGACCTGACCGCGCTGCGCGAGCGGGAGCTGCGTGAAGTGCGGGCCGGGATCGGCATGATCTTCCAGCAGTTCAACCTGTTCCGCTCGCGCACGGTGTTCGGCAACGTGGCCTACCCGCTGAAGATCGCCGGGTGGGACAAGGCGCGCCGGAAGGCGCGGGTGGCCGAGCTGCTGAAGTTCGTCGGCATCACCGACAAGGCGTGGCACTACCCGGACCAGCTTTCCGGCGGGCAGAAGCAGCGCGTGGGAATCGCCCGCGCGCTGGCCACGAACCCGAAGATCCTGCTCGCCGACGAGTCCACCAGCGCGCTCGACCCGGAGACCACCGGCGAGGTGCTGCGGCTGCTCAAGCGGGTCAACACCGAACTGGGCGTGACGATCGTGGTGATCACCCACGAGATGGAGGTGGTGCGTGAGATCGCCGACCGGGTCGCGGTGCTGGACTCCGGCCGGGTGATCGAGCAGGGCAGCGTGTTCGAGGTGTTCTCGTCGCCGAAGACGCGCACGGCGCAGCGGTTCGTCGGGTCGGTCGTGCGGGACACCCCGGACGGCGCGGACCTGGACCGCATCCGGGCACGGCACGGCGGGCGGCTGGTGTCGGCGAAGGTGCACGACGACGGCAGGCTGGGCGCGGTGCTGTCCGACGCGGTCGGCAAGCACAACGTGCGGTTCGAGATCGTCTACGGCGGCATCACGGCGTTGTCCGGCCGGTCGTTCGGCGGTCTGACGCTCGAACTGATCGGCGCCGACGCCGACGTGGACGCGCTGATCGCGGACCTGCGCGCTACCACCGAGATCGAGGAGATCGCGGCATGAGCCTCGACTGGGAGACCCTGGGCCCGGTGTTCTGGGAGGCGATCGCGCAGACGCTGGGCATGGCCGTGGTGACGCTGGTCGTCGGCGGCGTGCTCGGCCTGGTGCTGGGCATCCTGCTCTACACCACGCGCGCGGGCGGGCTGCTGGCGAACCGGTTCGTGTTCACCGTGCTCAACGTGCTGGTCAACATCATCCGGCCGATCCCGTTCATCATCTTCATCACCGCGATCGGGCCGGTGACGATCTTCGTCGTCGGCACCCAGCTGGGCACCGCGGCGGCGACGTTCGCGCTGGTGTTCGCGGCGACGTTCGGGATATCCCGGATCGTCGAGCAGAACCTGGTCACCATCGACCCCGGCGTGATCGAGGCGGCGCGGGCGATGGGCGCGAGCCCGCTGCGGATCATCCTCACGCTGCTGGTGCCGGAGGCGCTCGGGCCGCTGGTGCTGGGCTACACGTTCGTGTTCGTCGCGATCGTCGACATGACGGCGGTGGCGGGCGCGGTCGGCGGCGGCGGGCTCGGCGACTTCGCCATCACCTACGGCTACCACCGGTTCGACTGGGTGGTGACGTGGCTGGCGGTCGTGACGATCATCGTGCTGGTGCAGGGCGCGCAGTTCCTCGGCAACTGGCTGGCGCGCAAAGCTCTGCGGCGTTGACGCGCGGGCCGGCGGGGCGGACAGTGGGGCGATGGCGCTGCAGCTGAGCCTTCGTCAGGCGCGTGAGCTGCCCGAACTGCGGTTCGAGCCGACGCGCAAGCGGGTGCGGGCGGTCGCCGGCGGGAAGGTGTTCGCCGACTCCCGCCGGGCGGCCCTGGTGTGGGAGCCGCGGCGGGTGGTGCCGCAGTACGCCTTCCCGGCGGCCGACGTCCACGCCTCGCTCACGCCCGCCCCGCCGTCCGACGTGGAGCGGCACCCGGTGTCGCTCGGGCCCAACACGGGGGTGCTGGACCCGAGCACCGGGTTCGCCGCGCACACCACCGCGGGCACGCCGCTCACGCTGAGCATGGACGGCGTGGTTCTGGAGGGCGCCGGGTTCCGGGCGGACGACCCGGACCTCGCGGAGTACGTGATCGCCGACTTCGACGCGTTCGACGAGTGGCTGGAAGAGGACGAGACGATCGTGTCCCACCCGCGCGACCCGTTCCACCGCGTCGACGTGCGGCGCAGCTCGCGGCACGTGCGGGTGGAGGTCGACGGGGTGCCGCTGGCGGACACGAAGTCGCCGCTGCTGGTGTTCGAGACGTCCCTGCCGCCGCGGCTGTACCTGCCACCGTCCGATGTGGACTTCAGCAGGCTGCGGGAGTCCGCCCGCGCGACCACGTGCGCCTACAAGGGGCGGGCGCGGTACTGGTCGGCCGAGGTCGGCGGCCGGACGCACCCGGACCTCGCGTGGGCGTACGAAAACCCGCTCCCGGACGCCGTGCAGCTCGCCGGGCACGTGGCCTTCTTCGACGAGCGGGTGGACGTGACGCTGGACGGGAAGCGGGTGCCGCGGCCGGTCACGCCCTGGTCCTGAATCGATAACCTGACGCCATGCACGATCACCCCGGCTGGCGTCCGGTCAGCGGCGGCGAGTCGGGCGCCGCGGTGTTCCACAGCGCCGGCGGCGACCGCTACGCCAAGCACGTGGCGCCCGCGGACGCGCCCGGTCTCCGGCACGAACGCGACCGGATCGCCTGGCTCGCCGGCCAGGGCGTGCCGGGCCCACGGGTGCTCGACTGGCACTCGGGCGAAACCGGCGCCTGCCTGGTGACCAGCACCGTTCCCGGTGTGCCCGCCGACCGGCTGTCCGCGGAAGACCTCGGCCGCGCCTGGCCGCACATCGCGGACGCGGTGCGCCGGCTGCACGACCTGCCCGCGGACGACTGCCCGTTCAGCCGCGACCTGGACGCGATGGTCGCCGTGGCGCGGGACGTCGTCGCCCGCGGTGCGGTGAACCCGGAGTTCCTGCCCGTCGAGCAGCAGGACACCCCGCCCGCGGAGCTGCTGGCGCGTCTCGTGCCGCAGGTCGAGCAGCGCCGCGCCGAGGAGGCCACCGACACCGTGATCTGCCACGGCGACCTCTGCCTGCCCAACATCGTCGTCGACCCCGCGACGAGCGAGGTGTCGGGCTTCGTCGATCTAGGCCGCCTCGGCCGGGCCGACCGCCACGCCGACCTCGCGCTGCTGCTGGCCAACGCCAGGGAGACCTGGCCGGACGAGGAACGGGCGAAGGCTGCGGACGCGGAGTTCGCCGAGCGGTACGGCGCCGCGCCCGATCCCGCCCGGCTGCGGTTCTACCTCCACCTCGACCCGCTCACCTGGGGCTGACCTGCTCCGCCCAGAAGCGCGTCACCAGGTCGTGGAACTCCGCGGCCCGCTCGATCTGCGGCATGTGCCCGGTGTCGGTGAACAGCCGCGTCTGCGCGTGCGGCAACGCGCGCCGGGCGGCGTCGAGGTGCAGGGCGGGCAGGATGAGGTCGCGGTCGCCCCACACGACGAGCGTCGGCAGGGCCCGCGCGGCCACCGCCTGGACCAGCTCGGCCCGCCAGTCCTCCCGCACGCCGCGGAAACCGCCGAGCCCGCGCGCCGTCTCGAGCATCACCCGCGCCGCGTGCGGCTGCCGGGCGATCTCCAGCGCGTGCTCGACCCGCTCCCGCGTCGCGAACTTGCGGTCGTGGAACAACGCCCGCTCGGTCCGCACGGCCCCGGCCACGCTCGGGCGCAGCAGCAGCTTCCCCAACGGCCGCAACGCCAGCAGCCGCAACGCGATCGTCACCTCGCGGCCGAACCCCGCGCTGTTCACCAGCACCAGGCTGCGCACCCGCTCCGGCGCGTCGACCGACAACCGCATCGCGACCGCGCCGCCGAGCGAGTTCCCGGCCACGTGCACCGGCTGCGTCTCCCCCACCGCGTCCAGGAAGTCCGCCGCGAACCCGGCCAGCGCGGCGAGCGTGTGCTTGCCCGGCAACGGTTCCGACATCCCGAAGCCGGCGAGGTCGACGCTGTAGGTGCGGTGCGCGGCGGCGAGCAGGTCCTGCTGCTCGGACCAGTCCCGCAGGCTCCGGCCGATCCCGTGCAGCAGCAGGACCGGCGGCCCGTCGCCGTCCACGCGGTAGCGGGCCCGCCGCCCGCGCACGTCCACGAAGTCCACGGTCAGCGCAACCTGCCCAGCAGCCGGCTGTGTGCGCCGGGCAGCAGCCGCACCAGCAGGTCGGGGATCTTCGCGTCCCAGCCGATCAGCACGCGCGGCTTGCGGTGCTCGATCGCGTCCACGATGACCGCCGCGGCCTTCGCCGGGTCCATCCGCAGCACGCGTTCCCACTGCCGCGTGTCCATCCCGCCGGGCACGCCGCTGCCGACGCGCGCGGACTCCGCGATCCGGGTGCGGATGCCGCCCGGGTGCACCGACGTGACCCCGACCTGGCCGGCCAGCTCGTGCCGGATCGCCTCGGTGAACCCGCGGATCGCGAACTTGCTCGCCGCGTACGCCGACTGCCCCGGGGGCGCGATCAGCCCGAACAGGCTGGACACATTGGCGATGTGCGAGCCGGGCGCGGCCTTGAGCGCGGGCAGCAGCGCGTGCGTCAGCTGGACCGGGGCGCGGAAGTTGACGTCCACGACCCAGCCGAACTCCTCCAGCGTCAGCTGGTCGAACCGGCCGCCCAGCGCGACACCGGCGTTGTTGATCAGCAACGTCAGCCGCGGGTTCTCGGCCAGCACCCGCGCGGCGGCCGCGGCCGTCTCCTCCGCCGAGGCCAGGTCGGCCACCTGGGTTGAGACGTCCACTCCGGCGCCCACGGCCTTGGCCACCGCGGCCAGCCGGTCGGCGTCGCGGTCCAGCAGCACCAGGTTCGAGCCCCGCGCGGCCAGGGCGTGCGCGAGCGCCTCGCCGATCCCGCTGGCCGCCCCGGTCACCACGGCCGTGCCGCCGTCGAACAGGTAGTCGCGCATCAGGCCACCCGCTCCTTCGCCTGCTTGGCGGTGCGGGCGAACCGCATGGCGTCGTCCGTCAGCGACCCGTGCCGCATCAGCATGACGTCGCGCGGGTAGTTCTGGAACAGCCGCCACGGCGCGGCCGGGCCCTGCTTGGGCAGCTTGTCGATGCTGCGCAGCACGTACCCGGACTTGAGGTCGATGAGCGGCTCGGTCGCGGTGACCGACGGCGGCGCCACCGGGGTGCAGGTGGTGTAGCCGTGCTCGTCGAGGTGGTTGAGCAGGCGGCACACGTACCCGGCGACGAGGTCGGCCTTCAGCGTCCACGAGGCGTTCGTGTAGCCGATGGTGAACGCGTAGTTCGGCACGCCGGAGAGCATCATGCCCTTGTACGCCAGGCGTTCGCCGATCTCCACCGGCTCGCCGTCGACCACCAGGTCCAGCCCGCCGAACGGCAGCAGGTTCAGGCCGGTGGCCGTGACGATGATGTCGGCCTCCAGCACCCGGCCGGAGGCCAGCCGGACGCCCTCCGCGGTGAACCGCTCGATGGTGTCGGTGACGATGTCGGCCTTGCCGCTGCGGACGGCCTTGAACAGGTCCCCGTCCGGCACGAAGCACACCCGCTGGTCCCACGGGTCGTAGCTGGGGTTGAAGTGCCGGTCCACCTCGAACCCGCGCGGCAGCTGCGCGGACGCCGCCTTGCGCAGGAACTTCCGCACGAACGCCGGGATGCGGCGGCTGAGCTGGAAAAACAGCATGGCGGACAGCACGTTCTTCCACCGCACGATCGGATAGGCCACCTTGGGCGGCAGCACGCCGCGCAGCTTGTCGGCGACCGGGTCGGTGCCCGGCAGCGACAGCACGTAACTGGGCGAGCGCTGCAGCATCGTCACGTGCGCCGCGTCGCCTGCCATCGCGGGCAGCAGCGTCACGGCCGTGGCGCCGCTGCCGATCACGACGACGCGCTTGCCGGTGTAGTCCAGGTCCTCCGGCCAGTGCTGCGGGTGCACGACGGTGCCGGCGAACTCGTCCTGACCGGGGAACTCCGGCGCGTAGCCCTGGTCGTAGCGGTAGTACCCGGAGTTGACGAACAGGAAGTCGCAGGTGATTCGCACGCGTTCGCCGGTGTCGGTGCGCTCCGCCTCGACCGTCCACAGTGCCTGGGCCGAGGACCACTCCGCCCGCACCACGCGGTGGTGGAACCGGATCTTGCGGTCGATGCCGCGCTTGCGCGCGGTGGTCCGCACGTACTCGCGGATGGACGGGCCGTCCGCGATCGCTTTCGCGTCGGTCCACGGCTCGAACGAGTAGCCCAGGGTGAACATGTCCGAGTCGGAGCGGACGCCCGGGTAGCGGAACAGGTCCCAGGTGCCGCCGATCGCGCCGCGCGACTCGAAGATCGCGTACGTGCGTCCGGGGCACTCGGCCTGCAGGTGGCTGGCGGCGCCGATCCCGGACAGCCCGGCACCGACGATCAGGACGTCGACGTGTTCCAGCGTCATCGCTTCCCCGTTCCTCAGGCGTCTGCCACCGCAACGTACCAACGGTATGTCGATATGGTCAACACTCCGTCGAGATCGCCGACAAGGGGTTGGGCACCTGATACGGTGGCCACATGGCCACCGAACCCGCCGTCCGCAACCGCCCGGCACGCGGCCGACGCGCGCCCCGGCCCAGCGGTGACGAGCGGGAGCTGGCGATCCTGGCCACCGCCGAGCGCCTGCTGGCGGACCGGCCGCTGAGCGACATCTCGATCGACGACCTCGCGCGCGGCGCGGGCATTTCCCGGCCCACGTTCTACTTCTACTTCCGCTCCAAGGACGCGGTGCTGCTCACGCTGCTGGACCGGGTCACCGAGGAGGCCGACCGGGCGTCGTCGGCGGTGTTCGACAACCCCGGCCCGACCCCCGCGGAGCGCTGGCGGCAGTGCCTGGACGCCATCTACACGACGTTCCGCGCCCACCGCTCCGTCGCGCTCGCCGCGGCGGAGGCCCGGCACACCAACGCCGAGGTGCGGGAGCTGTGGGCGGGGATGATGGGGACCTGGGTCAGCCGCACCGCGGAGGCCATCGAGGCCGAGCGGGCGCGCGGCGCGGCCCCCGCGGGCCGGCCGGCGCGGGAGCTGGCGATCGCGCTGAACCTGATGAACGAACGTGTCCTGTACGCGACCTTCGCGGGCGACGACCCGGCCGTACTGGAGGCGAACGTGGTCGACGTGCTGCTGGACGTGTGGCTGACCACCATCTACCGCACCACCGAACCGCCGGCCTGACCCGTTTCGGCGGCCGGCGGCCGGGTAGCCCGGGCGCATGGAACGCAAGCACGACGACGCCCGCGAGGACCTGCCCGGCGCCGAGGACTCCTCCCCGGAGGAGCAGGAGGTGCTGCGGGGCGAGCAGGGCACGTCCTCGGGTGACGAGCACGACGATTTCGATCCGCAGCAGGGCCGGTAACTGGCATCCTGGGAGGCGTGGACCGCCTCGCCCGTTTCGAAGCCAACCGCCCGCGCCTGCTCGGCCTGGCCTACCGGCTGCTCGGCGAGGCGTCCGAGGCCGAGGACGTCGTGCAGGAGGCCTACCTTCGCTGGGACGCCAGCGACGGCGTCGAGGTGCCGGAGGCGTGGCTGACGAAGGTCGTCACGAACCTCTGCCTGACCCGCCTCACCTCGGCGCGGGCGCGGCGCGAGCTCTACACCGGCCCGTGGCTGCCGGAGCCGGTGTTCACCGAGCACGGCGAGCTGGGCCCGCCGGAGACCGCCGAGCAGCGCGACTCGCTGTCGATGGGGCTGCTCTTCCTGCTGGAACGGCTGACCCCGCCGGAACGCGCGGCGTTCGTGCTGCGGGAGGCGTTCGGCCACAGCCACCGCGAGATCGGCGAGATCCTCGACCTCGACGAATCCCACGTCCGCCAGCTGTACCGCCGCGCGCGGCAGCACGTCGGCGACGGGCGCAAACGCTTCACCGCGACGACCGAGCAGCGCCGCGCCATCGTGGAGCGGTTCCTCGACGCCACCGTCAAGGGCGATGTGGCCGCCCTGGAACGGATGTTCGCCGACGAGGTCGTGTCCTGGGCGGACGGGGGCGGCAAGGTCACCGCCGCCCGCCGCCCGATCCTCGGCCGCGACCGCGTCGCCCGGTACGTCGCCGGTCTGCACCGCGACCCACGCGCGGCCGACATCGAGCTCTCGGTGCGCTCGATCAACGGCTCGCCCGGCCTCGCGCTGCACCTGCACGGCGAGCTGTTCGGGATCGTGCTGCTCGAACCGGGCGCGGACGGCGTGCTCGCGCTGCACACGGTCGTCAACCCGGACAAGCTCGCCTACGCCGCGGCCCAGAAGTGGTCAGCGTGAGTAGACGTTGACGTCGCCACCGAGGCCGAGCGCGGCCGGGTCGCGCCTGCCGGAGGCCGTGAGCACGAACTCCAGCGCGTCGGCCTCGACGGTGTCTCCCCCGCTGCCGATGTCGACCGGGCCGAAGCCGCGCAGTTCCAGGCGCGCGGGTCCCCAGCCCTTCTGGCGCAGGGATTCCGCGACCCAGTGCACGGCGGCGGTCAGCCCGCTGCCCCGTTCGGGCTCGCGGCCGAGCGCGGCGCGGATGTCGTCGCCGTGGACGTAGGCGTCGTACCACAGGGTCAGGACACCGTTGCCGACCGTCCGGCCCCGCACGCCGCTCGGCTTCGCCCACCGCTGATCGTCGAGTGTGGACAGTGCGGCCCGGAGTTTCGCGTTGGCTTCGCGGAGCATCGCGGCCAGTTCGGCGGGCTCGTGGTGCGCGAGGGCGACGGCCTGCTCGTCGGGGGTGCGTGTGCCGATGGTGCCCGCCGCGGTGTCCACGGCGTTGCCGACCACGTGCGCGGCGACGTCCCGCACCCGCCACTTCGTGCAGCGGGTGGGCGTGTCCCAGCCGTCGGTCACCGACTCGACGAGTTCGGCGAACCGGTCGTACTGGCCGGTGGCGCCCTCGACGACCTGCCGCCGCGTCAGCACGACAGCTCCGCGGCGAGCCTGCGGACGGTTTCGGTGACGACGATCGCGTGGCCGCGGGCGTTGACGTGCAACCGGTCGGCGCTGTAGATCCCCGCGTCCGCGGAGGCCGGGTGGTCGCCGAGGTCGATGTACCAGGCGCCGTGGCGGTCGGCGACGCGGCGGGTGAGCCGCGCGAGCCGGCCCAGCCGCACGCGGAGCCCGTCGCGCCGGTCGTCGTCGGCGAGCGGCGACCGCGAGATGTCGAACAGGCCCATGACCACCACGGCGGCGCCGGCCGCGCGCAGGGCGGAGACGATCTCGGAAAGCGTTTCCTCGACCGCGACGGGGTCGAACGAGCGGCGCAGCATGTCGTTGCCACCGGCCGCGACCACGGCCAGGTCCGGCCGGAAGTCCAGGGCCGCGGCGAGCTGGGTGTCCCGGACCTGGGCGGCACGCAGGTCGCGCACGCCGAGGTTGGCGTAGGCCAGGCCGGGCTGCTGTTCGCGCAGCAGGTCGGCGAGCCGGTCGGCCCACGGCGGCGGCGGGTAGCCGTCGACCGGGTCGCCCAGCCCCTCGGCGACGCTGTCGCCCAGCACGGCGAGCCGCCGCCAGGGCGCGCCGCGCAGTGATCCGGTGAGCACGTCGGTCGTCATGGTCGCCCCCGTCGTCAAACTTTGTGGACGACCGTACTTTAAGTTCGAGCGCGAGATCGAGTCAAGGAGGTATTCGCATGGGTTTTGCGGCGGACGGGTGTCCGGTCAGTTGCGGCGCTGGCTGGGGATCGATCCCGCCCCGGCGCGCCGGGCCGCGACGACCAGACAGCGCTCGCACGGCATGCCCACCGGGCGGTCCAGCAGGTCCAGCTCGCCGCGGCGGCCTTCGAAGCCGCAGTAGGCGACCAGCACACCGGGCCGCTCGGCCGGCAACGGGAAGACATGGGCCACGCGCTGGGTCTCGCCCACGGTGCCGGACCGTGGCCGGGCGAGGACGAACGTCCCGTTCAGCCCTCCTGGCTCGTCGCGCACCTCGGGCACCCTCACCCATCCACTCACGGTGAGCCTCCTCTCCGGTGCACCCCGGTGGGTCCACTTCGGATACTCGTGCCGGTGGTTCCCTGGTGCGGGCACACGGCAAACGCCGTGGCGGGGTTTTCACCCGACAGTGCCGTGTTCGTCCACAGTGGGCAGCCGCGCGGCGAGCAGCCCGATCTGCTCCGGTTCGGCCGTGCAGGGCAGCAGCACGAGGTCGTCGGCGCCGGCCTCGGCGAGGCGGGTGATCTCCTTGTGCAGGTGGCCGCGGTCGGTGAGGACGTCCGGCCGCACCTGGTCGGCATAGGCGGGCCCGTAGTAGTGGGCGATGTAGTCGTCCGCGCGGCGCTCGGCGTCCGGCCCGAAGCAGAAGTACCGCTCGACGACGATCCGCGCCCGCGGCGAGATCGCGCGGACGGCCGCCACGCCTTGGTGGAGGACCGGCAGGCCGAAGGAGGGCGCCACCCAGCCGTCCGACAACCTGGCGGCGCGGGCGAAGCCGGCCGGGGTGAGCCCGGCCAGCAGGAGGCCTGGACGCCCGTCCGGCAATGCTGGGACCGGTCCGGAGGCGCCGTGCGTCTCGCCGCGCCAGACCGCGCGCATGGTCGCGAGGGTGTCCTCGAACGCGGCACCGCGGCCGGTCATCGGGACTTCGCTGGCCGCGTAGTCCTCCGGCCAGCCGCCCATCCCGAGCCCGACGGTGAGCCGGCCGCCGGAAAGCCGTTCCAGGGAGCCGATCTGCTTGGCGAGGAGCACGGGGTTGCGGCGGTAGCCGGCGTTGAGCACGGTGGTCATCAGCTCGATCCGGGTGGTGCGCGCGGCCGCGGCCGCCAGCGCGACGAGCGGATCGAGGTTGTCGTAGACGAGCCGGTCGATCACGCCCAGCGAGGCGAACCCGAGGCGTTCGCACTCCGCGGCCCAGTCCCCGATCGAGGTGAAGTCCGCCCCAGGCACAGCGGCGGGAAGTCCGATTCCGATACGCATGCGGTGGACGGTAAGGTCCGCCCGGGGCGGCGGTCTTGAACGGAACGGACACTCCCCCTCAGGCGCGGCGCGCCAGGTCCGCCCACTCGTCGGCGTCAAACGAAACGCACACCCGCATCACCGGCCCCGCATCCGACGGCGCCGAACCCCCTGCGCCCGCCATCACAACCACCCTCCAAGCACTCCGACCCAGCTGCCACGCCCGCCCGCGCCGTCCCGACCAAACGCCCACCCGCCGTCAAACCCGCGCCGCGTCGAGCATCGGCCCCAACTCGGCCACCACCGCATCCAACGGCGCCACATCCTCCTGCGCCCGCGCCATCACGATCGCCCCTTCGAGCGCGCTGATCATCACCATCGCGAGCGACCGGCAGCGCGCCTCCGGCACGCCCATCTCGCGCAGGCTGTCCGCCACCGGCCGCAGCCACGTCTCGAACCCCGCACACACGGCCTGCCGCAGGTTCTCGTTGCCCGCCACCACATCCGCCGTCGCCGCGACGAGCGGGCAGCCCGCCGCGAAGCCCTCCTCGCGGAACTGGTCCCGCCACTGCGCCACCATCCCGGCGAACAACCCGGCCGGAGTCGGCGCGGCCTCGGCGTACCGCTTGACCCGCCGCGCCGCGAAGTCGCCGGACCACGCCAGCGCCTCGCGCACCAGCTGGTCCTTGCCGCCCGGGAAGTAGTGCTGCAGGGATCCCCGCGGCGCCGACGCGTGCTCCACCACCTCGCGCATCCCGGTGCCGCTCACCCCCTGCGTCCGGATCAGCTGCGCTGCGCTGTAGACCATCCGCTCCCGCGGCCCGCGCGTCACCTTGCCACCTCCCACACCGGTCCCGGCATCGTCAACTCGTAGTGGTACTCGCCGCGATCGGCCCCGCCGAGCAGCCGGAAACCCTGACCCCGCAACAAAGCCTTCGCCGCCACATTGTCCGCGTGCGTCACCGCCCGCACGGTCCACCCCTCCCACCGGCCCGAAGTCCGCAACCACGAAGCCATCGCCGTCGCGATCCCCTGCCGCTGCCACGGGTCGGCGACCACGATGCCGAGTTCCGCGACCCGCGCCTCGTCCGCCACCAGGTTCAGCAGCCCGGCAGGCGACCGCCCGCTGAACGCGACCAGCGCCACCCCGTGCGGCGGCCCGGCGAGGAGGTAGCGCCGGTAGCGGACGAGGACGTCCCGCGGATCCGGCTGCCCCGGCATCAGGAAGCGGTTCCGGAGAGTCACCGCGGAGCAGGCCAGGACGAGTTCGGCGACCTCCGCCGAGGACGTGCCGTCCAGCTCGGTCACCGTCATGACAGCTGTCATAGAACCGGTGTACTCCTCGGTGTGCCCGGAAGCAAGCGCGGAGCGCGCCTAGACTGCCGGCATGCGGCGATGGGTTTCCCGGGTGGACCGGCAGGTGTTCGCGCGGGTGGCGGCGACCGATTCCGCGCTCCTGGACCGGGTGCTGCCCCGCCTCGGCCGCGCGGCCAACTACGGCGGCCTGTGGTGGGCGGTCAGCGTCACGCTCGCCGCGACCCGCAACCGCCGCGCGCGCCGCGCCGCCCTGCGCGGAATGCTGGCGCTGGGCATCGCGAGCGCGACGGCCAACGGCCTGAGCAAGCGGATCATCCGCCGCACCCGCCCGTCGACGGTCGCCATCCCGCCGGTCCGGCAGTTGCGGCGCGCGCCGTGGACGACGTCGTTCCCGTCCGGGCACTCCGCGTCCGCGGCCGCTTTCGCCGCCGGGGCCGCGCTGGAGTGGCCCGCGCTCGGCGTGCCGGTCGGGGCCCTCGCCGCCGGGGTGGCCACTTCCCGCGTGGTCACCGGCGCCCACTACCCGTCCGACGTGCTCGCCGGGATCGGTATCGGCCTGACCGCGGGCCTGGTCACGTTGTCGTGGTGGCCACGCACCCCGGCCGGCCCGTCGGACGCCGAACGGTGCCCGGCGCCCGCCCTGCCCACGGGCGAGGGCTTGGTCCTGGTGGCCAACTCGTCCGCGGGCAGCGCCGGCGCGGCGATTCTGGAGCAGGTCGCGGCGGAACTGCCGCAGGCCAAGATCGTCGAGCCTGCCGACGGCGAGGACCTGACCGAGGCGATGACCGAGGCCGCCCGGACCTGCCGGGTGCTGGGCGTCGCGGGCGGGGACGGCACGATCAACGTCGCGGCGCGGGTCGCCGCCGAGCACGGCGTCCCGTTGCTCGTCGTCCCGGCGGGCACCCTCAACCACTTCGCGCGCGACCTCGGCGTGGAGACCCCGGACGATGCGATCACCGCGCTGCGGGCCGGTTCCGCGGTGCGGATCGACCTCGGGGTGGCGGACAGCCAGGTGTTCGTCAACACCTGCAGCACCGGTCTGTACACCGATCTGGTCCGCTACCGGGAGAAGTGGGAGAAGCGGATCGGGAAGTGGCCCGCGGTGCTGGTCGGGCTGGTGCACGTCCTGCGCCGGGCGAAGCCGCAAGAGCTGGTGGTCAACGACGAGCGGCGCCGAGTGTGGATGATCTTCGCGGGCAACGGGGCGTACCGGCCGCGCGGTTTCGCGCCCACGTACCGCCCCAGCCTGCACGACGGGCTGCTCGACATCCGCGTGGTGTACGCGGAAAGCCCGTTCGCGCGGACGCGGGTGGTGCTGGCGGTGCTGACCGGAACGCTGCGCTGGTGCACGCCATACCAGGACCGGCCCGCGGCGCCGCAACTGAAGATCAGCGCCCCTGGGGGCCGCCTGCGACTCGCGGTGGACGGCGAGCTGACCGAGGTCCCGCCCGACGTGACGCTACGCAAGAACCGGGGCGCTCTGGTGGTCTACCGCTGAGCGGACCGCCCCGCGTGGCCGGCCCTCCGGTTCGGCCAACTGGCTAACTGGCTCAGCCACTCGCCCGGCTTTCCCTCCGGCCAACTGGCCCAGCCACTCGCCCGGCTTTCCCACCGGCCAAACTGGCCCAGCCACTCGCCCGGCTTTCCCACCGGGCCAACCGGCCCAGCCACCCGCCCGGCTTCCCCTCCAGCCAACCGGCTCAGCCACTCATCCGCCCCCAGCCAACTGATCCAGCTACTCGCCGGGCCCGGCTCCCTCACTGACCAACTGGCCCAGCCACTCGCCCAGACGTCCGTCACCGAGCGGCCCAACCACCCTCGACGACCTGCACTGCTCGCCCCGGCCTGGCCACCGCGCGCGGATTCCCGCCGGCCGAGTGGCTCAGCCACTGACCCACCGCAGGTCAGACGACGTGACCTGTGACCAAGCCGAACCGGCGCCGCGCCGCCGGGTTCATCGCGCCATGCTCAGGCGTGTTCGGCGCGGGTCTTCAGGCGCTGGAGCGTCGCGGCGATGTTGGCGCGGTTCTTGTCCTCGCGCTGCCACACGCCGGTCACCAGTGAACTCGGCGCGCGGAACCAGCCCGGCCGCTTGTCCCACGTGCTTTCGGTCACCACGCAGCCGTCGCCGGCGGGCTCGATGTCGTACTGCCACCGGGAAACCGGGATGCCCAGCGAACGCACCTCGAAGGCGAACCGCTTCCCCGCGTCGGCGTCGGTGATCGTGCTGACGGTGCTCCATAACCGCACTCCACGGCGGTTGATCCCCCGGAACCGCGCGCCGACCCGGGCGCCGGTCACGCCGCGTAGCCATCGGAACCCGCTGTACTCCTCGGCCAGCTCGGCGAGCACGCCGGGATCGCTCACCAGGTCGTACACGCGCGCCGGTTCGGCCGCGACCTCGATCCGGCCCGTGGCACTCGGCCCCGACTGGCCCATGGACACCTCGCAACGTCGCGAACAGTTACATACCTACAGTATGTATCTCCGCGGTGCTCGTCAACAGCGCGCTCACGCGACGGGCTAGACGGGCGTCGTCGGTGGGCGTGACGGTGATGCCGTCGCCGTCACGAGAAACCAGGTACCGGCCGCGCGACGAGTCGAACCAGGTGACCACAGTGGACGATCGCGCACCGGCGTGCACGCCGATCTGCCCGCCGCTGGAACGGCTTCCGGCCAGAGCGTCCACTGCGAACGGATCCACCGGCGCGCCGGGTGCGCCGGGCGGGAACACCGCGACGATCTCCGGAACCAGCGCGGCGGGCGGGATCTCGGTCAGCCAGATCTCGCCACCGGCGAGCACGGCCAGCACCCCGGTCCGGCCCGCTGCCGCGGCGAGGGCGCGGACCGGGTACCCGATGTGCCCGACGGCGTCGATCGACACCTCCGGACCGGCCAGCAGGGCGAGCAGCGTTTCCAACCGGGGATCGAGCCGACGACCGGACGCCAGGCCGCGTTCCGCGCACGACCGGTACACCTCATCGGTGAGCCGGGCCCGGACGGTGAATGTGCGGCCGACGCTGGGCACCCGCAGCGGATACGGCACGGGTGGCAGGTCGAGGTCGCCCCAGAGCAGGTCGAACTCGGGTGCGGACAGGACGAAGTCGGGTCTTCGGGGGGTCATGCCGGCCACGCGGCGGGGACCCGGCCGCCTGCGCCAGGCCCCGCCGCCTCGCCGAACCAGACGGCGAACGCGCCGCCACCGCTGCCCGGGCTCCCGGCGCCGCCGAAACCGGCGGCGCCGGGGCACAACGAGCCAACACCGCCGGAACCCGGGATCGCCGGGCCGGTGGTGCGCGTGCCGGGCGGCCGGGGCGAGTTCGTCACACCCGGCCGATGGGTGGCGCCGCCCGCGGCGCCGCTGATCGCGGACGCGGGCGGAACCGGCGGATCACTCCGCCGGAAGTCATTGCCCCGCAACCCCGATGCCGCCGCGGAGGAAGCAGAAGCGGCTGGCATGGGCAGATCACCGGGCCGGGGATCATTGCGCCGCAAGGGCGATGCCGGCCCGGCCGAAGCAGATGCGGGCGGAACCGGCGGATCAGTCCGCCGGGACTCATCCGCCAAGGCCGACGCCGCTCCGGGGGAAGCGGAGGGAGCGGGCGGAACCACTCGCCGGAAGTCACTGTCCCGCAACGCCGAAACCGCTGCCGGAGAACCGGACGCAAGCGAAGCCGGCGGATCACTCCGCCGGAGTTCGTTGTCCGGCGCCCCCGATACCACCCCGGCCGACGCGGACGAAGCCAAGAGCTCGCTCCGGCCGGAGTCCTTGTCCCGCAACCCCGATACCGCTTCGGGCGAAGCAGACACGCTCCGCCAGGATTCAGTGTCCGGCAACACCGCGACCGCCCCGGGCGAAGCGGACGGAACCGCGGGATCACTCCGGCGGAAACCATCCGCCAAGGCCGATGCCGCTCCGGAGGAAGCAGACCCTCGCGGCACCTGGTGCCCTGCGCCGACATCCATCGGCGGCAATGGCCGGGAACCACCGGAACTCCTGGGCGCTTCGGTCTGCTGCGGGAGCGACGCACCAGCCTCCGCCGCCCCGGAAGCGAACGCGGCCATCACCGACACCGCCTGGTCGTGCGCTCGCCACGCGTGCTCGGCGGCGGGACGTAGGTCGCCGGCGGCTTCGTAGAGAGTGGCGATCCCGCCGCGGGCGAACAGGCGCTCCAGGGTCTCGTCCAGGTCGAACGGAACCGGTTCCGGCATCGCGGCGCGGGCGGCCTCCGAGGCGGGGCCGGCGGCGTGCACCGTCTCATACAGTTCGCGATGGCTGCGCGCGGCCCAGTTCTGAGCGTCCTGCTCGCCCACGTCCGCGCTCCCTGTACTGATCGTTTCTGCCGAAATCACGCTCAGTGAAACCCGAAGACGTACCGCTGCGCCAGCGACCGAACGCCGCCATGCCCTATCGGACGGTCAACCCTGCCCGGCCACACCCACCGCGTCACCGCCCGCGCCTGCCGACCGCGCACGTCCGCCAACCGACCTCGCCCCCACCGCAACACCAGCGCCAACTCACCCCAGCCCAGACAACAAACGCCTCCCCCGATCCGCGACTTGCCGGGATACCCAAATCCTCACACCGCCCACGCCTACCGACCGCGCACGCCCGCCAACCGACCTCGCCCCCACCGCAACACCAGCGCCAACTCACCCCAGCCCAGACAACAAACGCTTCGCCAGATCCGCCGCCGCCTCAGTGCCCAGGTCCTCGCACACCGCCAGCGCCTCGCGGCGGTGTTCGGCCGCCAGTGGGCCTCGTCCGGTCGCTTCCAGCACCAGCGCCAGCTCCGCGAGCGCCTGCGCCCGCTGCCAGCGCGTCAGCACCTGCGTGAACACCTGGAGCGCCGCCTGCAGGCAGTCTTCCGCCAGGCCCAGCCGCCCGGCTTCCCGCCACGCCGCGCCCTCCTGGACGGCGCATTCGCCGCCCGGCACGGGGAAACCGCCCTCGTCGAACAGCCTCCGCGCGGTCCGGAACGCCTCGGCGCCACCCGGCCAGTCACCGGTCTCCGTCAGCGCCCTGCCGAGCAACTGGAACGTCAGCGCGCGGAAGAACCGGTACGTGAACGGGTTCGCGTCGTCCCGGTAGCGTTCGGTGTCGGCGAGCACCTCGCGGTGCACCAGCAGCGCCTCGCCGGGACGGCCGACCGCGCACAACACCTTCCCCAGCACGTTGCGGATCGACCCCTGCCCCATCCAGAAATCCATGTCCGCCAAGCCGACTGACCGCTCGACGTGGTCCAGCGCCTCCTCCGGCCGCCCCAGCCGCAGCAACACCGAACCGAGATACCCGAGCGCCCACGTCTGCTCGCGCCGGTCGCCGATCTCGGTCGCGATCGCCAGCGCCTCCTCGTGCGCGGCGCGGCCACCTTCGTTGTCGCCGAGGCAGTAGTACCTCGCCCAGCCGAGGAAGTTCAGCAACACCGCCTCGTCCGCGCGGCTGCCCAGCGCCCGCGCCGCGTCCACGCCGAGCGCGAACACCTCGTCCCACGGCAGCTGCTGGATCCGGCCGTCCGAGAACCAGTGCAAGGCTCTGGCCAGGTCCACCACCTGCCGGTGCTTGCCGTGCGCGAGCGCGGCCCGTTGCGCGGCGAGCCAGTTCGCCGCCTCCGCGTCGAGCCAGGCCGCGGCCTCCTCACGCGTCGCGAACCGGCTCGCCTCCAGCGAATCCCGCAGCGCGTCCGGGTAGAACAGCCGCCCGGCCTCGATCCCGGTGTCCAGCAGGTGGTCCAGCACCGAGCACGTCGCGGCCGACGTCTCGCCGGCATCCTCCTCGACGGCCAGCCGCTCCCGCGCGAACAGGCGGATCAGGTCGTGGAAGGTGTAGCGGCCGGGCACGCTGCCCTCCTGCAGCAGGTTCGCGTCGACCAGCTCGTCGATGTGGGCCCGCACGTCCGGGGTCGCCATGCCGGTGGCGACGGTCGCCAGGTCGGCGCCGAAATCCGGGCCCGGGATCACCGCCAGGCGGCGGAACACCAGCCGCGCCGCCGGGGACAACCGGCGGTGCGACATCTCGAACGCCGACCGCACCCGCAGGTCCCCCGCCGACAACGCGGCCAGCCGCGTGCTCTCGTCACGCAACTGGTCGACCAGGTAGGCGATCGTCCAGTGCGGCCTGGTCGCCAGCCGGTTCCCCGCGATCCGCACGGCGAGCGGCAGGTTCCCGCACAGCTCGGCCAGCTCCCCCGCCGCGGCCGGCTCGGCACGCACCCGGTCCGGCCCCGCGATCGCCGCGACCAGCGCGGAGGCGTCCGCGGTCTCCAACGGCCGCAGCCACAGCCAGCGCGCCGACTCCAGCCCGGCCAGCGCGCGGCGGCAGGTGATGAGTGTGAGGCATCCGGTCGCGGCCGCCAGCAGCGGGCGGACCTGGGCCTCGTCGGCCGCGTTGTCCAGCAGCACCAGGACCCGGCGGCCGGCCAGCAGCGACCGGAACAACGCCGACTGCTCGGCGACCGCGGCCGGGATCTCCGCCGCAGGCACGTTCAGACCACGCAACAGGACGTCCAGTGCGGCGCGCGGGGTGACCGGCTGGTCGTCCATGCCGCGCAGGTCGACCGACAGGAAACCGTCCGGGAACTCGGCCGCCAGGAGGTGCGCGGCCGTGCGGGCCAGCGCCGTCTTGCCGACGCCCGGGTGCCCGACGAGCGACACGACCACGCCGCTCGGGATGGTGAGCGCGTCGGCCGCCGCTCGGCGCAACGTGTCCAGCTCGTGGCCGCGGCCCACCAGGTCCGGCACCGCGGCCGGCGGCGGCCCCGCGAACGGCACGACTGGTCTGGACCTGCGGCGACGGCCGTCGCGGGCCGCGGCCAGGAAGTCTTCGCGGTTGCCGCCGGTCAGCCCGAGCGCGTCGGCGAGGGCTTCGGTGGAGCGGCGCTGCGCGGCGCGGGCGCGGCCGCGCTCCAGGTCGGACAGGGCCCGCACGCTGACCCCGGAGGCCTGCGCGAGGTCGGCCTGCGTGAGCCGGGCCGAGCGGCGATGGCGTAGCAGCAGTTCACCGAAGGTCGGATCCTCCCCCGGTGACCCTATGTCCACTGTCTCGCTCACCGCCACCCATTAAACCGGCAGAACTGCGGGCGCCGAAACCTGCCGGTGCTTCCGCCTGGTTCCGCCTGTATCGGTACGGTTAGGTGGCCCTATGCCGTACAGCACCGCTATGCGGGATGTCCCCGGCGGCAGGCCCGCCGCCCGCCTGCACGCCGTCCCGGCGGCCGACCGCGCGGTGGTCCGCGTCGCGGTACTGGCCGACGACGTGTTCCTGCGCGCCGGCCTGCTCAGCGAGATCCAGGGCAAACCCGGCATCCATGTGGTCAACGGGACGCCCGCGTCGGCGGACGTCGTGGTCGCGATGACGGAGTCGGTGGCCGGCCTGCCCGAACTGGTGGCCGACGCCCCGACGAACGCGCGGCTGGTGCTGATCACCGACGCGCCCCGCCCGGCGGAACTGTGGACCGCGATCGAGAACGGCCTGGTGGTGTTGCTCCCGCGCGCGGAGGTCACGACCGCCCGGCTGTTGCGCGCGATCGCCGACGCGCACCAGGGCCACGGCCACCTGCCTGCCGAGCAGCTGGGCCAGGTGCTGCACGGGCTGGCCCGCCTGCAGCGCGAGGTGCTGGCGCCGCGCGAGCTGATGCTGAACGGGTTGTCCCGCCGCGAGACCGAGGTGCTGCGCCGCCTCGCCGACGGCCAGGACACGGCCGAGATCGCCGCGGAAATGTCCTATTCGGAGCGCACGGTCAAGAACATCCTGCACAGCCTCACCAGCAGGCTGGGGCTGCGCAACCGCACGCACGCCGTGTCCTACGCGCTGCGGAACGGGCTCATCTGAGCGGTGGGTGGCGGACACGCCGAGGCGAGGCGGCGCCTCGGCGTGTCCGCTGGTCCCGGGCCAGGCGATGGCCGGCCCGGGAGTTCGGGGTCAGGCCACGGACGTCACGGGCCAGCGGTCTCCGGTGAAGTCGCGCAGCTCGGCCGCTTCCGGCGCGCCCAGCTCGTCGAACAGGGCGTAGGCGCGGCGCCAGTAGTCCTGCGCCAGGCCGGCTCGCGCGGCGCAGCGGTGCAGTTCGGCCAGTTCGTTGAGCGCCCGCGCCTGCTGGTAGCGCTCGCCCCGGTTGATCGCCGCCCGCAATCCGGCCTCGATCAGGTCCGCGGCGGTGAGCAGGTCGCCGATGTCGCGGTGCACCCCGCCGAAGTCGATGAGCACTTCGCTCTCGGTCGCCGGTCCGCTGACCGTGCGGACGATCCGAAGCGCCTCGTTGAGGTTTCCGAGCGCGTCGTCGAACCGGCCGGTCTGCCGGTAGGTGTTGCCGAGCCGGTGCCGCGCATAGGCGATCCGCGGCTCCAGGCCGTGCGTCTCGGCGAGGTCGACGGCTTCCTTCAGGTGCTCGATCGCCTCGCGCTGCCTGCCCAGCCGCCGCCACGCGTCGCCGAGGTCGGCCAGCGCGCCGCTCTCCCCGTCCGGGTCGCCGGCCTGCCGGGACAGCACCAGCGCGTGCCGGTACTGGTCGACGGCCTCGTCGAGCCGGCCGAGCGTGGCCAGCGTGGCGCCGAGGTTCGCGGCGACAGCGCTTTCCAGCCGGGCGTCCCCGGCGCAGCGGACACCGGCCGTGCGGAACAGCCGCAGCGCCTCGGGGAACTCACCGACGCGGTGGCAGAGCACGGCCAGCGCGGTCAGCGAGGTGGCTTCCAGTTCGCGCTCGCCGTTCGCGCGGTGCAGGTCGATCGCGCGCAGGAACTGCTCACGCGCGTCGGCGGCGCGGCCGTGGTGCAGGTACGCGGCCGCGAGGTCGGAGCGGGTGTGCGCCTCACCGACCCGGTCCTGCGCCGCGGTCGCGGCCGCCAGCGCGGCCTCGTGCGTGTGCACCCAGTCGTGGTCGTGGCTGTAGCCGTAGAGGTACAGGTACGCGCGCAGGCAGCGGGTCAGCTGCCAGGCGTGCGTCGGCCAGCCCTGCTCGGCGGCCAGGCTGACGGCGGCGATCAGGCACGGGCGCTCCGCCTCCAGCCACCGCTTCGCCGCCTCGCGGTCGGGCAGCACCGGGCCGTGCGCGGGCGCGGCGCCGGTCAGCGGGATGTGCTTGGCCGGGTAGATCAGCTGCGTGGCGCGGGCGGCGGTGTGCAGGTAGAAGTCGAGCACGCGGGTGATCGCGGCGCGCCGGGCCGGCTCCGGCTCGTTGTCGCGGGCGAGGCCGCGCGCGTACTCGGCGAGCAGGTTGTGCAGCCGGTACCGGTCGCGGGTGACGACGGTGACCAGGTTCTCGTCCACGAGACGGTCGAGCAGCCACCGCGCCCGGGCCGGGGTGAGCCCGGCGAGCGCGCCAACCGACTCGGGGGTGAAGTCCGCGCCGGGGTGCAGGCCCAGCAGGCGGAACAGGCGCTGCTCCTCGGCTGCGAGCGCCTGATAGGACAGTTCGAACACCGCGCGCAGCCGCCGGCTGCCCGCGGCCAGTTCGTCGATGCGGTCACCGGTTTCGGCCAGCCGGGCGGCGAGGTCGGCGACTGTCCACGTCGGACGGGACTGGAGGCGACGGGCGGCGAGCGCGACGGCCATCGGCAGCCAGCCGCACAGTTCGCCCACCCGGCGGGCGGCCTCGGGTTCGCTCTCCACCCGCTTGGCGCCGACGACGCGGACGAGCAGTTCGCGGGCCTCGGCCGGGGTGAAAACGTCCAGCGGCAGGGTGCGGGCGCCGTCGAGGGCGAGCGCGCGGCGGCTGGTGACCAGGACGAGGTTCGTCGGCCCGGCAGGCAGCAGCGGCAGGATCTGGTCCTCGCTGGCCGCGTTGTCCAGCAGCACCAGCACATCCCGGCCGTAGACGCGGTCGCGGTACAGGGAGGCGCGCTCGTCGAGGCTCGGCGGGATCTGGTCGCCGGGCACGCCGAGCAGGCGCAGAAACGACGCGAGCACCGCGGCCGGGTCTGCGGGCGGCTGGTCGGAGTGGCCGCGCAGGTCGACGTAGAGCTGGCAGTCGCCGTAGCGGCCCTCGGCGAGCAGCTGGTGCGCGACGTGCACGGCGAGGCGGGTCTTGCCGACGCCGGCCATGCCCTCGATGAGCGCGATGCCGACCGCGGTGCCGCCGTCGATCGCGCGGAGCCCGTCGCGGAGGGTGGTCAGCTCCGCTTCGCGGCCGCTGAAGTCGGCGGTGTCGAGCGGCAGCTGGCGGTGGGCGCTGACCGGGGCGAACTCCGGCCGCGCGACCTCCTGGCGCAGGACGCGCTGGTAGGCGGTGGCCAGTTCCGGCCCGGGGTCCGCGCCGAGTTCGCCCGCGAGGCGGCGGCGCAGGGTGTCGAACACGTCGAGCGCGGCGGCCTGCTGGCCACTGCCGGCGAGGGCGATCATGAGGCGCGCGTGGACGGCCTCGTGGAGCGGATCGGCCTCGGCGACGCGCTGCAGGAGCGGCAGAACCTCCTGGTAGCGCCCGAGATCCGAGGCGGCGCCCGCGTACTCGACGACGACGGCCCGGTACTCGCGCACGAGCGCGACGACGATCGGGTGGGAGTCCAGTGCGCTCAGCCCTTCGAGCGGTTCGCCCCGCCAGAGACCGACGGCTTCGGCGAAGAGACCGCACGCTTCGGCGAGTTCGCCCTCCTCGCGGACATGCCGCGCGCGGGCGACGAGCTGGCGGAAGAGGAGCAGGTCGTGCTGCCCCTCGGCGACCTTGAGCTGGTAGCCGCCGCGCGCGGAGACGATGAAGCCGTTCTCCGGGTCGCCCTGGAGGCGGCGGCGCAGGCGGGAGATGCGGGACTGCAGGAGGTCCACGGTGCCGTGCTCGGGCTGGTCGCCCCAGACGGCTTCGACGAGCGCGTCCCGGCCGACGGGGGCGTTCGGGGACAGCGCGAGGAGCGCGAGGAGGGTGCGCTGGGTTTCCGAGCCCGGATCGACCGGTTCGCCGTCCGCGATGACCCGCAGCGGCCCGAGAACCTCGACCCGCAGCCCGCCGCCGGTGGCCTGCTCGCTGCCCGCCTCGCGGAGCAGCTCGCCCAGCTCCACACGGGACAGGCCCAGCACATCGCCCAACTTGCGCAGAGTGGACACGCGCGGCCGGGTGACACGTCCCTGCTCGACGTCACGCAGGCCCGCCACGCTGAGCCCCGCCAGGTCGGCGACCTCCCGCTGGGTGAGGCCCGCGCGCCGGCGGAAGCCCTGGACCAGCGCGCCCAAGCGGCTCCGCGAACCGTCGCTCATTCGTTCACCGCCCCGATCTCGTCGTTCGCAGCCTGGGACGCAGTGCTGCGCCAAGCCGTTCCCGCGTTACTCCGACAGAGTTACAAACTCCGCTTCGAAAATGCTTCGAAGGAAGGTGGCGGGTGCGTTGGTCGCTTGGAGTTAACGCAGGTGTTGCCTGGTGGATGCGGGCGGTGAGGGGTGGTTGCGGAGGGTGATCATGAGTTGGGGCAGGAGTGGTGGGGCTCGGTGGCTGGACTGGGTCGCCGTGGCTCGTGGGGCGTTGGCCCGGCTCGTGTGGCGATGAACGGACCATTCATCGCTTCACAGCATGGCTGGCCCACTCACGGCGCACGACAGCGCCACCCGCGCAGCGATGAACCGGCCATTCATCCAATCCCCGCGCGATTGGCTCCCTCACCGGTGCACGAGGAGGCCACTCGCGCGGCGATGAAACGGACCGTTCACGCTTCACAGCACCGGCTGGTCCCTTCACCGGCGCACGACAGCGCCACTCGCACAGCGATGAACGACCGTTCATCCCTTCCCGACGCGAGCGATTCCTTCCCAGCGCGAGTGGCTCCCTCACCGACGCACGGACGTGCCGCTCGCGCGGCGATAAAAGGACCATTCATCCCTTCGCAGCACGGCTGGTCCCTCCACCGGCGCACGACAGCGCCACCCGCGCGACGATGAACGGGCCATTCATCGGAGCGGGCATCCGCCCCGCCCCACCAGCCGCCGCAGCCACCCAGCCGTTCCAGCCGCCCCAACCATCCAGCCGTTCCAGCCACCCCAACCACCCAGCCGCCGGACGGCAACCACAGCAGAAACCCCCGCCGCCCAGCCACCGAACCAGCCACCGCGGCAGTTACGCCGACCACTCCGAGACGCTGTCCAGCTTCGCGCGGATCTGGCCTCCGTCCGGCGAACCCAGCTCCTCCAGCAACTCCAGCGCGGCCCGCCAGGCGCGTTGAGCCGCGGCCGAATCGCCCCGCGCCAGGTGTGCGTCGCCGAGGCGGTCCAAGGTTCGGCTTTCGTAGTAGCGGCTTCCGTGGCGCCGGTAGAGCCCCACGGCGGTCTCGTAGCAGCGCACCGCCTCGTCCAAGTTCCCCAGCGACTGCTGCGCGTACCCGACGCTGTCCCACGCGTTGGCCTCACCGACCAGGTTCCCCAGCTCGGCCTGCACCGCGATCGACTCCTTGCAGTGCGCCAGCGCCTGCTCGTAGTCCCCCAGCCGCGCACAGCTCCAGCCCATGTTGTTCAGCGCGCTGGCCGCCCCGTACCGGTTCCCCGCTGCCTGGAACAACTCCAGCGCCCGCCGCGCGTGGTGGAACTCCTCGGCGTAATCCCCGAGGCGATCACACACCCACGTGAGCCCCTGCCGCACGTCGGCCTGGTACCCGAGGTCCCCCAGCTCCTCGAACAGGTCCAGCGCCCGATCGAGCTGCGCCCGCGCCTCCTCGTCCCGGCCGAGCGCCGTCAGGATGACCGCGAGCCCCCGGTGGCTGTGCGCCAGCGCGACCGGGTCCCCGAGCCGCGCGGCCGCCTCCAGCGCCACCTCGTACGTCCGCGGCTCCCCCAGCCAGTGCCTGCCCTGCCGCACGAACGTGTGGCTCAACGCGCACGCCAGCTGCCACGCGTGCGTGTCGAACCCGGACGCGGCCGCGCGGTCGATCGCCGCCACCAGCACCGGGTGCTCGGCGGCGAACCAGGCGCCGGCGTCCGCGGGCGGCTCCACCACCACACCCGGCGACGGCGGGTCCAGCGCCAGCGGCTCGCGTTGCGGGCTCAGCGTCGCCGCGCCCGCGTGCGCCGTGTGCACGTAGTGGTCCAGCATCCGCCGCACCGCCGCGGTCCGCTCCGCCTCCGCGTCCTCCTCGTGCGTCAGCTCGATCGCGTACGCACGCAGCAGGTCGTGGAACGCGTACCGCCCGGGGGCGCGCTCGGCGACCAGGTGCGCGCGCGTCAGCTCGGCCAGCAGCGGCCGCACCCGGGACACGCCCAGCAGGCTCGCCGCCGCCGCCACGGTCACGTGCGGCCCGGGGTGCAGACCGAGGAACCGGAACAGCCGGGCCGCGTCCGCGCTGATCGTGTGGTACGACCACGAGAACACCGCGCGCACGTCGGAACTCGCGTCGTCGCCCTCGAAAGCGTCCAGTCTGCCGCGCGCGGCGCACAACTCGGCGGCCAGCTCGCCCAGCGTGAACCCCGGGTTCGTCGCCGCCCGCGCGGCCACGATCGCCAGCGCCAGCGGGAGCCGCGCGCACAACGTGTTGATCGAGGCGACCGCCTCCGGCTCCGCCGCCACCCGGTCCGCCCCGAGCCGCCGCGCGAGCAGTTCGCGCGCCTCCGCGTCGGACAGCAGGTCCAGGCTCACCGGCGCCGCGCCCTCGACCGCCACCAGCCCGGCCAGCTGGTTCCGGCTCGTCACCAGCGTGAAACTGCCGGGCGCGCCGGGCAGCAGCGGGCGCACCTGGTCCGCGTCGCGCGCGTTGTCCAGCACCACCAGCACCCGCTTGTCCGCCAGCAGACTGCGGTAGAGGCTCACCTGCGCCTCCACGCTCACCGGGATCCGTTGCGCCGGAACGGCGAGCGCGTCGAGGAACCGCCGCACCGCCTCCGCCGGGCTCATCGCGCACGCGCCGGGATCGAAGCCGCGCAGGTTGACGTACAGCTGCCCGTCCGGGAACCGATCCCGCACCCGGTGCGCCCAGTGCACCGCGAACGCCGACTTGCCGACACCGGCGCCACCGCTGACGACCGCCACCGACACCGACGGCCGGTCGCCGCTGCCGTCCAGCGGCAGCAACGCGTCCAGCCGCGCGAGGTCGCGCATCCGCCCGGCGAACTGCGGCACGTCACCGGGCAACTGGCGCGGCACCGGCCCCTCCTCGGGCTCGTCGCGCAGCAGCCGCACCTGCGTGTCCCGCAGCAGCGGCCCCGGCTCGACGCCGAGTTCGTCGATGAGCCGCGACCGAACCGCGGTGTAGACCTCCAACGCCTCGGGCGTGCGGCCGCAGCGGTGCAACGCGAGCATCAGCAGGGCCTGCAGGCGTTCCCGGAACGGGTTGTTCTCGGCCTCCTGCCGCAGCCCGGTGACCACCGACCGGTGCCGCCCGGCGGCGAGTTCGGCGTCGAAGTAGTCCTCCAGCGCGCTCAGCCGCTTCTCCGCGAGCGGCGGGCCTTCCCGGTCGAGCAGCGACTGGGTGACCCCGCCCAGCGCCGGCCCCTGCCACAGGTCGAGCGCCGCGCGCAGCCGCCGGGCCGCCTCCCCGACACGGCCGGCGTCGAGGTCCGCGCGCGCCCTGGCGACGGCGTCGTCGAACTCGTGCAGGTCCAGCTCACCCGGCCCGACCTCGATCACGTACCCCGGCGCGCGCCTGCTGATCACGTCGGCGCCGATCAGCTTGCGCAGTTCGGAGACGTACACCTGCACCTGGCCACGCACCGTCGCCGGCGGCGCGGCGCCCCAGACCAGGGCGAACAGCTGCTCGTCCGGCACCACGCGCCCGGCGTTGAGCAGCAGCGCCGCGAGCACCGACCGCTGCTTCGGCCCGCCCAGCCGCACCGGCCCGTCCGGCCCCGACACCTCGATCGGGCCCAGCAGCCGGTACCGCACCGGGCGGGCCTCGTCGGGCGGGTTCGCGGACACGTTCGGCACCTTCCGTGGACAGAGCGGCTACAGGGAAACCAAGCGCGTGGCGCTAATCCGCGCCCGCGTCGGGCGACAGCGCCCCGGCGATCACCTCGACCAGCTCGAACACGCCCTCACCGGAGAGGATCAGCTCGGTCTCGGTCCCCGGGTTGAAGCAGAGCACGTGGTCCTCGTCCGGCCACTGGGCGAGCACGCCGAGGAAGGGCACGGTGGCGTGCGGCTGCCCGGGTGCAACCCGCTCCAGCATCGCCGGGGACGAGAAGAGGGCGACCACCGGGAAGTCCCCGCGCCGCGTCGTGCGCCAGGGGAGGTCCTCCCCGGGATCCTGGACGGGCCGGGTCGTCGCGACGACCACCTGACCGTTCACCAGTGCCTCCAGGTAAGCGTTCTCGTCCTGGCTGCCCATCGCGGCGACCAGCGCGGTTTCCAGGTCGTTCGACGGCGCAGGCACCGGTCCCGGTTCCCGTCCCGCGCCGAATTCCTCCAGCACCAGGCCGCGAACCTGGCGCCGCATCTGCTCGAACGCAGCCTCCTGGGCGTCGGCGGCCGCGACCAGCTGTTCGCGCCCCTGCGCCAGCGCGATGAGGGAGTCCGGTGACAGCACCGAACCGATGGGCAGGCCCGGGTTGATCGCGAGCTGCAGTGTGCTGTTCGGACGCCACTGCGCCCGGATCTGCCCGAACGTGGTGGCGACGTGGTCCTGGGCGAACGGCCCCAGCACGGCTTCCATCGCGCGGGGCGAGGTGAAGACGAGGAGGTGCTCGCGCTCCAGCGGGAGCAGGGAGACCAGCTCGTGCCACTCCGGGGTGTCCCGTTTCGGCAGCACGGGCAGGTAGACGGGCGCGGCCAGCAGGAGCTGCGCGTAGCGCCGGCCGTCCCCCTCGGCGAGCGCGGCCTGCAGTGCGTGCTCGATTTCATTGTCCGGCTGCCACACAGGTTCCACGCGCCCTTGCCTCTCTGGGGTACCTTTTGTCCTGCAAACCCTAGTCGGCCGAACCACGGAAGCCATGCCACGCACCCTCTTCGTCGCCCCGGACCAGCGCGGCGCACTGCCCACCATCCGCGACGCGCTCGAAGCCGCCGAGGAGGGCGCCGTCATCTCGATCGCCCCCGGGGACTACCCCGAGCCGATCTCGATCAACCGGCAGCACGTGACCCTGTCGGCGCGCGAATCGGGCAGCGTCACCATCAGTTCGCCGTTCCCGGACCAGCCGGTCGTCTCCATCACCGACAGCCACGTTGAGCTGATCGGGCTGAAGTTCACCTCCGAGGAGCATTCGGCGGTCCGCGTGCGCGGCGGTCAGGTGAAGATCGTCGAGTGCGCGGCGACCGCAAGGTACGCGCCGGGCATCGACGTCGCGGGAGCCGACCGGATCGAGGTCCGCAACAGCCACGTCACGGGCGCGCAGTACGGGATCGTGGTGGAAGAGTCCGACGGCGTCATCGACCGCTGCGAGATCCGCGAGATCGCGGACGACGGCGTCATCGTCCGCCTCGGCGCGCGGATCAAGATCCAGCACACCACGATCGCCGCGTGCGGGTTCCGCGGCGTGTACATGTACCAGGCCGGCGACTCCAGCCTGGACCGCTGCGACATCTCGCAGACCGGGGACGCCGGGATCGCCGTGGCAGACCAGAGTTCGCCGGTCATCAACACCTGCTGGGTGCACGACACGCAGGGCGTCGGAATCAGCGTCGGGCGCGGCTGCGGCGGCGTGATCGAGGACTGCCGCGTGGAGAACACGGCCGTGCCTGCCATCCACCTGGCCGACGGCGCGCGCACCGAGATCCGCGAGGGCGACCCGGCGCGCGGCAAGGTCCCGGTGGGCGCGGTCGCGACCACGGGCAACCACCAGGACCTGGAGACCGTCGACAAGTTGCTGGGAGAGCTCGACGGGATGATCGGTCTGGCGAGCGTCAAGGCCGAGGTGCGCGGGCTGATCGACGAGATCCAGGTCAACGAGTGGCGCCGCAGCGAGGGGCTCTCCGTCGGCACGGTCAGCAACCACCTCGTGTTCGCCGGCGCGCCCGGCACCGGTAAGACGACGGTGGCGCGCATCTACGGCCAGTTGCTCAAGGCGCTCGGAATCCTGCCGAACGGGCGGTTCAAGGAAGTGTCGCGGCGAGACCTGGTCGGCCAGTACATCGGCCACACCGCGGAAAAGGCGGCCTCGGCGTTCGAGGAGGCGCGCGGTGGCGTGCTGTTCATCGACGAGGCGTACACCCTGTCCCGCTCGAGCGGCAGCGGCGCCGACTTCGGCCAGGAGGCCATCGACACGCTGGTGAAGCTGATGGAGGACCACCGCGACGAGGTCGCCGTGATCGTCGCGGGCTACACCGACGAGATGGCGAAGTTCATGGACGCCAACCCCGGTCTGGCGTCCCGATTCAACAAGACGCTGGTGTTCGAGAACTACAGCCCCGAGGAACTCGTCGCGATCAGCCTGCACATGGCCCGCAGCGACGACTACCTGCTCGGCGAGGATCTGGACGTGGCGCTGCTGGAGTGGTTCGGGCAGATGGAGCGCGACCAGAACTTCGGCAACGCCCGTGAGGCGCGCAAGCTGCTGGAGCGGATGCGCAAGTCCCAGTCGACGCGGCTGCGGTCGCTGGGCCACCACCCCACCCGGGACGACCTGCGAACCCTCACGCTGGACGATCTGCTGGAGGCCGTCCGCGGCACGGGCTGAAGCCGGTCCCCACTCCCGGCTACCAGGGCGCCTACCCGACTCCGGCCACGAATTCGCCGATCACATCGGCTATGAGCCCGGCACCCGTGCTGTTCTGGTGGATCGTGTCCGTCGTGAGACTCAGACCTCGGCGCCTCGAGATGTCGTCGAAGGAGCGACGCAACATGAAATGCTGTGTTGACGCGGTTACGGAGAGTCGTAAGCCCGGCCGGTAGACGGTTCCGGGAGTCCGCGGGTGCTCGCGCAGGTAGGCGAGCTGACGTTCGTGCAGCGGCAGGTACGACACACCGGTCGCGTCCGCGACCTCCCGTATCACGCCGCTGAACTCGGTGGATCGCCTCAACGGCTCCGAGTCCAGGTCTTCACCTATCACCGGCAGCGACAGCAAGCCGAGACGAGCGCCCGTCCGCTTCCTCAACTCGGTGGCAACTGCGGCAAGATCGGACCGGAAACCCTCTCGTGTCAGCGGCGCCGGTGGCCGTCGGATCATGGTCACCAGCCTGCGATTGCTCTCACCCAGCGTCGCGTTGGCATCGTTGGTGCCGATCAAGACAGTGACCACATCCGGCCGCTGCTCGACGATGTCACCAACGCGTCGCCGCAGGGTCGAGGTCACGTCGTAGTTCACGCCGGCATTGACGAACGTCGTCGGAACCGGATGCGAGCGCCTGCCAAGAAGCTCGACGTAGTCGACGCTTACCTGCCCGCGCGTGATGCTGTCGCCGGCGCAGACGACGCGCACGGCATCGGAACGAGACATCCGCAAGGCCTCCTCAGTTCGTGGTCCAGGCGTTGCGCCTTGACATGTGGTTAGTGAACACTCACCATAGTGGGTGAGTACTCACTTACCGTCAAGGGTGATCATCAGAAATGACCATTCGGGAACGAATCCTGGACGCCGCGGCCCAGGTGATGCACGCACGAGGCCTGGCCAGGACCACGACGAGAGAGATCGCGATTGCTGCCGGATGCTCTGAGGCTGCGCTGTACAAGAGCTTTCGCAGCAAGACCGATTTGTTCTTGGCGGTCCTCAACGAGCGATCACCCGCATCGCCGGCTTCGCTGCTCGCCCGAGTGGGCGGATCCGCACGCCGAAAGTCGGTGCAGCGAACACTGGAGGACGTCACTCGAGCCGCGCTCGAGTTCTACGAGCACAACTTCCCGATCGCCGCATCCCTGTTCTCCGACCCGCAACTACTTGCCGCGCACCACGAGTCCTTGGTTCGGCGTGGAGCGGGACCGGAGCATCTCAGCACCGCACTGACGGATTTTCTCGCTGCTCAACAAGAACTCGGCGCCGTCCGAATCGGGGTCGCGCCCGAAGCAGCAACCGCACTGCTGTTGGGAGCCTGTTTTCAACAAGCATTCCTCTGGCAGTTCGAGCGCTCCACCGAACAGCGGGACTACTCGAACCTCGCCCGGACGCTGGTTCGAATACTGCTGCTTGGCATCGAGCAGACCGGGCAGTCGAACACGAGCGGTGAAACACCCGAACGTCGAGAAGACGTCCGGTCACGGGGTGCCGCCACCACAGGATCAGCCCGACCGTGACTTCTGGCGACGACGACTGGGCGACCTGACCGCCAGCGCAACACCGATGGCAGCCAGGGCTGTCCCCATCGCGCTCGACACCGACAACGGCTGCCCCAGCACGGGCACGGCCACCAGACCGGTAACAGGCGGAACGAGGAACAAAGCGCTCGTCGCAGCGCCTCCGCTGTGCCGTCTCAGCATGGCGAACAGCAGCGCAAACCCGCCGATCGAGCACACGACGCTCAGCCAGGCCAGGGGCCAGATGACGGTCAGATCTACACGTATCGCCAGGCCGCCATCAACCAGCGCCAGGGGAGTGACCACCACGGTAGAAGCCAGGAGCTGCACCGTGATTCCCGCGCGGACGTCGATTTCACGAGTGGTGAATCGCTTCTGGTAGAGCGTACCAGCGACGAACGCGGCCAGTCCGCCGAAGACGGCGAGCAGGCCAGCAGTAGGGACGTCGCTGCGCAGTCCCGAGCTCACTGCAACCGCGACGCCGCCCAAACCGAGCGCGAAACCAATCCATTGAATCGGACGGAGGTTCTCGCCGAAGAGGGGCACCGCGATCGCGGCGATCACCAACGGACTCGCACTCACGACGAGAGCCGCCATGCCCGCGGGAACTCCGTTGCCCAGTCCGACGTATACGCCGACGAACTGCATCGCCTGCAACAGGACGCCGACGAACGCAGTATGAGCCCACTGGCGAGGACTCCGGGGCCACGACACCCGGCTTGCGATCGCGAGCGCACCGGCAACCACCGTGGCCACGGCTATTTTCGCCGAGCGCCGACAGTCGCATTCCGTACGAAACCCGTACCGCCCCAATGTGAAGCCGGATAACCCGAGGTAGAGCGGCAACACCGCGCGACCCAATCCTCCACGTCGATGTCGCTTAACGACACTTCAGTCGTTCCATTCTAACTGCACCAAACGGGTAAAACGGCTGAAAGAACAGGACAGGGCGTCCAGAGCGCTGAGCGCGGAAACGCAGAGGGTCATGCCCCTGCGAGCTCCTCCGTGGCCTCCTGCCCAATGCCCACCATCCGCGACAGGAAGTCCTGGATCAACTCCAGCTGAGCTTCGTCGTACCCGGCGCACATTTCGTCCATCGACTTGTTCATCCCGCCGTACAGGCGGAACAGTTCGACGTTCCGCTCCTGGAGGGCTCGCACGATCACGCCGCGGCGGTCGTGCGGATCACGCTCACGTTTGACCCAGCCGCCGCGCTCGAGTCGGTCGAGAATACCCGTCGTCGTGGCTGGGTGTAGGCCGGCGAGACACGCCAGCCCCATCGGGCTTTGCGGGCCGTACCTGTTGATCAGATCGAGGCACGCCAGATCCGCGTCCCGCAAATCGAGATGCACACTCACCTGCCGGTTCAGCAGCGACAGTTGTGTGCTCAGTTGCCTCAACGACTCCTTGACGGTCGTCTGCAAGCGACGTCTTCGCCGGGCCTTTTCTTGAGACAAGCTGGGCGACATAGCTGGCACCCTCTCATGTCCTCTGGTCAAGAATATCGGAGGACATTTCAATTCGGCTACCGCTTCGGGCTGCGGCCGCCTCGTTCACTCGTCAGGCGTCGCCGCTTCGTTGTCCGGGGACCGTCCCGCAGCGGATCCACCGGTCGCGGGCCCACCGCCGGCCGCGGCCGCCTCGGCGATGGCGGTGACCAGTTCCGGCACGCTGGTGCCCGGCAACGTCAGCTCCATGCTCGTGCCCGGGTCGAAGCACAGCACGTGGTCCTCGCCCGGCCAGTTCAGCAGGACGTCCAGGAACGACACCGTCACGCGCGGCCCGCTGTCCGCGGCGACGACGTCGAGCACGCCTTCGGAGCTGAACAACGCCACGACGGGCGTCTCGTCGTCGCCGAGGATGCGCCACGGGAACTCGCCGCTTTCGATCAGCGACTGGTCGGCGACCGGCTCGGTGGTGGGCACCACGACGTCCGCGCCGATCAGCGCGAGCAGGAACCCGTCGAAGTCCAGTTCGGACACCGCGTCGCGCAGGCGCTCCTCCAGCGGGTTGGACGGCTGGAGCGCCGCCGCGGCCTCGGCGTCACCACCCAGTTCCTCCAGCACCAGCCGCCGCACCTCGCCGAGCACCTCGTCGACCATGGCGTTCTGGACGTCCTCGACCGGCACCAGTTCCTGGCGTCCCTCGGCGAGGTCGTCGACCTCGCCCAGCACCAGGTACACGCCGATCGGGATACCGGGGTTGACCACGAGCTGGGAGTGGTCGGGGTGGATCTCGCGCAGCCCCGCGATGTCGGTCCGGCGCCAGCTGTCGACGACGCCGCCAAGGGCCCAGTCCAGCGACTCCTCGGAGGTGAACACGATGACGTGGTTGCCCTCCGGCATCGGCAGGCTCGTCGGCCACGGGTCGCCCGGCTCCGGAGTGGCCGGCACGTACAGCGGAGCGGACCGCAGCAGCTGGGCGAAGCCCTGGCTGTCGCTGCCCTGCAATGCCGTCAGCATGCCGCTCTCGACCTCGTTGGCCGGGCGCCATTCAAAGTCCACTCCAGACACTTCCTTCTGCTCGTCGATCCGCGGTGCGCGTCACCCCGCCGGTTCTCACGGTACCGCCGGACGGGTCGTGGTGATGCTCAGGTCGAACTCCTTGCGAACGTACCCGGCGTACATGTCGTACGGGCGGTCCGCGGCCCGCATCGCCCGGAGTTCCTCCTCGGTGTACTCGCTCAGGTCGGCCTTGGTCACCTCGGCCTTGACGTAGAAGTAGCGCAGTTCGCCCCGGGCCAGCTGGTCGCGCATCTCCCTGGCCACGCGGGCCTCGTAGCCACCGCGCTTCTCCATGAAGTCGAGGATCCGCCGCACGTACTGCGGATGGCCCTGCTCGTACCCGCCGTTGGCGTTCAGCCCGGCGCTCGGGCCCTTCGCTTCCACGATGACGTAGTGGCCGTCGCCGTCCTTGTACACCGCGTCGAAGTGGTTGGCGCCGCGGTCCGGGACGCCCACCTTCGACAGCTTGCCCCCGAACTCCTTGCGCAGGTCGGCGACCGCGTGCTCGGCGGCGATGTCGCCGAGTTTGTTGTTCCAGTGGTTGCTCGACAGGTCGTTGAACCCGGCCTGGTCGTGCTTGTCCAGCGGCGTGGTGAACCGGCTGTCCGGCTTGTGCACGCCCTTGAGCGCGTCGTTGGCCTCGGCGAGGTAGCTCTGGAGCCCGGGGCGTCCTGCCGCGAGGATGTCCGCCTCGGCGCGCCGTGCGGCCCGGAGAGTGTCCCGGCGGCCGACGACGCGGCTGCCGGGGAGTGTCTCCGACTTGACGGGCGGCTCGGCGGCGTCGTGCACGACGAACACGCCGTCGGACTGCTTCCGCAGCACGGGGACCTCGAACCCGCGGTACTTCGCCTCCGTCCGCAGCCGCGGGAAGACCCCGTCCGAGCCCATCTGGCGCCAGAAACGCTTCAGGAATTCCTCCGCGGTCCTGCCGCCGCCGTTGACGATGTCCAGGGTCTCCTGGCGCACTGACGCCTCGGTCAGCGCAGGCGGCTGGGCACCCGGCAACTCGGCGCCACGCATCCCGGGCTCGTACCGGGCCACCACCGCGAACCGCTCCGGCCCCCGGCCGGGCAGCGGGGCGACCGGGTTGACGGTGAGCCCGTCGTCGATTCCGGGGACCTCGATGGCCGGGCCGGCCGGACCGGGCGGGGTCACGGTGCCGTGCACCAGCGGCTCGTCGAGGTCGAGGAGGAGTTCGAACTGGGCGATCGTGGGCCGGAAACCGAGATCGGGGATGTCCAGCCTGATCTCCCCGGTGCCCGGTTCGCGGACCGGCGTCGCAGGCACGTACCCGCCGTGCCGGACCCGCGGCATGCTCGCCAGGAGCGGCGCGTTCGCGTCGGCCAGCCTGGGCAGCAGCTGTTCCAGCAGTGCGCGGTACCGGCCCGGCCCCGGCCACTCGGTCAGCACGACCTCCAGTCCGGACACCGCCTCCAGCACCCTCTTGATGTGCTCGGCCTTCCCCGGGTAGCCGGCCTGGGTCAGCCGCTCGTCGATGAGCGCCTCCTGCACGGCCTGCATCCACCGCGGGGACTCGCCCGTCTCCGGTGCCGTCGGCACCAGGAACTCGTTCGGCACGGCCAACGCCGTCACGCGGCCGCGCCGCCGCAGCCGGACGAGGTGGTCGCCGTTGTTCAACTCGGTGACCAGCCGGTCGCGCACGAGGTCCGGCCTGGCCGCGGCCAGCGCCCTCAGCACCTGGTAGGCGACGTCCGAACGCATCTGGTCCGGCGCCATCGCGCGGGGGTCCATCTCGTCGAACACGGGCCGGTCGAGCGCCGTCCACTCCCGGCCGGTCGTGTCCTGGCCAGGGATCATCGGCCGGTGCACCAGCCGGAGCGGGTTGGCCGGGTGCCTCGCGTCACCGCGTCCGAGCACCGTGTCGAGCAGCTCGCCGAACGCGCGGTGGACGAGCACCATCCCCTGTTTGTCCGGCGTGTAGAAGAACTCGTGGTCGGCCAGGAGCGCCAGGATTTCCGGGACGTCCCCGTGGATCCGCTCGAACTCCTGCCGCGCCATGGCGCGGTCAGCGCTCAGCACCGTCGCGGGGCCGCCCCACATCTGGTTCCGGGCCGCGAGCGGCTGATACGCGGCCAGGTCGACCACTCCGCCCGCGGTGCGCGGAAGCCCGTGCCCGCGCACGAACTCCGCCTGGACGGGTGCCGCCTCCGCGAACGAGCCCAGGGCCTCCGCGGACGGCCGCAGCGGTTCTTCCGCTGCCGACGGCAGCGCCTCGGCGTCGAAGTAGTCGAGGACTGACAGGCCACCGAGTTCGTCCGTGGTGGCTCCCTCGCTCAGCCGGTCGGCGAGCCACGCTTCACGCTCGGCCTGCGGCAACGCGTCGAGGTAGGGCAAGGTCGGCGGACGGGTGCTGTCCGGCGACAACGAGAGGCCGACGATCGGCACGGGGCCCGCGGTGCTGTGCAGGATGACGTCGACGGCCGTCATGCCGTCGACGTAGCCGTGCAGCGGCGTGCGGCCGGAGCGCCCGCTGACCGGGTCGAGGTACCGCACCCGCCCGTCCTCACCAGCGACGGCCGTGACCAGCGGCTCCTGACCCTCGCGGTGCAGAACCACGTAGGCGAAGGACCGGCCGTCCAGCTTCCCGAGCGCGTTGACCACGGTTTCGTACGCGGCTTCGACGATCTCCCCGCGGCGCGACTCCGGCAGCCGCGTGAGGTCGATCAGGCGCTGGAGTCGGCCGTCGCGGTCCTCGATCGAGTCGTCCACTTCGGCGCCGACGCCGTCGCCCATCCAGTAGCCCTGCACCGCCATGGCCGCCGCCTGGCCGTCCGGACCCGCGAGGAGCCGCACCGCCGTCTCCACGTCCGCGAGTCCGGCGGGTGCGGCGTCGCCGAGAACCTCCCGCGCGATCGTCAGCCGCGTGCTCGTGGACGGCTCCTGCTCAGTGAGCAGCGCCCTGGTCAGCGGGCTCAGGTGGGTTTTCGCGATCGCGTCGAAATCGCGTCCCTCCGGCAGAGCGGCGGCGATGTCACGGGCAGCCCGCGCGGTTTCTCCCGTCGCCGCCGCGTACCCGGCGCGGCCGATCAGTTCGGCTTCCTGCCGTGCGAGCGCGTCGAGCACGAGGAGCCGCCCGGCAAGCGGAGCGTCGACCACGACGGCCGGGTCCGCCCGCCTGCTCCAGAAGCGTCGCGGCTGCTCCGCACGGGCCAGTCCGTGCCGGGCCCGGCCGAGCTGGTCGCCAAGCACGCGCAGCGCCACCTCGCGCGGCGTGCCGGAGGGCAGGTTCAGCACGATCCGGTGCCGTCCGCGGGTGCCGGTCACCGGGCTGTCCAGCGGCGGCTGACCGGTGATCTCGACCGTCACGGGCACCGAGCCGAGGTAGCCCTCGATCCGCCCGTCGCTCGCGGACGGCGCGAGGTCGAGTCCGGGCACCACCCGGCGGAGGTCGTCCAGTGCGAAGAACGCCGCACGCCGGTCGGTCAGTCGCCGCTGCTCAGCGTCGTCCCCACGGACGGTGCCGGCTCCCCCGTCCGCTTCACCAGGAGGACCGACCACCCCTCCCTGCGCGCCAGGGGCGACGGGAACTCCACCGAGAGCACCTCCCAGACGCACCCACTTTTCGGGTCGCGCAAGGTAGTCCCCGGTTCGATCGGATCCCCCTGCTCCGGCCCCAGCAGCCGGATCCCCGGGAACGCCGCCAGGTCGTCCACTTTGGTCACCTGGAACGTCGTCATGTCCGTCTCCTTCGGTGTGGAACAGGTACGGGAGGACCGTCTCACCCTCCTGGGGCTCGGGCAGCTGGTCCGGTTCGACGACGGGCGGCCTCGACCTCCGGCCGTGGAGACGGTCCACCGCGGCGTCGCCGTGCGCCTCGGCATTCGCTTCCAGCGTGTCCTTGAGCGACTGGACCGGGACGATGCCCAGCTGCAGCTGGCCGGCGTGGGCCAGCTCGTGCCCCAGCACGCGGACCAGGGTGTCGATCGACTCGAACGCCTCCGGCGCCAGCCAGATCTCCCGGCCGCCCAGATGGGACGGCGTGGCGCCCGCGGCGCCTTCCGAGCGCATCTGGGCGAGCACGTCCGCGTCGGTGACGACGCGGATCGTCACGCCGGTGGCGTCCAGGCCGGCCCGGACCGCCGCCCAGCGCGCGGTCTCGGCCGACGGTTCGAGCGGGCCCATGGGCAGGCTCGGCGCGGGCGTGGTGGTGGCTTGGCTGCCGTCGAGGTACTCCTCGATCTTCGCGCGCACCTCGTCGGCGGAGAAGACGACGGGGGCCTTCAGACCGGTGAGACCCTGCTCGTGCCACAGCTCGTGAGCACGGTTGAGCTTGGCTGTCAGGTCGGCGACCAGTTCCGCGCGGTGCTGCGGCGTGAGCGCCGGGTCGGCGAACGCTTCGACGGTCCGCTCCGAGTCGTCGATCGCGGACTTGATTTCGAAGTGTGCCCGGTACCGGGGGAGGTCGGCCTCCCAGCCCGCGATGGCCTTCGGGTTCGTCCGGCCCATCACCTCGGCCCAGCGCTCGATGAGCCGGGCCTCTTCTGCCGGGCTGTAGTGCATGAGGTGCAGGTGGCGCGCGAGGTCGGCGACCGGGTCACCGTAGAGCGCCAGCTCCCAGTCCAGGACGCTGGTGCCGTCCGCGCGGACGACGATGTTGCGCCGGTGCAGGTCCATGTGCACCAGCCCGAACTGGCGGCGAGTCAGCTCGTGCCAGCTCTCGCGCACGCCCGCCAGGGGGTCGTCCGGCATCACGAAGGCCCGCAACAAGTCTTCGTGGTCACGGGACGCGCGCTGGTACCCGACCTCCGTCAGGTCGGACAGCCGTCGCGCGAACCCGGCGGTGTCGCCGGTGGACGGCCAGCCGTCCGGCACGGCGGGCAACTCGGCCGCCGAGAGCTGTGAGGCGTCGGCGAGCAGTCGCACGATGTCGTCGATCGTCTCGTCCGGCACCCGCTCGCCCTCGAGCAGGATCCGCCCGTTCTCGAAGGCCTGGACCTGGTTGCCACCGAGTGACTGCCACATGTCCGGGACGTTCGGCAGCACAGTGGTCGGGTTCGAGCGGCTCGAGCGCAGCTTCTCCAGCAGATCGGCCTCGTGCCAGATCCGCAGGTCCACATAGGACGCGCCCTCGACCGGCATCCGGACGTTGACCAGACCGAACCCGGTGTCGACGAGCACGTTCTTGTTGTAGTAACCCTCGGCGCCCGACTGGTTGCGCGCCAACGCCATGACGGTCTGTCCCCACTGCTCGCGCAGTTCCCGGTGTTCGTCGTCCCGCTGGGACGGGCTGACCCCCTGGTCGCGCATCTCCTCTTCGATGTGCGCCAGCAGATCCCGGGCCTCGCGCTCGGCCAGCGCAGGCGGCTCGCTGTCGCGCACGTGGCGGTCGAGGTCGGCCCAGGTCCACTTCGCAGGCAGCTGGTCGGCGCGGATCCCGTGGTGCACGAACACCTCGGTGGCCGACTTCGTCTCCGGGGCGAGAACCTCGCGCAGGACCTCGACCGTCTTGGGCGCGTACCACTCCGCCGCTTCGGCGAACTCCAGCAGGTCGAGCAGCTGCCGTCGGCTGTACTCGGCGCTCCTGCCCGCGAAGAACTGGGCCAGCTGGTCCCGGTCCTCCGACATGACCGCACCGTCGTAGGAGTAGCGCCACCGGAACTGCTCGCTCTTGAGGAAGTTCCCGCGGCGGTACCAGCTCGCCGACGTCACGTTGACGGCGGTCGACACCACACCCGAGCCGGCCTGGACGCCGATGTCGGCCACGTTCGGGTCCGCGGAGGTCGCCTCGGTGGTGGTGCGGCTGAAGAAACTGCCCACGTTGCCCGGACCGAGCTCGTCGAGCAGGAGGTTCATCGCACCGGGAACACCGGTGGGGCCGTGGTGGTAGACGGCCACGATGCGGGCGATCCGGTCCAGCGCCTCCTCGGCGTTCTCGCCGACGACGACGAAGTGCGAGTCGATGGCGCCGGCGAGCACCCGCGTCGGTTCACCGGGAACGCCGGCCACGAACCGGACGATCAGGTGCTGGCGGTGCGCGCCGCGGAGCTTGGCCCACAGCTCCTTGGGTCCGGGCTTGCGGACCTTGTCGATGTGCAGGAGGTACTCGCCGTTGCCGTAGCGCAGGACCTTGGCCAGGTGCTTGACCCGCTTGACCATCTCGCCGCTCTCGCGCAGGCGCTCCATGTCCTCGAACAGGGTCCCTGGCCGCGGCAGTTCCGGGCGTCTGCCGAGGATCTCGCGCGCCTTCGCGCCGAGAACCGGGTCGTCGGCGAACCGCGTCAGCATCTCGCGCAGATCGTTGTCGGCGCGGTGGACGTCCGTCGCCAGCGCGAGGGCCCAGTCGTCCATCGCCCGCGCGGTCGCCGCCCGCGGGCTGAGCTCCTTCTGCAGCCGGGTCGAGAGCCGCTCGATGCCGTTGCGCGCGGTGACCATCTTCATGGCGCCGTCGAGCGTGCTCTGGATCGCCTCGGTCGCGGACTGGCCCGCCGCGGCCGTGTTGTGCTGCTTCAGGCTGACCCCGGTGCTCACCAGGCCGCTGCCGAGCGCCCTGCCGAATGCCGCCATCGCCAGCTGCCGGATCTCGCGGCGGTGCATGAACCGCTCACGCTCGATGAGGTCGTCGACGTGCCGATGCACCCACGTCCGGAGGTCCTGGAGAGGCATCCGGGTGCCGTCTTCCGTCCACTGCTCGGGCAGCAGGGACATGAATTCGCGGACGTCGGTGTTGCCGCGCTTGTACACCGCCTGGTGCGTCGTCATGGGCGCGAGCGCGCCGGGCTGGTCGGTCAGGGCGTAGGTGATCCGCAGCTCGCCCGGGATCTTCGGCGTCCGCAGGGCAGGCTCGGCCTGGATCCGCAGGGTCAGCCCGTTGCCCGCGTCGATCGCCCTGGCGAGTTCGTCGAGGGTGAAGTCCTCCCCGTCGTCCTTGCGGCGGGCGACCTCCTTCGCGGCGGCTTCGGCCTCGTCGGCCGTCCGCTTCGTCTCGGCCACCTTGTCCTTGGCGACCTGGAGAGCGTCCCTTGCCTCGGTGACGTCGCTGTTCTTCGCGGCGATCTCCGCCTCCGGCGCGCCGTCCTTGCGTGCCTTCTTCAGCTCCGCGGCCACCTTGTCCACGGCCTTCTTCGCCGCCGCGAAGGCCTTTTCGGCCGCCTCGTGCGCGGCCTTGGCCTGGTCGGCCACGACTTCTTCGGCCGTCAGCACCCGCGCCGCCTTGACCCCGGGGTAGGCCTGTGCGCGCACGGTGGCTTCGCGCGCGGCCTGCACCAGCATCGCGGCGGTGTCGTCGGCCACCATCTCCTGGCTCGGCCGGACGGGCAGGTGCTGACCGACCTCCGCGGCGACGCCCTTGGCCACGCCGTCCGCGGTTCCCATCAGTCGCAGGGACGTGTCGGCCATGGCGATCCGGGCGTTGGCGCCGATCAGGGCCTGGAAGCCCTGCCGCTCGCGGACGGCGTCCTCCCACAGCTTCCGGGCCAACGCGTTGTACTTGAAGTTCAGGTAGCGGGAGGACATGAACCCGCTGCGGGAGCCCGCGCTGCCCGCCACGAGCGGCCCGATCAGTTCGAGACTGCCTGCGCTCATGTTGAAGAACGTCGTGACCAGGGTCTCCAGCGGCAGGGTCGTGAAGTTCTCCTTGGCCAGTGACTTCAGCGTGGGCTGGATCCACAGCTGCGTGCCCTTGGTGACGACGTCGGCCAGCTGCTCCGAAATCGCCTCGCGGATCGCCTCGTCGCCACCGTGGTAGGCGTTCGGCGACACGCCGATCCAGTACCGCTGTTCGCTGGTGGGCACCCGCCCGCCCTTGAGGACCTGGTACGAGCGCGGCAGGTTCCCGGTCACCAGCGAGACCTTCAGCGTCTCCCCGCTGGGCAGTTTGATCGTGAGGGTGCCGGCATCGTTGACGGCCTGCTTGCCGGCGTCCTCGGCGGCGATGCGCTCGTCGGACCAGGAGACCTCGACCAGTTCCCGGATCGTCTTCTGGATCGCCGGGCTGCGCACGTAGCTCGTCGGGAACGTCCCGGCGACCAGCTGCTCCGCCACCTCGGCGCCGATCCGGCTCATGCGGGCCTGCAGGTCGTTCATCTCCGCGCCGGTGAGCTGCGCGAGCGGTTCCGGCGCCGGGGTCTGCGGGACGTCCGTGGTGTGCGTCAGGTCCGCCAGCGGCTGGAGGGTTTGCGCGGTGTCGTGGGCGCCCTGCTGGAGCGACACCGCGGTCGGGCCGATCCCGCCGCGCATGATGAACGCCCGCAGGCGCCGCATCTCGTTGGCCGCCTCGGTCTGCTTGGCCATGGACGTGTAGTAGGCCGCCGGCGCGACCAGGCCGGTCCAGGTGAAGTAGGCCGCACGCGCGAGGAGGTAGGTGCTGCTCACGCCGGCGCCGAGACCCAGCGAAGCGAGGGTGCCGAGCGTGACGCCGGTGGCGCTGCCCGCCTGCACGAGCATCGTCGTACGGGCCTCGACACCGAGCGTGGGCAGCTGGGACCGGTAGCCGGAAACCTGTTCGAGCAACAGCTTTTCGAGGTCGCCTCGGACCTCGGCGCGCTCGGCGTCCGGCCGCACGGCGACCACCAGCTGCCCGCCGTCCACCCACTCCACCGGGACCATCGCCGGGACCTTCAGCGCCGCGCCTTCGGTCGGGTCACTGCCGTGCTCGGCGATGAACGCGTCGAGGTCCGCCTCTGTCCCGATGCGCTTGCCGAAGTGCTCTTCGATCCAGTTCGCCTTGGCGCGCAGGCGGAACTCCGCCGCCAGCGGGTGGTCGCCCGACTCGACCTGCGCGAGCGACGGGCCCACCCGGCCCTGCAGGGTGAACCCGGAGCGGAACACCCGGCCGCCGGGCACCATGTCCGTGCCGGACATCCAGGTGATCTTGACGACGTTGTGGAACGTCGGCTCTGCCGCGGCGACCGCGTCCGGCGGTTCCTGCTCCTCGACCGGGGTGTACAGCGACTCGATCGCGAACTCGGTGGACTGCCTGGCGTCGATGCGGCGCAGCCGGTCGCCGAGCACGCCCTTGACGTTCTTGTCGCCGAACCCGCCCCGGTTGAGCTCGTCGAAGAGCAGGGCCAGCCCGCGGACGGGGTGCTCCTCCGCCTTCCGCAGCTCGCCGAGCAGCATCAGGCTCTGCGGGTCGCGCACCCGGCCGCGGAAGTCCCGGTGCGTCAGGATCACGTCTTCGAGGAGCTTCGCGCGCTGGTGGCTGCGCTGGATGGCCGTGCTGAGCCCGAGTCCGTGGTTCTTGCCCGTGGCGTCACCGTTGAGCAGGATCCGCAACTCCTCCTCGACCGCGGCCAGTTCCGCGGCTGCCTGCCGCAGCGCGGGATCCGAAGAGTCGAGCAGGTTGGCGAAGTCGCCCGCCCGCCAGCCCCGGTGACCCGCCGCGCGCAGGGAACCGACGAGCCCCTCGCGGTTCTCGAGCAGGCCGACCACCTGGCCGACGGTGGCCTTGTCCCGCTCGGTCAGGTTCGCCATCGTCAGCTTGTCGCCGCGCATGGGGTTGGCGCGGAACAGGCGCGAGCCGTCGGTGGCGGGATCGATGCCCTCGCCCGGTGCCGCCAGGCGCTGGAACTGCCTGTGGACCTCGTCGAGCGAAGCCGCTTCCCGGACCAGTTCCGCGAGGGCGATGTCGAACGGCTTGCGCAGCTCGCTGGTGCGCTGCAGGGCGAGGCCGAGGTCGCGGCGAGCGGTCTCGGCCTGGGACTCGGCGGTGGCCGACGTGATCGGTTCGCCGTCCAGGTCCGGCAGCAGCGGGAGCGTGCCGTTCGCTTCGGCTTCGGCTTCGGCGGCACGGGCCTGCTCCGCCGTCTCCTCCCACAACGCGAGCTTCGCCAGCTGGAAGTTCGCCTTGGCGAGCTGGGCCCGGTGGTCCTCCCAGCGGGACCGGACCAGTTCCAGCACACCGGCCAGCCGCCGGTACCGGTGGGCCAGGCCGGCCTCGACCGCGGTCTCGCCGGTCTCGTGCCGCAGGACCAGGTCGGTGATCTGCTCGGCCAGCCCGGCGACCCGGGGGCCGACGGCCTCGAGCATGCCGGTGAGGGCCTCGGCGAGTTCCTCGGCTTCCGCGGCCGCCGCCGGATCGTCCAGCCTCTCCCGCAGTTCGCCCAGCGCCGCCCAGCCGCGCTGGTGTGCGCCGATCAGCTTGGTCAGCTCTCCGAGTCCACCGCGGACCGCGCGGTCCGCGGCGAAATCCTGCTCGGGCACCTGGACGGCGGTGTTCGGGTCGTGCTGCGGCGCCATGAGCCGCGCCAGCTCGGCGGTGAGGTCGGGGTGCGTGAAGCCTTCGGTGACCGCGGCGCCCGGGATCTGCCCCGTCAGCCAGGCGGCGAACCGCGGCCCGTGCGCGTGCAGCGCGGCCGTGATCCGTTCGGCGGCGCCCGCAGGCACCTCGCGCGTGGCGTCCTCGCCGCGGAAGAACCGGTCGAGCAGCGCCTGTGCGTTCTTCCGGAGGCGGACCTGCTCGGCCTGCGGCAGCCGGTCGACCGCGGCCTTCGCCTCAGTGGCGAAGTCGTTCCCGGAGCCGGGCAGCAGCGCGGACGCGCGCACGCCGTCGGGCAGGCTGTGGAACGCGTCGCCGATCACGGTGGGCTCGGCCTCGGCGAACTGGCGCCGCTGCGGCCCGGTGACCAGGTGGTCGGTGAGCACCAGCAGCGCGGCGACCTCACGCAGGCGCATCAGGTCCGATGTGGACAGATCGGCCGGGATTCCCGCGCGCTCCAGCCAGGCGCGGAACGCGTCCTCGGTGCCTGCCCGGAACCCGAACCACGGCATCGCGTCGGCGAGCGTCCGCGGCGTGGGGACGTGGATGGGCAGCGCGGCCGCCGCCGTCAGGCCGGGGCCCTCTTCGCCCGGACGCCACCGTGCGGCGATCTCGTCGAGGTAGTCGCTTCCGTGGGCCAGAGTGACGTGCAACGCCTGCGGCAGGTTGTCGCCGAAGCGGGCGTGCAGCGCGGGCAGGTCGGCCCCGTCGGTGAGCAGACCGTAGGCGTTGTCTCCCGCGATGACGGTGGCGTGCAGGGTGTCGACGGGCACCGCCGGAGCCGGCCGCCCAGGCGTTGGCGGGGCCTGGGTGCCCTGCCACGCGGGGTCCAGGAAGTTGAAGGTGAAGGGATCCTCACCACGACGGCGCGTTCGCGGCGCGACCGGGTTGTGGTCACCCTCCCGCACCGGTGGCGGCGCCGGGCGCTCGGCCAGCACCTCGCGTGTCCGCGTGCTCAGCCGGTCGGCCTTGACCTGCTCGAAGTCGACCCCGGCAGGCAGGTCACGCTGGATCTCCCGCTCCGCCTGCAGCATCTCGGACAGCGCCGTCGTCGGGGCCGCGCTCTGCTCGCGCTGGCGGCCCATCACCTCCAGCTGCGCGAAGCGGCCCGCGAGATCACTGGACAGCCGGTACCCGGCGCCTTGTCCCAACCGTGGCGCGAGCTCCTCCTGCTGAGCCCGCAGCTCGTGCCAGCGCATCGCGGTGTGGTAGGCGATCTCGCGCGCGGTGTCCGCACGGGACGACTTCGGGATGGCGATCCGGACTTCGTGCCCGCCCGCCACTTCGACCAGTTCCGATGTCGTGTAGTAGACGGGGAACGACGTGCTGTGGTCGATCTCGAACGTGGTCACCACGACGGGCAGGTCGCCGGCCAGGAGCCGCGCCGAGTCCGCGCCGGCGGACTCGACCCGCACGCCCGGCAGCGCGGACCCGACGAGGTCCGCCGCACTGGCCAGATCATGACCCGCCGGCTTGGAAGCGACGAACACCGTGTGCCCGTCTTCGTGCACCGCGTCCGCGTCCAGGCCGTGGCTCTGCAGCAGCCGGGTGATGCGGTCCTTGTCGGCGTCGCGTCCGGTACCGATCTCGAGGGTCGCTTCCGGCGGCAGCGAGTCGGCGAGGCGGGCCAGCGTGGCGTCGTCGAGTTCGCTGTGCGGCCAGTGCACGATGCGGACTTCGACGTACCCGTCCGGACTCCGTTCGCTGACGCCGGTGCTGGCGGCCAGCCGGGCGCGCAGGTGGGCGAGGTCGGCGGGGTCGGCGGGGTCGGCGTTCCCGGCTCGTTCGAGACGCCGGATCGCTTCGCGGTAGACGACGGCCTTCCCGGCCTTGTCGGTGTTCTCCTTGAAGGCGGTCAAGGTGAACCGGTCAGAGCCGTCGACGGTGATCCCGGAGGCGCCGAGCGTGACGAGGGTGTCGACGAGATCGGCGAGTTCCGCCCTGCCCCCGCCGTCGGTCACGATCTTCAGGAACCCGCCGGGGACCACCGCCTCGAAGGCGATCGCGAGCGCGCCGATGGACTTGCCGGTGAACGCCCCTGCGTCCAGGTTCTCGAAACGCACTTCCTGGTAGTGGTCGGCGGGCAGGTCCAACGTGGCGACCTCGGCCACGTGGTCGGGCTGGGCGGGGCCGGTGTCGAGCGTGACGTCGTCCGGGCCGGGCGCCGGCATGCCCTCGGCGCGGACGCCGCCGATGACGAGCCGCGGCCCGTCCTGACCGGGAAGCGGCCCGTCCGGCCACCGGACCACGGGGCGCTGGCGCACCTGCCACGCCACCAGCTGCCTGTTCCCCTCCCCGGTCCGGATGTCGCTCACCTGACCGAACCACTCCTGCAGCGCGGTCGTCGTCTCCTCCGCCAGCTCGGAATCGGTGCCGGCGGGCAGGTCGATCGACACGAAACCGTTGGCGTACAGCAGCTTCGCGAGACGGCGGACCGTCGCCGCGACTCCCCCGCTGTCCGGGTCGCGCACGATCTCCCGTAGTTCGATCTGGTCGTGGAGGCCCGCCTGCGGCAGGTCGCCGGGCGTCGCGGCGGTGAACTCCCACGACGGCAAGCCGCCCCAGGGGAGCGCCGGACCGGTCGCCGTCGGCTCGGTCACCTCGTAGCGTCCGCGGGCGCCGACTGTGAGAGCGGTCAGACCGAACGCGCCGATCGCGGCGATGTCCGCGGGCCGGGGGAAGCCCGGCAGCCCGTACCCGGCGTCGCTGTCCTCGATCACCTTCTCGGTGCGTTCGAGTTCCGCGCGCAGCGCCACTTCGAACGCGGCGACGTCGCTCATGCGGTGCCGGTTCGCCAGGTCCTGGGCGAAGTCGTCATCGCCGCGGGCGAGCGCGGCGCGGAGCTGACCGAGGGTGTCGGCCATGATGGCGCGCTGCGTGGCGAGCTGCTGGAGGACCCTGGCCGCGTCGGCCTCCCCGCTGTCCCCGTCCCACCAACCGGGGTCCGGTTCGAACCGCTTGACGGCGGTGATCGAGCCGGGGGTCAGCTGTTCCGTCTCGAACCCGGCCCGGCGCAGCGACCTGCTGATCGCCCCGGTGTCCAGTTCATCCTCGGCACCGATGACGACCGTCGAACCCACCGGCAGCGCCGCGCCGAGGTCGCGTTGCTGCTTCGCAGGGAGCCACTCGGGGCGCCAGTGCTCGAGCCACAGCCGGACCGGCAGGTCGCCGACGGACGGTTCGCCGGACAGCGTTTCGTAGAAGGCGAGCGCGTTCCGGGCGTGCGCGAGCAACTCCTGCAGTTCCGTGTCGTCGGCCTGCGCCTGGTCCGCCTCGAGGCGGCTCACCGCGTCCGCGTAGACCCGGGCGTAGCTCGCGGCGTCGTGGCGCCCCTTGAACATGTCGACGGCGATCTTGCCTGCCGCGGTACCGGAGAACGTCAGACCGGTCGCGCCGAGCTCCACCGAGTTCGCGACCACGTCGGCGAGGTTGGCGATCAGGCCTGCCCCGGCTTGCAGCGTCACGCGTTCGCCGATGGGCACGCCGTCGAAGGTGGCGGCGAGCATACCGAGCAGCCTGCCCGGGGACCCGGTGGCTCCGCCGTGACCGTCCCCTTCCCCGTGGAACAGGAACGGCGCACTCGGTCCGTCCCCGGCCTCCGGCAGCTGGTCCGGCTCGACCACGGGCGGACGGGCACGGCGGCCGTGCAGGCGGTCCACCGCGGCATCGCCGTGTGCTTCGGCGTTCGACTCCAGGGTGTTGACGACCTCCGCCGTGGGGCGGATACCGGCACGCAACTGCTCCACGTGCGCGCGCTCGTGGCCGAGGACCCTGGCCAGCTTCGCGGCGGACACGAACGCCTCCGGGGTCAGCCAGATCTCCGGTTCGTCCAGGAAGGTCGGCGTGGCCCCCAGTGCGCCTTCGTCGCGCAGCATGTCCAGGACGTTCGCGTCGTCCACGACCCAGATCCTGGTGCCGGCAAGGTCGACGCCCGCCGCGGCGCCCACCCACCGCGCGGTCTCGACGGAGGGCTCCAGCGGGCCGGCCGGCAGTTGCGCGACAGGGGGCGCCACGGGCTCCGCCGCCCGGGCGGGCTCCTCCGTCGCCGCCGGCCCGGTCTGCTTGACGGGCTCGGCGGGCGCCGTTTCGCGCACGTGCCGGTCCAGGTCCGCCCAGTTCCATGCGCCGTCCGGCTGTTCGGTGCCGATCTCGTCGACGCGGATCCCGTGGCGGGCGAACACCTCGGCGAACGGCGGAGCGTCCTCGGCGAGGCCGTCCCGCAGGATCTCGACGGTCTTGGGGGCGTACAGCCCGGCGGCTTCGGCGAACTCGAGGAAGTCGAGCTGACGACGGCGCACGTAGTCGAAGGTCTGGCGGGCCTTGAGGGCGGCGAGGGCGTCCCGGTCCTCGCTCATCACCGCGCCGTCGTAGCCGTACAGCAGCCGGAACTGCTCGTCGGTCAGGAACTCGCCGCGACGGAACCACGACTGCGAGATCACGTTGACCCACATCGACAACGCGGCCGACAGGCCCTGGATCCCGACGTTCTTCAGGTTGGTGTTCGGCCCGGCCCACTCGATGGCGCCACGGCTCGCCAGGTTGGGCACGTTGCCGGTCGAGAAGTCGGCGTACAGCAGGTCCGCCTTGCCCGGGACGCCGGTGTAGCCGAGGTGGGCGGCCTTGATCTGCAGAGTCATCAGCCGGATCGCTTCGTCGGCGTCCTCGCCCGTGATGAGGAACGCCGAGTCGATCGTGTTCGATTGGATGCGCGTGGGTGCCCCGGGCGCCCCGGCCTGGAACGCGAAGATCAGCTGCTGCTGGTGCGCACCGCGCACCTTCGCCCAGATGTTCCGGAAGCCGGGCCTGCCGATCTTGTCGATGTGCACGACGAGCGCGTTGTCGCCCCGCCACGAGTGGCTCGCCAGGTGCGGGATCCGGCGCTCCAGCTCACCCGCCTCGCCCAGCTCGCGCAGGCGGGTCGTCATCGTCCCGGGTTCGGCGATCCCGTCGCCGCGGCGAGCGAGAATCTCCCGCGCCTTGGGCCCGAGCTCGGAGTGGTCGGCGTAGCTCGTCAGCAGCTTGCGCAGCCGCTCGTCCTCGCGGCGCACCTCCCGTGCGGTGAGCCACGCGAGGTCGTCCTGGGCGCGCGGCGTCGCGGCCTGTGCCGTCACCTCCTTCTGCATCCGCGTCGACGTCCGCTCCAGGTTGGCGCGCGCGGTGATCATGCGCATCGCCCCGTCGAGCGTCTTCTGCGTGGCGTCGCTGAGCGACTGCCCGGCGCCGGCGATGTTGCCCTGCTCGACGCTCACCACGGTGCTGACCGCACCGCTGCCGATGGCCTTGCCCATCGCCGCGAGGGCGAGCTGGCGGACCGATCGGCCGTGCAGGAACCGTTCCCGCTCGATGAGGCTGTCGACGTGCCGCTGCATCCACGTTCCGAGCTCGTCGGCCGGGACGCGGGTGTCACCCGCGGTCCACTGTTCCGGCAGCAGCATCATGAAGTCGCGGACGTCCGTCCGGCCGCGCTTGTAGACGGCCAGGTGGGTCATCACCGGCATCGTGGGCACCGGCAGCCCGGCGCTGAAGCCGACCATCACGCGCAGCTCGGCCGGAATCTTCGGGACGCGCAGCCGCGGATCGGCCGAGATGACGACCGTGACCGAGCCCCCGCCCGCCTCTGCCGCCGCGGCCAGCTCGTCCGGCGTCAGCTCGCGGCCCGCCGTGCGCTGACGCGCTTCGCCGGCCAGGCGCTCGGCTTCCCTCGCCGCCGTCTCGGCCTCCGCGAGGGCGGTTTCCGCCTGTCGGAGCTTCTCCCGCGCATCCGGCTCGGCGGTCGCCTCGCCCGCAGCCTTCTTGGCCGCGGCGACCGCGTCCTTCGCCGCCTCGCGCTCACCGACGGCCTGCTCCGCCCGGACCTCCTCCGCGGTGAGGACGCGAGCGCCGCTGATGCCGGGCTTGGCGCGCGCGTGGTCGAGCGCGTGGCGGACCGCGGCACCGAGCAGTTCGGTGTGGTCGTCCGGCGCCGGCTCCGGAGCCGGCTCGGCGGGCAGGAAACGGGCGACCTCGGCGCCGAACGCGCGGTTCAGTTCGGCCGGAGCCGCCATGACGCGCAGCGACTGGTCGGCCATGGCGCGTCGGGCGGTGGCGCCGACGAGCGGCCGGAACTCCTGGTTCTCCCGGATCGCGTCCGCCCACATCTTGCGGGCCGAAGCGACGTACTTCCAGTTGATGAAGCGCGAGGCGACCCCGCCACCACGGTTGCCGCCGCTGCTGCCGATCGACGCGCCGAGCATGTCCCAGCTACCCGTCATGGCGGCGAACGCGGCGCTGACACCGACCTCCAGCGGGAAGGTCGTGAACGCCTCCGCCGCCATGGACCACACCGTGGGCTGCATCCAGAGCTGCGCGCCGGCGATCACGACGTCGACGACCTGCTTGGACAGTGCTTCGCGGACCGCGTCCACGCCTGCGCGGTAGGTCTTCTGGTCGATGCCGATCCAGTACCGCTGCTCGCCCGCCGGCACGTCGGCGCCCTTGAGCACCTGGTAGGACCGGTCGAAGCGGCCCACCTCGACCGAGATCTTGAGGTGCTCCCCCGACGGGAGGGTCAGCTTGAGCGTCCCGGCGTCCTGGACGGCCTGCTTGCCGGCGTCGTGATGCGCGATGCGCTCGTCGGACCAGGCCACATCGGTCAGGTTCGCGAAGGTCCTCTTCAGGTCCGGGGTGGGCAGGAACTCGTCCGGGAACTCGCCGTCGACGAGCTGGCGCGCGATTTCGCCGCCGAGGCCGGACAGCGTGCGCTCGAAATCCTTGAGCTCGCCGCCGTTGAGCGGCTCGTGCTCGACGGGCGGCGTGGTCTCCGGCACCGCGACGTGCACCAGTTCGGACATCGTGCGAGCCGACTCCGCGGTCGCGTGGTTGTCCGCTTCGAGCACGTCGGCGGGTGTGCCCATGCCGCCGCGCATCAGGAACGCCCGCTGCCGCCGCATCTTGTCCGCTGCCTGCACCTGCTTGCCCAGCGCGGTGTAGTACGCCACCGGCGCGAGCGCCGTGGCCCAGCCGTAGTACACGACGCGGCCGAGCAGGTACAGCGGGCTGACCCCCAGCCCGGCCGCCAGGCCGGCGAGGGTGCCGAGCGCGAGACCGGCGGCACTGCCGCCCTGGGCCATCTGGGTGGTCCGGTTCTCGATCGACGGCGACGGGTTCTGCGGCCGGTACTGGGAGGCGAACTCCTTGACGAGTTCCCGCCGCGCTGTCTTCGCCTCGTCCGCGGTGGCGTCGGGGCGGACGTGGATCCGCAACTGCCCGCCTTCGGGCCACCCGTCCGCGATCGCGGCCGGCATCGGCAGATCCACCCCGTCGGTCGGGTCGTGCCCCTGCTCGGCGACGAACTCGGCGAGTTCCGCCTCGCTGCCGATGGTGGTGCCGAAGTGCTCCTTGATCCAGTCGGCCCGCGCCTGGAAGCGGAACTTCGCCGCCAGCGGGTGGTCGCCCGAGGCGATCTGTGTCAGGGAGGGTCCCACCCGGGTCTGGAACGTGAACCCGGGCCGGAACACCCGGAGGCCGCGCGCCTTGTCCGTACCCGAGTACCACCAGACCTCGGTCACGTTGTGCGAGGCCGGTTCGGACAGGGTCACCAGGTCGGCCGGCTCCTGTTCCGCGACCGGGACGTAGAGACCCGGGATCTGCGGTTCGTTGAGCTGCTTCAGCACGATGGTGTACAGCCGGTCGTCGGCGACACCCTTGAGCTCCGGCGCCCGGATCGGGCCGTCGGGCCGCACGAAGTGGGCCCAGCCGGGCGACGGGTGTTCTTCCGTCCGGCGCAGTTCGGCGATCAGGCGCAGTCCCGAGAGGTCCCGGAGCATGCCGCGGAACCGCGGGTGCGTGAGCGCGGCTTCCTCGAACACCTTGAACCGCTGGTCGCTGCCCGCGTGCGCCTCGTTGAGGCCGAGCCCATGGTCCGTCGCGTCGGCGGTGCCGCTGACCAGGAGTTTGAGAGCGTCCTCGACCGCGGTCAGCTCCGCCACCAGCCGGCGCACGGCGACGTCGGAATGTCCGGCCAGGGCGGCGAAGTCAGCTGCCCGCCGCGCCTGCTCGTACTCCTGCACGCCGAGCGCGCCCAGCCGCTCCCGCAGTGCCCGCACCGTCGTCTGATGCTGGTCGAGCAGGTTCAGAGTGTGCTCGATGGCGGCCAGATCGCGCTCGGACAGGCTCTGGACGGTGGGGCGGACCAGCCCTTCGACGTCGGCCCGCAGCACCCGGGGCCGGTCCTCGGTGGGGTCGATCCCCTCGCCGCGGACACCGATCCGGGGGAAGGCGTCGTGGACTTCCTCCAGCGACGCGACTTCCCTGGTCAGCTCGGTGAGCGCGGTGTCGAACGACCTGCGCAGCGCCTCCATCCGCCGCAACTCGGCGCCGACCTCGCGCGCCGCGTCCGTGGCGTACTGGTGCGCGATCGCGGGCGAGATGGGTTCGCCGCCCAGCGTGGGCAGCGGCCCGTTCGCGGCCTCCGCGGCGCGCGCCTCGTCGGCGAGCTCCGTCCACGCCGTCAGTCCCTCGACGGCCTGGTGCGCGTAGGCGAGCTGTTCCTGGTGTTCCGCCCAGCGCGCGTGCACGAGATCGAGAACGCCGGCGAGGCGCTGGTACCGGTGGCTCAACGCCACCTCCGCCTGGGTCTCCCCCGGCTCGTGCTTGCGGGCCAGCTCGGTCACCTGACCGGACAGCAGGCCGACCCGCTCCCCGATCGCCTCGAGCAGCTTCGTCATCGGTTCGGCCAGCTCGTCGGCCAGCGCGACCGCGGCGCCGTGATCGTCGGCCGCGTCGCGCATCCGCTGTTCCACTCCGGCCAGGCCGGCCAACCCGCGCTGGTGCGCGTCGACGAGCGTGAGCAGGTCCTGGAACTGCGCCCGGACCTGCCGGTCGGGGTGGAAGTCGATTTCGGCGGCACCCGCGCCGGGCTCCGCCACGGGGTGCGCGGCGAGTTCGGCGGCGACGTCGAGCTGCGCGAAACCGTCGGTGACCGCGGCGCCGGGGAGCTGCCCGGTGAGCCACGCGGCGAACTGCGGACCGTGGGTGTGCAAGGCGGCCCGGATGCGCTCCAGCGCGCCCGGCGGGGCGTCGCCACCGGTGGTCCCACCGTGGAAGAACCGGGTCAGCAGGGCTTCGGCGGTGCGGGTCAGCTCGGCCTGCCGGGCACGGGGCAGGCGCGCGATCTCCGCCTCCGCCACGGCCACGAAGTCGTTGCCGGACGCGGGAACCAGTGCGGTCGCGGACAACCCGTCCGGCCAGTTGTGGAACGCGTCGCCCAGCGCGGCCGGGTCTGCTTCGGCGAACTGGCGCCGCACCGGACCGGTGACGAAGTGGTCGCCGAGCACCATCAGCGCGGCGACCTCACGCAGCCGCAGCAGGTCCGCCTGCGTGGGATCGGCCGGGATCCCGGCGCGCTCCAGCCAGGCCCGGAAGGCAGTGGTGTCGTCGGCGCGGAAACCGAACCACCGTGCGGCGTCCGCCGAGGACGGAGCGGCGGTCCGAGGCGGAGGCCCGACGAGTGCGGCGCTGAGACCGGTTCGCAGGTCGCCCGACCACTCCTCGGCGATCTCGGCCAGGCGGCCGCTGCCCCTGCGGTGCGCGACCTGCACGGCTTCGGGCAGGAGAGCGCCGAACGTGCGGTACAGCGCGGGCAGGTCCAGGTCCCCGGTCAGCAGGAAGTAGGCGTTGTCCTCGCGGGTGACGGTATCGAGCACGACCTCGAACGGCACCGGCGCCCGCCGGGCGGGGGCGGCCGGGATCTCCGCGCCCTGCCAGGCCGGGTCGAACCTGTTGACTGTGAAGGGATCGCGTCCCCCGCGGGCGACCGGGTTGCCGTTCTCGGCCGCCTGCGGCCGGATCGGCTGCTCCGCGAGCACCCGGAGGGCCTTGTCCGTCAGGTGGTCGGCCTGCACCTGGGTGAACCCGAGACCAGCGGGGAGCGCCTCCTGGATCCGCCGGGCGAAGGACCGCATCTCGGCCAGCGCCTGGATCGGGTTGCCCGCCGTTTCCCGCTGCCGGGCCATGGCTTCGAGGATCATCAGGCGGCCCGCGATCTCGGCGGGCAGCTGGGGCTTCCTGCGGCCGAACAGCCCGGCGAAGGAACGCCGCCGCCGCTGCGCCAGCTCGTGGAGCGACTTGCCGAGATGGTAGGCGATCTCCCGGGTCGCGTGGCTCGGGGTGAGCCCGGCCGCGATCTCCACCTGGATCCGGCTGTCGCCGTCCTCGGTGACGACGGCCGAGCGCGCGACGATGCGGTCGCCCGTTTCCTCCGGCGTGTTCAGGACTTCGGCGGAGCTCAGGAAAATCGTGACCGGTGTGCCACCGGTGCGGAACCGGACCACACTGCCCGCGGCCTGCAGTCGCGTGACGTCGGGAAGGGCGTCGTCGAGCAGCCGCACCGCGCCCAGGAGGCCGGACGCGTCGTCGACGACCTGGCGCGCGGGCGGCTCGTCGACTGCCGCGGGCGTGGGCTCCGGCTCCCCGCGCACCTCCGCGTCCACATCGGACCCCGTGAGTGCCGCTGTGTCCAGCTGCGCGAACCCTTCGGTGACCGCGGCACCCGGGATCTGGCCGGTGAGCCAGGCGGCGAACACCGGACCGTGCGCGTGCAACGCCGCGAGCACGCGCTCGAGCGCCGCCGGGGGCGCCGTGACATCGCGGTCGCCGCCGCGGAAGAACCGGTCCAGCAGGGCTTCCGCGGTCCTGCTCAGCTCGGCCTGGCGAGCCGGCGGCAGTTCCCCGATCTCCGCCAGCGCGGCAGGCACGAAGTCGGCATCCGATCCGGGCACCAGAGCGGTTGCGGCGAGCCCGTCGGGCAAGCTGTGGAAGGCGTCACCGATCGCGGCCGGGTCGGTGTCCGCGAACTGGCGTCGCCGCTCGGCGGAGACGGCGTGATCGCCGACCACCATCAGCGCCGCGACCTCACGCAACCGCGACAGTTCCGCCGGGCCGGGGTCGGCCGGGATGCCGGCGCGCTCCAGCCAGGCCGTGAACGCGGTGGTGTCGTCGGCGGGGAACCCGAACCACCGTGCCGCGTCCCCGAGCGCCGGCGGGGTCGTCCGCCGCGGCGGCGCTGCCAGCGCCTCGACGAGGCCGGCCCGCAGATCCCCGGAAGACTCCTCGGCGATCCCCGCCAGGCGGTCGCTCCCCTGGCGGTGCGCGACCTGGACCGCCTCGGGCAGGAGCTCGCCGAAGGTGCGGTGCAGCGCGGGCAGGTCCAGGTCCAAGTCGACCAGCGCGTGCGCGTTGTCGCCGTGCGCGATCGTCTCGCGCAGGATTTCGTGCGGCACCGACGGGACGGCGCGAGCAGGCATGTGCGGGATCTCCGCGCCCTCCCACGCCGGATCGAAACGGTTGAAGGTGAACTTCCGCTCGGCGCGGCGCGAGTTCCACGGCGTCACCGGGCTGACGTCGTTGCTGCGCGGCGGGGCCTGCGGAGCGCGGCCCTCGGTGAGCATCTGCCGCGCCTGCTGGCTCAGCCTGTCCAGCTTGACCTGCTCGAAGTCGAGCCCGCGCGGCAGGGCCCGCTGGATCTCCCGCTCCAGGTCGAGCATTTCGTTCAGGACGGCGAAGCCGTTGCCGTGGCGCCGCTGTTCGGACATCACTTCCAGGACGGCGAGCTTGCCGACCAGATCAGCCGACGGAAGTGGCAGCTTCCGGCGCCGCAGACCGCCGAGCAACCGGGCGACCGGGAGTTCCTCCAGCTCGTGCCGGGACTTGCCGATCTGGTAGGCGATCTCGCGAGCGGCCGCGTCCCGGCTGAGCCCCGGGGCGACGGCGATCCGGATGGTGCGCGACCGGAACGCGGACGACTCGATGGTTGCCGTGGACCTGGCGTCGCCGGTCAGGACGCCCGGCTCGGCGACCACGACCTCGGCGGCGACGGTGCCCACCCGGAACCGGACCCGCCCCGGAGCCTCTTCCTCGATCTTGACGGTGTACCAGGCGTCCTTGACGGTGCGGAGCGCGTCCGCGAGGTGCACCCCCGCGTCCGGCGTCACGGTATCCGGCTTCCGGGCCGTGATCACGGCCCTTCCGTCGTCGTGTGTGGTCGAAGCGAGCGGCATTCCGTAGTAGCGCATCGTGTCGACGACGTCGTCGGCGCGCTGTTCGGACGTCGTCATGCGGAGTTCCGAGCCCGGCGTCAGCGCGCCGATGATCTTTCCGATGACGTAGCCGTTCGGCGTGTCGAAGCCCCGCAGGTGCACCGACACCGGCCGGGGCGTCTCGGGGCCCGCCCCCTCGGCGGCGGCCCGGTGCGCCGCGAGCCGTTCGCGGGCGAACCGCAGCTCGTCCGGTTCGAAGTCACGGTACGCGCGGCCGGCGAGCGCCTTGACGGCCTCGGTGTAGACCGACGCGTACGCCGTCGGCGTGGTGGTTCCCTTGCGCACCACCAGGCCGACGCCGCCGGAACCGTCCGCAGTGATCTCCGCGGCACCGAGGCCGACGAAGATGTCGACCAGGTCGTGCACCCCCTGCCGGCCCACCTCCAGCACGCGGACCACCCCGCCGTCCCGCAGCGCCTCGAACGCCGCCGCCACCCGCCCGAGCAGCTCGGGATCTTCGGCCGAAGGCAGCGCGTCGAAGACGACCTCGGCGAACCGCCCGCGCTCCGGCGATTCCTGGTGGTCGTTCATCGTCTCGGAATGCGTGAGGTTCCGGCCGGCGACCGCGAGATCGCCTTGGCGGCGAGCGGGTAGCGCCGCGGCGTCGCCGACGAGCAGACGCGGTCCCGGTGCCTCGGTCACGGTGGCCGGAAACTCCCGCGGCACCACGGCGACCAGCCGGCGCCCGCCGGAGGCGTCCGGCTCCTCGGTGACCCGCACGAACCACTCGCCGAGAGCGTCACGCATTTCCTCGACCAGCCCCGTGGACGCGTCCGCACCGAACTCCACGATCGCGCGGCCGTCGCTGTGGAGCGACCGCGCGAGCTGCCGCACGGTCCTGCCGACACTGCCGGTGCGCTGGTCCCGCGACGGGTTGTGGAGCGTGAGTTCGTGGTACCACTGGCTGTCCCCGAGCCCGCTCAACTTCCGCACGTCGACGGTGGCCGTCCGCTCGAACTGCTCGTGCCACGGCAGGCGGTCGTCCCCGGTGACCGGTGCCGGCTGCTGGTAGCGCCCGCCGGCGGCGAACTCGAGCGCGGTCAGCCCGGTGGAACCGACCGCGGCGATGTCCACCGGTGTCGGGAACCCGTCGGTGCCGAACGGATGCCGGGACGCGCGGTCGAGCACCTCGCCGGCGCGACGGAGTTCGCCGTTCAGGATGTCCGCGAGTGCCCGTGCCATCTCGCGGGCACGGCGCAACGGATCGCCGGCGTGGGGTTCGCCGACCGCGTGGAGGTCGACGCGCAGGCGCCGGGCGGCGGTCTGCACCACCCTCCCGGTCCGGTCGTGCTCGCTCGCCTCGACCGCGGCGAGGAGATCGGCCAGCACCGCGCGCCGGTCCCGCAGCAACGCCAGCACGTCGGCGGCGTCGCGGCGCCCCTGTTCGTCGGCCACCCAGCTCGGGCTTCCCGGTTCGAACCGCTTGACCGCCGTGATCCCGCGCGAAGGCAGGTGGTCGATGTCGAACCCGGCCGCGCGCAGGGCGTCCGTGATGGCTGCGCGATCCGCCGCGGGGCCGGTGCCGATCGACACCGTCGAACCCACCGGCAGGGCGGCCCCGGTCTGGCGCACGACCTGCTCGGTCAGCAGCCGGTGGTCCCAGCTCTCGATGCGCAGCCGCGCCGGAATCCGCCGACCGGCAGCCTGTCCCCCGGCGGCCGCGCGGTGCCGCTCGTGCCCCCGGCGGGCGTGCTCGAGCATCGTCCGGAGGCGCTCGTCGCCGGTGCGCGCGAGCTCGGCTTCGATCCGCGCGATCGCCTTCGCGTGGACGTCCGCGTACCCGTGCGGGTCGTAGGCTCCCTTGACCAGGTCGAAGGCGACGGTGCCGGTCCAGAGGCCGGTGAAGCCGATCTCGGTGGTGCCGAGCGCGACGGCCGTCGAGACCAGGTCACCGAGGTGCGGCGCGAGCCCGGCATCGGTGATCCCCGTCAGACGTCCGCCTTCCGGTAGGGCGCCCAAGGCGTTCGGCAGCGCACCGATCGCCGGTCCGGTGAACGCCTCGGCCGGCACCTCCGAGAAGATCGCGGAGCGGAACCCGCCCCGCGGCATCTCGTTCGCCGCGACGTCGGCCACCACGTCGGGCCGGCTGTCCGGGTCGCTGTCGACCGCGACGTCGCCGTCCCGGAGCGCGGCGGAACCTGGCACCCGGCCGCCACCGACCACCAGGCTCGGCCCGGCCGGGAGGTCGGGGTAGACGGGCCGGGCCCGTTTCGCCCAGCCGACGAACCGGCCGTCTTCGCGTCCGTCGAATTCGCCGCCGACCTCACCGAAGTACCACTCCAGGGTCTGGCGGACCTTGTCCGCCGGAACACCCCGCTCGACCTCGACGACCAGCCGTCCGTCGTGGGGCAGCGATCGCCACGCGGCGTCGACGACCTCGGCCACGCCGCCGTCGTCCGCGTCCGGCCGGAGGCCACGCAGCACGATCTCCGCCGCGGGCTCGCCCTGCTGCACCGGCCCGGTCGCGTTCTCGATCACGACTTGGTTCCCGGGGGCGGACCACGGCGCGGGCGGTCCGTCGGGTTCCGCCTGCGGGTCGAGGGTGGCGACCCAGCTCCCGAGGGCGCGCAGCACGTCTTCGCCCGGCCAGGGATCGACGGTTCCGCGCAGGTAGGTCGGTGCTCCGAAGCTGACGATGTCGGCCGGGGTCGGGTACCCCGGCGTGCCGAACTCGTGCTCTGCCGCCCGCAGCAGGATGGCGTCCGCGCGGCGGACCGCCCATCGCATCTGGTCGGCATCCGGGGGGCCGTGATCGATCTCCCGGTCCAGCGGCCGGTCTTGACGCAGCGCGCGGGCCATCGCGTCACGCAGGTCGCGCATGTGGGCCAGCGCGCGGGCGGAGTCTTCGCGCCCACGCTGCCCCGGGTGCCACCCGTAACCGGCGTTGGCCAGGTCGATGCCGCGATTACCGGACACCTCGTGCGACAGGAACGACACACCGGCCGCGAGGTACTGCGTGAGCAGGGTCTTGTTGACGTCGGAGGTGGCGTTCGAATACCGCGGGGCGTCGGGTGACGCGGGGGTGCGCTGCTCGGCCCACAGCCTGCCGTCCGGCTCCCGGTGCAGACGCACCTCGAGGATGAAGCGGTTCCGCGCCTGGCCCGCCCCCACGGGAAGCGACCGGTCGGGGCGGCCGTAGGGGTCGACGTCGAAGGTGAGGGCCACCGTGTCGCGCCCCGCCTCGCTCTCGGTGACGGCACGGGTGAGCCGGAAGTCGTGGTCCACGAAGCGGAACCACCGACCGACCTCCGCCTCGATGTCCGGCGGCCACTCGCCCCGGTGCGGGAACAGACCGGCGATGCCCTCTGGCCGCTCCCCCGGCTCCGGACGCCGGACCTGCGCCTCCGGGTACCGGGGCATCGCGTCCCTGGCCCCCTCGACGACCACCGTGTCGGTGCTCCGCTCGACCGTGACGCGCAGCCCCGCGGTTTCGAGGTAGGTCCGGATCAGCGCGGCGTCCGCCGTCGCCGAGGTGCTGATCCGGAGCGTCGACTCCCCGGACAGCGCGTCCGCGAGCGCGGTCAGCGCCGCGCCGGTGAGATCGGTGCGGCTCCAGTGGTCGAGGCGCAGGTCGACCGGCCGCGCCGACCACTCGCGCCCCGCGCCGGCGGCGTGGAACGCCTGGCGGTCCCGCGCGTGTTCCAGTGCCCTGCGGGACTTCTCGGGCGCGTCCGCGTCCGCCGCGCCGGCCGCTTCGAGCCGCCGGACCGCTTCGGCGTACACCTGCGCGTAACCGGCCGCATTGTTCAGGACGCCCGGTTCGGTCCCCGGCACGGCCTTCCGGGCGACGATGGTCACGCCGACGTCGCCGTCGACCGTGATGGCCACGGCACCCGAGGCGGCCAGGGCCCGAACCAGATCGGGCACGTGCTGCGCGATGCGCGGGTTGCCGGCGATCGCGAGCGTGCCGCCGGGGCGCAGCGCCGACATGGCGTTGGCGATCGCCGCGATCGCGGGACCGGTGAAAGCAGCCGGTGCCAGGTCCTGGAACACGACCTGGGCGAAGTCGTCGCGCTCCGGTGTCGTGGCGGCTATGTCGTCACCGGCCACCAGTACCGGACCCTCGGCGGCCGGGAGCAGCGCCGAGCGTCCCCGCGGCATCCAGGCGACCACCTGTCGCGCGCCGTCCGGGCCGGACTCTTCCGCGGTGCGTGCGAACCACCGGTCGAGGCCGCCCTGCAGCTCGGCGACGTGGGCCCGGGAAGCGGTGTCCGGGATCCGCACGACGAGCCTGCCTTCGACGCCGAGCAGGCTCCAGGCCTCACCCACGTGGCGCCCGAACCCGCCGGTCTTCTCGTGGCGGGGCAGGTCGCCGAGCGTGATCTCGTCGTACACCCTGTCCCGCCGCTGCAACAGCAGGTCCGCTCCGGAGTCCAGCTCGAGGGTGTCCGGCGGCCCTGGACGCCACGACGGCTGCTGCTCCGGCGCTGTCAGGTCCTGCCGCAGGTGGAGCGCCGCGGGAGCGGTCAGCGCCATCCGGCCGGGGGCGCCGAGCTGCGCGATCTCACGGGGCGACGGGTAGTCCGGGGACCCGTACGCGTTGTCCGCCGCCCGGCGGGAGAGGTCGCCGATGGCGTCGATCCGGCCGCGCAGGTCGCTGAGGAGCGTCGTGCCGTCCGTGGCACCGTGACGGAGCACTGTCTGCGCGACGCCGCCCCGTGCGCCGGATTCGATCTGCCGGTCCAGCCGGTCGGCCGTGTCCTGCAGGATCTCGCGCTGTTCGGCCAGTGCGGCGAAGACGGCTTCCGCGGCCTGCCTGCCGCGATCACCCGGCGCCCAGGTGTCTCCGGCCAGCGCCCGCGGGATCCGGTCCGCGCCGGTCACCGGAGCGTCCACAGAGGACACTCCCCACTCGCCGTAGCGCTCCGTGAGGAACGCGTCGAGCGCCGCCGCGGCCGGGGACGCGGCGAGGTGCGGGTGCCGGGCCCGGAGGGTGTCGCCGTCCCAGACGAAGGTCCGCAGCGCGACCTGCTCCTCGTCGGCGGACGCGAAGCGCAGGTCGACCGAGTTCTCGCCGGTGTGGGCGGCGGCGAGCCGCACCTCGGCGCCCGCGAACGTGGTCCCCCCGACGATGCGGTCGAAGCCCCGCCCCGCTTCCTGACCGGACACGGGGTTGCCCGGCCGGGGCACGAGGTCCGCGATCCCGGCCGGAGCGGCGGTGGTGGCGGGCTGGGCGACGTCCGGGAGCAGCGTCAGCACGCGAGCCATGGCCGGCGCCATCAGGAGGCGGCGGTCCGTCTCGTGCTCCGGCATCCACGGGAGTTTCACCTCGGCGAGGCCATCGGCGCCCGGTTCGTACAGCCGGGGCAGTGACGCGGCCGGGTCGACGCTGACGCGCACCTGGAACACGTTCCCCGCCGCGGCGACCTCCCACACGCCATCGGCGCCGGGGACGGGCGTGCCCTGGTTGTTTCCCATCCACGCGGTCAGCGCGGCGGCGAAGCCGTCTTCCGGTTCCGCCGCCCGGTCCACGCCGCTCCACGGCCGGCCCAGGTCGTGGTGCGGACGTTCCCGGGATTCACCGGACACGGTCCCGTCGCCCGCGGCCCGGCCAGGTGTGTTCTCCGCGTCCGGTGTGCCGTCGGGGGCGGAGTGGTACGAGAACGCCTGGCCGAGTACGCCGCCGGGATCGCCACTGGTCCGCGGCGGCGCCGGCGGTGCGCTGTCGCGGTCGATCCGCCCGGTGCCGAACGGATCCTCGGCGCTTCCCCGGTGCACGGTGCGGTCGGGACGGCTCGTGCTCCGCGGCCCCGGCGTGTCGCGGCGGGAGCCTGGACCCGATCCGGAATTCCCGCGCGTCGCGGGTTTGGCGCCGGAGCCCGGCTTGCGCCGCGTGACCGAGGCCGACGGGGCCGGATTCGTGTTCCGGTGGGAGACGAGCTTCGCCCGGTCGGCGGCGCTCAGCTCGTCGGCCACCTTTTCGCCGAGCTTGGCGCGGTCCGCCGCCGGGGCCGGGGCCGGCCGTCCCGCGAACGCGCCGATCTCGTCGAGTCCCTGCCGGACCCCGGACCATCCGATCGGCGCGCCGTCGGCCGCGGGCAGAGCCTGGATTTCGGTGCGCTGGGCCCGTTCCGGCGAGGTCCCTTCGTAGCGGCTGTGCCGCGGCGCGGCGAACCGGCTGATGCTGCGGAACCGCGCCCAGGCGCCGCGGGCCAGGTAGATGGCCGGCCCGCTGAGCGCGAACACGCCGACGGCCGTGAGAGCCACCGGGTTGGTGGTGATCATCGTCGTGCCGATCGCGGTCAGCGCGCTCTGCGCGAAGAACATCGAGCCGGGGCCGAGTTTCGCACCGACCCGGCCCTCCTTGCGCTCGACCTTCAGGCCGATTGCGGACAGCTTCCCGGTGGCGGCCGTGAGGGTCGTCGCGGCGACGGTGTTGAACCACTTCCCCTCGGCGATGTACTGCAGGGTGAGACCGGCGTTCGCCACGGTCAGCAGCGGGAACGCCAGCAGGTTCTGGATCTTGCGCATACCAGGACGGGCGACCGGGTCGTAGTCCGACCAGATGCCGGGGATGGAGGTCAGCCCGAACAGCAGCGACGACGGGATGTAGGCGAGCGAAACCCAGGCCGCCAGCCCCGCTCCCGCGAGGCCCTGCAGCAACTGGTTCATCCCGTTCACCAGCCACGTTCCGGCGGTGAACACGTGCGAACTCCGGCCGAACAGCCCGGCGGCCGGGTTCATCCGGTTGATCGAGTCCGCGGTGCCGCCGATGATCCGGTTGACGTAGTCCTTGAGCCTCGAGAACAGCATGTTGGCCCAGACCCGGCGGCTCTGCGCGGTGACACCTTCCGGGAGTCTGAAGTGGACGGTCACGATGTAGTCGGTCAGCATCTGCGTGACCTTTTCCTCGAACTGGCTCGTGACCCGCTCGACGATCCCGGCGAACCGCTCCCGGAACCGCTTCCCGCCCGGGCTGACGTCGTTGAGCATCAGCTGCCGGGTCATCTTCATCAGGCGGTGCACGGCTTCGACGTCGATGCGCTCGCGCTCCATCATCGATTCCGTGGTGACCCGGATGTCCTGCGCGTGCGCGACCTTCAGGCTCGACAGCAGCGACCGCACGACGAACGCGCCGCCCGCGACGGTGGCGGCGGATCCCGCGATGGCCGCCGGGACGGCGCCCATCACGATGGCCGTCGCGCCGACGGCGGTGCCCGCCGCCATGGTCGTCCAGCCGATCAGACCACGCCGGCGCCAGAAGCTGCGGAGTTCCTTCGTGCTCTCCTCGGTGGCGAGCCGCTGTTCCTCGGTCCCCGTGACGTCGTCGAGCACCTTGCCGACGAACTGCTGCCGTTCCTCGGCCGTCATGTCCTCGGACGCCTTCAGCGCGAAGTGCGCCGCGATCAGCGCTTCGACCGGCGCGTCGAGCCCGAGCTTGTCCTCCTCCTCGATCTGAAGCCCGTTGCGGTTGCGCCTCGCGTCCGCGCGCTCCGCCGCGCTCTTGCGGATCTGCGCCTTCATGTCACGCACGACCTGCTTCGCGGACTCCGGGCTCCCGAAGTCGGCGTAGGCGATCTTGTAGGCGGTGACCGACGACCGGATCTGCTGGTTCTCGCGCCAGATCCCGTCGCGCGTCCCGGCCGGACCCACCGCCGCGTCGACGCGCGGCCGCAAGCCCTGGTCCCACAGCTCCTGCGCGCGGTCGTGGAACGCCTGCACGACCGCGGCCGGGGCGTCGGCCATCCTCGCGAGCCAGGCGTCGCGGTGCGCGTGGTACTCGTCGAGGAACCGCTGGCTGCGCTCCGCCGGTGTCTCCGCCGACCGGGCGTCGGACCCGTCCCCCATGCCGACGCCCGGCCCGACGGCCTGGTCGGGGTGCGGCACGAATCCCTTTTCCACCAGGGACTTCGCCTTCTTGTGGAAGCCCTCCTGCACGTGCTTCGGGTAGTTCGACAGCACCTCGATCCAGGCGTTGTGGTGCCGCGAGAAGTACTCGTCGACGAACCGCTGGCTCGCGTCGCGCTCCGCCTCGCCCATCACGCGGACGTAGTTGCCCCCGCGCATCTTCGCGACGATGGCCTCGCCGTCCTCGGGGCGGCGCTCCATGATCGCGCGGAAGACCGGTTCCATCTCCGTCGCGTGCCGGTCCAGCTGCGTGCTCGGCATCATGCTGATGCCGTCCGAGCCGAAGATCAGGCGGTCCTGGTGCTTGACGGCGAACTCGATGAACCGCTCGAACACCGCCGGGTCGTCCCGCATGTACTGGCCCAGCGGCGTCCACGAGAAGTCGTAGTTGAGGCCGGGCACCAGGTCCATCATGCGGTCGAGCATGTCGAGGTGTTCCGGCGTCAGGTGGGTCCAGTTCCCGACCCCGAGGTGCGCCCAGATGATCCGGTTGTTCCGGAACTCGGGGTGGTGCTTCATCAGGGCCATCATCGGGATCAGACCGCGCTCGTCCGGCGGCCCGGCCCGGAACAACCCGTTGAGGTCGACTGTGGCGAACCCGTTGTCCTTGTGCAGCAGGAAGGTCTGGCCGGTCATCCGGTTGGCGCGCAGCTTCGCCAGCAGGTGCGGGTTGAACATGTCCGGCACCTCGGCAGGCAGGCTCGCCGCCTTCTCCGGGTGGCCGGCCGACCGCAGCAGGTACCGCAGTGTCTCGCCGTTCTGGACGAGCTTCTCCAGGTACTCGGCCTTGTCCACCGGCGACATCACCGCGTCGGGATCGCCGATCAGCGCGCGGGCCTCGTCAGCGGCGGTGCCGGTCAGCCTGCCCTCGGCCAGGTCGGCCTTCACCTGCACCGCGGCGGCGACCGTCAGCTTGAGCTGGTTGATCCACTTCGGGTTGTAGGTCGTGTTGGCCTCGTCGCCGAGGAGCTGCTTGATCGCTTCCTTGTCGTCGGTCTGCTCCGCGCCGAGGTAGGCGAACTCGGCCATCAGCATGGTCAGGTCGTAGCCCTCGGCGCCGGCGATGTCCCAGCGCGTGCCCACGAGCCCGACGTCGGCCCGCCACCGCACGTCCTCGGGCAGTTCGTTGTACATCTTGAAGACCAGCGCGTCGGCGAGCTTGCCCTGCAGTTCCAGGACGTCCTTCTCGTCGATGAGGCCGGCTCGCAGCGAGTTGATCAGCCCGTAGTAGGTCGCCCCGCTGGCCGCGGCGAGTCCCAGCGCGCGTTCGCGGATCGCCGAGTACAGGATGCGGCCCAGGTCCCCGCGCGCCTCGCGGTAGCGCAACTGCCGCTCGGCCAGGCTCTGCTTGGGCTCCTGCTTGAGCCACTCCATGAACGTCTTCAACCGGGTCTTCAGCTCGGCGGCGTTCTCGTTGCCGGAACCGAGGTACTGGTTGTCCAGCGCGTAGCTCAGCAGGTGGTGGTGGACGTCGCTGATGTCCTTCGTGGACAGGCGGTTGGTGAACATCGCCAGCGCGGTGTCCATCGAGGTGCCCAAGTCCAGGAGTTGCTGCAGGGCGTCCGGCGAGTCGGGGTCGATCGCCTCGGCCGCGCGGATGAGGCCGTCGATGTCGACCAGGGTCCTGGCTCCGAGGAACCGGCGGGCGAACTTGCCCAGCAGACCGCGGGCTTCGAGGTAGCGGTCGATGTAGGGCAGGCCGTACCGGGACTCGGTCTCCGACCGGCCGGAGGCGACCACGCGGCGGGTGATCTCGGTGATCTCGGTGTCGGTCAGCCCGGTGCGGCGCGCGATCTCGACCAGCTTGACCCCGTCGTCGGCGGCGGCGTTGACCGCGGGACGAAGTGCGTCGACGTAGTCCTTGTGCGCTTCGTCGCGCTCGCGTTCGGCGGCGATGAACGCGTCGATCGCCTCGTCCAGGCGGGCCTGGGCCGCCCGCACCCGGTTGGCCGCCTGACGCAGGACCTCGGCGCGGTTGCCCCGGAACTCGGTCCGCACCTCCGCCGCCCGGCTGGCCGAGACGAAGCTGACCGGCAGGTTGAGCGCGGTGGCCACCGACTGCACGCCCGCCGCGGTGCCGCCCTCGTTGCGCAGGAGCGCCGGCACCCAGCCGCGGCGCTCGTTGAGCGCCAGGCGGGCCTGGCGGAGTTCCGCGGCGGCCGCCCGGTAGCGCTTCTCCGCCTCCCGGCGAGCCGGTTCGTGTTCCCGCACCGCGCGGACCAGGCCACGGCGGGTGCCCACCAGGCTGCGCAGGTCGTGACCCTGGGAACCGAACGTCTTCGCCCGCTCGTCCGTGAACTTCTTGGACTGGAACTCCGGGCGCCTGTTCTCGTCGAGGATCCGGCCGAGCGCCTTGGACGTGGCGTCGCCGGCGATCCAGTCCGGCAGTCCGTCGTCGACCGCGTCCTGCCGCACGCGCTCGAGCTCCCGCCGGCCGGTGTCGCGGCTGTGCTCCCAGCGCCGTTCGGCTTCGGACATGCGGTTCAGCGCGTTCTCCGCGGCCACGACCAGCCGGTCGCGGTGGTCAGCGACGAGCTGGAGCGTGACCTCGGCCGTCTGGCCGATGATCTCGCGGGCGATCTTCGGCGGCGGCACCACGACGTACCGGGCCTGCAGCGCCTGGCCCGGTTCGATGACGAGGGCCTCGACCTCGACGCGGGTCATCTGGTAGGCCGAGGCCAGCGCGTCCAGCACCTGGCTGTCGTTGGACGGCACACCCATCAGCTCGCCAAGGCGTTGCGCCACCCACGGCACATACCGCTCGTCGTCCTCGATGGCGTTGATCGCCGAGACGTAGGCCTGCTGCGCCTCGCTCAGCGCGGCGTGGTCCGCGGCGACGCGATCGGCGATCTCCTCGGCGGCCTCGCGCAGCGGAGCGGTCTGGGGGAAGAGCGCGGCCAGGTTCACCGCACCCGGGTCGAAGATCCCGGGCAGAGCGGGGTCGGCCGGCATCGCGGGTAGCAGGTCCGGACGGCTGTCGGCAGTGATCGGTCCGCGCGCCGGCGGCAAGGTGCCGAGCCCGAGCACGGCGTGCCGGTACGCGAGCACACCACGCAGGGCGTCCGCGACGACGCGGACCTGCGTGGCCTGCGTCATCCCGGGCGGCACCTCGTAGAGGTAGGGCCGGTGGTCACCGAGGGCGAGGCGGAGCCGCGGTGCGTCGACACCCTCGACCGTGCGGATGTCCACACGGATGGGGGCGCCGCCAGGGGCGGTCGCGCGCACGGTCACGGTGCCGGCTTCGGTGCCCTCGGTGACCCACACGTCCGTGACCGAGTCGCCCAGCGCCGCACGGGCCACCCCGCGCTCGGCGACGCGGACCGGGATGGCTTCACCCGGCTCGCGGGAGTACCGGCTCGCGTCGGGCGTGTTCAGCTGGTTGCGGAACCGGGACAGCGTGATCTGGAGGACCGCGTCGGCCACCACGGTCGGCGCCATGTCGCCGAGTTCCGTCAGCCGCAGCGGCACGTCGTAGGTGTTGCCGTTCTCCCCGAACCGGTCGTCGCGGACCGGCACGCCGTCGCGCAGGTCCTGGAAATAGGGCCACAACTCTGTGCCTTCGCGCACGACCACCGTGAACGGACGCTGGTCGCCGTAAGTCACTTCGAGCCGGATCGTGCCGTCGTCCGCCTTGGTCGCGGTGACCTGCACCGGATGCCCTGTCATGCGCGCGACGACGGTTTCCGCGAGTCTCCGCATCGGACCGTCGCTGCCCCGGGCCACGCGGAGCCGCAGGGGCGCCTCGGGCTGCACCACGGGAGCCGGCCGCCGCCGGATCTCGATCCCGTCCGGCGACTGCACCGGCTGCGGCCCGCGGACCATCGGCTGGGCGTGGTCCACTGCCCACTCGGCGGCGAGCACACGCAGCTGGGCCGTGAGCAACCGGACGCGGATCTCCTCCGCGACCTGCCCGGGAACGGCGAACCGGTCGACGCCGTCGTTCGGGCCGTCGATTCGCTCGATCACGTACTGGTCGCCGTCACGCACCTCCGCGCGGTGCTGCCGGCCCGCCCGGTCGAGCACGACGACCTGGACGTGCTCGCCATTCGGCACGACCGCGACCTGGCGGACGCGGGCCTTCAGGCCCGCCGCGTCGATCGCGGCGGTGACCGCGTCCCGCAGCGCTTCCGCCGCCGGGGTCGGCGCTTCGGCCGGCCCGCCTGCACGCTGGAGTTCCGACGAGGTGGTCCCGGACGCGCCGGACGGCGCCGGGACGACCGTTCGCTGCCCGCGCGGTTCGGGCACGAACGGTGCCGGTTGTTCCGGCGCGGCCACCGGTGGTTTCGGAACGGCCGCCGGTGGTTCCGGCTCCGCCGCCGCCGGTGCGGCAGGGAGGTCGTCGTCCGGATCGCCGGGCTCCCCGGGCAGCGCCGGCTGCTCAGCCACCTGGTCCGCCGTCACGGTCTCGGATGCCGCGGCGGAGCCGTCGGGCAGCTCGGTGCCGAACCGCTCCTGGATGCGGCGGACCTGTTCCGCCACCGCCTCCGCGGGAGCGTCGGGCACCAGGAACACCGTCGCCGTCTGCTGTCCGGGGTAGTGGACCTGCAGGGACACCGTGCCGGAGGCGCTGAGGCGCGCGATCACGTGCGTCGGGGCGCCCAGTCCGGTCGGCAGGCTCGTCTCGGCCATCCGCAGCAGCCAGAGGTCGTCCGCGCCCTCGCGACCCAGGCTCGGTTCGACGACCGGGGCGTTCTCCCGGATCGCCGTGGTGAACCGATCGACGTGGTCCACAGTGGACGGATACCGCCACCGCAGCACCTCGGTCAGCAGCTCCGGCGTCCAGGAACGCACCTCAGCCAGCTCCGCAGGCAACGGACCCTCCAGCGCCCGCACCCACTCCAGCACAGCCAGGTGGTCCTCGACCTCCCGCCGCAGCATCAGGTCCGCAGCCGAACCACCCGGCCGAGCCGCAGCCACCGCCGGAGCATCCCGGAACGAAGTGACGACCTCCTTCACCAGACCGGTCGCCATCACAGCCAGCGGATCACCCGGCCGCAAACCGACCCGGCCCGACTCCCAGTCGTACACCGCCGCGACACCCACGTACGGCGACAACCGGGCGTAGGCCGCGCCGTCGGTGACGAACTCGGCGGCGAGACCGAACGGGCTCAGTTCGAAGGACGACGCCGCCTTCTCCTCGATCCGCCGCTCGACCTCGGCTTGCGACACGCCCAGTGCTTCGGCCAGCACCCGCGCTCCCCGCTTCGCGTAGTCGGCGAGGTCCTGGCGGGCACCCGCGTCGAGGGTTCCGACCGGCGTCTCCGCAACAGCCCGCACGCCTTCGAAGTCCGGGTTGGGGAGCCACGTGACGGACTCGATCTGGCCGGAGAAGTCCCGGGTGACGTGCCACCAACCGGAAATCTCCCCCAGCGGAACGTTTCGGTGCAGGACGAGGTTGTACCCCGTCGGCTCGTTCCCCTGGAGCGCGTTCGTGGCATCGACCTCGACACCGCCCGGTGAGTGGTGTTCGTAGATCCAGGCGTCCAGCGAGCCGAGCCGTCGCATCGCGGACACCAGGTCACCGGTGGACACCACGGCGTTCGACGGCGTTTCGTCCCCACCGGCCCGCTGGACGTCCAGGGCAGTGACCGCCAGGATGTGCCGCATGCCGATACCACCGAGGCCGGTCACCTCGGTCGGGCTCACGCCGCTCACGACGTAGGCCGGCGCCTGGGGGTGGAGCCGGCTGCGCTGCGCACCCGGGATCGGATCACCACCGGCGCCGGGCAGCGTCACGCTGCGCAGGTTGGCGGGCAGTGGGCCACCCGGCGAGGGGGTGACGGTGCCGGGCTCACGCGTCACGTCTTGCTCGTACAGGGCGAGTGCACGATTCAGCTGCCACACCCGGGCAGTCGCCGCGCCGCGCTCGTAGCCGGCGATCTCCGGCGGCACGAGGCGGCCGGGAAGCGGCCGCCGGTGCTCGGGCACGCGGCCGGTGAAGGGAGCGGTCATCGCGTTGACGGTGCGGGGGACCATGTCGAGTCCCTGGCGGAGCACGAGTTCCAGTGCTTCCCGCCGGGCGCCCGCATCGACAGGCACGCCGGGCAGGACCAGTTCGACCGGCGCGGCCTGCTCGATCCGGTCACCGATCTGGAGAGCACCGACCTGCAGCCACGGACCCGTCCGCCGGTCGTCGGCCCGGAACCGCAGCGCGAACTCGAGGCCCCCGGTGGTGGTGACGAGCCAGAGAACGCCGTCATCGCTGGGGTCCGGCACCGTGTGCGCCGATTCGACCCCGGGCACTCCGTCCGCGAACACCTCCGCGACGGTCGAATCGATCTCGGCCTGGTCCACGGTGGCCTCGCCCCGTGGCCACACCTCCGAGAGGGCGAGGCCGCGCCCGGGCACCCGGACCGACCCGCGGAACGTGAACCGGAGTATCGCGTCCCGCGTCGGCCTGCCCAACTCAGGGACGAGCGCGGACCGCGCCGGGTGCTCGCCCGCGGTGTCTGCTTCCGGCGAGTAGATCCCCTGGAACCCGAGGGTCTCGATGGTGCCGTCCGGACGGGTGACACGCACCGCGTCCGCGACACCGGATCGCCCGTCCGTCGCGTTGCCGTCGATCAGCAGCTCGACCCGGCCGCGACCGCCGACGTAGGCGCCTTCCGCGGCGTTCCAGGTGAGTCGCGCATCCCAGCCCGGGCGGCCGTCCGCCCCGGGTAGGCTGACGGAGATCGATCTTGTGGACGGGTCCGGCTGGATCCAGACGACGTCGGCGTCCTCGCCGGTGGCCGAATAGTACAGCCACCGCCCGGACAGCCGGTCGAGAACCGCCGGCCGCGGTGCGTGGTGCACGGCCAGCGCCGTGAGGCCGTCGAGCATCCGTTCCCACATGCGCTTTCCACGCACCGGGATGTCCAGGTCGTACAGCGACGCGATCGGTCCTGTGTGGACCTTCCGCTGGGTGGAGCCGACGATGTCGAACTCCCTGGCCAGCCCGCTGCGGTGGAGGACCTGCCAGTTGGCGTCGGGGATCGTGAACGGACCGACCGGCAGGCCCGGGCCGGCGTGCCAGCTGTAGCGGTCGTAGACGTGCACCTGGTAGTCGACCCGGACATCGGGACGAGCACCGTCGGCGGCCGGCGTGACCGTGACGGCACCGCTCACCGCGTAGTAGAACGTGCCGACGCCGAGGAACCAGTTCTCGCTCTGCTCCTCGACGGTCAGCGTGTCGAACCTCTGCCAGCGCGACGAGAACGTGAAGGTGCCGGCCTCACCCCGTGCCTCGGCCGCCTGCGCGAGGCGGAGGGCCTCGTACCGCACCTGGGCCGCCGCGTTCTCGCGCAGCTGCGGGACGTCCCGAAGGAGATGTTCGGGCTCGACGACGAAGTCCTCACCCGTGTTGCCGAGGAAGTGGCGCATCATCGCGGCGGCGACCGGCCTGCCGGTCAGCCACCCTCCGAGCACGATGGCACGGCCGATCGCCTTGATCCGGTGCGCGCGCGGCGTCGGCGGCTCGCTGTTCCACAGACCTGAGCCGCCGCCCATCATGGTGGTGCCCATCAACGGCTTCGCGGGACGGCCGGGCAGGACCGGGCCTGCGGTATCGACACTGCCACCCCAGTCCGGGGTCGCCACGTCGATACCGTGCATCCCGAGCGTGAGCAGGCTGGCGCGCAGCCGTGCGAGCGCGTCGGCGACCGCGGCGAGGTCACCACGGTCTGCCGAAGCGATCGAGTGGTCCAGAGCACGGGCGTCCGCCACGACCCGGTCGAGTGCCGCGCGAGCCGCGTCGGACCGCCCGGAGTCCTCCGCCGCCCGTGCCGCGGCAGCGAGGACCCTGCCGGTCAGATCCGCTCCACCGCCCGCGCCGTGCACCGCTGCCGCGATGTCGAGCAGGTCGGCCAGGGAGACACCATCGACGGCGGCCGGAACCCACTCCCCCGCCGGCAACAGCAGCGCGGCGGCCCTTTCCCACTGGGGTACGCGCTCCGGGCCGATGTGCCTGCCCAGCGCGGCGACGAGGTGCTGCCGCGCGAGATCACCGCTTGCCGGCACGCGGCTCAGGAAACGCCGGTCGAGCGGACCACCGGTCGTGTCCATCCACGACGTCAGGGCGCGCTGAGCGCGGAGGTGCTCCAGCATCGAAACGCCCGGGAACATGCTGGCCCGCACCGTCAGTTCCGGCGCGTAGCGGAGGAACCACTCGTGTGCGCGCACCATGTTGTCGTGCAGGTTCGAGATCTCGTCGGCCGGCGCGAGGGAACGGCGCGGCCCGGTCAGCGTGGGCCAGCCGCGCTTGAGCGCCACCGCACCCGCGTGCGTCTTACGCTGCTCGACGATGTGAAGTGAGTCCGACGGTTCCCCGGTCCGGTCCATGTAGCTGTACGACCGCTCGACGGCCTCGCCGGCGTCGACCAGCAACTCCTCGAAGTCGTCGTTGCTGATCCAGCCCCGTTCGGTGTCCCGTCCCGGCGGCGGAACGTCCTCCGTCCCGGCGGTCAGCGCCCGGTGCGCGGTCATCGCGCGCAGGGCGTCCGCGATCATCCGCTCCTGGTCCGCCGGAGCCGCCGCGGCGGGCACGTCCAGCAGGTGCGTCGACGGGTCGCCCGTGGACAACCGCAGCCGCGGCTCCACCAGCAGAGGCTCCGCGCTGATCCGCAGCGCGAACGCGCGATCGGCCTTGTCGAGGCCGGTCACCGTCACCGTGGGCGGGCTGTCCACGACCTCGACACCGCGCAGGAAGCCGTCGAGCCGGGCCTTGCCCAGCGCGTTCCGGACCACGTCCGACGGCAGGGCGGCGGGCTCCCCCGTCCGTTCCGGTCCCGCTCCCCGCGACCGCTCCGCGGCGGCCGGCGCATCGCTGCCCGTGTCCTGTCCGAACTCGGTCTTCGCGAGGTCGGCGATCATTTCGCTGATCAACGGCGCCGACAGTTCGCCGAGCTTCGACAGCGGCAACGAAGCGGTGAAGAGAGTAGGGGTTCCGGAGGACCGGGACGGTATCGACGCGACGCCTTCGCGAACGGCCATGGTGAAGCTCACGTCGCCCATGACCACGTCGAACAGCAGGCCGGCCCCCGCCTTGTCCGCGAAGTCCAGGACGCGTGCGGTGACACCGGCCACGCGGTCGCTGACGGCCGCGGCGACAACCTGCAGGACGATCCGTTCCCGACCGAGGCTCGGCTCGACAACCGGGGTGGATTCGCGAAGAGCCCCGGTGAACCGGGCGACGTGGTCCACTGTGGACGGATAACGCCACTGCAGCACCTCGGTCAGCAGCTCCGGCGTCCAGGACCGCACTTCGGCGAGTTCGTCCGGCAGCGCACCCTTCAGTGCCTGCACCCAGCGCAGCACCACCAGGTGGTGCTTGACTTCTCGCCGCACCAGCACATCGGCGGCCGGGCCGTCCGCAGCCGTCGGCGCCGCGTCGAAGGAGGTGACGACCTCCTTGACCAGACCGGCCGCCATCACGGCCAGCGGGTCGCCGGGCCGCAGCCCGACCCGCTCCGACTCCCAGTCGTACACCGCCGCCGCGTCCAGGTAGGGCGACAGCCGCGTGATCGCCGCCTCGTCGTTCCGGAACGCTTCGGCCAGCCCCTCGGCGCTCAGCTCGAACGACGAAGCCAGCTTCTCGTCGATCCGCCGCTCGACCTCCTCGACCGGCACGCCCAGCTCGTCAGCCACCTGGTCGAGGTTCTGCTTCGCGAACGCGGACAGGTCCCGCCGGGCCTGGTCGTCAAGGCGGTGCACCACGACTTCGGCCGGTCCGGGCACGCCGCGGAAGCGCGGGTTCGCGTACCAGGCGACCCGTTCCAGGAAGCCATCGAAGCCCCGGCGGGTGACCTCCCACCAGCCGCTGATCTCTTCGAGCGGGATGCGTTCGTGCCGGACGCGCGTTTCACCGTCCGCCGCACCGCTGTCCACCGCGCCTCCCGCGGTGTGGTGCTCGTAGATCCAGAGTTTGTTCCCGTCCCCGGGGAGTTCGACGTGGGCGAGGTTCGTTGTGGACTGGAACGGGTCTTCGGCGGCCTGCAGCGCCCCCTGGTCTTCCAGGAGCTCGGGGGCGTGCTCGGAGGTGACGAGGTAACGCGGGGAGCGCGGCCGGGGCCCGGCGTAGGCGGGCTCGGGGTCCTGCGCCGGGTGCGCCCACCCGCGTGCCTGCCGGATGAGGCTGTCGTCGAGCCGCCACTCCCGGAGCCGCCACTCGCGGAGTTCCGTGCGTTCGCCGTCCTGGTCGCGCACCGCATCCGGAACGAGGTCGCCAGGCAGAGTCAACTCCGGCCCCTTGGCTCTGGCGATTGCCGCGAGCATCGAGTCGAGGGACGGCGGCACGAGGTCGATCGCCTGGCGCAGGAGCGCCCCGAGCAGCGCGCGCCGGGCCGCGTCGTCGACCGGAAGCGGCGGTACGGCGAGTTCCACCGGGGTGAGCTGCTCCACCCGCCGCGAGACGCTCAAGGGGGCGACGTGCAGCCAGGCACCCGTCAGCGCCTGTTGGGACGTCACCCGCAGCGCGAACTCGGGACCGCCGGTCAATTGGACGAGCCAGAGCGAGCCGGAACCGGCCGGATCCGCGACCCGCCGCGCGCTCACGACCTCCGGCAGGCCGTCCCCGAACAGATCGGCCAACGTCGTGTCGATCGTTGCGGGATCGCCGGTGGCCGGACCGGTGTCGGGTAGTTCGGGGGTCAGGGCGATGTCGCGTCCGGGGATGCGCACCGGGTCGTGCCGGTGCCAGTCGTCGCGGGCACGCGACCGGTAGCGGCCGACGGCGGAACGGGCGATGCGGTCCAGCGTGCCGACGATGCCCGAGTGCGCGGGGGGTTCGCTCGCCTCGATCCGGTCCGGTGTGTACACGCCTTGGAAGGTCAGGGTTCCCCGCCCGCCGTCCGCGAACGCGACCCGCAGGGAGTCGGCCACGCCGTCGAGACCGTTCGTCCGCCTGCCGTCGAGGACGAGCTCGATCCGGCCGCCGTCACCGACGTACGCGCCCTGCGCCTCGTCCCAGTGCAACCGCGCAGTCCAGTCCCCGGCCGGGTCGTCACCGGGGCGGCTGACGAGAACCGACCGCGAAGCCGCGTCGAGGTTGATCCACGTGGCCGCACTCCCGTCCTCGGAAGCGGCGTAGTAGATCCACGTGCGGGCGACCTGCTCGACTTTGTCCGGATGCAGCGCGTGGGGCAGGACCGGGCGCAGCACGTCGTCCAGCAGGCGCTCCCAGCGCGAGGCGACGCGGCCGGCCGGTATCTCCAGGTCGTACAGCGACGCCATCGTCCCGTGGTGGACCTTCCGCCCGGACGAGCCGACGATGTCGAACTCCCGGGCCAGTCCCGCGCGGTGCAGGGTCTGCCACGCCTCGTCCTCGACCCGGGCCCTTCCGCTGGGGAAGGGCCCGATCCGGAGCAGGCGTCCCGGCTGGTCCGCGCGCCGGAGCACGTCTCCCAACCCGATCCGCGTCAACGTCTTCCACACCGGGGCGGGGATGGCGAAGTTCCCGAGGTCGAGTCCCGGCCCGGCGTGCCAGCTGTACCGGTCGTACACGTGGACCTGATACTCCACCTGGACCTGGGGGCGCCCGCCGACCGGGTTCGCGCCTACCGTCACCGCTCCGGTGACGGCGTAGTAGAACGTCCCGACCGCGTGGAACCAGTCGCGGCTGGCCTTGGTCGACTCGGGCTCGAAGCGCCACCAGCGCGTCGAAAAGGTGTAGGTCCCGGTCTCGCCACGCGCCTCGGCGGCCTGGGCGAGCCGGAGCGCCTCGAAGCGCACCCGGTGCGTCACGCGCTCACGCAGGCCGGGGATTTCGTTCAGCAGGACATCGGGCTGGACCACGAAGTCACGGCCCGAATTGCCGAGGAAATGACGCAGCATCCCGGCCGCCGCCGGCAGGCCCCTCGCCAGGCCGCCGAGGACGATGGCGTTCCCGAGCGCCTTGAACCCTCGCTCCCACACGGTCGGCCGCTGCGAGCCCCACTGGCCGGAACCGCCTCCCATGAGGTTCTCCCCCATGGCGGGTTTCGGCGGCGCGGCGGGCAGCACGGCTTCGCCGGCGGTGGTTCGCGGGGTGGCCGCCGTCCACTTCGGCGACGAGACGTCGATGCCGTGAGCGGCCAGGTCACGCAGGCTCCCGCGCAGGTCCGCCAGTGCGCGCGCGACTGCGTCGAGCACGCCGCCCTCGGCGGCGTGCACCACGTCGTCGAGCCGCCGCGCACGTGTCGCGACTTCCGCCAGCGCCTCGCGCTCCGCTCCGGTCACCCCGGGCACCCGCAACGCTTCTTCGACGCCCGTGAGGATCCTGGCCACCAGGGCCACTTCACCGCCGGAGCCGTGCGCGACGGTGGCGAGGTCGACCAGGTCGCCGACGGAGAGACCGTCCTCGAAAGACGGTAGCCCGGACTCTACCGGGAGGAGCTGCTGAGCCGCCGGGATCCAGCGGTCGACGTGCTCGGGGCCGATGTGCCGTCCCAGCGCGGCGACCAGGTGCGCCTGGGCGAACCTGCCCCGGGCCGGTACCCGGCCAAGGTACCGGCGGTCGAGCGGCCCGCCGATCTCGCGCATCCAGGTGGCGAAGACGCGCTGCCCGCGTAAGATCTCGAGCAACGACGACGCCGGCGCGGGGTTCGCGCGGACGACGAGCTCCGGTTCCTGATGGAGGAACCACTCGTCGAACGCCACCATGTAGCGGTGGATTTCCCTGACGTCCTTGGCCCAGCCGGCGAGGTCCCCGTCGTCACCAAGCGTCATCAAGTTCCGGCCGAACGCGCCTACTTCGAGGGCGAAGTGCGCCCCGGAGCGGCGGCCGGAGGGCGACTGCCTCTCGCCGACCGGTTCCACCGCGTCGATGAGCGGCGCCGCCGCGGCGACGTCCCGTGCTACGTCGTCGAGTACCTGCCCCAGGTCCCACGCCGAGATCCACCCGCTGGGGATCCGCGGTCCCCGTTCGCGCGGCGACGGGAAATCACCTTCGCCCGTCACCAGGGCCCGGTACGCGACCAGCGCCTGCAGAGCCACTGCGACCTCAAGCTCAAGCCCGCCCGGGACGAGCAGCAAGGGGGAAACCTCGAGCCGGTGGACGGCCGGATGGCCGGTGGACAGGCGCAGCGCCACCGGCGAGGTCTCGAGCGGAGCGGTGATGACCAACCTGAACGACGCACCCGCGGCGTCCGTGCCGATCACCGCTACGCCGTCGGAACCGGCGACGGGGACGACGTCGAGGTCCTGGACGTAGCCCGACAGACCCGCGCGCCTGATCCCGCGGTGAGCGATCTCTTCGAGTTCGGTCCGGTCGATGCCAGGCGTGGTGGCGCGCTGGGCCGCGTCCGGCGCGGGAGGCTCCACGAGCGCGGCGGTGATCTCCCCGAGGACCGGTACGACCAGCTCACCCAATCGGGCCAGCGGCAATTCGAGCGCGACCTCACCGCGGACCGTCCCGGCGCCGGTCAGGCGTTCCCGCAGTGCTTCCAGGTCGACCCGGCCGTTCCCCTCCCGGACGGTGATGGTCAGGTCGCGATCGGCCGTGGTCACCCGGATCGTCATCCCGGACTGCCGCGGTTCGACGTCGACGACAGCGCCGGGCAGCCGCCCGCGGACGGCTTGCGCCAGTACCTGCCTGTTCGCGCGTTCGCGGCCGAGGCTCGGCTCGACGACGGAGGTGCCCTCCCGGATCGCCGTGGTGAACCGGTCCACGTGGTCCACAGTGGACGGGTACCGCCACTGCAGCACCTCGGTCAGCAGCTCCGGCGTCCAGGAACGCACCTCAGCCAGCTCGGCGCTGAGTGGTCCGTCCAGGGCCTGGGTCCAGGCCAGCACGGCCTGGTGGTCGGCGATCTCCCGCTCCATCAGCAGGTCCGCCGGGGAACCGGTGGCGGTCCGGGCCGCGTCGGCGGGTGACTCGCGGAAGGAGGTGACGACCTCCTTGACCAGACCGGCCGCCACCACGTCCAGCGTGGTGCCCAGCGCGAGGCCGACCCGGCCGGACGCCCAGTCGTAGACCGCGGCGGCGTCGAGGTACGGGGTCAGCCGGTCCCACGCCCCCTGGTCGCCGTCGAAGGCGCGGGCGATGCCGCGTGGCGTGAGGTCGAAGGCCGACGCGAGCTTCTCGTCGATGCGGCGTTCGACCTCGTCCACCGTGACGCCGAGCGCCTCGGCGATCGCGGGGCTGCCCTGCTTGGCGAACGCCCCGATCTCCGCGCGGGAGGCGGCGAGCGAGGTGACGACCGGGAACGCGGCGGGGACGAGGTCACCCGGCTGCGGCAGCGTCCCTTCGGACACTGCGCTGCCGACGAACCACACGTCGCCGAGGACGTGGCCGTTCACCCGCTCGACCGTCTCGGCGACCAGCGCGGCGAGCGCGGCGGCGTCGGTCACCGGCGGCACGACGAGCTCGACGGGCGCACTCTGCACCCACCGGCCGTCTGCCAGGTGGCTGCCGGACCGGCCGTGGCCGGCGGTGAACCGTTGGTCGAGGTGCAGTTCGACGGCCGGGACGTGGACGTGCGGCGCAGTCGCGTCCGGGTCGACGCGCACCTGGTACTGCCAGCGCAACCCGTCGGCTCGCAGGGTGCGGATCGTGGTCCCGTCGGGTCGCGTGGCGGTCTCGGTGCGGATCCCGGCGGCGGTGAACGCCTCGTCGACGGCCCGGGCGACCCGGTCCGGATCGGCGGTGGCGTCCACCGGGGCGGCCGCGAGCCCGATCTCCGACGCCCCCGTCGTCAGCACGGCGATCGAGGACGGCACCGCCGTCGCGTCCGGAGTCACGCCCGCGAACGTCCCCGCGGCGACGTCGGCCGCCGCCGGCAGCTCCACCGCCCACTGCCCGCGCAGGTCCTCGACCGCGGACCGTACCGCTTCGGGCGCGGTGAGCCCCAGCGCGACCGCGACCGGGACGAGCGCCCGGCGCTGCCAGGAAGGCTCGGCCGGCATCGGCGGGACGACGACCTCGACGACGCCGTCCTGCACCCAGCGCCCGTCGGACAGCCGTGTCCCCGGCTCACCCCCGGCGGCGGCCGCGACGTCCACGCGTAGATCCAGTCCCGGCCGCACGAGCCGAGCCGTGGTGGCGCCCGGATCGACGCGCAGACGCCACCGGAGCACCGGTCCACCGTCGCGGCCGGCGAGCAGCCAGGTCGTGCCGTCGCCCCGCGGGTCGGGACGGACGTCACCGGCCCAGTCGGCGGACGCCAGCATGTCCAGCAGCGTGTTCTCGATCGGGAACACGTCCGCGGTGCGGGTCCGCCATGACTCGGTGGGCACCCACACGCCCACCACCCTGTCCCGGCCCGGCAACGTGACCACGGTCTGCTCGCCCTGCAGCGGTGGGACCGCAACGGGCGCACCGGACGGAAGGTCCACCGAGACACCAAGCACGGACGGCGGCTCGACCGACCGCAGGTTCCCGGCGACCTGCGCCGCGGGCAGACCGGCCATCGTCTGTGCGTCCAGCAGAGCGGACACGACCAGCGCGTCCCGCGCACCCGGCTCGACGGGCACCGCGGGCAGCACGATCTCCACCGGGCGGGACTGCTCCCATCGGCCGTCGCGCAGACGGGTCGCCGGGTCCGCGGCGGGGTCGACGCGCAACCGGAGGTTCGGCAGGGTCGCGTGCGCGTGGGTCGCGGCCGGGTCGACCCGCACGGTGAAGCCGAAACCCTCCCGGCCGAAGAACCCGGTCACGGTGGCGCCGTCGAACGTGACGTCCCGGGCGCCGGTGTCGGGCAGCACCCGGTTGATCGTCTCGGCGACGAGCGCCGGGTCGGCGGACGTCGTCAACCAGGGCTGCGACGGGGCGACGTCGAGCGCGACAGTGCCGTCGAGGGTGTCGAAGGCCACCGCGGGGTCGACGTCGAGCACCACGGACGGGTCGGCCGTGACCGCACTGGCTTCGGGCGCGGTGATCTCCCGGGTGGCGAGGACCGGCCACTCCGTGGACGTCGTCACCTCGGCAGCCAGGCCGTTGACGGCGGGCGGTACCTGCGCCAGGAGCGATCCGACCAGCGCCGTGGCCACTTCCGCCTGCCACGCGGGGTGCACCGGCACCGGCGGGATCACCGCCACGACCGGGTCCTGGACCCACCCGGACCCGTCGAACCGCGGCGGGGGCACCGTGACCGACGGCTCGGTGGCCACCGGGTCGACGCGGACCGTGAGCCGCCACGACACACCCTGGTCGGTCACCGTCCACGTGGTCGTGCCGCCGTGCGCCTCCCGTTCGGCGTGCACACCGGCACCGGCGAACGCGCGCTCGACCGAATCGGCCATCCCGTTCTGGTCGGGGGCGGTCACCACGACGGCGGACGCGTACGGCAGAGCGACCCGCAGCGACCGTCCGGCACGGTTCTCGGCGCCCAGGTTCGGCTCGGGCACGGACCGCCCGCCGTCCACAGCGGACAGGACCTCGCCCACGTGGTCGATCCGGTCGTGGAAATCCAGCTGGGGCGCTGCGCCGAGCACACCGGCTTCCCGTGCCCGCACGTCCGCGAGGACGTCCTGCCGCGGGCCGTCGAACGCGTCGAACCACGCCAGGACGACCCGGTGGTCGCCGGCGCGCCGACGGCCCGTCAGCCTCCGGACCGCCGCGGGGTCGCGGGAATCGAGAGCGCGCACGTCTTCGGCCACCGTGGTCGGCCGCAGCGACGCGACGACACCGCGAGCGAGCTCCGTGACCAGCTCGGCCGCCGGGACACCGAGGCGCAATCCGACCCGGCCGGTCTCCGCGTCGTACACGCTCGCGGCCGTCACGTACGGCGTCAACCGCGCCCAGGCGCCGTCATCGCCCGGGAAGGCCTGGACGATCCCCTGCTCTCCCAATGCGAACGCGCTCGCCGCGAGCCGATCGAACCTTTCCTCCACAGTGGATGGAGAAACCCCGAGCGCGTCGGCGATCGCCCGCGCGCCGCTCTTGCCGAAGTCCGCCAGCGCCTGCCGCAGCCGGTCGCCGAGCTCGGTGACCGGCTGCGTTCCGGCGATCAGCGCCGCGGGATCCGCACCAGTCCCTGTCGCGACCGATCCATCGCGTCCAGCAGCAGCCAGAGCGTCCGCCGCTCCTCCGCCGTCACCGGAATCCCGTGCCGCGCCAGCAGCCGCACCGTCGCCAGCGTCAGCTCCCGCCAGTCCGGCTCGTCCTCGATCTCCCAGCGGTCCGTCTCCGGAATCCGCTCCTCGAACGTCTCCCGCAGCGTCGCGGCCTTCTCCTCGATCTGCGGACCGCTCAGGCTGGGCACCTCGGTCAGCGCCGTCAACGCGTTGTTCAGCTCGTCCAGCGTCGTCGCCAGCCACTCCGGCTGACCCGGCTCCGCGAACGTCCGCAGCAGTTCCCTCAGCTGCGCCCGTTCCCGCGTCGACACCGGACTGTCCGTCCGCGCCAGCAGGTTGATCAGCACCTGGACGGTCTCCAGCCACTCCCCCGCGTCGCGGTCCTGCTGCACCTTCCGGAGCTCCTCCGGTGCCAGACGATCCGCGAACCGCTCCGGCAGGGCCGCCACCAGGGCGGCCACCTCGTCCTCGGCGAGCGCCACCGCCGCCCCCCTCTCCCCGCTGCGGGTTCTGTGTCACTCCGCGCCCGCCGGGACGGATCACGGCGTCACGGATCTGGTTCTGCCGGTCGACGTGGATGTCGATGTCGAACTCGGCGTCGGTGCCGGCGTAGTGCGCGTCAACGATGTCACGGTTGTCGTCGGCGTCCGGCGACGGGGCGATCCGGCCGGCCCGGATCGCCTCGTCGGTGATGCGGGTCAGGACCCCTTCGATGCCACCGGGTTCGCGGGTCCACTCCCGGGGGAACGGCGTGATGCCGGGCATCCGGCTGTCCGGCCCCAGCCGCCCGACGAGCTTCCGCAGCGTGCCCGGCAGGATCGAGGACGGGATGCTGGAACGCGGCGGTTCCAGCGGGTTCTTGACGACACCGCGGCCACCTTCGACCGGGTAGGCGGACCTGATCCAGCCGTCCGGACGCACGACCACCCGGACGACGACCCCGTCGCGCAGGCCTTCGACCTGCCAGACACCGCCGCGTTCCGGCTCCCACTCGACGCGGTCGGGGTGGCGGGCGACGCCCTGGATGATCTCGAGTACGGCGTCGTCGTTCCCCCAGCGCGCCGGGAACTCGGTCTTGCCGCGGACCCCCTGGCCGGACCGGTGCCCGCCGCCGGTGGCGTCGCTGTCGAAGATGTGTGTGATCCGGTCGGGCTCCACCCGCAGCCGGGTCAGGTTCGGGTAGTGCGGGTGATCGGCGACTCCCGGGCCCGTCCAAGCGCTCGGCCGGGTGCCGTCGGCGAAGGCCTCGACCGTCTCGGCCACGGTCCGGTGACCGTCGAGGGGCGCGACGGCAATGCCGACGACCGCGTCGCCGAGCGCCGCCTTCCCGACGAGCACGACCGGCAGGGCAGGACCCACGACGTCGAGCTCGGCCCGCAGCGCGGCGTGGTCGTGGTGCAGCCGCACCACGGCGACGTCGGTGCCGTCGGCCCGGCGCAGCGTGAAGTGCCCGGGCACCTCGCCGGTCTGCTCGCCGTCGACCCGGACGAGGGTCACCTGTCCCGGAACGCCCATGCGCGCGGCCACGAAGGCCGCGACCTTGCCCCCGGCGAACTCGCGCATCGGCCGCGCCGAGTCGCCGCCATCCTGTTCCGCCGCGACCAGGCGCTCGAGGAAGCCGACGTCGACCGGCTCCCGGTCGTCCCGCACGGTGTCCGGCGCTTGCGTCCGCTCGGCGGTGCCGCCATCCGGGTAGCGGGCGGCCAGATCGTCGCGGCGGGCGATCAGGGTCTCGGCCAGCTGTCCGGCCAGGACGGGATCGGAGACGGTGCCGCGCACGGTCTGCCGGATCACGTCGTCGCTGATCGACGTGACCGCGCGCACCGACGCGCGTTCGAGGTCGGCGGGCATGCCGCGGAAGAGTTCGGCCGTCTGCGGACTGCGCACCGGGGAGCGGAGGTGGTCCGCCTCGTCGACCGTGTCGCCGAACGGCAGGTGACCGGCGATCGCGCTCTTCGGTTCACCCGTGCCCGCGTGCGTCATGGTGCCGCCGAATTCCACGCGCATCGGGCCGTTCGCGGTCATGACGACGTTGCGGCCCTCGAAGCCGTACAGGTCGGAGTGGGCGAGCCAGGCGTCGGCGCCGAACAGCGCCCAGAACGCCCGCTGGTGCTGCTCGTCCAGCGCGGCGAAGTCCGTCAGCGCACCGGTGTTGTCCACCCAGCGGCTCGCGATGGCGACCGGCCGGTTCTCGCCGAACTGCCCGTCCAGCCGGACGAGCCTGGTCTCCGGCACGGGGGCGTCGATACCGGTCTCGGCGCGCACGGCGTCGGCCACCATCCGGTACAGGGTCCCGGCGAGCACCTCCACTTCCGCCTGCTCCGCGGTGCCCGGCGCCTTGACGTACCAACGGCCGTCGGGTCCCTCGAACACGCCACCGCGCAACGTGCCCTGCCTGCCCGAGACCCGGGTCAGGTCGTCGAGCCCGGGCAGTGCCTGCCCGGCCACGGCCGCGTTGACGACCTTCGCGTCGTTCTCGGCGACCCGCAGCAGCGCCGAGTCCGTGTACGGCCAGCCCCTGCCCTCCCAGTGGCGCTGGTAGCGGCCGGTCTCGAACAGCTGCTGCCCGGTGATCCCGGCGCGGAGCAACGCGGTCTGCTCCTCCGGCTCCAGGTGCCCCACCAGGTCACGCAGGGCGTCACCACGCACCTCGTGGCCGTCCAGCGCGGCAGACCATCGCATCACCGCGTCGAGTTCCGACGCGGTCCGCGGCGCGGCGCTCGCCGCCACCGCGGCGGATTCGACCGAACCGTCGGCGCGGACGACGGCCGTGAGGGTCAGACCGTCGTGGGTGCCGCGAACCTCGAAGGCGCCGAACAGCCCGCGCGCCGGCGACAGGATCTCCTCGGGTTCGCCGGCGACCGCCAGGACCGCCTCCCGCACGCGGTCCGCCGTGGCGTCTTCGCCCGCCGCGGCCACCACTGCGCCGACCACGTCGTCCGCGACCGAGACGCTCGAACCGGGGTAGGCGGGAGCGGTCCACCCGTTCGGCAGCACACCGTGGATCCAGGACGTCCCCTCTGCACCCTGATCGTCCAGCGCCAGCCCGAGTTCGGCGGCGAGCGTGCGGCCGAACACGCGGGGATCACCGGTGAGTGCGTCGCGCGGGACGTCGGCCGCGACCGTGACGAGCACGTCCTCGCCCGCCCACGGGCTGTCGTCGGCCCGCAGCTGGGCCGCGACGTGCCGCGCCAGTTCCTCCGGGCTGGACCGGCCGTCGCCGTCGAGCACGACGACCGGCGGTTGACCGGCGTTGTGGTGCACGGAAACACCGGCGCTCGGGTTCTCCGGCAGGCGCAGCCGGTCGGCGTCCGCGGGCACCGGCGCGGTGCGCAGGACCTCGAGCCTGCGTGCCGTGAGCCACCGTCGCTTGAGGACATCGGCGCGGTCGAGCTCCGCGAGGCGACGGTCGATCTCGGCCACCCGCTCGGTGTGCGCCACCGCTTCGGGCGTCGTGAAGCGGATCGTGAGGGTGCGGCCGCCCAGCGTCCGCCACGTGGTGCGCCAGCCGTGGTCACCACGGCGGCCCCACGCGATGTCCGCGTCGCGCAGCGTGAGCCCCCGCTGCGCCAGGTCGTCGATCACCGCCTGCGCGCCGTCGGCGAACGAGTCGTCAGCGACCGTGACCGTGTAGTTCAGCGGGTCGCCGGTCGTCACCGCCGCGCCGGGGACCGCACGCACCGCCTCGCCGACGGCCGGCACCCCCGTCTCCCGGTCGTCGGCCGGCGCGGTCACCGGCCCCTCGAACCGCAGGTGCAGGACCTGACCGGACTCCTGGTGGGTGACGACGACGTACCCGTCCGTCGTCCGCCCCGCGGAGCGGAAGCCGTTGCCCTCCAGGGAATCGAGGACGGTCCGGGTGTCACCGGCCTCGGCGACGTGGACGAGGTACCGGATCGGGCCCCCGGCGCCCAGCTCGCTCAGCGACGCGACGGCCTCGGGCAGGAGCAGGGCGCCCTCGGCGGCGCCGACAGCCGCCACGAGCGGCGAGAGCCACTGGCCCGCGGCGCCGGGAGCAGGCCGCCCGGACTCGGTGTGCGGGCCCGGCGAGGGGTGGCCCCGCAGGATGTTGCCCTGTTCGTCGAGGTCGAGGTTGAGGACGAGACCGTCGCGCTCGCCCCGCACGAACCACCGGTTCGAGTCCGCGTCCCAGCGCACCCAGTCCGGCCTGCGGGCGACGTCACGGGCGAGGGCGCCCAGTTGCGTCCGCGGATCGGCGCCCTCGTCGAACCACCGGCCCGCCACGCGGAGCTTGCGCGGATCCGTCGCCGCCGGGCCGTGGTCGTCCGCGATCTGGTCGCGGACGTCGGCGGAGAGGCTGATGTTGCCGAGGGACGGACGCTTCGGGTGATCGAGCACGTCCGGGGCGTCCCAGGCGTTGGGCCGCGTGCCCGCGACCTCGGGGAGCGCGATCCCGTCGACGCCGTGCGGCGCGACCGAGGCGCCCAGCACCTCCCGCCGCTGCTCCGGCGAGGCGTTGTCCAGCTGGGCGAGGTGTGCGCGCGCGGCAACCGAGTCGGGTGTCTCGAAACGGAGCACGATGCGCTCGCCCGATTCCGGGCGGGTCCACTCGGTCCGGACCCCGGGGTCGTCGCTGTCCCAGGCGAGCCGGGTCGTGTCCAGGCGCAGCCCGGCGTCCGCGAGCGCCTGCAGCACCGCGGCGGTGTCGTGGGCGAAGGTCGCGGGTTCGGGCATCCGGACCGAGTACAGCACCGGATCACCCGCGGCACGCTCCGGCGCCAGCGGGTCGGGCACAAGCCGCGCGCCTCGCACCGACGTCGCGACCGCGTGCGTCACCGGGCGGAGCGCGGGATCCATGTGCACGGCGACGGCGCCGTCGGAGAGGTGCCCCAGACCGCCCACCATCTCGTGCAGCGTGCCGAGCGCCTGGCGCAACAGCATGTTCACCACGAACCGCTGCTGGGCGGAGTCCGCCGGGGCCTGGCCCGAAATCCGGATCTGCGCGGGGTTGACCTGCACGCCTTCGGCGTTCACCCGTGGCGGGACCACCACGTAGGTGCCTGCCGGCAGCTCGGAGTCCACCACCGGTGCGACGTCGAGGTCGACGTCGTCGTAGAACAGGTGCACGGTCCGCGCACCGATCTCGGCACGGCCGGGCAGAACGGGCTGGTTCCCGTTGAGCTGCAACGGCATCGCGTCACCGAGCGCGGGCGTGCTCGGGGTGAGCACCGTGACCGGATCGGCGCTCCGGCCGAGGCCGCGGAAGTAGTCCTCGATCCGGTTCCCGACGGCTGCGCTGCGGTCGGCCGTCTCCGAGCGCAGTGTGCCGACGGTCCGCTGCACCGGGTCGGTCGGCATCTGCTGGATCTGCCGCAGGCTGACCGCGCGGTGCGGTTGGTCCAGCCCCGGAACGCCGAGCGCCAGCGCCCGCACCCCGTCGTCCAGCAGGGCGCCGACCTGGTCGGCCGTCGTGCCCTCGCCGATCAGGATCGTCCCCTCGGCGACCTGCCGCGCTGTGCCGTCCGCGCCCACGATCCAGGAACCTGGGTCGACGTGCACGGTCCCGGCCGGGACCCGCCCGTCCAGCCCGACGTCGAACGCGATGCGGGTACCGCCGTCGAAGTGGGCGAGCATCGTGCCATCGCCCGGATCACCGGTCAGCGCCCGCAGCCGGCCGCGGTCGGGCAGGGCGGTGGAGTCCGCGGGCACCGGGTTCTCCTGGCGGTGGCGCAGCTCGCCGGCGAGGTTCTCCTCGGTCGCCGGATTGCCCTGCCCCGGCTCACCCGCGCTCAGCGAACGGGGCAACGCGCGCCAGTGCGTCCCCTCGGGGTGCCGCGTCATGCCGCCCCGCGGGACCGACCGGCCGTGCGCGGCGGACACCGAGTCCGGCCGGACCACCGGCGACTGCGCGAACAGGTGCCCCATCGCCTGGCCGAGCGCGAACTGCGCGTTCCTGCCGAGGGTCGACACCTCCTCGACGTACTCGCGTGGCTGGCGGAGCCGCGGCACGAGCCTGCGCTTTACGATCTGCGCCCGGTCCAGTGAAACGTGCGTGGACACGTGCAGCACGGCAGGGGCGACCTGGACGTTGCCCTCGAACCGCCCCGCGTGCACCTCGACCGATTCGGCGGGCAGGGTGCTGTCGAGCACGACCCGCACCTGCACGACCTGACCGTCGGCGGAGGTGAGGGTGAACACGCCGGTGTTCTTGTCCAGCGCGATGCGACCGTCCGGCTGGAAGCCCTCCAGGAACCGGGCCACGACGGACTTCGCCGCGTCGGGCCACTCCGTTGTGGACTCCGGTGTCTGGGGGCTCGCGAAGCGCTGGACGCCCGCCGCTTCGGACCGGTGGTCGCTGGTCTTGGGACCGGCCGGCTCCCGTTCGCTTTCGGGGATCTGGTCGTCCGGCGTGCGGTGGCGCTGCTCGTCGAGACCGGGGACCTCGTCACCCGCCGCACGGCGGTCGGTGACCTTCAGGCCGCTCTCGTGTTCTTCCTCGCCGGTGGTGCGGTGGTCGTCACCGGTCCGGCCGCCATCCGCGCTCCGGCCGTCGCCCTGACTGCCCGCGCTCGCGGCCTGGTCCTCACCAGTCCGCCCGCCATCCGCGGAACGTCCCTCGTCCTGTTCACCGGTGTTGGCCGGCTGCCCGTCCCCGCGCTGACGCGGGTCCCCGGCCTGGTCGCCCGCCCGGCCCGTGCCGGCACCCTGGCCGTCGCCGCGCTGGCCCTGCCCCTCGCTCTGCCGTCCGCTGCCGGCGTCGCCCTGGTTCGCCTGGCTGCTGTCGCCCGCCGTGTCGCGGCCGGTGTCCGCGCCGGACTCACCGCCGCGCGCCCCGGTTCCGGCATCGGCCCCCTGGCCGGCGGCCGCCTGACGCCGTTCCGGCGTTGCGTTGTCCTCACTGGACCGCCGCCCGCTGTCGGCGCCGTCCGTCCGGCCGCCCTGCTGCGCGCCGTCATCCGAAGTGGACCGCCGCGCGCCCTCGTCCGGAGCGGACCGCCGCGCCGAATCGTCCGGAGTGGACCGCTGCGCCGTGTTGCCGCTGTCGGTCTGCCGCCCGCCCGAGCCGTTGCCGCCCTCCGCTCGAGTGGTCCCGCCCTGGCCCGGCGACTGGGCACGCGTCCCGGTGTCGCCTCCAGCCGTGGAGCCGCCACGTGCGGCGCTCCCGCCCTGCGCTCCCGCGGTGCCGGAACCACCGGAACCGCCGCCTCCGGTACCGCCCGAGGACCCCGCGCCGGCCGCGGGCCCGGGGTCCTGGTAGCCGCCCCAGGCGCCGACCGTCGACGGCGTCGCGGTGGGAGACGGCGCGACGAACCGGGTGTAGTCGATGTTCGTCAGGTGGTCCAGGCCGGCGTTGAAGACCTGGAAGTTGGTTCCCGCTTCCCTCCAGCTCGCCTCACCGATGTATTTCTCCCAGGCACCACCGACGGCACCACCCCACGCTGCCTGCTTGATCGCCTCCCAGCCGAGCGGGTTGTCGGCGCCACCACGCTGCGCCCCGGCCGGCACCACGTTCCCGTTGTTGTCGACCCCGTACTCGTTCCACTCGCCGGTGGTCACGAACTCCGCGAGGCTCTTCCCGAATCCCTTGAACGCTTCGGGGTTGGTGAACGCCACCGAACCGAACTGACCGGCCACGCCGCCGATCGCGCCCGTCGCCAGGTAGCCCGGCAGCTTCGTCGCCAGACCCAGCGGCGCGCCGCCGAGAGCGGCGCCGGCGAAGGCGCCCAGGGTGTTCATCCCGTTCCAGGAGAAATCACCGCCGATCTCCGAGCCGTCCTTGAGCTTGCCGAACTCCTGCAGCTGCAGATCGGTCTTGACCTGAGCCGCGACATCGGGGATGACGCCGTAGATCGCCGCGCTGCGCAGGCCGTAGCCCATCACCCGCTTGCCCAGGACGTTCCTGGCCGTCATGCCCTCGACGCGGATCGCGTTCTTCACGGCGTCGTCGATCAACCCGCGCATGCCGGCGGGCACCCGGGCGCCCGCCGCGACCGCCTCCCCGCGGAACCCACGCCCGAGCTGCAGCGCGATCTCCCGCTGCACCGCGCTGCTGCCGAGGTTGCGAAGCTCCCGGAAGCCGAGCTGACGGCCGGCGGTGTTCTGCAGCGCCTGCCGGATCAGGTTCTGCTGGACCTCACGCGCGGCCGAGCGCCCCGCGACGTTCGTCAACCGGAGGCTCTGCGGGAGGTGGGCGATCGCCGTCGGAATGCGGCCGAGCGCCTGTCCGCCGCGCCGCGCTCCGGCGGCTCCCGCGTGGAGGAGGCCGCTGCCGAGGCGTTCGAGGCCGTCGGTCAGCCCGTGGAGCACGCCGGTCCGGACGCCGGCCCAGGTGAACTCGCGGAGGGCGAGCCGGATCACGAAGTCCTTGATCTGGTTCAAGGCCTCCATGACCAGGCGGCGAAGCGTGAACGACACCGTCGTGATGACGACCGGCACCTCGATCAGGGACGTGCCCCAGGTCGGCAGAGCCATGAACAGCGCCCGGCCGAGCTCGAACGCCATCATCGCGAGGTTGAGCTGGTAGCTGTTCTTCGTCAGCACCACGGTCTGCAGGTACTTCTGGGCGGCCTCCATCATCTGGCGGTGGTTGTCGCCCAGCTGCATCACCGTGGTGGCGAACTGCGACATCATCGAGCCGTACTCGGCCGGCGCCGCACCCTGGTAGACCTGCTGGATCTGCTCGGTCAGCTTCGACGCGGCGATCTGGAAGTCGTAGGCGGCCGCCTGCTGGTCGGCCCAGAACTTCACGACCTCGACGATCTTCTCCGGGTCGGCCTTCGGGTATTCGCCGAACAACCCCCGGATCAGGGTGGTGGTCTTGACCGGCACGAGGGTGACGCCCAGGAAGTTCTCCCAGGCCTCGATGAACTTGTCGACCTGACCGGCGAAGTCCATCATCGCGGTGGCGAAGGCTTCGGTCCAGTCGTCCGTAGGACTACTCACCGAACACCTCCCCCACTCGCGTCACCACCACTGAAAACCCTGCTGGAAAAGAAGAAGCTACGTCTGGACGTCGTTCACGGTCTTGACGTTCTCCAGCTCGCCGTCGTTCTGGTGCAACGCCGCCCGCTTCACCTGCTGGCCGATCTCCTCCAGCTGGGTGCCGAGTTTACCCATGGCTGACAGCAGTTTGTTCGGGTTGTCGTCCTCGTCGTAGTTCGCCTTGAACTGGAGGCCCATCTTGTCGTTCCCGAAGGTGTCCGTGGTGGCGAGCTTGGCGTGCTCCCCCTTGGCCACCTCGGCGCGACCCGCGAACTCGCTGCCCACGTTGCTCTGCTGCCCGGCCAGCGACGCGATCTCGTAGGCGCTGGTGTTCATCGAAACGAAGCTACCGCTCATCGCTCTGCCTTCCGCTCGGCCTTACGCTCGGCGTAGATCTCGGCGTCGGGACGGTGGAGGTAGTCCATCGCCCCGGCCCGCTCGGGCTGCACCTGTTCCTGCAGCTCGCTGAACGCGGGTGAGAAGTGTTCGGCCATCAGCTCCTGGATCTGGGCCTGCACCTGGGCCACGGCCTCCGCGGAGGCTTCGAGGATCATGGCCTGCAGCGCGGCCGCATCCGGCTTGCGGAACACCCGCGGATCGATCTCGAGGTCGACGAGCTGACCGCGAGGTCCGACGACCACCTTGACCGTGCGGTCCGGCGACCAGGCGATGCCGGTCATCTCCAGCATCCGCTGCTGCGCCGCGGGCAGGTTCGCCGTCGCCTGCTGCAGTTCCTCCAGCATCTCCTGGAAGACCGGATCCACTCTGTCGGCGGGGAACTCCACTGCTACCTCCCATCCCTTCGTCCACCCGGCACAGTGGCGACATTGCCACATGTGACGGGCACTCCGATAGCATGCGGCCCGTGCACGCCAAGCGTCTTCGATCGGCACTGGCCGCCGCGGTCACCGCGCTCGCCGTGGTCACGGTGAGCCCGCCGGCCGCGCAGGCCCAGCAGAACTGTGTCGTTCCGGGAGACCTTTTGGTTCCCGTTCCTTGGTCCCAGCAGATGCTGGCCCCCGATCGGGTGTGGCCGCTGAGCACCGGAGCCGGGCAGCGCGTCGCGGTGCTCAGCACGGGCATCACCGACAACCCGCTGCTCGCCGGGCGCATCGCGGAACGGGCGAACTTCGCGCCACCCGGCACCGGCCAGCAGAGCGGCCTGCCGGACTGCCTCGGCAGCGGAACCGGTGTCAGCGGCATCATCGCCGCCCAGCCCAGCCAGGCCGTGGGTTTCCACGGAATGGCGCCCGGAGCCCAGATCCTGTCCGCGAAGGTGGTCGGCGACCAGTACCCGTCCAACCGCAATCCCAGGGACACCGTGGCGCCGGAGACCCTCGCGGCGGCGGTGAACTGGGCCGTCGACCGCGGCGCGAGCGTCATCGCCGTCCCGACCATCACCTACGACGACAGCGCGGCACTGCGCGGCGCGGTGCAACGCGCGCTGTCGCGCAACATCGTCGTGGTGGCGGCCGTCGGCGAAGCCGCGTCCAACGAACCCCCCGGCCTGGTTCCGTACCCGGCCGCCTACGACGGCGTGGTGGGCGTCGGCGCGATCGGCGAGAACGGTCTCGCACTGGCCAGCACCCGGCCCGGCGCCGTCGACCTGGTGGCGCCGGGCGCCAACGTGATCACGACCTACCCGGGCTCGGGACTGGGAATGGCTTCCGGCACGCAGGTCGCCACCGCCTACGTCGCCGCGACGGTCGCGCTGGTGCGCTCCTACCGGCCGCAACTGTCCACCACGGACGTTGTGCAGCGGTTGTACGCCACCGCGACCCCGGCTCCCGAAGGCACCGGAAGCGCGTACTACGGCTTCGGGGTCGTCAACCCGTACCAGGCCGTGTCGGACGACGTGGTCGCCGGCAACCCGGTGACGCTTCCGCCGCTCACGCCCGTCGTCGTCGACCCGGCGGTCGCGGCGCGCCAGGCGGCCGAGAACCGCAGCGACGAGTGGGCCCTCATCCTGGCCGCCGCCGGGTTCGCGCTCGTGGTGCTGGTGACCGCGATCGTCGTGTTCGGACCGCGTGGCCGTCGCCGCCGTTGGCGAACCGGACTCGCGGTCGTGCCCCAGGACCGGCCGGAGGACGAGCGTCCCGAGCCCCCGGTCGAACTGTTCAGCGACCGCCGCAAGCGGTCCTGATCCCCTGCCGCACAACGATTCCCTCCTCGGACGTGCCAAGCGCCAGAGAAGCCGGTCCCGGAGCGCGGACACGCTCCGGGACCGGCTTCGGCGATGTCGGCTTCAGATGTTGAAGAAGCCCCTCGCCTGCAGGTCCTTGTCGAACGCGTTCTCCGCCGCCTTGATCACGGCGTTACCCATGTCCTGGTGCGTGCTGGCGTAGTTGTTGACGCGCTGGTTCCAGATCTCCTGGGCCTCGTCGAACGCCGTGGCCGCGGCACCGTTCCAGTCGTCGGCCAGGATGGCCTTGGCCTTGTTCTTGAACTGCTCGAACAGCTGGATCAGTTCGCCGGACTTCGTGATGTTGGTCGAGCCGGTGTCGCCCACCGTGCCGTCGTAACGCAAAACCATGTCTGTCCCCTTCCGAAGCTGCCGGCGCCGTCAGACGGACGCGGTTCCGCCGAGCCGGCCGAAGTTCATGCCCCCGGAGCCCGGAGCGATGGCGTTGATGACGTTCTGGCTGTCCAGATCCTGGTTGGTCAACAGGTTCGTGGTGCCGGTGATGCCGTTGACCAGGGTGTCGAGGATGGGAGCCAGCTGGCTCTTCCAGAAGTTGAGCATCTCGTCCTGCTTGCCGAGCGCGGCGGTCGACGCGCCACCCAGCCAGCTCGCACCGACCACACCTGCGTAGTCGCCGTGGATGCTCGTGCAGATTGCCTCGCCCTGGTCCTTGGCGTCACTGAGGAGAGTCCTCAGGTTCTGAGTCTGTGTCTCGTCGAGCTTCAGGACCATGCCTGATCACCCCCGTGTTGCGGACGTTTACCAGCAGAGTAGGCGCGGCGGCTGACATCCCCCCGTCGCCCCGTACCACCCTCGCATGGAGCAAAACCGCTGGTCAAGGCTTTCCGTCAGATCTTCACCGACGCCAGGTGCGGGCCGACTACGGGACGGCCGACACCATCGCGGCCGACGGGTTCAGCGTCGGGCCCTCGGGGATGCGCTGCACCAGCGCCGCCGGCATGTCCACCGCCGACGAGGCCGCGTACCCCAGCTGACCGAGCACGTCCTCGGACGGCACCGGGTAGCGCAGGCCGGTGTCGGTGACCAGCGTGTACGCACCCGTGGTCGCCGTGGCCGATGGCAGCACCCGCACCACGGCGACGCTGCCCGGCGGGACCAGCACGCGGTCGGCCAGCTTCGTGCCGGTGCCGCTCTCCACGCTGGTCGTGATGGCCGCGGCCATGGCGTTCGGGTCACCGCCGACCGAGATCACCGGGTCGGTGCGGGCGTCGTGCGTCTCCGCGCACAGGGCCGCGCGGCCCTCGTCGGGTACGGTGGCCAGCTCCGGCGGCAGCGACGGCGGGGCCGCCTCGCCCTCGGCCGGCACCAGCGCGTTGCTGGTCGGCGCCGCGTTCGCGGCCGCGGCGGGGATCTCCTTGGGCTGCACGGAGTACTGGCCGGAGATGATCCGCACCTGCAACTCCGTCAGCGGGGCCAGTCCCTCCTGCCGGACCAGGTAGTACTGCACGCCGCGGGACAGCGGGTAGTAGACCACGTCGCCGACCTGGAAACCACTGAGCACAGAGGACGGTGCGCCCTGGCCGGGCACGTCGATGCGGCCGAGGTCCTGCCCCACGGGAAGCCCGTTCAGCCAGGCGGTGCCCGCTTCGACGGGGCCGGCCTGAGCGCCGAACACCGAGCGGATCACGGCGGCGTCGGTGATCCGGTAGCGGTGGTTGTTCCACACCAGGTAGACGGTGCCGTCCGTGGAGTCGCGAGCCAGGATCGCGCGCTGCCCGAGCGGGACGCCGCCCGGCATCGACTGCCCGACCATCAACGTCGTCGTGGTCAGCGGTGCGCCGGCCAGATTCTGACCCAGCACCGAGCACATCGTCCACGGCGTCGCGGTCGCACGGTTCGCGGGCGGCAGCGAGGCCGGCGCGCCGGGGATGCCCACGGCGGGCTTGCGCGGCAGCCCGGCGAGGTCCTTGCCGGCCACGCGGTGCGGTCCGGCCTTGTCCGCGCTGGTCAGCAACCGTGCGGAGGCGTAGTTCAGGGTCGGCTGCAGCTCGCCGGAGGAGTACACGAACGTCGCGCCGGTCTCCCGCTCGATGATCACCGCGCCGTCGGTTTTCCAGGACGTGCCACCGACTCCGGTGAACACCCCGTAAACGCCGAAGCCCGCGGCGACCAGCACCGCGATCATCACCCCGGCGAACACCGCGCCCACACCGCGCCGCAACGGGGTCAGCTCCGGATCGGTCTCGTGCACGATGAGCGCGGAGGTGACCCGCTGCATCATGAACTGGTAGGCCTGCAGCTGGTCGCGACGAGTGGGCACGCCTATCCCTCAGCCGATCGAGGCCATCAGGCCCTGGACGTATGCGAAGAATCCGGTGATGAATCCCGCGAACGGGATCAGGGCCACGATAGCCATGACGTCCACGATGTCCGCGATGCGGCCGAACCACGGCGACGGGTTCTTGCGGCTGTAGACCAGCCCGGCGGCCGCGACCAGCAGCGCGATCACCACCAGCGCCAGCAGGAACAGCCCGATCCCGCCGTTGCCGGACGCGGTGCCGAAGCACCAGTCGGCCAGCAGCGCGAACACCCACAGCCCGGCGACCAGCAGCGGGATCCGCTGGCGCGGCACCGGGAACAGCCGGGCCCGCAGCAGCAGCGCCGCGCACGCGAGGATCAGCATGATCAACCGCGAGCCACCGCCGTGCGCGGCGAGGAAGATCGACGAGAACGCGCTGATCAGCGCGGCGCCGGTGAGGAAACCGGTGAGCAGTTCGTCGGCGCGCGCCGCGGCGTCGAACACGGCCGGGGTGGCCGGGTGCGGTTCGTCCTTGAGCAGGTCCGCCGACCGCTGCGGCAGCGCGGGCAGCGGGACCCGGCCCAGCCGCAGCGACAGCCACGGGTACCCGGGCAGCAGGCCGATCGCGATGGTCAGGACCAGCGCGCCGGCCGCGTCCGGGTCCATCCACCCGCCGAACAGCGCCCCCAGCGCGCCGAGGAACCCGGTGCTGATCGCGGCGACGAACACGCGGCTCATCGCGCCCACCCCGAGGTAGCCCACGATGCCGAAGACCAGCAGCGAAATGGTCCCCAGCAGCAACTGCGCCGAACCGAACGAGAACAGCCCCTGGTGGTCCGGCGCGGTCGGCAGGTACCCGCCGAGGAAGGCGTACGGCAGCGCCGATCCGGCGAACACCGCCCCCGCGTACGCGTCCGGCACCGCCCGCGCCACCACGATGCCCAGCGCGGTCAGGACCACCGCGGCGGACAGCATGATCAGGCCCGCGTCCAGCCACGGTGGTTCGAACAACAGCGAGACCAGGCTGCCGCCGCACAACAGCACCGCGGCGACGACCAGCCCGGCGCGCCGGGTGGCCGCGCGGCCCCAGCTGCGGCCGTACCGCCGCGCGCCGCTGGCGATGGCCTCGACCAGGTCGTCGTACTCGATCTCGGGCCAGTCGACCGGGCCGGGGACGAGGTGCAGGATCTCGCCGTCGCGCACCTGCTGCGCGGCGAGCGTCTGCCTGCCTTCGAGCAGTTCGCCGGTGGGGCGCCGCAGCGACCAGCCGCCGTGCTGCTCGCCGGTGTCCGGCGCGTCCTCGCCCGCGTGCCGCAGGATGTAGGGCAGCAGTTCCGCGACCGGCACGTTCTCCGGGAGCGCGACGTCGATCCCGCGTTTCGGGGTCGTGATGCTCACCTTCGCGAGGGTCGTGCCCATCGCCGACGTCATGCTGCCCCTACCTCCAAATTGGACCCCGAGACCGGCTGGGAGAGTATCAATTAAAGCGCGACACTAGGCTGGCGGAAAGCTCTATGCTGGCGCACCCGGGCGCTCGGGAGGTTTTCGGTCTTGGGAACGATCATAGTCAAGCGGCCACTCCGGCGGCCCGCGCCTGACCTGCCATCAGGCGACGTGGTGCTCGACCCGCCACCGGAGAACCCGCCGCCCGCGGGCAAGAGCTGGTCGCGGGTGCTGATGATCCTGCCCATGCTCGCCGGCACCGGCGGCATGGCCCTGCTGATCGGCGCGGGGCGGTCCGGTCCGCTGATGTACGTCGCCGGTGGTCTCTACGGCGTCGCGGTGCTCGGCATGATCCTGTTCCAGATCATCAGCCAGGGCGGGCAGGGCGCGAGCAAGCAGGAGATGATCGCCAACCGCCGCCGGTACATGCGACGGCTCTCGCAGCTGCGCGCGCAGGTGCGGGACACGATCGACCAGCAGCGCAAGGCGATGTTCTACCGCCACCCGGACCCGTCGCGGCTGTGGTCGACGGCCCAGAGCGCGCGCGTGTGGGAACGCCGTCCCGGCGACTGGGACTTCACGGTCATCCGGATCGGGCTCGGCTCGCAGGAGCTGGCCACGCCCCTGGTGCCGCCGGAGACCAAACCGATCGACGAGCTGGAACCGCTGTGCGCGATGGCCCTGCGGAAGTTCGTCACCACCTATTCGACGGTGCCGGACCTGCCGGTCGCGGTCGCGCTGCGCGGGTTCTCGCGCATCTACCTGACCGGCGACGACGACCGCAAGCGCGCGATGGCGCGGGCGCTGGTCGCGCAGCTGGGCACCTTCCACGCCCCCGGCGACGTGCTGACCGCGTTCTGCGTGCGCGAGCGTGAGCTGTGGGACTGGGCCAAGTGGCTGCCGCACGCGCTGCACCCGACCAAGACCGACGCGGTCGGCCAGATCCGGCTCGTCGCGCCGAGCGTCACCGCTCTGGAGGCCATGCTCGACGACGTGCTCGCCAACCGGCCGCGCTTCAACCCGGGCACGCAGCCGATCGAGGGCTCCACGCACGTGGTGGTGTTCGTCGACGGCGGCGACACCGGCGGGTCCGAGCACCTGATGATCGAGGGCGGCGTCGAGGGTGTCACGGTCATCGACCTCTCCGGCGAGCCGCCGCGCCTGCTCGACTCGGCCACGCTGGTCCTCGACGTCTCGCCCGAAGGCAACCTCACCAGCCGCACCATGGACGGCGCGGGCAACATCGGCACCGCCGACGGCCTGGACGTCGAGGAGATGCGCGGTCTCGTGCGCACCCTCGCGCCGCTGCGGTTGTCCGCGCTGACCGCGAGCGAGCAGCCGCTGTCCGGTTCGCTGGAGCTGACCGACCTGCTCGGGCTGGGCGACCCGTACGAGTTCGACCTCGCGAAGAGCTGGGAGGCGCGGTCCAACCGGGACCGGCTGCGCGTCCCGATCGGCATCACCGCCGACGGCCGCCCGATGGAGCTGGACCTCAAGGAGTCCGCACAGGACGGCATGGGCCCGCACGGCCTGCTGGTCGGCGCCACCGGCTCCGGCAAGTCCGAGCTGTTGCGCACGCTCGTGCTGGCGCTGGCCGTCACGCACGATTCGGAGATCCTGAACTTCGTGCTGGTGGACTTCAAGGGTGGCGCCACGTTCACCAAGCTCGACCGGCTGCCGCACACCAGCGCGGTGATCACCAACCTGGCCGACGAGCTGCACCTGGTGGACCGCATGCTCGACGCGATCGGCGGCGAGCTGGTGCGCAGGCAGGAGCTGCTGCGCAAGGCGGGCAACTACGGTTCCCAGCGCGACTACGAGAAGGCCCGCACCGCCGGCGCCCCGCTCGACCCGCTGCCCGCGCTGCTGATCGTGGTCGACGAGTTCTCCGAGCTGCTGACCGCGCGGCCGGACTTCATCGACATGTTCGTCCAGATCGGACGCGTCGGCCGTTCGCTCGGTGTTCACCTGCTGCTCGCGTCGCAGCGGCTGGAGGAGGGCAGGCTGCGCGGGCTGGACTCGCACCTGTCCTACCGCATAGCGCTGCGGACGTTCTCCGCGATGGAGAGCCGGGTCGTGCTCGGCACGCCGGACGCGTTCCAGCTGCCCCGCTCCCCCGGCAACGGCTTCCTCAAGACCGGTGTCGACGAGCTGACCCGGTTCAAGGCCGCCTACGTCTCCGGCGTGCACCGGCGCGGCACGGTCCAGCACACCGACGACGAGGGCCGGCAGATCGACCCGGTGCAGGACTACTCGACGGCGTACCTGCGGCCCCGCCTGGCGGAGAAGCCGCTGGAGCAGCCGAAGCCCGCCGAGTCCGACGAGCTCGGCGAGACGCTGATGGACGTGCTGGTCGAGCGACTCGAAGGCAAGGGCGTGGCGGCGCACCAGGTGTGGCTGCCGCCGCTGGCCGAGCCGCCGTCGCTGGACAAGCTGCTCGAACCCCTGGTGCACGACCCCCAGCGCGGCCTCACGACGGGCCAGACCGAGTACGTCGGGGCGCTGCGGGCCGCGGCCGGCGTCATCGACCGCCCGGCCGACCAGCGCCGCGACGTGTGCTGGCTCGACCTCTCCGGCGCGGGCGGCAACATCGCCGTCGTCGGTGGCCCGCAGAGCGGCAAGAGCACCGTGATCCGCACGATCATCGGCAGTCTCGCGCTCACCCACACCCCCGCGGAGGTGCAGTTCTTCTGCCTCGACTTCGGCGGCGGCGGCCTGACCGCGATGCGGGACCTCGCCCACGTCGGCGGGGTGGCCACCCGCCGGGAGGTGGACCGCGTGCGGCGCAGCATCGCCGAGGCGCGGACGCTGCTCGCCGAGCGGGAACAGCGGTTCTCCGAGCACGGCATCGACGGCATGGCGACCTACCGGAAGCAGTTGCGCGAGGGCAGGTTCCCCGAGGACCGCTTCGGCGACCTGTTCCTGGTGATCGACGGCTGGGGCACGATCCGCTCGGAGTTCGAGGACCTCGAACCGGCGATCAACGAGCTGATCAACCGCGGGCTGGCGTTCGGCATCCACGTCGTCACGAGCTCGAACCGCTGGCTGGACCTGCGGATGAACGTCCGCGACATGTTCGGCAGCCGGATCGAGCTTCGGCTCGGCGATCCCGTCGACTCCGTGATCGGGCGCCGTCAGGCCGCCGGTGTCCCGGAGCAGTCCCCCGGGCGCGGCCTGTCGCCGGACGGCATGCACTTCCTGTCCGGCGTGCCGCGGATCGACGGCAGGGAGACCGCCGACGATCTCGCCGACGGCGTCCAGCACCTGGTGGAGACGATCAGCGGCGTCTGGACCGGCCCGCGCGCCCCGCGGGTCCGCCTGCTCCCGGCCGAGCTGCCGTACTCCGAGTTGCCCGCACCGGACGGGAAGGGGATCCCGATCGGCATCTCCGAGACCGACCTGCAGCCGGTCCGCCTGGACTTCGTCACCGAACCGCACCTGGTCCTCTTCGGCGACGTGGGGTCCGGAAAGAGCACGTTCCTGCGGGCGCTCGCCAAGAGCATCATGACCCGCTACAGCCCGGACGAGGCGCAGATCGCCCTCATCGACTTCCGGCGAAGCATGCTCGGCCTCGTCCCGGACGAGTACTTGATCGGTTACGCGACGACGAGCGGAACCGTTCAGGAAATGACGCGTCTGACCATTGACGCGATGCAGAAGCGACTGCCGGGAGGTGACATCACGCCGGAGCAGCTCCGCTCCCGGAGCTGGTGGAGCGGACCGGAGCTGTTCATCCTGGTCGACGACTACGACCTGGTCGCGCCGAACCCGCACGACAACCCGCTGACCCACCTGCTGGAGTTCATGACCCAGGGGCGCGACATCGGGCTCCACCTGGTCGTCACCCGGCGCACCGGTGGCGCGGCGCGGGCGATGTTCGACCCGGTGATCGCCCGGATCCGGGACCTGGCCTCGCCGGGGATCCTGATGTCGGGCAGCCGGGAAGAGGGGCCGCTGCTGGGCAACATCAAGCCCCAGCAGTTGCCCCCGGGCCGCGGCTGGTTCATCACCCGTGGCGGCGGAGCGCGGCTGGTCCAGCTCGCGCACCTGCCCGCGGACGAATAGGAAAGAACTTCACGGGGGTTGACAGGGGATGGTTACCTGAGGGAGGCGGGTGCCGTCCGACCCCTACCCCCGGGCGGCATCCGCTGCCCAGCTCGCCAGGTAGCACGAGGTCAGGGAGGGACACCATGGGGCCGGTACCGGATTCGGGGCCGACCCAGCCCATCGCCGGCTGGGTCTACGAGGGCAAACCGCTCAAGATGGAGCCGACCTCGTTCCGGGGGTACGGCCAGAACATCGCGACGCTGCAGGGCAACCTCCAGGGCGACACGCTGGCTGCGTCGACCTCGCTGCAGGGCGTCGGCAAGGACGTCTCGATGAGCACGGGCGGGTTCCCGCCCGGAGCGCAGATGCAGCAGCTCGCGGCGCGCAACGCCGGAGAGGTGGCGCAGTTCCTCCCCGCCATCGGTCAGAACTGCACGGCGATCGCCTCGGTCGCCCTCATCATGGCGGACGTGTTCGAGGGCATGGACGGCGACAACGCCGAAATGCTCAACGCGATCCAGTGGGCGCTGGGCATGCCCGGCGCCAAGAAGCCGGAGAACGCCCCGTACTACCTGGACGAGAAGAGCACGCTCTCCAGCCTGATGGAGAAGCAGGACGAAGAGACCGCCGAGCCTGGCGAGGACAAGCTGATCGGTTCGTACAGCTATCCCGGCGGTACGGTGCAGGTCTACCGGACCGACGACGGGGGCACCCGCACCGTGAGCCGGACGTCGACGGGCATCACCGAGACGCTCACGGACAAGAAGGGCAACACCGTCTACGAGACCACGACCACGCCGGCCGGTGTGACGACCACCACCAACTACGTCAACGGCAAACCGGCGGGCAAGAGCGAGGTCCGCACCAAGCCGGTCCAGGTGAAGCCGAACGTGGTCGACGAGGTCACGACCCACACCGAAACCGCAGCCAACGGCAAGCAAACGACGACTTACGACCACGTCGTCACCACCACTTTCCAGGACGGGACGCACATCCGGGACTACTACTCGGTGGACGAGCACGGGAACAAGTCCGAGACCCGCCACATCGGAGTCCAGGGCAACCCGGTCACCGGTCAGGACTGGGCGGACCTCGCGGAGAAGCGGATGGAGCAGGCGCGGCGGGCCGCCGGGGGGATGTGACGGACGATGGCGGACGAGGACGACCCGTACTTCGGGTACAACACGAACTCACTGGAGCCGGGCTACACACCGGTCCCGTTCCTTCCCAACTACCAGCCACCGCGGCCCCCACTCATCGGTCCGAAGCCCTTCTACTACTCCGACATCCAGAACAACGAGAACGGGCAGACCGGCGACCAGGGAGACGGCGGCGGCCAGGACTCCGCCACGCAGGTCGAGAACGCCGACATCGAGCTCATCAACAAGTGGATCATGGGTGAGCAGCCCGGCACGACCGCCGACCGGTCCCAGCAGTGGAACAACATCTCGCAGCTTCTGCAGAACACCGCCGACACCCTCCGCGAGCAGACCAGGACGCTCGCGGAGAACTGGGAGTCGCCCGGCGCCAAGGAAGTGTTCCTGAGCAAGGTCGGCGAGACGCTGGCCTACCTGCGGGTCTGGCAGGACGCGGCCATCAAGAACTCGGTGGCGCTCTACGGTCTGTCGAACGTCATGTACGAGGCGCAGGCCGAGATGAAGAAGCTGTACACCGAATACGCCTACGTGACCGGCGCGCTGCAGTGGCTGGCCGACAAACCCGGGACCGTGGCGCCCAACGGGCAGTACGTCGACATCATGCCCCAGCGCAAGGTCGAGGAGGAGAAGGAGAAGTACAACCAGAAGGCGCGGGATCTCGCCAACAGGTACATCGGTGAGTACGCGCCCTACATCGCGAAGCTCAACGCGGGCCGGGCGAAGGCGCTGAGCCCGCCGCTCGACGCGATCGTCCACCCCAGCGCGATCGGCGTCGACATCCCGACCCTGCCGCCGCCCACACCCCCCGGCACGCCCGGTGCCAACCCACCAGGGGTACCGAACGCCACGCCTCCTGGCGCGAACCCGCCCGGCGCACCGGACGCCACACCCCCGAACACGTCCAACGGGCAGCCGCCCGGCACCCCACCGGGCGATCCGAACGCCACACCGCCGACGACGAACGCGACCCCACCGGCCGCCACCCCGCCGGCAACACCTGAGCTGGTCCCGCCGGGGACCCCGCCCGCCACGCCGAACGTGACCCCGCCGGGCGTCACACCTCCTGATGCGCCCGGCGTCCCGCCGACCGCGTTCGGTGGGGTGCCGCCCCTGGCGACGCCGTTCGCGTTCAACGGCGGCGCCGGAAAGGTCCCACCGAACGCGTTTTCGGCGAACAACTTGTCGCCCAGCCTGTTCTCCGGCGCGAAGACCCCGCCGGCCACACCGCCGACCCTGGGCGACGTCTCGCTGAAGAACGCCGTTGGCGCGCCGCCCGGCGGGCTGCCGCCCTCGATGGCGCAGAACAGCCTCTACCCGCCGGGGACGATCACGCCACCGCCGGGCGGGCAGGTACCCCAGACGCCGCAGCAGAAGGCCCCGGGCGAGAACCAGCCAGGCATTCCTTCGTACGGCGAGCAGTCCTTCAACGACCACCTGGAGATGGAGGCGAAGGCTGTCGCGCAGCAGGCGACCGCGTCGACGCCGCCGCCTCCATTGCCACCCGGCACGTCGATGCCGAACTCCCGCGAGGTGGACAAGGCCGCACCGCCGGGAGGCTTCGCGGACGGTGGGTACACCGAGCAGGCCCCGGCGTTCCAGCCGCCGCCGACCACCGCTCCCCCGGTGCTGGAGAACAACACCAAGCGCACCCGGCGGGGCGGCAGCACGACGGAAGCTCCGGCGACGCCGCCGGGCGGCCTGGGCATGGGGGCGCCGCCGGTGCTGTCCAACCCGCACCGGAAGCCGCCGCAGAAGACCTTCACGGAGAAGCAGCGCGAGCGCCCCAAGCGCCCGGTGCTGCCGGGGATGCCCGGTTCGGAGTTCGCGGCGAACCTGCCGACCGGCACGACCCCGGTGTTCGACGGGCGGTTCTCGGCAGAGGAGTACGTGGCTGCTCCGGCGGGTGAGATCCCCAACGTGCTGCAGGCGCCGACGCCGGTGGTCGTGGCCCCGGACCGGCACGCCAAGCCGGTCGTGCACGCCGATCAGGCCAAGCGGGTCGCCCGCAAGGACGAGGAGGCGCCCGTCAACGACGAGTCGGTCTTCGAGGTCGAGACGCCGGGTGGTCCTGTCGTGGCGGCCGGCGAGCCGGACAAGCGGTACCGGCCCGCGGAACCGTCCGCCTTGGACGGACGGAACTGAACCGCTTTCCGGCGCGTCGGATCCACAACAGACGCTGAAGTCGTCCTAAGTGGACCGACGCACCGGAAAGAGAGTTGCACCCCTCCATGAAGAGCACCCGTATCGTCGCAATGCCCGTTCTCGCCGCCGCTGTACTGGCGCTGTCGGCCTGTGGTGGGGGCGACGAGGAGCCGAGCAGCCCGGTCACCACCACGGCGGCTTCGTCGTCCTCGGCGGCGCCGAGCTCCTCGGCGCAGGCGGCGCCCGCCGGTGCGGCCGAGAAGACCGCCCCGGGCACCAAGCTCAAGGTCGGCGACCGCGCGGTCATCTCATGGGACAAGGGCACCGCGGCGGTCACCGTCACCGCGGTCGAGGCCGGTGACAAGGCTGCGATGGAGCAGCAGTACGGCGACCGCGCCAAGGGGCTGACGCCGTACTACATCCGGTACACCGTGGAGAACGTCGACGGCGCGGACCACGCCTTCGCCTCGTCGCCGAACTTCGGCCTCGCCATGGCCGACGGCGGCCCGACCGGCGTGGTGATCACCGGCGAGCTGGGCAGCTGCACCGACGACGGCGCCCCGAAGGACTTCACGACGGCGGGCGCCAAGTACGAGGCCTGCGACCTGTCCGCCACGCAGGACGGCGCGCAGATCGCCGGAGCCGAGTTCGACGACGACGAGTACAGCGACGCCCCGCTGATCTGGACGAAGTAGACCTTCCGGAACTGCGCGGCCGCACTCTCCTGGGGGTGAGTGCGGCCGCGCTGCCTTGCCCGGGAACGGCAAGCCGGCAACGCAACAGCACCGACCACCCAACCAGACCTCCCCCGCCCCCGATCCACAGCCGATCTTTGGTCGCCGACCGGGGTTGTCAAGGCACGCTTTCCCGCCTTGACAACCCCGCTCGGCGACTGAGACACAATCAGGCATCGGGGGCGGGGGAGGTCGCCCCAGCCACAAGGGACCAAGCGGGAGGCGGTCGGCCCCCAGCCACAAGAAATCGGGGGCGGGAGTGGTCGGCACCCGAGACCCAGCCGCAAGGGACCGGGCGGGGAAGACCGGCAGGCGGGTCGGCCTTCCCCGCCCGGAGTCAGTACCGCCCGGGCCGTCCCAGGCGCGCTCGCTCGGCAGGCGCCGGGTCCACCCACACGTAGTGGTTGGTCTCCCCCGCCAGCACGGCCAGCATGTCGTCCCGCAGCATCTGCAACTGCTGGGTCGTCCGCTGGGCCAGCCGGAGCGCCGGGGCGAGCAGCGACGCCTCGTTGGGCGTGAGCCGCTGCATGAGCACCAGGTCCGAGCCCGGCACGGCACCCACCCGCTCGGGCGTGAGCCGCCGGTGCAGCAGCACCCGCGTCTGCCACGCCTCCGGCTCGCTCTGCGACTGGGGCGCGTCGTGCAGGCACAGCACGGGCGCGTCGGCGCTGGCGGTGACCGCGGGCGGCGAACCCGGCGCCACCACGGCGACCCGGTCGGTGCGGCCGGTCGCCGACTGTCCGAGCTGGACCCAGTCCGCCGGGTGCTGCGAGAACACCAGCAGCCGCGCGCCGGCCCGCAACGCGCGGTACGCCATCAGCCGCGCCGCCCAGGCGCCGCCGATCAGGCTCACCGACACCGGCTCCGGGCGGAACAACGTCAGCGCCACCGGGAACCCGTTCTGGTCCCGCCCGAGCGGCAGCCCCACCGACGACGCGGACACCTGGAGCAACTCCAGCGCCGCGTCGGACGCGTGGTGCGCCCCGATGCGCAGCCGCGGGATCGAGCGGTGCCGCCGGGTACGCCAGTCGCGGTGCTCGCGCGCCGCGCCCGCGGCCGGGCCGGCCGGGCCGGGACCGGGCGGTTGCGGCGGCATCGGCGTCGGCACGCCGACGGCCAGCGCGGGACGGGCGACCTCGACCGTCGTCGCGGTGGCCGCCTCGGCCGAGCCTGCCTGCTGGGTCTGCGGCGCCGGGGCCGCCACGTTGACGACGGCGGGCGCCTGCGGCATCGCGGGCGCCCCGAGCACGGCCTGACCGGGCGGCATGTGCTGGTGTTGCTGCTGCGCGGGCGGCGGCCCGGGCTGGGCCTGCGCCGGCGGCATGGGCCGCGGCATCGCCTGTGCCGGCGGCTGCGGCCGCGACGGTGGGTACTGTCCAGCGTTCATCGTGCACCTCCCCCGCTCGGTGCCGAAGCATACACGGCCGGGCCGTGCTGACCGTCCAAACGCGACACCCGGGCGCCGTTGCGCCCGGCCAGCGTCTTCACCAGGTCGCACACCTGCGGATACCGCTGCGCCGTCGCGGCGACCCGGACCAGGCAGCGCAGCGTGGTCCCGTCGAACGACGGCTCCAGCAGCAGCGCGATGCTGACCAGGTCCGCGGGCAGCTCGGCCAGCGCGGCGAGCAGCCCGGTGCCGCGGTCGGGGTCCGGCCAGGACTGGATCCAGAAGCACCCGTGGGTCAGGCGCGTGGAGTGCCACGACTCCCAGGCCTCGTGCACCCGCGCCGGGCCGCCACCGGGCAGCAGGTCGCAGGAGCGGGCGAGCGCGTCGACGACCTCGTCCGCGGTCAGCATCCGCGCCCGCAGCCCGCGCCGGCGCAGCACGCGCTCGGCGCGGCGGGTGATCTCGGCCAGCACGGCGGGCACGTCGAGGCGCCCGCCCGGCGAATCGATCATCGACTCGGCGACGGCCCGCGCGTCCAGGCGCACCGCGACCCACAGGGCGCGGTCACGCGTCCCGGGCTCGCGGCCGGGCACCGAGTGCGTGACGACCTGCATCACCACGCCCGCCTGCTCGGCCTCGGCGGCGGTGCGGGCCAGCGCGGCCAGCGGCACCGGCGGGGTCGCCACGTCCGCGCCGCCGGACACCTCGAGCACGGCGAACCAGCCCGCCTCGTCACTGCCCATGCCGAGCTTGGTCTCCCCCGGCCCGTCGATGTCCTCGACGACGAGGTCCGGCGCCAGCTCGCACAGCGCGGTCAACCGCGGGTCGTCCCGCTTCTCCCCCGAAGTGCCGCGGCGCGACCGGAAACCCATCCACAGCATCAGGCTCTCGGTCCACCAGCGGCCCTTCGAGCGGCCGAACATCCCGACGATCACCGCGAGCCCGATCACGCCCGCGGCGATCAGCGCCCACAGTTCCTGCACGCCGACCGCGGCGACGACCACCAGCACGATCTCGAACGCCAGCAGCCGGGCGAGGCTCACCACACCGAGCCGCCCGCGGCCGCGCACGGGCCGGAACCACGCCTGCCCTCTGGCCTGGGCGCGCAGCTCGGCGGAGCCGCCGCCGCGCGCGTCGAACTGCGCGGCTGCCTGCGGCTGCTGGCCAGTCGTGATCACCTGCGGAGCCCCTTCCACCAGCCAACGATATCCCCGGACCCGGCCGTGATCACCCGGCGAAAATCCGCGGTGCGCACGGCGGTCCCGTAGCCGACCCGCACCGTACCGCACTCCGGCGCGACCGGGTTTCCGATGACCTGGCCTTTTCCGCTTCGACGCACGCCGCCCGGCTGTCGGTTCCGTGCCAGCGCGTTCGGCCACTCTGTCAGGCGTAGCAGACTCCCCCTGGCTTGTCGGAGGCAACGGCAGGTGACCCCACCGCTCTTCGAGCCGGCCGATCCGGTCCGCGCGTACCTCACCGGCATCAGCCGCGCCGGCCTCCTGACCATCGAGGAGGAGGTCACGCTCGCCAAACGGATCGAGGCCGGGCTCTACGCCCAGCACCTGCTCGCGACCACGCGGGTGCTCGATCCGCAGCGGCGCGCCGACCTGCTCACGATCGCCGAGGAGGGCCGGGAGGCCAAGAACCGGCTGCTGGAGGCGAACCTGCGGCTGGTGGTGAGCATCGCCAAGCGCTACACCGGCCGCGGCATGTCGCTGCTGGACCTCATCCAGGAGGGCAACCTCGGTCTGATCCGCGCCGTGGAGAAGTACGACTACACGCCAGGCTTCAAGTTCTCCACCTACGCGACGTGGTGGATCCGGCAGGCGATCAGCCGCGCGCTGGCCGACCAGTCCCGCACCATCCGCATCCCGGTGCACCTGGCCGAACAGGTCAACCGCGTGCTGGCCGCGCGCCGCGAACTGGCCGCGCGGCTGGGCCGGGAGCCGGGCCACGAGGACATCGCCGCGGAGCTGAGCCTGACGCCGTTCCAGGTGATCGAGCTGCTCTCCTACAACGAAGAGCCGATCAGCCTCGACCAGACCGTCGGCACGGACGGCAGCAGCGTGCTCGCGGATCTGTTGTGCCACCCGGACCGGCCCGGCGTGCCCGCGTCCTACCACGTGCTGCGCCGGGAGATCGACGAGCTGCTGTCCACGCTGAAACCACGGGAGCAGCAGGTGATCCGGCTGCGCTGCGGTCTGGACGACGGCCGTCAGCGCACGCTCGAGGAGGTCGGGCGCGAGCTGGGCGTGACGCGCGAGCGGATCCGCCAGATCGAGCGGCGGACGCTGGGCAAGCTGCGGGAGGAATCGCGCACCGCGCGGCTGCAGGCCTACGTCTCCTGAGTCCGTCGTGGACACCCGCAGCCCCGCCGTGGTCGCGCCGTACCGGACCTTCTGACCTGCGGTTTCGATCTTCGCGGGCGGTCAGGCGGGTGCGGTCGATCCGCCAGCGCCGCGGCGCACACTCGATCGGGTAACGACCATCGAGGGGGAAGATGGGCAGGCTGACCATGGCTGACACGAGCACCCTCTGCCGGACGTGCGGGGACTCGGGGGGCTGGATCCTGGAGACCGACGTCGATCCCGTGACCGGTCTGATCACTTCGCGCGAGGCGCCGTGCCCCCGGTGCAGGCCGGCCCCGCGGAGGCAGGACGACCTCTTCGGTTTTTGACGTTTCGGGTTCATCTGTCACAGATTCCTCTTGCAGGATCGTTCAACAATCTGTACGGTCACGGCACCCGAAACGAATCGGAGTTGTCATGGCCGCCGTGCTCGAGGTCGTCGACAGCGGTCCGTTGTCGACCGTGCAGGACCTGGGCCGGCCCGGGTACGCCGACATCGGCGTGACGGAGTCCGGCGCCGCTGACCGGGCCTCGCTGCGGTTGGCGAACCGCTTGGCGGGCAACGACGAAGGCGCTGCCGGGATCGAGGTGACCTTCGGCGGCTTCGCGGCGCGCGCGACCGCCGAGGTGACGATCGCGGTGACCGGCGCGCCGTGCCCGATCACGATCGACCGGATGGGCGCGCCGATGAACGCCGCGCTGCGGGTCCCGGCCGGGGCCGAGTTCCGGCTGGGCTGGCCGGCGACCGGGTTGCGCAGTTACGTGGCCGTGCGGGGCGGCATCGCGGTGGAGCCGGTGCTCGGCTCCCGGGCGACCGACCTGTTGTCCGGCTTGGGCCCGGACCCGTTGCGGCGCGGGGTGTTGCTGCCGATCGGGGCGGCTGCCGCGCCGCCGCTGCCGCCGCGCTTCACGCCGGTCGCGGCGCCCCCGTCGGACGAACTGGCGCTGCGGATCCTGCCCGGGCCGCGGGACGACTGGTTCACGGAGTCGGCGTTGCGGACGCTGCTGGCCCAGCCGTACGCGGTGACGTCGGAGAGCAACCGGATCGGAATTCGGCTGGAGGGCCCGGTGCTGCCGCGGGCGCGGCACGGCGAGCTGGTGAGCGAGGGCATGGTGACCGGGGCGCTACAGGTGCCGCCGTCCGGGAAGCCGACGCTGTTCCTCGCCGACCACCCGGTGACCGGCGGCTACCCGGTGATCGCGGTGGTGGTGGCCGAGGACGTCGACAAGGCGGCACAGGCGCGGCCGGGGTTGCAGGTGCGGTTCGACCTGGCGGAGCCGGCGCGGGTTTGAGCGCTCGGCGGCGGTCGGTTGTGTAGCGAGGGCGGGTTTGCGCGGCCGGCGGTGCGGGTGCGCGTGACTGGTGGCGCGGGGTCGCGGTCGGCGGCGCGGGTCCGCACGGCTGTCGGCGCGGGTTCCCACGCTGGTGGCGAGGGTTCGCGCGCCTGGCGACCCGAGTCCGCATGGCGGCGGGCGCGGGGTCGCACGGCGGCGGGCGCGAGTCCGCACGGGCGGCGGCGCGAGTCCGCACGGGCGGCGGGCGCGGGGTCGCACGGGCGGCCGGCGCGAGTCCGCACAGGCGGCCGGCGCGGGTTCGTCTTGCCAGCGCGGGTTCGCACCGCTGCCGGCCGGGGTTCGCCCGTAGCCTCCACGCAGGTTCGCACTGCCAGGCCGCATTGCGCGCCGCCGGCCCCATTCGCCTTCGCCGGGGGCAGTCGTGCCGTTGCCGAGCCGCGAGATGACCACCCGCACCGCTGCGAGTGGCCCGCTCGTACGCCCGACAGGTTCCCTCGCGCGACACCGGCCGAAGACCAGCAGTTAAACCCCTGCTACAACACGTAGCCGCACGCACGCCTGCGAAACCCGCAAGCGGATGGTGTTCTAATTCACCATTCCGGGTGTATACCGTTTCGTGATCGGTGCCCTGGGAATTCGGTCGCTGGTTCTGACTCCGGCCGGTGGGTCAGTTCCGGAAAGAAGAACCGAAATGCCTTCAAGGACTGAAGGAGGGGTTCATACCGTGCCCACTCGAATACGCAGGATGATCGCCATTCCGATCACCTGCGCCATCGCGACCGCCGCCCTGCTGGGGTTCACCGCGCCGGCCGGCGCGACCCAGCTGTCCACCGGTGATCGCATCGTGAACGCGGCCGCTGCACAGGCCGGGACGCCCTACCGATCGGGCGGTGAGACACCCGGCGGGTTCGACTGCTCCGGCCTGACGCAGTACGCCCACAAGCAGGTCGGGATCGATCTGCCGCGCACCGCCCGCGACCAGCGGGCCGCCGTGCGCAGTGTGTCCAAGTCGGACATGCGGCCCGGTGACCTGGTGTTCTTCTCCAGCGGTGGCAGCGTCTACCACGTGGGGATCTACGCCGGGAACAACAAGATCTGGGCCGCCCCCGAATCCGGCGACACGGTCCGGCTGCAGAACATCTGGACCAGTTCCTACTCCGTCGGACGGGCCTGGTAACCGGGTCCACCGATAACCGGCAAAGCCGAACAGGCCGCGTCCCGCGCGGCCTGTTCGGCCATTTCCGCCTGCGGCGGTTCACCCATTAGGACGAGCCGGTGGTAAAGCGGCGCCGTCGCGGCCACCAGCAACCGGTGCGCGTCCACCTCGCCCACGATTTCGCCGCGCCGCCGAGCCCGCGAAACGACCACCTCGCACCGCCGGTACCGGTCCCGCCAGAACCCGCGCAACGCCGCCGCGGCCTGCGCGGACCGGAACGACGCGGCGATCAGCGCCCGCGTCACCGACGTCTCGTCCCGCAACGACTCGAACACCTCCTGGTTGAGCGCGATGAGGTCGCCGACGAGCGAACCCGTGTCGGCCGGGACCCACTCGTCCCCCGCGGCCGCGTCGAACACGTCCGCCAGCAATCCGCCCACGTCCCGCCACCGCCGGTAGACCGTGGCCCGGTGCACACCCGAGCGCTCCGCCACCGCGTCGATGCTCAGCCCGTCGTACCCGGCCTCCACCAGCAGGGACGTCACGGCGTCGAGCACAAGCGCACGCGTGCGGGCGGTGCGGCCGCCGGGCCTGCGCAATCCGGTTGCGGGTGCCGAGTCGTTCATGCCATCATCTTAGCGCGACAACCGTCGCATTAGGGAGGCGGCACGTGCAGATCGACGAACTCACCGTCCCGGGCAAGGGGCCCTACGGGATCACCGCCGGGCCGGACGGCGCCGTGTGGGTCACGCTCGTCCACAGTGGCCAGATCGCGCGAATCTCCGGCGGCACACGGGTTTTCGACCTCGATCCGGGCTGCGGGCCGGCCGTCGTCGCCCCCGGCCCGGACGGCGCGCTCTGGTTCAGCCGCCTGCACGACCACCGCATCGGCCGGATCACCACCGACGGCACGGCGACCTCCGTCGAACTCCCGCCGGAGTGCGGTCCGTACGGAATCACCGCGGGCCCGGACGGCGCGATGTGGTTCACCGAGATGAACACCGATCGCGTGGGCCGCCTCGCCGACGGCGCCATCGAGGAATTCCCCCTGGGAGTAAACGGTTCCTATCCGTCCACAATAGTCACCGGGCCGGACGGCGCGCTGTGGGTGACGCTGAACCAGGCGGACACGATCACGCGCGTCACCACCGGCGGTGCGGTCACCCACTTCGCCCTGCCCACCGAAAAGGCCGCCCCGGTCGGCATCACCGCGGACGACCAGGCGGTGTGGTTCGTCGAGATCGGCGCCGGGCAGGTCGGCCGCGTCACGCCGGACGGCGAGGTCACCGAATTCCCGCTGCCCGACCGCGAAGCGCGCCCGCACGCGATCGTCCCGGACGGCGACGGCGGCTGCTGGTTCACCGAATGGGGCGCGAACCGCGTCGGGCACATCACCGCCGACGGCGAGTTCGACCACCACCCGCTGCCGACCCCGGGCTCCGAACCCCACGGCCTGACCGTCCTGGACGACGAGGTGTGGGTCGCGCTCGAGACCGGCAAGGTGGCCACCCTGCGCCCGTAGCACCTCACATCCGCGGCCGCCGCGTCGTCGGACTTCCAGCAACCATCGAGAAAGGAAGCCGATGACCACTCTTCGCTCGCGCCTGCCCGACCCCGCCCGCTACATCCCCGAAGTGGGCACGATCGCCGGCGCCACACAGCAGGCCATCCACAACGGGGCCGTCCCGGACACCACGATCCATCTGGTGCAACTGCGCGCCGGTCAGCTGGTCGGCAGCACCTACCAAACCATCGGGCAAACCGAGCAGCTGCGCAAAGCCGGGGAGACCGAGGAACGCATCACCGCGGTGGCGTCGTGGCGGAACGCGCCGTACTTCACCGACGCGGAGCGGGTCGCGCTGGAGCTGACCGAGGCCGTGCTCACCCCGAACCCGTCCGGCGAGCGCGTTCCCGACGAACTGTTCACCAGGGCGGCCGCCCACTACGACGAACGGGAACTGTGGACGCTCACCCTGGTGATCGCCCAGATCTGCTTCTTCGTCCCGGTCGCGCTCATCGCCAAGCCGATTCCCGGCGTCGCACCCGGCGAGAACTACAGCTGAACACGCAGGAGGGCGGCCGCACCCGCGGCCGCCCTCCCGGATCTCACACCTTCGCCGGTTCGCGACGGCGCACCAGCTTGCGCGCCAGTGGCCACGCCAGCAGCACCGCGACCAGCACGTACACGCCGATCGCGAGTGGCGAGTTCACCAGCCCGGTCAGGTCGCCGTCGCTGATCTGCAGCGCCCGCCGCATCTGCTGCTCCGCGGCCGGGCCGAGGATGACGCCGATGATCGCCGGCAGCACGGGCAACCCGAAGCGCCGCATGGCGAACCCGATCACCCCGATCACGTACAACAGGACCAGGTCGATCACCGAGCCGCTGACCGCGTAGGCCCCGACGCTGGCGAAGAACAGGATCCCGGCGTACAGGTAGGGCCGCGGGATCCGCAGCAGCTTCGCCCACACCGGCGCCATCGGCAGGTTGATCAGCAGCAACAGCACCAGCCCGATGAACAGGCTCGCGATCAGCGCCCACACCAGCGCCGACTCGCGCTGGAACAGCAGCGGCCCCGGCTGGATGCCGTACTGCTGGAACGCCGCCAGCATCACCGCGGCGACCGCCGTGGTCGGCAGGCCCAGGGTCAGCATCGACACCAGCGTGCCCGCCGCCGACGCGCTCGCCGTCGACTCCGGCCCGGCGACGCCCTCGATCGCGCCCTTGCCGAACTCGTCCTGCCTGCGGGACAAGCGCTTCTCGGTCACGTACGACAGGAACGTCGGGATCTCCGCGCCACCGGCGGGGATCGCGCCGAACGGGAACCCGATCACCGGCCCGCGCAGCCACGGCTTCCACGTCCGCCGCAGGTCCGGCCGGGACAGCCAGGGCCGCCCGACCGGGATCGCCTCGGCCTGGTTGTGCCGGAGGTGCGCGGCCACCCACAGTGACTCGCCGACGGCGAACAGGCCGACCGCGACGATCACCACGTCGATGCCGTCCGCCAGGTGCAGCGCACCGAACGTCAGCCGCGACTGGCCGGTCATCTCGTCGAGCCCGACCAGGCCGATCGTCAGCCCGATCAGCAGCGAGGCGTACCCGCGCACGCGGGACTTGCCCAGCACGGAGGTCACCGCGACGAACGACAACACCATGATCGCGAAGTAGTCCGGCGCCCCGATGTCCACGGCCAGGTCGGCGATCAGCGGCGCGAGCAGCACCAGCGCGATCGTGCCGATGATGCCGCCGGTGAAGTGCCCGATCGCCGCCGCGGCCAGCGCCTGCGGGCCGCGGCCCCGGCGTGCCATGGGATTGCCCTCGATCGCGGTGACCACCGCCGCGCTCTCCCCCGGCGTGTTCAGCAGGATCGACGTCGTCGAGCCGCCGAACATGCCGCCGTAGTAGATGCCGGCGAACATGATGAACGCCGCGGTCGGGTCGAGGCCGTAGGTCACCGGCAGCAGCAGCGCCACCGCCATCGCCGGGCCGATGCCCGGCAGCACGCCGATCGCGGTGCCCAGCAGGACACCGATCGCGGCGAACATCAGGTGCGACGGGGTCAGCGCGGTGGCGAAGCCCGCCCACAGGTTGGACAGGTCCATGAGCTACAGCACCCCCATCAGCGGGCCGCCGGGCAGCGGAACGCCCAGCAGCACCGTGAAGACGAACCAGGTGACCAGCGAGACGCCGGCCGCGATCAGCGGATCCCGCACCAGGTGCCTGCTGCCCAGCGCGTAGGCCGCACCCCAGAACATGATCGCCGACGACAGCGGGAACCCGAGCGTGTCGATCAGCGCCGCGTTCGCCAAGAACGCGCCCGACAGCAGCAGCACCGTGCGCCAGTCCGCGGGGGCGTCCAGGTCGACGTCCTCCCCCGCCTCCGCCTCGCCCCGGCCGCCACGCAGCACGTCGCGCGCCAGCAGCAGCGACACGAGCAGCAGCAGCGAGCCGACGAGGATCGGCACCGCCTTCGGGCCGACCGGCCCGCGCTGCGTGAAGTCGGTCGGGATGCTCAGCGCGTCGACGAGCACCAGCACGCCGACGGCGAACAGGAACACGCAGACACCCAGCTCGGAGTGCGTTCGCCACCAGGACTTCGGCGCGGAGGCCGTCTTCTCCTCGATCACGCTCATGCGAGCCCCAGCTCCTTCAGCACCGCGGCCACCCGATCGTTCTCCGTCTTGAGGAACGCCGCGAAGTCGTCACCCGGCTGGAACGCCGGCGTCCACCCGTTGCGCTGCAACGCTTCCCGCCACTGCGACGTGTCCTGCAGTCGCGTGAACAGCCCGATGAGCCGTTCCCGGTCGCTGTCGGACAGACCCGGCGGCGCGACGATGCCGCGCCAGTTGGTGAACGAGACGTCCACACCGGACTCCTGGAGCGTCGGCGCGTCGATGCCCGGCACCCGTTGCGGGCTGGTCACCGCCAGCGCCCGCAACGCACCGGAGGCGATCTGGTCGCGGGTCTCGCCGATGCCGGAGACGCCGAACCCGACCTTGCCGCCCAGCACGGACGCCATCAGCTCGCCACCGCCGTCGAACGGGATGTAGTTGACCCGCGTCGGCGGGATCCCGGCCGCCTGCGCCATCAGCATCGGCGCCAGGTGGTCCGGCCCGCCGGGCGCCGAGCCGCCGCCGACCGGGACGCTGCCCGGATCGGCGCGCCACGCCTCGACCAGCTGCTGGATCGTCTGGTACGGCGAGTCCTTGCTGACCACGACGATGTCGGCCTCTTCGGTCAGCTTCGCGATCGCGGTGGTGTCCTGCAGCGACGACGGCGACTTGTTGGTGTAGACCGAGCCGACCACGCCCAGCCCCATGGACATGGCGAGCTTGCCGTTGCCGCGCTCGTTCACCAGACGGCCCAGGCCGACGGTGCCGCCCGCGCCGGGCAGGTTGAACACCTCGATGTTGCCGTTGAGCCCGGCGTCCTCGACCGCCTTCACGGCCGTGCGGGCGGTGATGTCGTAGCCGCCGCCGGGCGAGTTGGGGACCATCATCCGCAGGCCCCTGATCTGGGGCCCGGTCTCCTCGCCGCCCGCCGACACCAGCGGGGGGACGAGGAGGAGAGCCACGGCCGCGCCGAGAACGGCGAGCCAGCCCTTGCGATTCTTCATCAGCGCACCTCGTTGTGGACCTTCGTTGCCCGGCATCGTGCACCGGGGCCGCGCCGCTGTCACCCGTTAGGCACCTATCGGTCGTTGTGGTCATTGTGGTCACGGCACGATCCGGCGTCGCGGATGCGATAGTGAGGGCGTGGGTGCGCAAGGATCGCTGGCCCGCCAGCTGCTGGGCTGGCAGCTGATCATCGTGTTCGCCCTGCTCGCGTGCGTGTTCGGCTACTCCGCCGTGCAGTCCGACCGGACGTTCACCGACACGCAGGGCCGCAAGCTGCTCGCCGTCGCCGAACAGGTCGCCGCGACCGCCGGGGTGCGGGCGAGCCTGGCCGACCCGGTCCGGCGCGACGCGCTGCCCGCCTTCGCCGAGTCCGCGCGGACGCTGTCCGGGGCGGACTCGGTGATCATCGCCGCGCCCGACCGGATCGTGCTCACCTCCCCGGACCCGAACCAGCTGCGTACCGAACTGCCGCTGGGCGCGAGCACCGTGCTGCAGGGGCGTGCGTGGGTCGGCGAGATCTCCGGGCAGCTGGTCGCGCACGTGCCGGTGATCGGGGACGCCGGGCAGATCGTCGGGATCGTCGCGGCGGGCACCGAGACGCCCGGCCTGTTCGAGGGCGTGGCGAACTCGCCCAGCGCGGCGCTGACGATGCTGGGGCTCGCGACCGTGGTCGGGGTCGCCGGGTCGCTGCTGCTCACCTGGCGTGTGAAACGGCAGACGCTGGGCATGGAACCGCGCGAGATCACCGCGCTGGCCGAGCACCGGGAAGCGCTGCTGCACGGCATCAAGGAGGGTGTGCTCGGCCTGGACTCCCAGCACCGGGTCACGCTCGTCAACGACCAGGCCCGCGACCTGCTGGCGCTGCCGGCGGACTGCGTCGGGCGGCCGGTCGCGGAACTGGGGCTCAACGAGCGCCTCACCGACGTGCTCACCGGACGCGCGCACGGCGTCGACCAGATCGGCCTGCGGGCGGGGCGGGTGCTGGCGCTCAACCGGATGCCGATCGCGCGCGGCGCGGTCGTGACGCTGCGGGACCGCACCGAGCTGGCCGCGCTCCGCGAGGAGCTGGAGGCGACATCGCGGGCCACGGACACGTTGCGCGCGCAGGCCCACGAGTTCAGCAACCGCCTGCACACCATCGCCGGGTTGATCGAGCTGGGCGAGTACGACGAGGTGCGGCACTACGTCGACCTGGTCAGCGAGGCCCAGACGAAGTGGCAGGAGGAGGTCACCGCGCACATCGCCGACTCGGCGGTCGCGGCGCTGCTCATCGCGAAGGCCAGCCTGGCCGCCGAGCGGGGCGTCGGACTGCGGCTCGCACCCGGGACCGGACTGGACGATGTGGACGACCGGTTGTCGGCGGACCTGGTGACCGTGGTCGGCAACCTCGTCGACAACGCACTGGACGCGCTGGCCGGGCGGGACGGCGACTGGATCGAGGTCGAGATCCGGCAGGACGCGGACGCGGTTTCGGTGGTGGTGCGGGATTCCGGGCCGGGGGTGGCGCCGGAGATCGCGACCGAGGTGTTCACGCACGGGTTCACCACGAAGGCGGCCGAGCACGGCGGCAGGCGCGGGCTCGGGCTGGCGCTGACGCGGCAGACCTGCCTGCGCCGCGGCGGTTCGGTGGCCGTGCACAACGCCGACGGCGCGGTGTTCACCGCCGTCCTGCCGACGCGAGCGGAGGTGCCCCGGTGATGCGGGTCCTGGTGGTGGACGACGACTTCATGGTCGCGAAGGTCCACAGTGGATACGTCTCGCGCGCGCCCGGGTTCACCGTCGCCGGGGTGGCGCACACCGGGGCCGAGGCGCTGCGCGCGGCGCGGGAGCTGCACCCGGACCTGGTGCTGCTGGACATCTACCTGCCCGATGTGGACGGCCTGTCGGTGCTGCGGCAGCTGCGGGCCGACCCGGCGACGCAGGACATCGACGTCCTGATCATCACGGCCGCGCGGGACGTGGAGACCGTGCGCGGCGCCCTGCGTGGTGGCGCGCTGCACTACCTGATCAAGCCGTTCTCGTCGTCGGCGCTGCAGGCGCAGCTGGAGGAGTTCGCCACGCTGCGGCGGAAGCTGCACCGGCTGGCGCAGCGCAGCACGGCCGGGCAGGAGGACGTGGACGCGGTCTTCGGGGCCCGCACGCCGAAAGCGCTGCCGAAGGGGCTGACCGAGCAGACGGCCGACCTGGTGCGGCAGGCGTTGCAGGCGCATCCGGACGGCCTGTCGGCGAGCGAGTGCGCCGGGGTGACCGACCTGTCGCGGCCCAGCGCGCGGCGGTACCTGGAGCATTTCGTGGCCGCCGGGCGGGCGGAGGTGCGGCTGCGCTACGGCGGAACGGGGCGGCCGGAGCGGCAGTACCACTGGCGCGGTTGAGTTCGTACCTCCACCGCGACCGGCCGGGGCGGCGATCCCACTGACGCGACCCACCGCGCGCTAGGGTGTCGCGCGGTGAGCACTTCCGAGGCGATTCCCGTGGTCCTGGTCGCCGGTTACCTGGGCTCGGGCAAGACGACACTGGTCAACCACCTCCTTACGCACGCCCGCGACCACCGCATCGGCGTGATCGTCAACGACTTCGGCCGCGTCAACGTGGACGCGCTGGCCGTCGCCGGGCAGGTCGACGCCATGCTGCCGATGGGCAACGGCTGCCTGTGCTGCGCGGTCGACACCGCGGGCCTGGACCGGATGCTGGAGCGGCTCGCCGAGCCGGAGCTGGGCATCGACGCGATCGTCATCGAAGCCAGTGGCCTCGCCGAGCCGCGCGACCTGGTCCGGATGCTGCTGTCCAGCGAGAACCCGCGCGTCGCCTACGGCGGGCTCGTCGAGGTGGTGGACGCCGTCGAGTTCGAGGCCAACCGGGTGCGCCACCCCGAGCTGGACGAGCACCTGCGCTTCGCCGACCTGGTGGTGCTGAACAAGACCGACCGGCGCGACGATCCCGGCCTGGTCGAGCTGGTGCGCAAGGTGAGCGACGGGCGGCCGGTGGTGCGGTCGGCGTTCGGCGCGATCGACCCCGGGCTGCTGTTCGACGCGCGGGAGCGTAAGCCGGTGGCGCGGCAGTTGTCGTTCGACGACCTGCGGCACTCCGACGGCGCGGTCCACGAACACCTGCACGACGCCTACCGCAGCGTCGAGTTCTCGTGCGACACGCCGCTCCACCCGCGGCGGCTGCTGGCGTTCCTGACCGAGCGGCCTGCCGGGCTGTACCGGATGAAGGGGCCGGTGCGCTTCGCTGTGCCCGGCTACGACGACCGGTTCCTGCTGCAGACCGTCGGCCCGTACCTGCGGTTCCACCGGTCGCCGTGGGGCGCGGAGGCCCCGGCCACGCGCCTGGTGCTGATCGGGACCGGCCTCGACGAGGACGACCTGCTGTCGCGGCTGGCGGCGTGCGCGGAACCGGCGGAGCTGCCGGAACGGGCGATCCTGCCGCTGCTCAAGTACTGCGAATAGCAACGCAGGTAACCCCGCACCGCCGGGGCGCGATAGGCGAAGCAACCCGGCAAGGAGTGGTTCCCATGCGCGCATCCGCCATCCGGTGGTTCTGGCTGCTCGTGGCGCTCGCCTTCGCGGGCACCGCCGCGGCCGAGGTCTACCTGGCCGTCACCATGGGCGCGGCCTGGGCGTGGGCGCTGGCCGGGGTGCTCGTGCTCGCCTCCGCGGCCTGCGTCGCGGCGGCCTTCCGTCGGGACCGCGTCAGCCCACCGAGGGACCCCGGAATCTGATAGGAGGGGGCTGCCCCTGTCGCCGCCGGGGGGCCATGCATGAGACTGTCCAGGTGACGGACGAACTCATCAAGCCGGCCGACCTCGAGCTCGCGGACGCGCTCAGCGCGGTGGTGCGCACGCTCGAACCGGAGCCGGACGTCGAGCAGACGGTCGCGAACATCGTGCAGGCCGTCGCGGCGACGGTCCCGGGCACCGAGGACGCCGGCATCTCCCTGCTGGAGTCGGGCAGCCTGAAGTCCGTCGCCCCGTCCAGCGAGCGGGTCTCGCAGCTCGACCAGCTGCAGCACAAGCTGGGCGAGGGCCCCTGCGTTGACGCGGTGTTCACCGACATCGTCTACCGCACGTCCGACATCGCCGCGGACGAGCGCTGGCCGAAGTTCGGCTACGCCGCCGCCGAGCTGGGGATCAACTCGATGCTCGCGGTGCGCCTGTTCACCGGCAAGACGCTGCTCGGCGCGCTCAACCTGTACTCGACCCAACCGAGCGCGTTCGACGACTCCGCCGAGCATGTGGCCGGCCTGTTCGCCGCGCACGCGGCCGTCGCGCTGGCCGGGTCGCGCGCGCAGGCGCAGCTGCGCAACGCGCTGGAGTCGCGCGACGTCATCTCGATGGCCAAGGGCATCCTGATGGAACGCCACCAGGTGACCGACGACCAGGCGTTCGACCTGCTGGTCCGCGCCTCGCAGAACACGAACCGCAAGCTGCACGAGGTCGCGCGCTGGCTCGTGACCGGCACGAACAACGCGATCAACGAGAACGGCTAGCCGATCAGGCCGGCGCGCTGGTGGTGCTCCGCGTCCGCGCCCGGCCCATCGCCCCGACGGGGAAAGAGGCACGAGCGCACCCGCTGTCCGCTGGTGGTGCTCCACGTGCCTGGGCCGACCCGAACCGCGACGGTGCCGGTCGACTGCGCCAGTTGACGGCCCGCCACGTCGCGGAGCGCCCGCCACCCTTGGGTGGTGCTCCGCGCGGCAGCGCTACTCGAACGAACCGCCCCGCCCCGCGCCGGCTGCGAAGCGTTGTGCGCCGCGCACCGCGTCGGCGGCCAGCGAGACCATGCCGTGCCGCCATTCGTTCGCCATCGCGGCCTGCTCGTCCATCCCGTCCTGCTCCAGCAGCGACAGCCGGTCCTCCCGCAGGCACGTCTGCGGGAACCCGGCGATCGCCGCGGCGAGCTCCTCCGCCGCGGCGCGCTCGGTGCCCGCAGGCACGACCCGGTTCGCCAGGCCCATCCGCAGCGCCTCCTCGGCCGGCACCGGGCGACCGGTCAGCACCAGGTCCATCGCCTGGCTCACCCCGATCAGCCGGGGCAGCCGCACGGTCCCGCCGTCGATCAGCGGCACCCCCCAGCGCCGGCAGAACACCCCGAACACCGCGTCCTCGGCGGCGACCCGCAAATCGCACCACAGCGCGAGTTCCAGCCCGCCCGCGACGGCGTGCCCGGCGATCGCCGCGATCACCGGCTTGCCCAGCCGCAGCCGCGTCGGCCCCATCGGGCCGGGGCCGTCCTCGCCCAGCCGGTTGCCGCGCTCGGTGCCGATCGCCTTGAGGTCGGCGCCCGCGCAGAACGTGCCGCCCTCGCCCCACAGCACGGCGACCGCGGCGGAGTCGTCGGCGTCGAACGCCTCGAAGGCCTCCAGCAGCGCCTGGGCGGTCGGGCCGTCGACGGCGTTGCGCGCGTGCGGGCGGGACAGGATCACGGTGTGGACGGGGCCGCTGCGCTCGACCCGGACGGCAGGTTCGACCATGCCGCCACGTTGTCACAACCCCCCGTGCGTGTCACTCAGCCGAGTGTCACGCGCGCCGACCTGCCGGGCGCCGCTATCGGCTGCTCAGGACCTGGCGCGCAGTTCCACGCAGCACTCCCCCGCGCGCGGTTCCAGGGCCGCCTCCACGCTCGCCGCGTCGAGGCCGTCCAGCAGTCCACCGAGGAAGGACTGGTTGATCCCGCACACCACGGCCGGTTCGCGCGCGGCCAGCGGGTGGAACGGGCAGTTGCGCAGCCGCACGCACACCGGGGACTCGCGGCTGGGTTCGAAGCCGTGCCGTTCCACGACCTCCGTGGCGACGGTCAGCGCCCGCTCGGCGCCGAGGCGCCCCGGCCGCGTCCGCTCGCGCTCGGCGGTCCCGACCGCCCGGCCCCGCTCACGGGCGACGCGCAGCGCGGCGTCGCGGGCGGTCTCGCGTTCGCCTTCGTCCAGCACCGCGCCGAGGAGGATGTCGGCGAGCAGGTCGTGGTGGCGGGGTGGGATGCTGACCCGCACCTCTTCGCCGGAGGGCTCGTAGACCTTGGGAGTGCGGCCCGCGCCCCGGCGTTCGCCGACGAACTCGTAGCGCGCCCGCAGCAACCCGGCCGCCACGAGCTTGTCGAGGTGGAACGCGGCGAGCTTGCGCGAGATGCCGGCGGAGGCGGCGGCCTCGTCCCGCGTGACCGGGCGCCGCGCCTGGCGGATGAAGGCGTACATGCTGCGCCGCAGCTCGTCGTCGAGCGCGGCCAGCGCCCGGATCGGCCCCTCGCTCATCATGTCACGATATCACCCAATCTCACCTGTGCAATTGCCCGCTCTTGACGTTCACGAGCAATAAGACCAAACTTCATTGGCGAAAACCGAGTAGCCGGAGGTCGTCATGGCAGACGCGAAACGGCCGGCGAGCGCCGCGCTCGCCGGGCCCTACGGTCACCCGTTCCACCCGATCCTGGTGACGGTGCCGATCGGGGCGTGGGTGAGCAGCCTGGTGTTCGACATCGGGTCCCGGATCGTCGCCGGGCCGGGGTTCCTGACACTGGGATCGGTCTGGCTCATCGCCATCGGGATCGTCGGCGCACTGCTGGCCGCGGCCACCGGCGCGCTCGACCTGCTGGCGGTGCCGCGCGGCACCCGGGCCTTCCGGACCGGGCTCACGCACATGGGGCTCAACCTCACGGTCACCGGCGCGTTCGCCGCCGGTTTCTTCTGGCGGCAGGGCGAGCTCGACGGGCGGGTCGGCATCGGCCCGCTGGTGCTGTCCGCGGTCGCGCTGGCGGCCTTGGCGGTGTCCGGTTACCTCGGCGGCAAGCTCGCCTACCGCTTCGGCGTCCGCGTCGCCGCCGAGGAGGTGCAGGCCGAGGGGTACCGCCCGCGGCCCGCCCACCGCACCCGCCCCGCCCACTGACCCAACCCGACCGAAAGGCACGTCCGTGCAGTCCGAAACCGCCCTGCGAGTCGTCCACGAGCCCGCCGAGGGAGTCGACCTCGCCGCCGCCGAGCTCCACGCCGCCCAGTTCCTCGAAGCCCTGGGCGTGTCGCTGGAGTCGGAGAGCCTCCGCGGAACGCCCGGCCGGATGGCCCGCGCCTACGCCGAGCTGTTCTCGCCGCGGCCGTTCGACCTGACCACGTTCCCCAACGACGAGGGGTACGACGAGCTGGTGCTGGCGCGGGGGATCCCGGTGCGGTCGGTGTGCGAGCACCACCTGCTGCCGTTCGTCGGCGTCGCGCACGTCGGCTACCTGCCCGGCGAGCGCATCCTGGGCCTGTCCAAGCTGGCCCGGATCGTCGAGCACTTCGCGCGGCGCCCGCAGGTGCAGGAACGGCTCACCAAGCAGGTGGCGGACTGGCTCGCCGAGCACGTCCACCCGAAGGGCGTCGGGGTGGTGATCGAGGCCGAGCACACCTGCATGACGCTGCGCGGCGTGCAGGCCGTGGGTTCGAGCACCGTCACCTCGACACTGCTCGGCACGCTGCGCGAGGACGCCCGGTCCCGGCAGGAGTTCTTCGCGCTGACCGGCGTCAACCCCTGACGCTCAGGCCAGGGCCTCGACCGCCTCGGCCAGGTTGCGCAGGTGCCGCGTCCCGTCGGGGAGGGCGAGGCCGTCCCAGCCGGGGCCGGCCACGAAGAGCCGCGTGCCGGTCAGCTCGTCCGCCGGGACCTGGCGGGCCAGCTCGGGCGTGTGCGCCCACACGACCGTCGCCGCCGGCTTGCGCACCGTCACGGTCGCGAGCAGGGACCGCGGGGGCACCCGCGCGCCGAGCGAGATCGCGCCGCGACCGCGTTCGGCGAGCGCGTGCCGCAGGACCTCCAGCGGCAGCGAGTGCTGTTCGTCCGGCGCGCACGCCAGCAGCACGGACGCCGAACCGGTGCCGCCCAGCGGGACCGCGTGCAGTGCCGCGATGATCCCGTCTGTGGCGAGGTGCTCGACCTCGACGGGCCCGCCCGGCTCGGCGCACCGCTCGCCCAGCTCCTGCAGGAACGGGACGAGCAGCTTCTGCCAGGTGTCGACGGTGCCGTGCCGGTCGAGGAAGCCGACCACTATGCGGCGGAACGCGTCCGGGTCGAGCTTCTCGGCGGCTCCGCGCAGTGACCGCCGCCGGCGGCTCGCCACCCGGTCGGGCACCTGACCGGGCGGGGCGATCGGGGGCGCCGCACCCGCGCTCACGCTCGCGGCCGCGCTCGCCACCGGCACGCCCTGGCGCACCAGGTGCACCACACGCTCCAGGCGGCGCAGGTCGCCGACCGTGTACCGGCGGTGCCGACCCGGTTCGCGGGAACTCGGCCCCAGCCCGTGCCTGCGGTCCCAGCTGCGCAGTGTCGCGACCGCGACACCGAGCCTGCTCGCCACCGCGGCAGGGGTCAGCACCGCTTCGGGCGGTACCGCTTCACGCGCGGCCTGCCCCGTGCGGCTCATCAGTTCACGCCTCCCGATGACTTCCGGTCACCGCCCCACCGGGCGGATGCATCATTCGATTGTGCAACATTCGCGCCTCTCTTGGTTGACGATCAACTCGATAATCGGGCAGCAGGGGCGCCCACAGACCAGGGTTACTGGAACGATCGGTTGGCAATGCGCTACGCTGCCGATCATGGCGAGGACCAAAGAGTTCGACCCCGACGTCGCGTTGCACGCAGCACTGGAGCTGTTCTGGCGGCAGGGCTACGAAGCCACCTCGATGCAGGACCTGGTCGACCACGTCGGCGTCAACCGCGCCAGCCTGTACGCCACCTACGGCAGCAAGCACGACCTCTACCTGCGCGCCCTGGACCGCTACTGCGAACTGCGCGGCATCGAGACGATGACCGCGCTGAACCGGCCCGGCCCGGCACTCGACGCGGTCCGCGACTTCATCCGCTCCTACGTCACCGAATGCCACGAGGACGCGGAAAGCAAGGGCTGCCTGGTCACCAACACCGCGACCGAACTGCTGCCCCGGGACGCGAAGGCGGCCCGCCGGGTGGACATCGCCTTCGGGGAGCTGGAGGCCGCGCTGGCAGGCACTCTCTCCCGCGCCCAGCAGGAGGGCGACCTCCCGCCGGACAAGGACCCGCGGGCGCTGGCCCGGTTCCTGGTCACGTTCATCCAGGGCGTCCGCGTGGTCGGCAAGACCGACGACGCCCGCCGCCTGGACGAGGCCGTCGACCAGGCCTTGTCGCTGCTCGCCTGAAAGCCCTCGCGGCTTGACCTGATTCTGGAACGTACGGTTGTCTATGAAGGGAGTGCGCATGCCGCGCGCGATCTACGTGCTGAGCCTCGGCGTGTTCGCGATGGTCACGAGCGAGTTCGTCGTCGCCGGGCTGATGCCCCAGCTGGCGGACGGGCTCGGCGTCACGGTGCCGCAGATCGGCTACCTGATCACCGCGTTCGCGGTCGCGATGGCGGCAGGCGGTCCGGTCCTCACCGTCGCCCTGATGCGGCTTGCGCCGAAGACCGCGCTGATGCTGCTGTTCGCGGTCTTCCTGGCGGGCAACGTGCTGGCCGCGACCGCGACCGGCTACGGCACGATGCTGGTCGCCCGCGTCGTGACGGGCGTCGCCGCGCAGGCGTTCTTCGGCATCGGCATCTCGCTGACCGCGCAGCTCACCCGCCCTGAGGTCCGCGGCCGCGCGATCGCCGTGGTGATGAACGGCCTGATGCTCGGCACCCTGCTCGGCCTGCCGCTCGCCACGGTCGTCGGCGAGAACCTCGGCTGGCGCGCGACGTTCTGGGCGATCGGGGTGCTGGCCGTGGTAGCGGCGCTGGCCACGCTCGCCGGCGTGCCCGCGCTCGCCGCATCGGCCGACGGCGGCACCTTCCGTGAGGAACTGGGCGTGTTCCGCGCCCCGCGGCTGTGGCTGGCACTGTCCACCAGCACGCTCATCATCGGCGCCACATTCTCCGCGTTCAGCTACTTCACGCCGATCCTCACCGAGGTCACCGGGTTCGACCGCGGCACCGTGCCGCTGCTGCTCGTCGCCTACGGCGCGGCCACCGTCGTGGGCAACGTCGTCGTCGGGCGCCTCGCCGACCGGCACACCGTGCCCGTCCTGGTGGCCGGCCTCGCACTGAACCTGGTCTTCCTCGCCGCGTTCGCCGTGCTCGCCGACCTGCCCGCGCCCGCGCTGGTGGCGATGCTCGGCATCGGGCTGGTCGGCGTCACGATGAACCCGGCGATGGTGACCCGCGTGCAGCGCGCCGGCAACGCCCGGCCGCTGGTCAACACCGTGCACTCGTCGTTCATCACGCTCGGCGTCATCCTCGGGTCGTCGCTCGGCGGGCTGGTGATCGAGACGTCCGGACTGCGCGCACCGCTGTGGCTCGGCGCCGGTCTCGCGGCGCTCGGCCTGCTGACCGTGCTGCCCGAACTGCTGCGCCGCCGGGTGCCCGCGCCGGTCGTGCAGCCGTGCGCCTGACCGGCGGCACACCCGGGCGGCAGGACCGTCACCCCGACGGTCGACGGCTGGAGGAGCCGCACACCGTCAACGCGGCTGACGGTGGCGGCGTACATCCGGGCGATCGAGTGCGCGTCGGCGACCATGTTCGCGGCCGGGAACTCCGCCGCACGCCAGGCGCGCGTGGTGAAGTAGCTGGTCGTGTTGTCGAAGGCGCCGCCGAGCTCGGGCGGTCACCCACGCGGTGACCGTGTCCGCGTGGCTACACTTCGAGCGCCCGGATGACCGGGTGCCAGGCGCACGCGTCCGCGAAGGTCAGCGGCCCGTCCAGGACCGGCAGGCCGGCCTGGTGGGACAGCAGCCATCGCACGGGGATCGTGTCCTTGCCGCGCGCGCCGAACTCCGGCCAGTACCGGACGACCGGCGCATCCAGGTCCAGCAGACCGCGCTGCACCAGCAGGTGCGCGCAAATCGCGGTGGCGCCCTTCGTCGTCGAGGCGACCTGCGCGATGGTGTTCGCGCGCCACGGCCGGTTCGCCTCGCGATCGGCGAGGCCGTCCCAGAGGTTGACCACGAGGCGGCCGTCGACGTAGACGCTGCACGCCTGAGGTGGAAGCAGACATGACACATCTCCTCCGTGTTCGTCACCACCGCCGGGCCGGTCCGCCTGGCGGAGGAGTGCGGCGGCCAGGAGTTCTGGGCCCGCCGGGTCGCAGTGGCGTGCTGCACCACCTGGGCGCCGTGCTGGAGGATCCGGTCCGCGGTCCCGAGGGCGACGAGCGTGGACAACCCCGCCGCGGCGTGGTTCGCGCACGTCGTGGGCGGATACACGATATCGGCGTGCTCATTTTCCGCGAACCGCAGAAAACCGGTCCGGCTCGCTATTTTTCGGACATTCATTCCGCGACCGTGCAACACGGCCAGAAACGGCAGTCCGCAATGGGAGTATTTCGCCAATACCGCCCTCGAAGTTCCCTGCCACAAAGCGAAATCGTGCGGTCCATACCGGACCGTCACCGGGAGCACGGGGGTGCGCACAGCGTTTTCTCAGGCGGTTCTCACCGGCCGCCCAGAAAGGGGGACGACCCTCGGCCGGGTCGTTCGCCGAACCGGAGGAGTGCAGATGGCCGTCGTTTCCCGGATGCTGGAGGTCCGCGCCCAGGACCGGCCGGACGAGGTGGCCTTCCTCGACGGCGCGGACGGGCGCGAGCTGACCTGGCGTTCGGTCGCGGCCGCCGCGCGGCGCTGGCGCGAACTCGCCAGGGACCTGCCGCCCCGCACCCGGATCGGTCTGGTGGCGGCCGATCCGCTGGCGTTCACCGCCGCCTACCTCGGCTGCCTCGCCGCGGGCCTGACCGCGGCGCCGGTCGACCCCCGCCTCACCACGGCCGAACTGGGCACCGCGCTCGACCGGGTGCGCGCCGCCGTCGTCGCGACCGACCGGCCGGACCTCGTCCCCGGCCGCCCGACCTGGGCACTCGACCGCGACGGGCCGCGCCCCGTCCGGACCGCTCGCATCCGTGCCGACGGCGCCGCGCTGCGGCCCGCGGTGCTGCTGACCAGTTCCGGCACCACCGGAGCGCCCAAGGGGATCCCGCTGAGCGAGTGGCAGCTCGTGCGCACCGCCCGCCGCGTCGCGCGGCACCACCGGTTCGGCCCCGGCGAGCGCGGGTACACGCCGCTCCCCCTCTTCCACGTGAACGCGCAGGTGATGGGCCTGCTGGCGACGGTGATCAGCGGCGGCTCGCTGGTCCTCGACCGGAGGTTCAGCGCCGGCGATTACTGGGACCGCGTCGAACGCTGGTCGCCGACCTGGCTCAACACCGTCCCCGCGATCCTCGCCTCGCTCGCCCGGCGGCCCGCGCCGCCGGACCACGTCGCCCGCCGCATCCGGTTCGCGCGCTCGGCGTCGGCGCCGCTGTCACCGGAGATCGCGCGGCGCTTCACCGAGCGAACCGGCGTCGGTGTGCTGGAGACCTACGGGATGTCCGAGGCCGCCGGGCAGATCACCGCGAACCCGCTCGACCCCTGGCTGCGCCGCGCCGGTTCGGTCGGTCTGCCCGTCGGGGTGGGGCTCGTCGTCGCCGGGCCGGACGGCGAGGTGCTGCCGCCCGGCGAACGCGGCGAGGTGCGGCTGCGCGGCCGCCAGGTCGTGAGCCGGTACCTGGAGCTGGACGGACTCGGCGAACGGAGTCGCCCGGCCCGGACGCCGGACGGGTGGCTGCGGACCGGTGACGTGGGCGTGCTCGACGAGCACGGGTACCTCACGCTCGCCGGGCGCGTGGACGACGTCATCAACCGCGGCGGCGAGAAGATCTACCCGCACGAGATCGAGGACGTCCTGCTCGCGCACCCGGCGGTCACCGCGGTCGCGGTCGTCGGCGCGCCGGACGAGCGTCTCGGCCAAGTGCCGGTCGCGTTCGTGACGGGACGGCCGGAACCCGGGCTGGCGCGGGCGTTGCACGGCTGGTGCGAACAGCGGCTGGCCCGCTACAAGCGGCCGTCGGTGATCGAGGTGACGGCGGCGCTGCCGCTCGGCCCGACCGGGAAGGTGCTGCGCCGTGAACTGCGGGCCGCGGCGGGCGGGCGGTGAGCCGGCGCGGCGAGCACCTGCACTACGTCGACCTGGTGCGCGTCCTGACCGTCGGGCTGGTGATCGGCCTGCACGTGCTGGCGCTGGCGCCGTTCGCACCGGGGGTGCCGATCGGCGGACTGATCGTCGTCTTCCACGTCAGCCGCGAGGTGTTCTTCCTGCTGACCGCGTTCGTGCTCACCTACAGCACGGCGCGCAAGCCGCGGTGGCGCGAGTTCTGGCGACGGCGCTACCTGTTCGTCGTCGTGCCGTATCTGCTGTGGACGGTCGTCTACTTCCTCGCGGACGGCGGGCCGTACTCGGCGGTGGCGTTCTTCAGCGAGCTGCTGACCGGGACCGCGCGCTACCACCTGTACTTCCTGCTGGTGTCGATGCAGATCTACCTGGTGTGGCCGGCGGTCCGGGGGCTGATCGCGGTGACCCGGCGGTACCACTGGGCGCTGCTGGCCTTCGCGGTGGCGTTCCAGCTGGTGTTCTCGCTCGCCGTGCAGCAGCAGTGGAACCTCGGCGGGTTGTCCGGGTGGGTGCACGCGCCGGACGCCTGGCTGCCCAGCTACCTCGGCTACGTGCTGGTCGGCGCGCTGGCCGGGACGCACCGGGAACGGCTTGTGGCGTGGACCCGCGCGCACGTGCGGGTGGTCCTCGGCGGGTGCGCGGCGGCGCTGGCGCTCGGCGTGGCTGTCTACTTAGGACAGGTCTACCTGGCCGGGCAACCGCCGCTGGTGGCGAGCATCGTGTTCCAGCCCGTCGTCGCGGTGGAGAGTTTCGCCGTGGCCTGGGCGTTCCTCGCCTTCGGTCTGGTGTGGACGGAGCGCGGGACGCCGTGGTGCGGCGTGGTCCGCGCGACCTCCGACGCGTCGTTCGGCGTGTACCTGATCCACCCGCTGCTGCTGCAGGGCCTGCTCCTCGCGGTCGCCGCCGCCGGCCCCGCGCAGCCGCCGGACGCGGTGCTGCTGCCCGTGCTGGTGCTGGCGGTCGTCCCGCTCGTCTACTCCGTGTCCGGCCTGGTCACCGCACTGGCGCGGCGCACCCCGGCCAGCCTCGCCCTCACCGGGCGGGCCCGGGTGCGCGCACGCGTGCCCGCACCCGCCCTCGTCCCCACAGGAGGAACCCGATGAACACCGGTGTGACCATGGTGATCGACCCCGGTCTGCCGACCGGTGCGTTCACCGACCTGGTGACCAGCCACGGCGACCACATCGACCTGCTCAAGTTCGGCTGGGGCACCGCACTGGTGACCAGGGACCTGCACCGCAAGGTCGCCGTGCTGCGCGAAGCCGGGATCGGCTGCTACTTCGGCGGCACGCTGTTCGAGCACTACCTGGTGCGCGACCGGCTGGACGACTGCCTCGCGTTCGTCGACGACGCCGGCGCCACGCACATCGAGGTGTCCAACGGAACGATCCCGTTGTCGCAGCACGACAAGGCGCCCTACGTCGAGCGGATGACCCGGTACCGGCCGGTGCTCGCCGAGGTCGGCTACAAGGACGCGGGCCGTTCGGCGTGCCTCGGGCCGGCGGACTGGGTCGGCGCGATCACCGAGGACCTCGCGGCCGGCGCGGACTTCGTGATCACCGAGACGCGCGAGAGCGGCCGCAGCGGCCTGGCCCGGCCGGACGGGCACGTGCGCGAGGACGTGCTGCACGCGGTGATTTCCGCGGTCGACCACCGGCGCCTGCTGTTCGAGGCGCCGACCAAGGAGCTGCAGGTCGAACTGATCCAGGCGCTCGGGCCGTCGGTGAACCTCGGCAACATCGCCACCACCGACGTGCTCGGCGTGGAAACCCTGCGGCGCGGGCTGCGCGCCGACACCCTCGTCCAGCTCACCCCGACCCTGAAGGGAACCGTCCATGCGTGACCCTCGCGATGCCTGCCACGTTGCCATCCCGGCCCGCGACCTCGACGAGGCCGTCGAGTTCTACGTGTTCGGCCTCGGCGCGAAGCTGGCCCCGCCGCTACGACGACCGTGTGACGTTCGACTTCTTCGGCGACCAGCTCGTGTGCCATCTGTCGGAGAACGTGCCCGCGGAGGCGGTGGCCTACCCGCGGCACTTCGGTGTGAGCTTCGCGCGGGCCGAGGACTTCGACCGGCTGGTGCGGGTCGTCGAGCACCGGAAGCTGACGGTGCTGTCCGGGCCGTCGCTGCGGTTCGAGGGGACGGCCGAGCAGCACCGGACGTTGTTCCTGGTGGATCCATCGAACAACGTGCTGGAGTTCAAGAACTACGACGACCCGCGGTTGCAGTACTGATGGCCGTGCACCTGGTACGGCACGGGCAGAGCGCGTGGAACGTCGCCGGCCGTGTGCAGGGGCAGTCGCCGCGGGCGGGTTCGCTGACCGCGGCGGGGCGGGCGCAGGCGGCCGCGCTGGACGTGACCGGGACGGTGCTCGTGTCGAGCGATCTGCCCAGGGCGCGGGAGACGGCGGAGATCATCGCGGCCCGGCTGGGGTTGCCGGTGCTGGTCGACGCCGGATTGCGGGAGCAGCGGCTCGGCGCGCTGGAGGGCAGGCGGTTCGCCGAGGTGCAGCCGGTGATCGACGGCCTGTGGGCGCACCCGCTGCGGCTGCCGCCCGGTGGCGGGGAGAGCGTGGCCGACCTGCACCTGAGGGTGCGGCGGACGCTGGGCAGGCTGGCGGCGCGGCACGCCGGGGAGGAGCTGGTCGTGGTGACGCACGGCGGCCCGATCCGCGTGGCGACGACCGGGGTGGACCCGGTGTCGGGGTCCGCGGTGCCGCGGGTGGCGGTCGGGAATGCGGCGGTGATCACTGTGCGTCCGGGCGCGGCCGTCTAGTCTGCGGCCTTGTGACTGTGCGCCTGGATCTCGAGCCCACCGGACTGGCCGTGCTGACGATCGATGCCGGGCCGCTCAACCTGTACACGCTCGAGCTGCACGCGGACTTCGACGCCGCGCTGGACCGCCTCGGGGATGCGCGGGCGCTGCTGATCCGTGCCGAGGGCAAGATCGTCAGCGGCGGGGTCGACGTGTCGCTGTTCGCCGCGCAGGAGACACCCGGGCAGGCGAAGGAGCTGTTCGACCGGATGCTGGCGCTGCCGGACCGGATCGCGGCGCTGGAGATCCCGACGGTGTTCGCGGCGCACGGGTTGTGCCTGACGTGGGCTTTTGAGGTCGCGGTGGCGTGCGACCTGATCCTCGCGGCGGAGCGGGCGTCGTTCGGCCTGGTCGAGAAGGTCGTCGGCCTGACCCCGACGATGGGCGGCACGCAGCGCCTGGCCGCGCGGGCCGGCGTCGGGCGGGCCGCGGAATTCGTGATGACGGGCGACCGCTACCCGGCGGCCGAGCTGGCGCGGTGGGGCGTGGTGAACCGGGTGCTGCCGGACGCCGGGTTCGACGAGGCCGCCCGGTCCTTCGCGGCATCGCTGGCGGAGGGCCCGACGCGCGCCCACGCGGCGACGAAGAAGGTGCTGTCGCACTTCGCGAACGGCGGCGTCGCCGAGGCGAACAAGCACATCACGTCGCTCGCGGCGGACCTGTACCGCACGGAAGACCTGCGCAACGCGGTGCGGTCTTTCCTGGCGGAGGGGCCAGGGAAGGCGAAGTTCACCGGCCGCTGACCGGGCACACCGGTGGCTCGGCGGAGCCGCCGTGTACTACCCTTTCACTACTTGATTAGTGAAAGGGTTCTTGTGATCGAGTTCCGGATCGACCGGCGCAGCGGCGTGGCCACGTACCTGCAGTTGGTGCAGCAGGTCGAACAGGCGTTGCGGCTCGGCCGGCTCCAGCCGGGCGACCGGTTGCCCACCGCCAAGGAGGTGGTGAGCAGCATCGCGATCAACCCGAACACGGTGCTCAAGGCGTACCGCGAACTCGAACGCGAAGGCCTCGTCGAGGCGCGGCGCGGGCTCGGCACCTTCGTCCGGCGTTCGCTCGGGCACGGCGACGCGGTGGACGGCGCCCTGCTGCGCCAGAAGCTGGAGAGCTGGATCCGGGAGTCGCGCGCGGCGGGGCTGGAGCGGGAGGACGTCGAAGCGCTGGTCAAGTCGGTACTCGACGAACACCACTGGACGTGAAGGAGGGGGCATGGCGAGCAGCGACGCGTTGACGGCGACCGGTCTCGGCAAGCGGTATCGCCGGGGCTGGGCGCTGCGGGACTGCGACTTTTCCGTGCCACACGGCCGGATCAGCGCGCTGGTCGGCCCCAACGGCGCGGGCAAGACGACGTTGATGGCGCTGGCGACCGGCCTGCTCGAACCAACCGAGGGGCAGGTGCGGGTGATGGGTCGCGTGCCGGACAGGCGGGGGATTCCCGCGGACCTGGCGTTCCTCGCCCAGGACAAGCCGTTGTACCGCGGGTTCACGGTGGCGGACATGCTGCGTGCGGGCCGGGCGCTCAACACCACGTGGGACCAGGCCTACGCGGAGCGGCTCCTCTCCGAGGCGGGTGTCCCGCGCGCCGCGCGCATCGGGACCTTGTCGGGGGGCCAGCGCACGCGGGTGGCGCTCGCGATGGCTCTGGGCCGGCGTCCGCGCGTGCTCATGCTCGACGAGCCGCTCGCGGATCTGGACCCGATCGCCCGGGACGAGGTCATGCGGACGCTGATGGCCGAAGCAGCCGACACCGGGATGACCGTGCTGCTCTCCTCGCACGTGCTGTCGGACCTCGAAAACGTGTGCGATCACCTGCTGCTGCTCGCCGACGGGCGGACGCGGCTGTGCGGCGACGTGGCGGACCTGCTCGCCGGGCACCGGCTTCTGGTCGGCCCCGCGGACGGTGACCTCGCCCCGGACACGGTGGTCGAGCGGCGCAAGACGGCACGGCAGGTCACGGCCCTGGTACGGGGACGCGGGCCGGCGCCCGCTCCCGGCTGGGAATCACACGAACCCACGTTGGAGGAACTGGTGATGGCGCACCTGCGGGCGGGCAGCGCCGCGGCACCCGCGCGGGAGGTGGCCGCGTGACCTGGGTGACCTGGCGGCTGCACCGCCTGCAGCTGCTGCTCGGTCTCGGACTGACCGCGGCCGTCGCGGTGGTGCTGGTCGTCGAGCACGTGCAGGCGACCGGTTACCTGGCGGCCCACGGCATCGAGGGGTGCCAGGTGGTCGACAGTGGACGGTGCACCGCCCCGGCGATGGCGGCGTTCGAGGACGAGTTCCAGAGCTTCGCGCGCAACTTCCCGATGGTGCTTCTCGGCCTCCCCGTGCTGCTCGGCATGTTCACCGGCGCTCCGCTGTTCGCGCGCGAATTCGAGCAGGGGACCCACATCCTCGGGCTGACGCAGTCGGTGAGCCGGTTCCGTTGGTGGCTGAGCAAGCTGCTCGTGGTGGGTACGCCGATCCTCCTCGGCATGTTCGCGCTTGGCTTGGTGAGCGCCTGGGCGTTCGAACCGCTGCACTACGTGACTCGCGGTGCGATCATGACACCGGGCTTCGAGACGCAGGGGCCGGTCCTGGGCGCCTACACCGTGCTCGCGTTCGCCGTCGGCGCGACGGCGGGGCTGTTCTTCCGCAACACGCTCGCCGCGATGGCGGCGACACTGCTCGTCTACCTGGTGGTCGTGGTCGGGGTCGCGAACCTGGCCAGGCCGGGCTTCGCCGAGCCCGCCCAGGCCACGGCCTCCGTCGCCGCGACGAACCCCGTCCCGTACGACGCCTGGCGGCTCGGGGCGGCGTACTACGACGCGAGCGGCCACGAGGTCGCGTTCGAACCGTCCGCCTGCACGTCCGCCGACACCGCGCGGAGTTGCCTGGAGAACCAGGGGGTGGCGGCGCAGCGGGCCGCGTTCCACCCCGCCGACCGGTTCTGGCGATTCCAGGGGATCGAGAGCGGGATCCACGTGGTGCTGGGCGGTCTGGTCCTGGCGGCCGGCTTGTGGCGGGTGCGGCGGGTGCTGTGACAGTGCGGGCTCCGGCCAAGCGCTGACGCGCCAGGCCGGAGCCCGGCGCGTCAGCGCTTGGCTTCGGTGGCCGGCAGGATCCGCCCCCGCACCTCGCCGAAACCGATGCGGCCTGCCGATCCCGGGGCGGTCGCCGTGATCGCCACCTCGTCGCCGTCCAGGAGGAACGTTCGCGGCTCGCCGTTGACCTCGACCGGCTCCTTGCCGCCCCAGGTCAGCTCGATGAACGCGCCGCGCTGGTTCTTCTCCGGGCCGGAGATCGTGCCGGACGCGTACAGGTCGCCCGTGCGCGACGACGCCCCGTTGACCGTCATGTGCGCCAGCATCTGCGCCGGCGACCAGTACATCTCCCGGTACGGCGGGCGGCTGACCTCCTGCCCGTTCCACGACACCGACAACGCGATGTCCAGCCCCCACGGCGACGACTCCCGCAGGTACGGCAACGGCTCCGGCGACTGCTCCGGCGTCGGGACCCGCGCGGCCTCCAGCGCCAGCAGCGGCACCACCCACGGCGAGATCGACGTCGCGAAGCTCTTGCCGAGGTTCGGGCCCAGCGGGACGTATTCCCAGGCCTGGATGTCCCGCGCCGACCAGTCGTTCACCAGCACCGCGCCGAACACGTGCCGCGCGAAGTCCTCCGTCCGGACACCCGAACCGAGCGGCGACGGGACGCCGACGATGAACCCCAGCTCCGCCTCGATGTCCAGCCGCCGCGACTCGCCGAACGACGGCGCGTCCTCGTCCGGCGCCTTGCGCTGCCCGCACGGCCGCACGATGTCCGTGCCGGACACCACGATCGTCCCGGCCCGCCCGTGGTAGCCCACCGGCAGGTGCTTCCAGTTCGGCATCAGCGGCTCGGCGTCCGGCCGGAACAGCCGCCCCAGGTTGGCCGCGTGGTGCTCGGACGCGTAGAAGTCCACGTAGTCCGCGACCTCGACGGGCAGGTGCAGCTCCACTTCGGACACCGGGAAGACCGCCTCGGCGGGCACCTCACCCCGCACGAGCTCCGAGATACGCGCCCGCACCTCTACCCACCGGTCGTAGCCCTGCGCCATGAACGCGTTCAACGACGGCCGCGCGAACACGTCGTCGCCCAGCGCCACCGCCAGGTCGACCACGGAATCGCCCACCCGCACGCCGACCCGCGGCTGCGTCCCCGGCGTGGAGAACACGCCGTAGGGCAGGTTGTCCAGCCCGAACAGCGACCCCTCGGGGATGTCGATCGTGGTCACGCCGTCACTCCTCCTTCCAGCGCCGAAGCCGGGACCAGTCCGAGGTCCACCAGTTCGGCCACCGGTTCGTCGATGCTGCAGGTCCCGAACGACCGGAACGACTCACGCGCCGCAGGGTCCACTTCGGACACCAGCTCGGCCACCCGCGCGCCGTCCCGCTCCGCGAGCAACGCGACGAGCTCGTCCTCGCCCGCGCCGGAGCGGGCCGCCGCCGTCGCCAGCAGCAGGTTCAGGAACCCGTGCTGCTCGAACCCGGTGGACGGGTCCGTGTTCCGCACCGCGTGGTGCAGCCCGGCGGTCGCCTTGAACGGCACCCCCGCCCGCACCACGGCGTGCACGGCCGCGGCCAGCTCCGCCTCGTCCGGGTACAGCTCGGCTTTCACCCCGCCGGTCCGGAACTTCGCGGCGTGCCCGGTCTTCGCGCAGGTCGCGATCACCTCGGCCCGGCGGGGGTCCCGTGGCACCTCGACGAACACCGGCACGTCACCGGCCACCTCCAGCGCGCGGAAGAACTCCGGCACCGACGACTCCGCGGGCACCGCGACCTCGAACCCGGCCAGCCGCACCGGCAGGTCGGCGGCCCGGCCCAGAGCGTCCGGCAGCTGGGCCGGGCCGCCCGGCGCGGTCACCGACAGATCGAGCGGCTCGGCAGCGACCGCGCCGAGCTCCGCGAGCGCCGGCGCGGCCAGGACCAGCGGGCCGACCAGTTCGCCGTAGCCCGACGCGAGGTGCGTGGCGTGGTCCGGCACTGCCTGCGGCAGGGGCTTCAGACCGGGCGGGAACACCGCCGCGTCGTCGAGGAAGCCGGCGAACACACTCACTTCGGCCCCCGCCCGGCCCAGGTCCACGCGTAGTTCGGGTCCTCGGCCGCGCGGCCGCCCTCACCCAGCTCCAGCGGGCGGAACGTGTCGACCATGACCGCCAGCTCGTCGAAGAACTCCACGCCGATGCTGCGCTCGTAGGCGCCCGGCTGCGGGCCGTGCGAGTGGCCGCCCGGGTGCAGCGAGATCGAGCCCTGCCCGATGCCCGAGCCCTTGCGCGCCTCGTAGTCGCCGCCGCAGTAGAACATGACCTCGTCCGAGTCCACATTGGAGTGGTAGTACGGCACCGGGATGGACAGCGGGTGGTAGTCCACCTTGCGCGGCACGAAGTTGCAGACGACGAAGTTGTCGCCCTCGAACACCTGGTGCACCGGCGGCGGCTGGTGCACGCGGCCGGTGATCGGCTCGAAGTCGCTGACGTTGAACGTGTACGGGTAGAGGCAGCCGTCCCAGCCGACCACGTCGAACGGGTGCTGCGGGTACACGAACCGGGTGCCGACGATCCCGGTGCTGCCGCGGTGCTTGATCAGCACCTCGACGTCGGTGCCCTCGACCAGCAGCGGCTCGGTGGGCCCGTGCAGGTCGCGCTCGCAGTACGGCGCGTGCTCCAGCAGCTGGCCGTACTTCGACAGGTACCGCTTCGGCGGCGTGATGTGCGAGTTCGCCTCGATCGCGTACGCCCGCACCGGGCCGTCCGGCACCCAGCGGTGGGTGGTGGCGCGCGGCAGGATCACGTAGTCGCCCTGGCGGAACGGCAGCACGCCGAACACGGTCTCGACGACGCCCTCACCGGACTCGATGTAGACGCACTCGTCGCCGATCGAGTTGCGGTACAGCGGGGAGGCCTCGCCCGCCACGACGTAGGAGATGCGCACGTCGCCGTTGCCGAGCACGAGCCGGCGCCCGGTGACGACGTCGTTGGACTTCCACTCCTCGCCCGGGAACAGCTCGTGCAGCTTGAGGTGCCGCGGCCGGAGCGGGTGGTTGGCCTCGGTGGTCAGGTCCGGGAGCTCCCAGACCGTCGAGTCGACGATCGCCGACGGGATGTTGCGGTGGTAGAGCAGCGACGAATCGCTGGAGAAGCCCTCCTCCCCCATCAGCTCCTCGTAGTACAGGCCACCCTCGGGGGTGCGGTGCTGCGTGTGCCGCTTCGGCGGAACCGCACCGACCTGCCGGTAGTACGCCATGACCTCGCCTCCTTGCCGGTCCGATGTAGTAAATGTATGTACTACTTCGCTCGTGCGCAAGGGTCAGTTGCGGCCACGCACGTCGAACTGGTCGCGGTTGGTGATCAGCTTGTCCAGCAGCATCACCAGGATCCGCTGCTCGGCCTCGGTGAGCACGCTGGTCCACTCGTGCTCGCGCTCGTTGTGCTCGCGGAACACCTCGACCATCTCGGCGCGGCCGCGCTCGGACAGCGACAGCAGCACCGAGCGGCCGTCGTGCTCGCCGGGCGTGCGCTCCAGCAGCCCGTCGGCCACCAGGGTCTTCGACAGGTTGGACACCGCCGCGCGGCTCATGCCGGTCAGCTCGGCGGCCTTCTTCGCCTCCAGCGGGCCGGCCAGCCAGGTGACGAACAGCAGCCGGAACCCGGACCAGGACTGGCCGCGCGGCCGGTGGACGCTGGCCTCCAGGTCGTAGGTGACGATGTTGGAGGCCCGGTTCAGCGTGAGCAGCACCTCGGTGGCGAGCTGGTGCCGGAAGCCGAACTCCTCGGCGAGCCTGCGGTTGGCGAGCTCGACGAAGGACCAGAAGTCGAGCTCGCCATCCGCCATGACCGCAACCCTATCGCCGGAGGAAGTAGTTAATATCTAAACTACCTCGTGGGCCGCCGCGGCGCCACGCCGTTCCTTCGTCACCTTGAGGAAGGACAGCATCACCGCGCAGATGACCAGGCACGCGATCGGGAAGTACAGGCCCACCGACACGTCGTCGGCGGTGGCGTTCTTGCCGATCACGTACGGCCCGAAGAACCCGCCCAGCGCGGCGATCGAGTTGATCGCGGCCAGCCCGACCGCGGTGTGCTCCTTGGACAGCACCCGCGAGGCCAGCGCCCAGTAGGGCGCGAGGTAGCCGAGCACGCCGATCGCGACCAGCGACAGGCAGATCAGCGCCGCCACCGGGGTGTGCCGGAACTGGATCGTGCCGAACAGGCCGACCGCGGCCAGCAGCATCATCGCGACGACGTGCCCGCGCCGCTCCCCCGTCCGGTCGGAGTTGCGGGCCACCAGCAGCATGCCCACCGCGCCGACGATCCACGGGATCACGCCGAGGAAACCGATGTTGGTCGCTGAGTAGGACGGGTCCATCTGCTTGACGATCTGCGGCAGGAAGAAGGTGAACCCGTACAGGCCGCACGCGGCGAACAGGTTCGCGAAGGCCATGTAGAGCACCTTGCGGTCCTTCATGACCCGCAGCTGGCCGAGGAAGGTCTCCTTCTGCTCCGGCGCGTAGTCCTTGTTGATCTCCGTTTCCAGCCACTCGCTCTCCTCCCGCGAGAGGAAACGCGCCTGGCTGGGCTTGTTCGGCAGATACGCGAGCACGACCAGGCCGACCAGCACCGCGGGCAGGCCCTGCAGGATGAACACCCAGCGCCAGCCGGACAGGCCGAACCAGTTGATGTGGTCGAGGATCAGGCCGCCGGTGAGGCTGCCGAGGATCATCGCGACCGGCTGCGCGATCGCCAGCGTCGCGATGGCGCGGCCGCGTTCCTTCGGGCGGAACCACAGCGTCAGGTACAGCAGCAGGCCCGGGTAGAGCCCGGCCTCGGCGACGCCGAGGACGATCCGCGCGATGTAGAGCTGCGGGATGTTCTGCACGAACCCGGTGACGGCGGTGACGATGCCCCAGCTGATGGCGATGCGCGCGAGCCAGATCCGCGCGCCGATCTTCTTCATGATCATGTTGCTGGGGATCTCGAACACCACGTAGGCGAGGAAGAAGATCGCCGACGCGGTGCCGAACACGGCCGTGGTGATCAGCAGCTCGTGCTGCATGCCCAGCTGGGCGTAGCTGATGTTCGACCGGTCCATGTAGTTGAACACGTACAGCAGCGCGACCAGCGGCAGGACTCTCTTGCTGACCTTGCGGATCGTGCGGCTGCCGAGTTCCCCGGCAGCGGTGGTTTCGCTCATGTCTCTCCTCGTTGAGTGTGCGAAGTCAGGCCGCGGCGTTGACGCCGGCGAGGCGGCCCATGGTCAGGGCGTTGGCGACGGCGTTGCCGCCCCCGACGTAGCGCTGCCCGAGCACACCGGCTCCGGCCTCGCCCGCGGCGAACAGGCCCGCGATGGCCTCGCCGCGTTCGTCGCGCACCGCGGCGCGCGCGTCGATCTCCAGTCCGGCGTGCGTGCACACCAGCTCCGCGGGCAGCAGGCGCGCCGCGTAGAACGGGGGTTCGCCGATCGGGTCCGGGTGGCCGGCCGAGCCCTTGTTGGCGAGCGTGCGGTGCCGCAGGAACTCCGGGTCGTGCCCGGACGGCAGCTGCTCGTTCCACCGGCGCACGGTCGCGACCAGCGCGTCGGCGGGGATCCCGGCCTTGCCGGCCAGCTCCTCGAGGCTACCGGCGCGCAGCGTGCGCCCGGCTTCCGCCTCGGCCAGCACGTGGCCGGCGTCCCAGTGCGCGTACCCCGCGGGCAGGCTGCGGCGGGCGCGCTCGTCGAAAATCGCCCACGCGCTCCCGCCCTGCCGCTCGATGATGCCGCTGGACACCGCGTAGGAGGCGTCCTCGTCCATGAACCGGCGGCCGGCCCCGTTGACGTAGATCCGCGACTTCGGCGGGAACCCGGACTGCCAGTGGTGCAGTCGCTGGAAGTAGGCGGTGGGCAGCAGCAGGCCCCAGCCGTCGCCGGTGACGCCCGCGCCGACCTGCTCGCCGAAGCGCAGGTGGTCGCCGCGGCTGCCGTCGGCGGCGACGACGAACAGGTCCTCGCCCGCCCGCAGCGCCGCCGGGTAGTAGCGGGCCAGCAGGTCCGGGTCCTGGGCGAACCCGCCGCTGGCGACCACCACCGCGCCCGCGCGCACCTCGATGCCGTCGGCGACGACGCCGCAGACCCGGCCGTCGTCTTCGACGAGCCGCTCGACGCGGGTGTTGAGGACGATCTCGACGCCCCGGGCGCGGGCGGCCTTGGCGAGCACCTGGACCACGCCGTAGCCCTGGTCTTTCGGCACGTGGCCGCGCCACACGTCCTCGACCCCGGCCTGGCACAGGCCCGGCGTGTGCGCGTTGCCGGACACCTTGGCCGGGATCTCCACGCCGAGGCCGATCAGCCACTCCAGCGTCGGGCCGGAGTGGCGGCAGAACGCCTCGATCAGCCCGGGGTTGAGCTGCCAGGAGTTGAGGTCCATGTAGTGCTGGAAGAACCGCTCCGCGGAGTCCTCGACGCCCAGCGCGGCCTGCACGCTCGTGCCGGCGGCGGTGAACATGCCCGCGGACAGCTGGGTCGAGCCGCCGAGCTCGGTCTCCGACTCGAACAGCAGCACCGACGCGCCCCGCTCGGCGGCGGAGGTGGCCGCGGCGAGCCCGGCGCCGCCGCCTCCGACGACCACCACGTCCCAGTCGTCGTTCATGCCAGGTCTCCTCCGGTCTCGGCGATGATGCGGTGGTAGAGGCCGTTGGACACCAGGCCGCCGTCCACGGTGACCTCGCTGCCGGTCATGTAGCTGGACCTGCTGGACAGCAGGAACAACACGGCCTCGGTGATCTCCGCCGGCCGCGCCATGCGCCCGGCCGGGATGCTGGCCACCGCGGATTCCACGAACGAATCGGCACCGGCGAGCAGCGCGGTCTCGACGAGTCCGGGGTGGACGGAGTTGACCCGGATGCCCCACTTGGCGAAGTTGCCCGCGGCCGACTTGGACAGCCCGGTCAGGCCCCACTTGCTGGAGCTGTACGCGGGCGAGAAGTAGCCGATCTGGCCGGAGATCGACGAGATGTTGACGATCGAACCGCCACCGGAGTCGCGCATCAGCTCCGCGACGGCCTTCATGCCGTAGAACGGGCCGAACAGGTTGATGCGGAGGACCTGTTCCCAGACCTCGTCGGTGGTGTCCAGGAACTCCAGGCGGCGCGAGATGCCCGCGTTGTTGACGAGGCCGGTGAGGCGGCCGCGCGCTTCCTGGATTTCGTCGACGACGCGGGCCCACGCCTGCGGGTCGGTGACATCCAGTTCGTGCGCGGACGCCGAGCCGCCGTCGTTCTCGATCTCCTCGACGACCGGGGTGGCGTCGGCGACGTCGGCGAGGCACACGTGCGTGCCGAGCTTGGCCAGGGCCCGGGCGTGGCTGGCGCCCATGCCGGCGGCGGCGCCGGTGACGAGCACCGTGTCCGGGTACTCAGACATGCCGCGACCCACCATCGACGGCGATGCTGTGGCCGGTCACGTAGCGGGCGCTGTCGGAGAGCAGGAACAGCAGCGGGCCGACGACCTCCTCGGGCGAACCGAGCCGGTGCAGCGGCACGACGTCGAGCGCGTGCCGCAGCGCGGCCGGGTCCTCCTTGACCCAGCGGGTCATCTCGGTGTCGATGTAGCCGGGGGCGATCGCGTTGACCCGGATGCCGCGGTCGCCGAACTCCACGGCGAGCGATTCGGTGAGGTGCGCGACGGCGGCCTTGGAGGTGCAGTAGGCGGCGCGGCCGCGGCGGACGCGGACCGCCGACACCGACGACATGTTCACGATCGCGCTGCCGGGTTCCATGTGCCGCGCCGCGGTCTGCGCCCCGTAGAGGACGCCCTCGACGTTGACCGACAGGGTCGCGTTGATCTGCTCGGGCGTGATCTCGTCGGCGAGGGCGAACGGGAAGATGCCGGCGTTGTTGACCCAGAAGTCGATGCGCCCGAACCGCTCCAGCGCCAGCTGTGCCACGGTTTCGTGGTCCTCGGGCTTGGTGACGTCGATGCGGGCGCCGACGATCTGGCCCGGCTTGTCGCTGCTGGCGAGTTCCGCGGTGAGTTCGTTCGCGGTCGCCAGCATCTGCTCTTCGTTGATGTCGGCGCCGACGACGTGCACGCCGCGGCCGGCGAGCGCGGCGGTGAAGCGCGCGCCCATGCCGCGGGCCGCGCCGGTGACGACCGCGACCTTGCCCGCGAATTCCGGGTAGACGGCCGTCATCGGCTCGTGCTGGGCGCGTGTGTCGCTCATCGGTTCTCCTTCGTGTCGTCGCGGCGCACCGTCCGGCGGCGGATGCGCCACGTGCCCGCGTGGCGGACCAGGTGGTCGGTGATCGTGGTCAGGCGGAGGAGTTCGGGCGGACTGTCCGGGAGGGTGCGCACGATCTGCAGGTAGGCGCGCGCGGTGAGGCCGTCGTCCGCGGGCGTGACGTGCAGGTTGGTGAGGACGTGCCGGGTGACGCCTGGTTGCGCGGCGAAGTCCTCGGCGAACTTCGCGAGTGCCGCCGTGCCCATCACCGGAGCCGGATAGCTGGGTGAGTGGAATTCCCCGTCCGGGGTGAAGGTGTGCGCCCATTCGGTGGCCCGGCCCTCGTCGATGTAGTGGCTCTGCGCGCCGTACAGCTGGTGCACGAGCACGAGCGTCTCCACGTCCACGATGACCTCCTCCGGGGGCTTGCGCGCTGCGATCGGCGTGCTATTATCGCACGCAGCGTGCGAACTACGGAAACAGTAGGTCGCGGTCCGGTTCGTCGTCAAGGGGGTGCCCGCGTGTCCGAAGTCGACTCGGGGATGTCGAAAACGCTGCACAACGGGTTGCAGATCCTGGAACTGCTCGTCGCGCACCCGCAGGGGATGACGCTGACGGAGATCGCCGAAGGGGTGGGCGTGCACCGGACGGTGGCGCACCGGCTCGTGCGGACGCTGGAGGCGCACCGGTTGTGCCGGCGGGACCGGTTCAAGCGGATCTCGCTCGGGACGGGCCTGGTGCGGCTGGCCGAGCCGGTGGAGCAGGACCTGCGGACGCTCGCGCGGCCCGTGCTGGAGGAGCTGACGGACCTCACCCAGGCGACGGCGCACCTGGTGGTGCGGGAGGGCGCGGACGAGGTGCGGATGCTGATGATCGTCGAGCCGCGGCAGGCGCGGATGCACGTGAGCTTCCGGCCCGGCCAGGTGGACCCGATCGACCGCGGTTCGGCAGGCTTGGCACTGCTGTCCGCGGCGCCGGCGGCGGAAGGCGAGCGGGAGGAGGTCGCGCTGGCCCGCAAGCGCGGATTTGCCGTGTCCTACGGGGAAATCGCGCCGTCGATCATCGGGATCTCCGCGGTGGTGCCCGGACGGGACGTCAGCATCGGCCTGTCACTGTTCTCCGCACCCGACGAGGAATCGCTGGGCCGCACGGTGGTCGACGCGGCCCAGCGACTGGGTTCCTTGCTGCGGTAGGGAAAGCGCCGGCACGCGCTGCCTTCGAGCTGTTCGCGGGACAGTACATCGCCGCCCACGTGGCCATGAACCCCACGTGGTCGATCGTGGACATCGGCCGGGCGGCGAGCAGCCCGGTCCGTCAAGGACGGGGCCGCCCACCTGCGGCCACCCACGCATCCGATGACCGCAGCGCCGGTTTTCCGGCGGGTTCCCGAGTTCGCCGTCTCCTCGGCGCCCGTGTCGACGAGACGCGGGAACGGCTCGGCGTACCTAAGCCGCCGGGCGGACGATGATCTCGTTCACGTCCACCTCCGCGGGCTGCTCGATCGCGAACGCGATCGCGCGGGCGATCGCCGCGGCGGGGATTGTCTTCGCGCGGTAGCTTCGCATTCCCTCGGCGGCCTCCGCGTCCGTGATGCTGTCCGCCAGCTCCGACTCGGTCACGCCCGGCGAGATCGTCGTCACCCGGATGTCCGGGCCCGTCTCCTGGCGCAGCCCCTCCGACAGCGCCCACACCGCGTACTTGGTCGCGCAGTAGACCGCCGCCGTCGGCACCACCTCGTGCGCCCCGATCGACGCCACGTTCACGAAGTGCCCGCCGCCCTGCCGGCGCATCACCGGCAGCCCCGCGGCGATCCCGTGCAGCACGCCCCGGATGTTCACGTCGATCATCCGGTTCCACTCGTCCAGCTTCAGCCGGTCCAAAGCGGACAGTGGCATCACGCCGGCGTTGTTGACGATCACGTCGACCCGGCCGTGCTCGGCCACCGCCCAGTCCATGAAGGACCGCACGTCCTCCGCGTCCGTCACGTCCAGCCTCCGGTACGAGCCCCCGATTCGCGCGGCCAGCTCCTTCAGCCGCTGTTCCCGGCGCGCGCCCAGCACGACCTGGTGCCCCGCCGCCGCCAGCGCCTCCGCGGTGGCCCGCCCGATTCCACTGCTCGCTCCCGTGATGACGATGACCGGCATTTCCGTTCTCCTTTCCGTCGAAATCCAGTTTCGACGGGTAGAACGACGCCAGCCAGGGCGCGCTGCACCCACTCAGGCCTGCCCCTTGCGCGGCACCAGCTTGACCAGCGCCACTCCGGCGAGCAACAGCATCAGCCCCGCCAGGATCGTCCACGCCGCGCCGAACCCGGTGTAGGCCAGCGCGGCCGAACCGGAACCGGCGGCGGTGAAACCCTTTCCGTACATGTCTTTCACCCCCTCACAGCCGTCAGGTGGTGCCATCCGGCCGTACGCCGCAGCACCGCGTCCCGCCACCCGGCCAGGTACACGGCCAGGCGGAAGAAGTCGTAGTACATCTCGGGCAGGAACAGCAGCGTCAGCACGATCCCGCGCCAGCCCGCCTTCCGCACCGTCACCACCCGGTCGACCAGGCACACCACGCCCATCGCGAGCCAGAACGGGTGCAGCACCAACGGCATCCCGGCCGCCAGCGACAGGCCCAGCAGCAGCGGGTAGCCCACGATCACCAGAAACCCCAGCACCGCCCACAGCTGCTGCCCCAGGTACGGCAACGTGACGCGGTTGACGCCGTGCGAGCGCAGGTTGTCGATCGCGCCGCGCTGCCAGCGCACACGCTGCCGCCACAGGTCCCGCCACGTCGGCATCAGTTCGGTCGTCGTCGCACACCGCGCCGGCGACACACACCGGTAGCCGAGCCTGAGGCTCGCCAGCGTGATCTCCATGTCCTCGGTCAGCGCGCGCCGGTCGTAGAACTCCCCAGCCCGCCCCGGCAACACCGCACCACGCGCCGCGGCGATCTCGCGCAGCACCGACACCCGGAACAACGTGGAGGTGCCGGTCAACACCCAGACACCCTTGCCACGCCGCAGCACGTCCCGGGCGTAGCGGACGTACTCGTTGCGCTGCAACTGTTCGATCAGCCCCGCGCGCCCCTCGCCGTAGAAGATGCCGCCGACCGCACCGACCCCCGGCCGCTCCATCACGGCGAGCGCGGTTTCGATCCACTCCGGAGCGAGCAGCGAGTCCGCGTCGATGACCAGGACGCGGTCGTCCCCGTCGAGCTGGGGCAGGACGACCTCGAGTGCCTGGTTCAGCGCGCCGGCTTTCTTGTCGGTGTTGCCGACGGTTTCCAGCACTCGCGCGCCGTGCGCCACCGCGATCGCGGCCGTGTCGTCGGAGCAGTTGTCGGCGACGACGAAGATCGCGTCCGGCGGGACGGTCTGCGCCAGTGCGGAGTCGATCGTCGCGCCGACGCTCGCGGCTTCGTCGTGCGCCGGGATCACGACGACCACGCGGTCCCGGCCCACTGAATGACGAGGAGTCACCAACATGACCGGCATATAGGAAGTTCGGAGCAGGTCATTAGCCCGAACAGATAGTGACGCACGTCACACTTCACCACGCTGTGTGATCGACACGGAGAGTCGACAACCGGGACGCAGAATGTGCCGAACGGCCCCGCGGGCTCGGGTCTTTCGCCTCTGTCGGCGGGCCGGGAGGCAAGATCCTAAGCTCTGGGGATGGCGAAGTACTTCGACGTGCACCCGGACAACCCCCAGCGCCGGTCGATCGGCCAGATCGTCGACCTGCTGCGGCAGGACGGCCTGATCGTCTACCCGACCGACTCCGCCTACGCCCTCGGCTGCCAGCTCGGCAACCGCGACGGGCTGGACCGCATCCGCGCCATCCGGCACCTCGACGACCGGCACCACTTCACGCTCGTCTGCCGCGACTTCGCCCAGCTCGGGCAGTTCGCGCACGTCGACAACACCGTCTTCCGCGCGATCAAGGCCGCCACCCCGGGCAGCTACACCTTCATCCTCCCGGCCACGAAAGAAGTGCCGCGGCGGCTGCTGCACCCGAAGAAGAAGACCGTCGGCGTGCGCATCCCGGACCACGTCGTCGCGCAGGCCCTGCTCGACGAGCTTGGCGAGCCGCTGGTCTCCAGCACGCTGCTGCTGCCCGACCACGAGGAGCCGCTCACCCAGGGCTGGGAGATCAAGGACGAGCTGGACCACGTGGTCGACGCGGTGGTCGACTCCGGCGACTGCGGCACCGAGCCCACCACCGTGATCGACTTCTCCAGCGGCGAGCCGGAGATCGTCCGAACGGGTGCTGGGGACACCGCGCGTTTCGAATAGCTCTGGACATCCCCGCGTTCGCGGGTCACGCTGGAAAAACGCACCCGTGATCCGCGAGGAGGCTGCGATGAGACTGGGCCGGAAGCTTGCCGTGGGCGTCGTCGAAGAATCCAAGGCCGAAGAGGTCACCCCGATCGAGGAGCCGCGCGAAACCGCCGAAACCCCCGAACCGGAGCGCCCCGCCCCCGTCACCGCCGATCGCTGAGCCATGGCGGGCAGGCTGTCGTTGCGCCGCACGCCCCAGGAACGGCGCGACGTCCCGCTGCGCGGCTACAAGCTCGCCTACCCGATGCTCTCCGCCGACGGCACCGAGGCGGGGTTCACCGGCGTGTCGCTCGGCCGCACGCACGCCTACCGGGTGACAGCCGAGGCGAAGTGCGCGCAGAGCAGCCGTCACCAGAGCCCGTCCCGCCTGTGCGACTGCGGGTTCTACTGCTTCCACGAACTCGCCGACGCCCGCGCGCTGGCCTGCGATCCGCAGTACCAGCAGAGCGTGCTGCTGGAGGTGGACGCCGCGGGGCGCTACTTCCTGTACGAGCGGGGCGTGCGGTACTCGAAGCAGACGGTGACGGCCGTGCACGCCGGGTTGTGCGCGTGCGGCTGGCCGGCGCAGGTGTTCGTGGCCACCGGCACCGGGGTCGTGGGGTGGCGCAAGCTGCTGCCGGTGTGCTCGACGTGCGCGGGCAACCGCCCGCCGCTCACGCTGGAGCACTTCAGCAGGCTGGCCGGAGTGCCGGTGCACCGGGACGACCGGGCGGTCGCCTTCACCACCGGCTCGACCACGTCGGCGCCGGAGCTGGTGCCGCTGCTGTCGGCCGAGGTCGCGCTGCTGCACGCGCGGCTCGACGAGCTGCAGACCCAGCTGGACAAGCTCACAAAGGGCAGTTGAGGAGCGGCCCGGTCAGGTGTGCAGGCGGCAACGGCCGGCCCCCGAGCTTGCGACTCAAGTACGCGGGCGCTGCGCCGCGCTGATGGCTTCCGGACGGTGAGCAAGCCATTCGTCCGGCCCGATCGCCGCGCCGTTCGGCCCGCCGCCGCAGTCCGCGACCACCGTCACCGATCCGTCCGGCGACACCCGCGACAACGTCCCGCGCTCGATCTCCACGACGAGCACCGAGCCGTCGTCCAGCGCGACCCGGCCCTCCGGGAACCGCAGCCCGATCGCGATCTCCTTCACGCCGTCTCCAGGTACTTCGGGTTCGCCACCAGCAACCGGTCCGTCACGTCGGCCCGCACGGCGGCGACCACGTCCGCCACGTCCACGGCGCCCGACCGCACCGCCCGCGCCAGCTCCGCGTGCGTCGCGAACCCCAGCGCCGCGAGCCGGTCCACGTGCCGCCGCTCTTGCGCGGTGCCCAGGCGCAGCTCGCGCGACACGATGCCCAGCACATTCGCCGCCACCCGCGCCTGGAACGACACCCGCCCCTCGGTGCCCGGCATGACGTCGGCCCGCAGGAACTCCGCCACCGCCTCAACCAGCTCGGCCGCGGTCGGCCTGCCGTGCAGGTCCGGCGCCGGATCCGGCGCCGCGGCCACCGGGACGGCGGGCGTGCCGAGCGCCGTCAGCAGGTCGTGCTCCTGCTCGCACACCCGCCGCCCGACCGCAGCCAGCTCGACCGACCGGATCCGCCCGCTCAGGTGCCGGTCGGCCTGCCGCAGGCAGAGCACCGCCCACCGGAACGTGCCGAACACCTCCCACCAGTGCACGGCCGCGGGATCCGGGCGGAACCCGGCGACCTCGGCGTACCCGTCGAGCAGCTCCTCCCGGGTGCCGAACCCGCCCGCGGGCAGCGGCGAGGAGAACCGCCACGCCTTCACGCACAACCAGCCGAGGTCCTCCAGCGGATCGCCGCGGTGCGCCAGTTCCCAGTCCAGCACCGCGGCCAGCCCGTCCGGGCCGATGATCAGGTTGCCGGTGCGGAAGTCGCCGTGCACCACGGTGTTCCCCGCCGGCTCCGGGCGGTGTGCGCGCAACCAGCGCAACCCGATTTCCAGCGACGGCAACGGCTGGTCCAGCTCGTCGTACAGCTCCACCAGCGACTCCAGCGGGTCCGCCGAGGGCAGCCCCGGCACGTCCGGCATGGCGTGGATGCGCGCCGCGACGCGCCCCAGCTCCGCCGCGAGCTTCGGCCGCACGTCCGCGAACTCCGGGTCCCGTAGCAACCGCCGCGGGATCGTCTCGCCGTCGACATGCTCGGTGATCAGGTACGGCGAGCCGAGCACGTCCGGCCCGTGGTCCACCAGCCGCGGCACCGGCACCCCGGCTTCGCGCGCGGCCCGGATCAACGCCGCCTCCCGCGCCATCTCCGCCGGGCGGCACTCCCCCGGCGGATCCCGCCGCAGCACCAGCCGCCCGCCCGGCTCGGCGGTGAACGCCCAGGTCTCCCGGCTCGCGCCGCCGCTCAGCCGCCGCAGCCCGGTGATCTGCGCGCCCAGCCGCCGTCCGAGCGCCTCCGCCAGCCCGGTCATCGCTTGTCCGGCCCCGCGAACCCGAACAGGTAACCGGCGATCTTGCGCATCTGGATCTCCTCGGCGCCCTCGGTGATCCGGTAGCGGCGGTGGTGCCGGTAGATGTGCTCGAACGGGGTGTGCCGCGTGTAGCCGAGCCCGCCGTGCACCTGCATCGCGCGGTCGGCGGCGTCGCACACCAGCCGGTTGGCGCGGTAGTTGCACATCGACACCTTGTCGCTGATCAGCATGTGGTCGGTGCGGTCGAGCTCCCACGCCGTCTTGCGCACGAGGGTGCGCACCAGCTCGGCCTCGGTCTGCAGCTCGACCAGCGGCCACTGGATGGCCTGCCGTTCGGCGAGCGGGCGGCCGAACGTCCGGCGCTCCCGCGCGTACGCCACGCTCCGGTCGATGCAGTACTGCGCCGCGCCGACCCCGGAGGCGGCCTGCCGGATCCGGTTCTCGTGCACGAAGTGCTGGGCCAGCGCGAGGCCGTTGCCGACCTCGCCGAACACCGCGGTGGCGGGCACGCGGACGTCGGTCAGCGTGACCTCGGCGTGGTCGGTGGGCATGTTGAACGTCCACCAGTGGAAGTCGACGGAGAACCCCGGCGTGTCGGTGGGCACGATGAACGCGGTGATGCCGCGGGGATCCCCGCCGTCGCCGGAGGTGCGGGCGAAGATCACGTCGTGGGTCGCCGAGTGCAGGCCGGAGTTGAACCGCTTGGCGCCGTTGAGGATCCAGCCGTCGCCGTCCGGCACGGCGGTGGTCTCCAGCCAGGTCGCGTCGCTGCCGTGGTCCGGTTCGGTCAGTCCGAACGCGACCCGCTTGCGCCCGGTGATCATGTCCTCGACGAACTCGCTCTGCTGCTCCGGCGTGCCCGCGGCGAGGAACATGTGCACGAACGGGAAGTTGCCGACGACCGAGGACTCGTTCTGCAGGTCGTTGTGCAGGCCGAGGCCCTTCGCGGCGAGGTGCTCGCGGATCACGGCCATGTCAAGGTTGCTGCCGTCGCTGCCGCCGACGGATTTCGGCAGCCCGTACCGCAGCCAGCCCGCACGGTCGGCGCGCCGGAACATCTCCCTCAGCAGCTCTTCCCATTCACGGCGCGGGGTGCCGCCCGCCTCGAAGTCGGTGCGCGCGAACTCCCGGCGGTGGTCGAAGAAGCGCTCGTTGTCGTCCTGTCGTTGCAGCGGCCAGATCTCGTCCTCGAGGAACTGGTCCAGGTCGGTGAGCAGCTGCCGCAACGCCGCGGGCAACTCGAAGTCCATGGGGCAACTCCTTGCGTGGCGGAGGAAAACTGGGGCACTATCCGCGGATGACCAACCCGTTCGACCTCACCGGGCACGCATCCGTCATCACCGGCGGCAATTCGGGGATCGGCCTCGCGATGGCCGGCGCGCTCGCCGCCGCCGGCGCCGACGTCGCGATCTGGGGCACCAACGCCGAACGCAACGACGAAGCCGTCGCCGAGCTGTCCCGGCACGGCACCAAGGTCCTCGCCGTGCGCTGCGACGTCGGCGACGAGGACCAGGTGGAGCCCGCGATGGCGCGCAGCGTGGAAGCGCTGGGGCGCCTGGATTCCTGCTTCGTCAACGCCGGTGTGGCCGGGGTGGGCAGCCGGTTCACCGAGACGTCGCTGGCGGAGTTCCGCCGAGTCACCCGGGTCGACCTGGACGGCGCGTTCCTGACCTTGCGCGCGGCGGCGAGGGTGATGCTGGCGCAGGGCACCGGCGGGAGCCTGGTCGGCACGTCGAGCGTGGCGTCGGTCCAGGGCCAGCCGCGCGGGCAGGCGTACGCGGCGAGCAAGGCCGGGCTCACCGCGATGATCAAGTCGATCGCGGTCGAGCTGGCCAGGCACGGCATCCGCGCCAACGCGGTCCTGCCCGGCTGGGTGCACACGCCGCTGGCGGCCCCGGCGCTGGACTCCGAAGGGTTCCAGCGCCGGGTGCTGCCGCGGATGCCGGTCGGCCGCTGGGGCAGGCCGGACGACTTCGGCGCGCTCGCCGTGTACCTGGCGAGCCCGGCCAGCGCGTTTCACACCGCCGACACGATCACCGTGGACGGCGGCTACCTCAGCTTCTGACCGGGCCACCGGCTCACGGGGTCCCGGGGAACGGCGGGACCCCGTCCGGGTAGTCCACGGAGACGCGGCCGGGGAAGGCCGGCGCGCGCTTCTCCAGGAACGCCATCACGCCTTCCATCGCGTCCTTGCCCGCACCGAGCTGCAGCAACGCGCTGGAGTCCGCGCGGTGCGCGTCCCATGGCGTGGGCGAGCCGAGCATGCCCCACAGCAGCTGCCGGGACACCGCGACCGACACCGCCGACGTGTTGTCCGCGACCTCGCGCGCGATCGCCGTCGCCGCCGGGATCAGCTCGTCCGGCGGCACGACCCGCGACACCAGCCCGCCCGCGCGGGCCTCGGCGGCGTCGAACACGCGCCCGGTCGCCACCCACTCCATCGCCTGCGAGATGCCGACGACCCGGGGCAGGAACCACGACGACGCGGCCTCCAGCAGGATCCCGCGCCGCGCGAACACGAACCCGAACTTGGCGTTCTCGCTGGCGATCCGGATGTCCATCGGCAGCGACATCGTCACGCCGACCCCGACCGCGGGCCCGTTGAACGCGCCGATGACGACCTTCTTGCACGCCGCGATCCGCAGCGCCACCGCGCCACCGGCGTCTCGCGGCACGCCGTCGATCTCGCCGAACCCCTTGACGTCGCCGATCGCGTTCTTGTCGAACGTGCCCGCGCCGCGTTCGAGGTCCGCCCCGGCGCAGAAGCCGCGCCCGGCGCCGGTCACCACGACCACCCGCACCGAGTCGTCGGCGTCCACCTCGTCGAACGCCGCGACCAGCTCGTGCGCCATCTCCAGCGTGAACGCGTTGAGCCGCGCCGGCCGGTTCAGCGTGATCGTGGCGATCCCGTCGGCGACCTCGTAGATGATCTCGTCGTAACTCACCGCACCGCCCATCGTCCCGTGTATTTCGCTTCCGTCTTGGCGAGGAGGAACGCCTCGAACGCGGCGGGCGCGTCCTCGGTCGCGAAGTTCACCGTCTGCGCTCGCGCCTCGCCCTCCAGCGCCTCACGCAGCGTCCGGCTCGCGCCCTCTTCGAGCAGCCGCTTGCTCAGCGCCAGCGCGACCGGCGGCAGTTCGGCCAGTTCAGCGGCGAGCGAGTCCACAAAGGAATCCAGCTCGGCGGCCGGTTTGATCCAGGTGACCAGACCGAGGTCGCGCGCCTCCGCCGTGTCGATCATCTCGGCCCGCAGCGCGAGCCGTTTCGCCTGCTGCAACCCGACGAGCCGGGGTAGCAGCCACGAGCCGCCGAAGTCCAGCGACAGTCCGCGGCGGGCGAAGATCTGGCTGAACCGCGCCCGCTCGGTGGCCACCACGAGGTCGCAGCCGAGCGCGAGGTTCCAGCCCGCGCCGACCGCGACGCCGTCGACCTTCGCGATCGTCGGCTTCGAGATCTCGTTCAGGGCGAGCGCGACGTCGTTGACCCGGTGCATCCGGGTCAGCGGGTGGTCCGTCCGGTCCGCGGACAGGTCGGCGCCCGCGCAGAAGTCACCGCCCGCGCCGGTGACGACGACCACGCGCACGTCGTCGTCCCGTTCGGCGTCGTGGAACGCGTCGTACAACCCGTCCCACATCGGCTGGTCGATCGCGTTCTTGCGGTGCGGCCGGTTCAGGGTCACGGTGAGCACCGCGCCCGCCCGGTCGAGCAGCACCGGCTGTTCCGTCACGAAACACCGTCCAGTCGGCCGGCGAGCCGGGCCAGCTGCTCGTCGTGGCCGCCGAACAGCAGCTCGCAGCTCTTGGCGCGCTTGTAGTACAGGTGCGCGTCGTGCTCCCACGTGTAGCCGATGCCGCCGTGCAACTGCAGGCCGGACGCCGCCGCCGCGAAGTAGGCGGGCCCGGTGAACACCTGCGTGGTGGCCGCGGCCAGCGGCAGCGCCTCGCGGTCGTGGTCGGCGGCCCACGCGGCGTGCCGCAGCAGGGACTCCGCGCGTTCGCTCGTGCTGTAGAGGTCCGCGCACGCGTGCTTGACCGCCTGGTACGAGCCGATGGCGCGGCCGAACTGCACCCGCACCTTCGCGTACTCGACCGTGGTTTCCAGCACCTTCGCGATGCCGCCGACCTGTTCCGCGGCCAGCGCCACGGACGCGAGGTCACGCACCTCCTCCAGCACGGCGGCCGGGTCCGCGGTGTCCAGCCTGCGGGCCGGGGTCGCGGCGAACTCCAGCTTCGCCTGGCCACGCGTGGGGTCCAAAGTGGTCAGTGGCGTCCGCCGGGCGTCCTCGGCCACGAACCACCCGTCGGCCGAGTACACGACGAAGACGTCGGCCACGTCACCGGAGATGACGAACGGCGCGTGCCCGTCGAGCACCCAGCCGCCGTCGCGTTCGGTGGCGCTCACCGGGGCCGGCCCCCACTCCGGTGAAACCGCCAGCGCGCCGATCTTCTCGCCGGCCGCCAGCGCGGGCAGCACCTGGGTGTCCCCCAGCGCCACCAGCGCGTCCACCGCCAGCACGGCGGAGGCGAAGAACGGCACCGGCGCGAGCGCGCGGCCCAGCTCTTCGAGCACCACGGCCCGCTCCACATGTCCCGCGCCCGCGCCGCCGAGCTCCTCGGGCACCACGAGTCCGGTCAGGCCGAGCTCGGCCAGGTGCCGCCACAGCGCGGCGTCGTAGGCATCGTCACCGTCCACGACGGACCGGACGTTGTTGTGGTCGGCGAGCAGTTTGCGCACCGTCGACCGCAGTTGCTGCTGTTCGGTGTCGAGCACCAGCTGCACGATCCCTCTCCTCTCAGGCGGGTCGCTGCGTGCCCACCCGCAGCTCGCGGAAGGGCACGTCGCGGTCGACGACGGGTTCGCGGGGCAGTCCGAGGATCCGGTCCCCGATGATGGTGCGCTGGATCTGGTCGGTGCCGCCGGCGATGCTCGACGACGGCGTCTGGTTGATCGCCAGCGCCAGTTCCTCCCCGGCCGCGTCGCCCGGCTCCCACGCCGTCGCGCGCGGCCCGGCGATCAGCCCGGCGACCGCGACGGCCTGCTGCTGCAGCTGGGCGCCGGCGAGCTTGGCCACCGACCCGCGCGCGCCCGGCGGCGATCCGGCCTCGGCCTCCTGCCGCAGCCGCACGTTGAACAGCGCCAGCGCCCGTTCCGCCGCGTAGAGCTTCGCCAGTTCGGCGCGCACCACGGGATCGGCGTCGCGGCCGTAGCGCCGGGCGGTCTCGGCGAGGTTCGCGTGCGCCAGCGGGTCGTGCCGCTTGCGCACGAACCCGCCGATCGACACGCGCTCGTGGCCGAGCATGGTGACCGCGGCGAGCCAGCCCTGGCCGACCTGGCCGAGCACCGCGTCCGCGGGCAGGCGCAGGTTCTCGAAGTACACCTCGTTGAACGGCGCCCGCCCGGTCATGTCCTTCAGCGGCCGCACGGTGACCGCCGGGTCGTGCATGTCGATGAGGAACATCGTCAGGCCCTGGTGCTTGGGCACGTCCGGGTCGGTGCGGGCGAGCAGCGCGCCGAAGTCGGCCAGGTGCGCGACCGTCGTCCACACCTTCTGCCCGTTCACGACCCACTCGTCCCCGTCCCGCACCGCGCGGGTCTGCAGGCTCGCGACGTCGGACCCGGCGCCCGGCTCGGAGAACAGCTGGCACCAGATCTCGTCGCCACGCAGCAGCGGCGGGATGTAGCGGGCCTTCTGCTCGGGCGTGCCCAGGTCGAGGATCGTCGGCCCGCACATGCCCATGCCGATCCGGAAGACCGAGTTGGGCAGGTCGTAGCGGGCCGACTCCTGGTCGAAGACCTGCTGCTCGGCCGACGTGAGCCCCTGCCCGCCGAACTCCTTGGGCCAAGTGATGCCGGCCAGCCCGGCGTCGTACAACGCGGCCTGGAACCGCTTGGCGGTCGCCAGTTCCTCGTCGCCGGGGACGTTCTCGGCGAGCCAGGCGCGGACCTTCTCGCGGAACTCGCTCATGCGATCAGCTCCAGGATCGTCGCGTTGGCCTGTCCGCCGCCCTCGCACATGGTCTGCAGGCCGTAGCGGATGCCGGCGGCGCGCATGTGGTGCACGAGGGTGGTCATGATGCGCGCGCCGCTCGCGCCGAGCGGGTGGCCGAGCGCGATCGCCCCGCCGTGCGGGTTGAGGGTCTTGGCGTCGGCGCCGGTCTCGGCCAGCCAGGCCATCGGCACCGGCGCGAACGCCTCGTTGACCTCGAACACGCCGATGTCGGAGATCGACAACCCGCTGCGCTGCAGGGCTTTCCGGGTGGCCGGGATGGGTGCGGTCAGCATGATCACCGGGTCGTCACCCGCGAGCACCGCGGTGTGCACGCGGGCGATCGGCCGCAGGCCGAGCTCGGCGGCCTTCTCGCTGGTCGTCATCAGCAGGGCGGCGGCGCCGTCGCTGATCTGCGAGCTGTTGCCCGCGGTGATGACGCCGTCCTCGCGGAACGCGGGCTTGAGCCCGGCCAGCTTCTCCAGCGACCCGCCCCGGCGCACGCCCTCGTCCGCGGTGACGTCCGCGACCGGCAGCAGCTGCTCGTCGAACGCGCCCGCGTCCTGCGCGGCGGCGGCCTTTTCGTGCGAGGCCAGGGAGAACTCGTCGACCTGGGTGCGGCTGAAGCCCCACCGCTCGACGATCATCTCCGCGCCGATGCCCTGGTTGGGCCGCACCCCGCCGTAGCGTGCCAGCACCTGGTCGCCCAGCGGGTTCTTGCCCTGCGCCGAGAAACCCATCGGCACCCGGCTCATCGACTCGACGCCGCCCGCCACCACCACGTCGTAGTGCCCGGCGATCAGTCCCGCGGCGGCGAAGTGCACGCTCTGCTGGGACGAGCCGCATTGCCGGTCGACGGTCACGCCGGTCACGCTCTCCGGCCAGCCCGCCGCCAGCACGGCGTTGCGGCCGATGTCGCCGGTCTGCTCACCGGCCTGGCTCACGCAACCCCACACGACGTCGTCGACGGCGGCCGGGTCGATCCCGGTCCGCTCGGCGAGGCCACGCAGCACGTGCGCCGACAGGTCCACCGGGTGCACGCCGGACAGGCCGCCCTCACGCTTGCCCACCGGGGTGCGCACCGCTTCCACGATCACCGCGTCTCGCACGGCTCCTCCTTCATCCGTTTCGCGTTTCTGAGCGGCGGAGCCGCTCGCTGTGGGCCGCCAACTCGCGCCGCCGCGGGTTCTCGGACGTCTTCTCGCGAGGACAGCGCCGACGTGGTGAATTGGCATTCATGAGGAGGCGATCCCGGAGCGAGAAGGCGTCTGAGGTTCCGCTACCTGCGCCGCTACGCCAGCGGACCTGCTATACCTTTCCTTGAGCCGCCGCGTCACCAGCTTGCCGGTTGGGGTGCGGGGAAGTTCGTCGACGAAGTCCACGCTGCGCGGCGCCTTGTAGTGGGCGATCCGCTCGCGGACATACGCGAGCAGCTCGGCTTCCAGCTCCGGGCCGGGCGTGACGCCGGGCGCGGGCTGGACGACGGCCTTGACTGCCTCCCCCATCTCCTCGTCCGGCACGCCGATCACGCCGACGTCGAACACCGCCGGGTGCAGCGCGAGCGCGTCCTCGACCTCCTGCGGGTAGATGTTCACCCCGCCGGAGATGATCATGAATGCCTTGCGGTCGGTCAGGTAGAGGAAACCGTCCTCGTCGAGGTAGCCGACGTCGCCGGTGGTCGTCCAGGTCTCGTGCTCGGGGTGCTGCGCCTCGCGGGTCTTGGCCGGGTCGTTGTGGTAGGTGAACGGGACCTCGTCGCGTTCGAAGTAGACGGTGCCGACCTCGCCCGTCGGCAGCTCCTTGCCCGCGTCGTCGCAGATGTGCGCGACCCCGACCACCGAACGCCCGACCGAGCCGGGCTTGGCGAGCCACTGCTCGCTGTCGATGAACGTCATCCCGGCGCCCTCGGTGGACGCGTAGTACTCGTAGAGGACCGGCCCCCACCAGCCGATCATCGCCTGCTTGACCTCCACCGGGCAGGGCGCGGCGGCGTGCACCGCGACCCGGTGACTGGACAGGTCGTAGCGGCCGCGCACCTCCTCCGGCAGCTTGAGCATCCGCACGAACATCGTCGGCACCCACTGGCTGTGCGTGACGCGGTAGGTCTCGATCGCACGCAACGCGGCCTCGGCGTCGAAGCGCTCCATCATCACCACCGTGCCGCCGAGGCGCTGCGCCGTCGCGCCGAACCGCAGGGGCGCGGCGTGGTAGACCGGCGCCGGGGACAGGTACACCGTGTCCGGGCCGAAGCCGTACATGTGCTGCAGCACCGGGGTGAGCACGTCGCCCGGCTCGTCCACCTGGCGGTCGGGCAGGTCGACCTTGATGCCCTTCGGACGGCCCGTGGTGCCGGACGAGTAGAGCATGTCGGCGCCCGCGGGCTGGTCCGCGGGCCGCTCGGGCGAGCCGGCGGCGAGGAACTCGTCGAAGTCGCGGTACCCGTCCGCCGCGCCGCCGTAGACCAGCTTGACCGGGACGTCCGGGACCAGCTCGGCCACGGCGGTGGCCAGCGGGCCGAGTGCGGCCGAGACGACCAGTGCCTTCGCGCCGGAGTCGGTGACGATGTAGGCGACCTCGGCGGGCGACAGGTGGCTGTTCACCGCGGCCAGGTAGCGGCCGGAGCGCATGGCGGCCCAGTAGACCTCGTAGGCGCGGACCGAGTTGTCGCTGAGCAGGGCGACGGTGTCGCCCACGCCGAGCCCGGCGCCGGTCAGGGCGTCGGCGAGGCGGGTGGACCGCTCGTCGAGCTCGCCGTAGGTCAGCCGCTCGCCCGAGCCCGCCATGATCACGGCTGGCTTGTCGGGGTCGGCGTCGGCGTGGGTACCCGGGTACATGCGGCTCCTCCTCGAACCGTTGAACTCCCCTGCGAGAGTGCAAGGATTCGGCGTAACAGTCAACACCGACTGTTATCGGGTTATGGTGATCCCCGTGGTGACCGAAACCCGGACCCGGCAGGACCGCGCGGCGGGCACGCGCACGTTGATCCTGGACGCGGCCGTCGAGTGCCTGGTCGAACTCGGCTACGCGGGCGCGTCCACCTTGGCCATCCAGGCCAAGGCGGGCGTGTCGCGTGGCCGCCTGCTGCACCACTTCCCGTCGCGGGACGAGCTGCTGGTCGCGGCGACCCAGCACCTCACCGCGACCCGGCTCGCGCAGACCGAGGTGCGGGTCGCCGAGCAGCTCGCCGGAGAACCGGAGGGCCCGCGACGGGTCGAGCGGTGCATCGAGCTGCTGTGGATGACCTTCCACGAGCCGGTGTTCTGGGCGGCCGTCGAACTGTGGACCGCGGCGCGGACGAACGAGGCGCTGGCCGCGGCGCTGCGGCCGGAGGAGCGGGCGCTGCGCGACGCGATTCGCCGGGTCGGCGACCGGATCTGGGGCCCGGCGGTGTGCGCGCACCCGAACTACCCGGAGCTGCGGGAGCTGCTGTTCACGAGCATGCGTGGCGCGGCGCTGCCCTACACCTTCGAGCGGCGGCGGCAGCCGGCGAACGACCCGCATGTCGCGCTGTGGAAGTCGCTGGCGCACCGGCTGCTCTTCGCTGACGGTCAGTGTTGACTGTTTCCCTCGGCGCACGGTAGAAACGCGGTTACCCTGACCCACCGGATCGCCGAGGTTGCCGATGTCCGGAGCTGTCGAAGTGCCCCGCCTCCTCGGGCGTGGGATGACCATGGGCGACCAGCTCGCCCGCCACGCACGCAAGCAGGGCGACGAGCCCGCCTTCTCGTTCGAGGGCGCCACCCTCACCTACCGCCAGTTCGACCAGCGCGTGAGCCGGCTGGCCAACGCGCTGCGTGACCGGGGTGTGCACTACGGCGACCGGGTCGTCGTGCTCGGCCTGAACACGCTGGAAGTGCTCGAGGTCTACTTCGCGTCGACGCGCCTCGGCGCGATCTGCGTGCCGGTGAACTTCCGGCTCGTCGCCGACGAGATCGCCTACGTGCTGAGCGACAGCGGCGCCAGGGCGAGCGTGGTGCACGCGCCGCTCGCCGCGGCGCTGGCCAAGGCGCGCGAGCAGGTCGGGGAGCCGGGCCCGTGCCTGGTGTTCGGCGGCGCGTTCGAGGGCATGGAGGACTACGAGGAGGCGCTGGCCGCGGCGTCGCCCGAGTTCGACGAGATCGCGGTGGACGAGCAGGACGCCGCGTTCATCATGTACACCTCGGGCACCACCGGCCGGCCGAAGGGCGCGGTGCTCACGCACCACAACCTGCTCATGCACGCCTTCAGCAACATGGCCTCGCTGGACACCGGGCCTGGTGACAAGGTGTGGCTGGCCGCGGCGCCGCTGTTCCACATCGCCGGGCTGTCCGGCATGCTGCCGAACCTGCTGCTCGGCGGGCGGACGGTGCTGCTGCCGAGCGGCCAGTTCGACCCGGTGGCCGTGGTGGACCTGATGGAGCGCGAGCGGGTGTCGTCGGTGTTCCTGGTGCCCGCGCAGTGGCAGGCGATCGTGAACGTGCCGGACATCGCTTCGCGGGATCTGTCGTCGTTGTCGAAGATCTCGTGGGGCGCGGCGCCGGCGTCGACGACGTTGCTGCGCACGATGATCGACACGTTCCCGCAGGCCGAGGTGACGACGGCGTTCGGGCAGACCGAGTGCAGCCCCGTGACCACGCTGCTGCGCGGGGAGGACTCGATCCGCAAGATCGGCTCGGTCGGCACGCCGATGCTCAACGTCGAGGTGCGCGTCGTGGACGACGACATGAACGACGTCGAGCCCGGTGAGGTCGGCGAGATCGTCTACCGCAGCCCGATGGTGATGAAGGAGTACTGGAACAAGCCGGCCGAGACGGCGGAGGCGTTCCGCGGCGGCTGGTTCCACTCCGGTGACCTGGTGCGACAGGACGAGGACGGCTACTACTTCGTGGTGGACCGCAAGAAGGACATGATCATCTCCGGTGGCGAGAACATCTACTGCGCCGAGGTGGAGAACGTGCTGGCGGCGCACCCGAAGATCGGCGAGGTCGCGTTGATCGGCGTGCCGGACGAGAAGTGGGGGGAGACGCCGCTGGCGGTCATTTCGCCGCGCTCCCCCGGCGACGCGCCAACGGCCGCGGAGCTGGAGGAGTGGTGCCTCGACCGGCTGGCGCGGTACAAGCGGCCGCGGAAGATCGCGGTGGTGCCTGCGCTGCCGCGGAACCCGAGCGGCAAGGTGCTGAAGACGCAGCTGCGCGCCGACCGGGAGGCCGGGAAGCTGCCGATCGAGGAGGCTTGACCGCCGGCGGAGGAATTCAGCCGCCGGTCAGTGCCTTCACGACCCGTGACGGGCTGGGGCGGCCGAGCTGCTGGGCCATCCAGGCGCTCGTCCGCACCAGCGCGTCGAGGTCCACACCGTGTTCGACGCCCAGGCCGTCGAGCATCCACACCAGGTCTTCGGTCGCGAGGTTGCCGGTGGCCGCCTTCGCGTACGGGCACCCGCCGAGGCCGCCGGCCGAGGAGTCCACTGTGGTCACTCCGGCTTTCAGCGCGGCCAGCGTGTTGGACAATGCCTGGCCGTAGGTGTCGTGGAAGTGCACGGCGAGCTTGGTGACGTCGCCGAACGCGCCGACGACGGCTTCGACGTGCCCCGGCGTGGCGACGCCGATCGTGTCGCCGAGGGAGAGCTGGAAACAGCCCATGTCGAGCAGCCTGCGGCCGGCGTTCGCGACCTGCTCGACGGGCACGGCGCCCTCCCACGGGTCGCCGAAGCACATCGAGAGGTAGCCGCGCACCTCCAGCCCTTCGTGCCGGGCCCGCCGCACGACCGGCTCGAACATCGCGAACTGCTCGTCGTAGGAACGGTTGAGGTTCTTGCGCGCGAAGGTCTCGGTGGCGCTGCCGAAGATGGCGATCGACTCCACCCCCAGCGCGAGCGCCCGGTCGAGGCCGCGCTCGTTGGGCACCAGGACGGGGTACTTCACCCCCGGGCGGCGGTCGAGCTTGGCGAGGAGATCATCGGCGTCGGCGAGCTGCGGAACCCACTTCGGGTGGACGAAACTGGTCGCTTCGAGGGTCGTGAGCCCCGCCCCGGCGAGCCGCCGGAGGAACTCGAGCTTCGTCTCCAGGCCGACGACGGTCTGCTCGTTCTGCAGCCCGTCACGCGGGCCGACCTCCCAGATCGTCACCCGCTCCGGCAGGTCCCCGCTGGACGCCTCCCGCTGGGGCAACCCCAGCTCACGCACACTCGCCACACCAACAGGTTAACGCTCACTAACGCAGCCGTCCAGTGCGCCCAGCCCACCACCAGTGCTGGGTGGTCATCCCGGAGCCTGCCCGTCCGGCGAGGACTCTTTTGATCTTTTCCCGCCCTTCGGGCGGTGCGCCTCACGGCGCACGAAAGGTCACCTCACGACCACCCCCGCCCCCGATGCCTGATTGTGTTTCAGTCGCCGAGCAGCGGCGTCAAGGCGGGAAAGAGTACCTTGACCCCGCTGATCGGCGACCAAAGATCGGCTGTGGATCGGGGGTGGGGGAGGTCTGGTTGGGTAGTCGCTTGCTTTTCGTTGCCGGCTTCCAGTCGGGGTTAGCCGTGGACGACTACGCCTCGGATGTTCTTGCCTGCCACCAGGTCCTCGTAGCCCTGGTTGACGTCCTCCAGGCGGTACCGGTTGGTGACCAGCTCGTCCAGCTTCAGCGTGCCCGCCTGGTACAGGTCCAGCATCTTCAGGATGTCGCGCTGCGGGTTGCCGCTGCCGAAGAGGCTCCCCTTGATCGTCTTCTCCCACAGGGTGAGCACCGCGCCGGAGACGTGGATCGTCGCCTTCGCGGGGTCCGCCAGGCCGGTCACGACGACGACCCCGCCCTTGCCGACGACGTCGAACGCCGCCGACATCACCTCTTCGTCCACCACCCCGACCGTGACCAGCGCCTTGTCCGCGCCCTGCCCCCTGGTCAGCTCGGTGACCACCTCGTGCGCCTCCCCCGCCGTCGCGAAGGCGTGGGTGGCTCCCAGCTTCAGCGCGGTGTCCCGCTTGAACGCCAGCGGGTCGACCACCACGACGTTCTTCGCCCCGGCGTGCGCCGCGCCCTGCACCGAGTTGATGCCGATCCCGCCGATGCCGTAGATCACCACGGTTTCCCCCGGCCGCACGTCCCCCGCGTACACGGCCGTGCCCCACCCGGTCGGGACACCACAGCCGACGAGCACCGCGGTCTCCAGCGGCACGCTTTCGTCCACTTTGACCACCGAGTGCTGCGAAATGGTCGAGTACTCGGCGAAAGTGCCCAGCATGCACATCTGCCCGTAGTCGACCCCGCCCTTGTGGAACCGGAAACTGCCGTCCGGGAAGCTCCCCTCCAGGATCGTCGCACCCATGTCGCACAGGCTCTGGTGCCCGGTGGCGCAATAGCGGCACGTGCCGCAGTTCGGGATGAACGAGCACACCACGTGGTCACCGGGCTTGACCTTCGTGACGCCCGGCCCGACCTCCTCGATGATCCCGGCACCCTCGTGCCCACCGACGATCGGGAACCGCGGCGGCAGATCTCCATCCGACAGGTGCAGGTCGGAGTGGCACAAGCCGGCCGCGACGTACCGGATCAGGACCTCGCCCTCCCGCGGGCCGTCCAGGTCCAGCTCGGTGATCTCGAACGGTGTCTTGAAGTCCGTGAGTACAGCTGCCTTGACCTTCATGCGGGTTCTCCTCAGAGCGCGACGTTGACGGCTTTGGTCTGGGTGTAGAGGTCGATGGCTTCGGCGCCGAGCTCGCGGCCCCAGCCGGACTGCTTGTACCCGCCGAACGGGATCGCGGTGTCGAAGCCGTTGTAGCAGTTGACCCACACCGAACCGGCCTTGATCTGCTTCGCCACCCGGTGCGCACGCGAGATGTCCCGCGTCCAGATCCCCGCAGCCAGGCCGTATTCGGTGTTGTTCGCGGCCGCGGCGAGACCGTCCTCGGCCGAGAACGGGATCGCGGCCACGACCGGGCCGAAGATCTCCTCGCGCACCACGCTCATGTCGTCGCGCACGTCCACCAGCACGGTCGGCTCGACGTAGTACCCGGAGTCGCCGTGACGGCCGCCGCCGGTCAGGGCACGGGCGCCGTCCGCGATGCCCTGCCGCAGGTAGCTGGTGACCCGGTCGAGCTGCTCCTGCGACACGAGCGGGCCCAGCTGCGTCGTCGGGTCCAGGCCGGGACCGATCTTGACCTGGCTCGCGAACTCGGCGACGCCCTGGGTGAACTCCTCGAAGATCGACTCCTCGACGAACAACCGCGTGCCCGCCACACAGCACTGGCCGTGGTTGAACAACCAGGCGTTGGCCGAGCCGGGGATCGCGGCCTCCAGGTCGGCGTCGGCGAACACGATGTTGGGGCTCTTGCCGCCCAGCTCCAGCGACACCTTCTTCAGGTTTCCCTTGGCCGCGTCCACGATCTTCTTGCCCACCTCGGTGGAACCGGTGAACGCGACCTTGTCGACGTCGTCGTGCGCGGCCAGCGCGGCGCCCGCGTCACCGAACCCGGTGAGGATGTTGACCACGCCGTCCGGGAACCCGGCTTCGCAGAACAGCTCGCCGAGCAGCAACGCCGTGAGCGGGGTCTGCTCGGCCGGCTTCAGGATGACGGTGTTGCCCGCCGCGAGCGCCGGCGCCAGCTTGAACGCCGCCATCACCAGTGGGAAGTTCCACGGGATGATCTGCGCGCACACGCCGACCGGTTCCCGCAGCGTGTAGGCGTGCCACTGGCTGCCCGGGATCCACGGCACCGACGGGGTGATCGTGCGGCCCTCGATCTTGGTCGCCCACCCGGCGTAGTAGTGGAAGATGTCGGCCGCCCAGGCGACGTCGACGCCCTGCGCGACCGCCACGGACTTGCCGTTGTCCAGCGCCTCCAGCTGCGCGAACTGCTCGGCGCGCTCCAGCAGCAGGTCGCCGATCCGCCAGATCAGGCGCTGCCGCTCGGACGGCGTGGTGCGGGACCACGGCCCGTCCTCGAACGCGCGCCGCGCCGCGGCCACCGCGCGGTCGACGTCCTCGGCGGCGCCGTGCGCCACCTCGGTGATCTTCTCCCCCGTGGCGGGGTCGAAGGTGGGGAACGTCCGGCCCGACGCCGCGTTCACCCACTGCCCGCCGATCAGCAGCTGCTTGGTCCCGGACACGAACTCCCGAACCGCCGGCCGCACGGTCTGCTCCGCTACCGCAGTCACACCAACCTCCTCGTCGTGGACATGGCGGTAATGGTGACCTGCGCAACAGCGGGCTAACCGTGTCAAGTTGACACAGTGACCTCACATCGCACGGGGCTGCGTCGTCGGACCGGCATGGACATCGCGTTGTGGATCATCGCGGCCGCGCTGGCCGCCGTCTTCCTGGCCAGCGGGGCCGTCAAACTGGCGCAGCCAGCGGAAAAGCTGGCCGCCACCGGGCTCACCCTCGGCCTCGGCAAGACCATCGGAGTGCTGGAGGTGCTCGCCGCGGCCGGGCTGATCCTGCCCGCCGCGCTGGACATCGCGCCGGTGCTGTCGCCGCTCGCGGCCACCGGGCTGGTGCTGCTGATGGCCGGGGCGGTCGTGCTGCACGTCCGCCGCCGCGAAACGAAGGTCGTGGCGGTGCCCGCGGTGCTGCTCGTGCTGGCCGCCGTCGTGGCCTGGGGGTGGTTCGCGTGACCACGTTCGAGGACCGCGTCGATATCGAGGCGCTGCGCGGCGAGTTCAAAGAACTCCCAGTGCGCCTGCAGCCGCTCGATGCAGGCGCGGATCTCGTCCGGTTCGGTGAAGTCGGCGACGGGCGGGATGCACCAGCGGCCGTCCGCCGTGAACAGGGACGCGAACCGGTCGTAGTCCCGCACCGGCGCACCCCGGACGGCCGGCGGTTCACCGAACGCGTCTACGAGATGCGGTACGTCGACGAGACGGCGCTGCCCGGCAAGGTCAGCTCAACCCCAGGCTCCGCACCCGGCGGTGCAGCGTCGAGCGGCTGATGCCGAGCAGCTTCGCGGCGTGGGCCTTGTTGCCGCCGCAGTCCCGCAGCGCGGCGGCGATCGCGTCGTGTTCGAGCTGCTCGATCGGCGTGAGGTGACGTGCCCTCGGGCTGCCCTGGTAGGCCTCCGGCAGGTCACGCGGCAGCACGTCACCACACGCGCGGCCGGTCGCGACGTGCCGCAGCAGCGCCTTCAGCTCACGCAGGTTGCCCGGCCACGGCTGCGCGGCGAGCACCTCCAGCGTGCGGGGCACGAACCGGAGGGTCGAGCCGAGGTCGGCGAGCATCGCCGCGACCAGCGCGGGCAGTTCGTCCCGCCGGGAGCGGAGCGGGGCCAGCTCGCGGCGGGCGATGCAGCGGCTGGCGAGGTCGGTGGCGGGGCCGGTCAGCTCGGACGGCGGCGGGCCGGTGAACGCGAACCAGCCGTGGTCCATGGCGGCGCCGACCCGGGCGGCCGCGTCCGCGGGCAGCAGGGCGATGTTCTCGATCACCAGCAGCCCGGTGTGCGACGCGACGAGCTGGTCCATGGTCGGGGCCCAGTGCTGGGCGTCCACGGCGTCGAGCACCGCCAGCGCCGACTCCCCCGCCAGCTCGCGGGCCACCGTCGAACGGCCGGTGCCGGGCTCGCCGCTGATGAGGACGTGCGTGCGTTGTTCGCGGTAGGTGGTGAAGTCCCGCTGCACCGGTCGCGGATTGGCGCGCCGCGGGATCGCTTGCACCGTCGGCGGTTCCAGCTCGAACAGCACGCCGGACGCGCCTGTGATGCGCTCGAAGGACACGTCGGCGACGCGACCGGAGGACAGCCGCACGCTGCGGGCCTGCCGGACGCCGAACGGGGCGTCCATGGCGAGCCCGCGGAGGACGGCGTGGTCCGCGGCGTCGAGCAGGTCGGTGGCGGCGGCGTTGGCGAGGACGACGTCGTCGCCCAGCACCAGGACCGGGCGCAGGCGGTTGAGGGCGGCGGCCTGGTAGGCGGCGAGCATCCGCTGCTCGGCCGCGCGGGAACCCTCCAGCAGGCGCTGCTCGATGTCGGCGACCGCGCGGCGCAGGAACGGGCCGAGCAGCGGGCTGGCGTGGTCGGCCGGGCAGGTGATGTCGAGGACGCCCTCCAGGCGGCGGGTCACCGGGTGCGTGATCGGGTGGCCGTAGCAGGCGAAGGCCTTGAAACTGTCGATGAAGTGCTCGTGCCCGTGCACGGCGAGGCCCTGGCGCAGCTCGAACACGGTCGCGATCGAGTTGGTGCCGGTGTTCTCCTCGGTGAAGCGCCTGCCGGGGACGACGCCGAGCCGGTCGAGGGTGGATTCCAGCTGGTGCTCGCCGAACCGCCGGTCGACGATCCAGGCGTCGCGGTCGGCGAGGATGAGGCTGAACGCGGTGTCGGCGAGCTCGCGGGTGGCCTGGTCGAGGACGGGTTCGGCGGCGAGAACGAGCCTGCTGCGGCGGTCGATGTCCGCGACGGTGAGCCGGTCGACCGCGGCGTCCGGCCGGAGCCCGGACAGCTCCGCCCGGCGCCACGACTTGGCGATCTCGGGCCGCAACGCTGCGTTCTCCATCCTCGCCTCCCTTGGCGCCGATGCCCGAGCCACGTTAGCAACGGTTAACGCCGCAGGTCGAGCGCTTGCCCCCGTCCGGGGGTGCCGCTCAGACGCCGAGTGTGGACTCGCCGCGCCGACGTGGAACTCGCGCGCCGGAGGGTGGGACTCGCGCTCAGCCGCGGGGGTGTCCAGCACCCGGGCGAGCACCCACGCCCGCGCACCCTCCGAGCGCACCTCACCCGGGAAGCGAAACCAGGGGCACCGCTTCCCCCGCCAAGCGTGGAACTCGCCGCACCGAACGTGGGACTCGCCGCACCGAACGTGGAACTCGCCGCGCCGAACGTGGGACTCGCGCGCGGGAGCGCGCAACTCGCGGGTCAGCCGGGGTTGTCGAGCGCCCGCGCGAGTACCTGTGCCAGGTGCAGCGCCTGCCGTCCGGTGAGGTCGTCGATCTGGGTGCGGCAGCTGAAGCCGTCCGCGAGCACCATCGTGTCCGGGGACGCGGCCTCCACCTCGGGCACCAGCACCCGGTTCGCCGCGGCGACCGACACCTCGTAGTGCCCCTTTTCGACCCCGAAGTTGCCGGCCAGCCCGCAGCACCCCGAGTCCAGTGTCCGGTTCCGCACACCCACCCGGCGGAGCAACCGTTCGTCCGCCGCGTTGCCCATCACCGCGTGCTGGTGGCAGTGCTGCTGTGTGATCGCCGACGCCTCGACCTCCGGGAACTCCACGTCCGGCGCGTACTTCTCCAGGAACTCCGCCAGCGTGAACGCCTGCGACGGCAGCCCGTGCAGCTCGGAGTCGTCCAGCAGCTCCCGCGAGTCGTGCCGGAACACCGCCAGGCAGCTCGGCTCCAGGCCCACGATCGGCGTCCCCGCCTCCAGTTCCGGCCGCAGCACCCGCAACGTCCGCCGCAGCACGCGGCGCGCCACGCCGAGCTGCCCGGTCGAGATCCAGGTCAGCCCGCAGCACACCGACGACGACGGCAGCACCACGTCGAACCCGGCGTGCTCCAGCACCCGCACCGCGTCGTGGCCGACCTCGGGCGACAGGAAGTTCGTGAACGTGTCCGGCCACAACACCACCCGCGGCCGCCCCCGCTCCCGCGCCCGGAACCCGCGGCGGAACGTCCGCGGCGCGAACCGCGGCAGCGACCGCTCCGGCGTGATCCCGCCGGCCTTCTTCACCAGCCCGGACAACCGCCCGCCCAGCACGCGGTTCGCCAGCCGCGGCGCGCCCGACGCCAGCCGCGCCAGCACCGGCAGGAACCCGAGCGTGTAGTGGCTCGCCGGGCGCAACCGCCCCGCGTAGTGCTGGTGCAGGAACTCCGCCTTGTACGACGCCATGTCCACGTTGACCGGGCAGTCCGACAGACAACCCTTGCACGCCAGGCACAGGTCCAGCGCCTCCAGCACCTCGCCGGAGCGCCAGCCGTCGGTGACCGTCTCGCCGCGCATCATCTCGAACAACAGCCGCGACCGCCCGCGCGTCGAATGCTCCTCGCGCCCGGTGACCATGTAGCTCGGGCACATCACGCCGGACGACTTGTCGACACACGCCCCGACGCCGACGCACCGCCGCGTCGCGGTCGCCAGGCTGCCCCCGTCGTGCGGGTACTTCAACGTCACCGGCAACGACCGCACCGGGCCGTCGAACCGCAGGTCCGCGTCCAGCTTCCGGGGCCGCACCAGGTTGCCCGGGTTGAGCAGGTCGTCTGGGTCCCAGATCGCCTTGAACCGCTCGAACAGCGCCAGGATCTCCGGCGGGTACATCCGCGACAGCAGCTCCGCCCGCGCCTGCCCGTCGCCGTGCTCGCCGGACAGCGACCCGCCGTGCCGCACCACCAGGTCCGCCGCGTCCTCCATGAACGCCCGGAACTGCCGCCTGCCCTCCTCGCTGGTCAGGCCGAAGTTGATGCGCACGTGCACGCACCCCTCGCCGAAGTGTCCATAAGGGACACCGCGCAGCCCGTACTTCCCCAGCAGGGCGCGGAAATCCCGCAGGTACGCGCCGAGGTTCGCGGGCGGCACCGCGGAGTCCTCCCACCCCGGCCAGGCCTCGGAACCGTCCGCCATGCGGGTCACGATCCCGGCCGCGGCCTCGCGCACCGACCACAGCACCCGCTGGTCCGCCGGCCGCGTCTCCACGACCGTCGCCGCGCCGGTGTCCCGTTCCAGGGCCGCCGCGACTTCGGCAGCCCGCGCCGCCGCCTCCGCCGGGTCCGCTCCCCCGACCTCGACGAACAACCAGCCGCGCCCCGCCGGCAGCAGGTCGACAGCCGGGTGCGACCGGCGCATCAACAGGGAGTCGATGAGGTCGCGGCCCATGCCCTCGACGGTCAACGGCTTCAGCGGCAGCACCGACGGCACCGCGTCGGCGGCCGCGATGTCGTCCACGTAGCCCGCCACGACCAGCGCACGGGCCGCGGGCGCGGGCACCAGCCGCACGGTGATCTCGGTCAGCAGCACGCAGGTGCCCTCGGTGCCGACCAGCGCGCGGACCAGGTTCGTCCCGTTCTCCGGGAGCAACTGGTCCAGGGCGTACCCCGACACACGCCGCGGGATCGACGGGAACGACGTGCGCAGCAGCGCCAGGTTGTCCAGCGCGAGCTGCTTCGACTGGGCGACCCGCGGATCGTCCGGCAGCGACGGGCCGATCGCCAGCCGCGTCCCGTCCGCGGTCAGCACGTCCAGCGCCACCACGTTGTCCGCGGTCCGCCCCCACGCCACCGAGTGCGAGCCGCACGCGTCGTTGCCCACCATGCCGCCGATCGTGCAGCGGCTGTGGGTCGACGGGTCCGGCCCGAACGTCAGCCCGTGCGGAGCGGCGGCAGCGCGCAACGCGTCCAGCACCACGCCGGGCTGCACGCGCGCGGTCCGCGCCTCCGGGTCGATCTCCAGGACCCGGTTCAGGTGCCTGCTGTAGTCGATTACGACACCCTCGCCGAGCGCCTGCCCGCCGATGCTCGTTCCGGCGCCGCGCGCGGTGATGGGGATCCGGAACTCCCGGCACAGCCGGACCGTCGTCTCCAGATCCTCCACAGTGGACGGGAACACGACAGCCAGCGGCACGTGCCGGTAGTTCGACGCGTCCATGCTGTAGGTCGCGCGTGCCGTCGTGCCGGACTCGACCTCACCGGTGAGCGCGTGGCCCAGCTCCGCGAGGAACCGGGCCACGCGCTCGTCCGCGACCACCGTCATGAAGCCGATTCCCCCGGCACCGGATCGCCTGCCCGCAGTGGCGCGGCGGCGAAACGCCCCTCGTGGGCGAGCACCGGACGGCGGTCACCGGCCAGCTCCGGGTACTTCTGCTCGAGCTTCTCCCGCCGGGTCATCTGCCGGTGCCAGTGCCGCACCGTTTCCCGGTCGCCGTTGCGGGTGCCGCGCCAGCTCTTCGGCGCGTCGTCCCGGCTGGGCCCGGCCGAGGCGACCCCGCCGAGCCGCACCGCGGACGGCAGGCGGCGCGGCGACGAACCGCACGCACAGCTCGGCGCCGGGCTGGCGGACGAGGGCACGAGCGCCTCGAACCGGTTCCCGCACTCGCACGCGTAGTCGTAGATGGGCATTCGATCACCAGTTCTCGATCGACTGGGCGAAGATCGCCTCCAGGTCCTCGGCGCGGACCGGCCGCGGCGAGATGGTCAGCAGCCGCTCCTGCTTGAGGGTGCCCTCGACCAGGTCGCCGATGTCGCCCTCGTCGTAGCCGACGCCGCCGATCCCGTTGGGCGTGCCGATGTCGCGCATCAGCGAGGACAACACGAACGGCAGCTGGTCCACCGCGTCGCGCTGCTTCGGCGCGTGCGGGTCGAGGATCCGCGCGGCCCGCAGGTGCTTCTCCGGGTTCGTCGGGAAGGTGAACCGGAACGCCGCGGGCGCGGTCAGCGACACCGACTCGCCGTGCGGGACCATCGCCTCGTCCTGCGGGTAGTTCTTCGGCCGGTACTCCTTGACGCGCCCGGCGATCGGGTACGCGCAGGCGTGCGGGATGTGCACGCCCGCGTTGCCGAACCCCATGCCGGCGAACGTCGCGGCCAGCATCATGTCCGTGCGCGCGGCGAGGTCGCCACCGTTGAGCACAGCCTTGCGGAACGAGCGGGCCAGCAGGGTCAGCGCCTGCTCGGTCCAGGCGTCCGAGATCGGGTTCGACCCGCAGTAGGCGACCCGGGTGTCCGCGCGGTGCCGCGGGAAGGAGTCGAACGGCTTGGCCGTGTAGGACTCCAGCGCGTGGCACAGCACGTCCATCCCGCTGGCCGCGGTCACCTCGGGCGGCATGCTGAGCGTCAGCAGCGGGTCGACCACCGCCATCGACGGCCGCAGCCGCGGGTGGCTGATGCCGGACTTCACCTTCAGGTCGAGGAAGTCCATGATGCACACCGGCGTCGTCTCCGACCCGGTGCCCGCCGTGGTCGGCACCGCGACCAGCGGCTTCAGCGGCCCGGCGGGCGCCTTGCCCTGCCCGATCGGCTTGTTGACGTAGTCGTAGAGGTCGGCCGGGTAGGTGGTCATCAGGTTGATGGCCTTGGCGGTGTCGATCGACGAGCCGCCGCCGACCGCGATGAACCCGTCCCACTCGGACTGCTTCGCGAAGTCCACCGCGGCCTGGATGCTGACGTCGGTCGGTTCGACGTGCACCTGGTCGTAGACCTCGACGGTCAGCCCGCCCGCCTTGGCCGCGTCGGCGACCCGCTGCGGCACGCCGGTGGCGGCGACGCCCGGGTCGGTGACGATGAGGACCCGTTCCGCGCCCATCTGCGCGAGGTCCCAGCCGATCTCGTCGACGGCGCCGGCGCCGAACTTCAGCGGCGTCGCGCCCCAGGTGAAGACGGTCTCGTTGAGGTATTCGGTCATGCCCGTGCCTTTCAGCCGAAGTACCCGTCGGGGGCGAACGGGAGCTTGGCGGCCTGCTCCGGGTCGTGCCCGAAGATCACCTCCGCGTTCGTCTCCTCGGCGATGCGCCGCAGCTTCTCCACCGACTCCAGCCAGCGCACGCTGTCCCAGACGATCGCGGCGCCGACGGCAGGCGGGCCCCAGCTCTCGCCGAGGTAGACCGCGTCGGAGGTGAAGATCTTGGTGCCCGCCTCCGGCAGGTCCACCCGCAGTGACATCGTCCCCCAGGTGTGGCCCGGTGTCTCGATGACGCTGACGCCCGGCGCGATTTCGGCGTCACCGGAGACGAGTTCGTAGTCGATGCCCTCGTAGTCGGCCTTGAGGTGCGCGCCCTTGAACGGCCCGTCGATGCCGAGCGCGCCCTCGTGCTCGTTCGCGTTGACGATGATCCGGGTCTTGCCGTTGTCGAAGAGCTTCGCGTTGGCGGCGTGGTCGAAGTGCAGGTGGGACAGCACCAGCACGTCGATGTCGTCCGGCGTCAGCTCCAGCGCGGCCAGCGAGTCCTGCAGGTAGGTGGTGCCCTCCTGAACGGGGAAGAACTCCTGCAGCCCGGTGGGCGCCCAGCGGGTCTCCCAGTCCTGCGGAACGCCCGTGTCCCACAGGATGCGCCCGTCCGGGTGCTCGATGAGCACCGCGTGGGTCGGGCACGTCGTCCACACCGCTTCCTTGCGGGTGTTCGAACGGTCGGTGATGGTCGCACCCGGCTTGAGCAGCAGCCAGGTCTGGTCGCATTCCATGGTTCCGGTCTTGAGCAGGTGAACCTTGCTCGGTGCCGTCATCTGCGCCTCCTTGCGCGTCAGGACAGAGCCGAGCACAGAGTGGCATGTAGCATGCTACTCGTCAACGACGGGGGTAGCCGGTCCACTCCAACGAGACCGGCGGGACCGGATCACCGCTGGCCGCGGCCTCCTGGCCGATCAGCAGCCGGGCCGTGTTGAGCAGGTGCGCGCGCATGGACTCGGCGGCTTCGTCGGCCTTGCCCGCTTCGATGAGCGCGAAGATCTCCTCGTGCTCGGCGAGGATGTCGGACAGGCTGCGGGAGGTGTCGACGGTCGAGGCGCCGCGCAGCAGGACCATGTCGCGCAGCGAGTCGATGTAGCGGGCGAGCCGCACGTTGCCGGACGCCTCGTTGATGACCTCGTGGAAGCGCCGGTCGGCGGCCATGAAGGTGGTCTCGTCGCGTTTCTCCGCGGCGGCGCGCATCACCTTGAGCTGGGCGGCCAGCTCCTTGACCCACGCGGCGGTCCGCTGCGTGACGGCGCGGTGGGTCGCCGGGACCTCCAGCAGCAGCCGGATCGCGAAGACCTCCTCCAGATCGTGCAGCGACGTCTGGAGGATGCGCACCCCGCGGTTGCGCTCGAACCGCACCATGCCGCGCTCGGCCAGCTGGATCAGCGCCTCCCGCACCGGCGTCCGGGACACGCCGAGCCGCTCCGCGAGGTCGTGCACCGAGTACAGGCTGCCCGCGACGAGCTCGCCGTTGACGATGGCGCTCTTCAGCTCGTCGAGAATCTTCCCGGCGAGGTTGGCGTCGTTCCCGATCTGCCGCATCCGGGCATTTTCCCACGGCGACGGGGTCCCGGCGGCGCCGCTTCGGCACTGCGCGGCGCGCCGGGAACGCGGTCGCCGGTTTCGCGGCTGTCCCGCCGGGTACGCCCCACGTCATGGACGCGGAGATCACCTTGCGTGTCGACGGCGCCACCCACCAGCTGACGCTCGACAGCCGCACCACCCTCCTGGACGCCCTGCGCGAACGCCTCGGCGTCACCAGCCCCAAGAAGGGCTGCGACCACGGCCAGTGCGGGGCCTGCACGGTCCTGGTCGGCGGCCGCCGGATCCTGTCCTGCCTGTCGCTGGCCGTCGCGCAGGACGGGGCCGAGGTCACGACCGCCGCGGGGCTCGCTCCGGACGGTGAGCTGCACCCGGTCCAGCGCGCGTTCCTGGAGCACGACGGGTTCCAGTGCGGCTACTGCACGCCGGGCCAGATCTGCTCCGCGGTCGGCGCGCTGGACGAGGTCAAGCAGGGCTGGCCGAGCCACGCGACCCCGGCGGTCAGCGAGCGCCCCGCACTGACCCGCGCCGAGATCGCCGAGCGGATGAGCGGCAACCTGTGCCGATGCGCCGCCTACGACGGCATCGTCAGCGCGATCGAGGAGGCGGCCGGATGAAGCCGTTCACCTACGACTCCCCCGCCGACGCGGACACCGCCGTCCGAACCGTCGCCGCCGACCCGTCCGCGGTGTTCCTGGCCGGCGGCACGAACCTCGTCGACCACCTCAAGCTCGGCGTCGCCCGCCCTGGCCGGCTCGTCGACGTCACCCACCTGACCTCCACCGAGATCACCGAGCGCGACGGCCTCCTGTCGATCGGCGCCGGGGTGCGCAACAGCGACCTGGCCGCCGACCCGCGGATCCGGTCGCGCTACCCGGTGCTCGCCGAATCGCTGCTCGCCGGCGCGTCCGGGCAGCTGCGCAACATGGCCACCACCGGCGGGAACCCGTTGCAGCGCACGCGGTGCGCGTACTTCCAGGACGTCACCACCCCGTGCAACAAGCGCGAGCCCGGCTCCGGCTGCTCCGCGATCGACGGCTACACCCGCTACCACGCGATCCTCGGCGCGTCCGAGCACTGCGTCGCGACGCACCCGTCCGACCTGGCGGTCGCGCTGGCCGCGCTGGACGCCGAGGTGTCCGTGCTCGGACCGGACGGCGAGCGCACGATCCCGTTCACCGAGCTGCACCGCCTGCCCGGCGACACCCCGGAGCGGGACACCGTGCTGGCGCACGGCGACCTGATCACCTCGATCGACCTGCCCGCGCCGCCGGCCGGGAAGCAGCGCTACCGGAAGGTCCGCGACCGCGCCTCCTACGCGTTCGCGCTGGTGTCGGTGGCGGCCGTGCTGGCGGTCGAGGACGGCACGATCGTCGACGCGCGCATCGCGTTCGGCGGGGTCGCGCACAAACCGTGGCGCGCCTGGCAGGCCGAGGACGTGCTGCGCGGCGCGCCGGCCACCGACGCGACGTTCCGCGCCGCGGCCGAGGAGGAGCTGGCGCAGGCGCGGCCGTTGCCCGGCAACGAGTTCAAGGTCCCGCTGCTGACCCGCACCCTGGTTTCCGTGCTCCGGGAGCTGTCATGACCGCGATCGGCGAACCGCTGGTGCGGCGGGACGGCACACGCAAGGTCACCGGCACCGCCACGTACGCCTACGAGACGCCGGCCGGCACGCCGGTGTTCTGCCACCCCGTGCAGGCCACCGTGGCGCGCGGCCGGATCGCCGCGATCCACACCGCCGAGGCCGAGGTGCTCGACGGTGTGCTGGACGTGATCACCTACCGCAGCGCCGAGCGGCTGGCGTCCACAGCGGACGCCGAACTGGCCGTGCTGCAGGACCGCGAGATCGCCTTCCGCGGCCAGGTGATCGGGCTGGTGGTCGCGGAGACCTCGGAGGTCGCGCGGCACGGCGCCGAGCTGGTGTTCGCGACCTACGACGAGCGCGAGCACGACACCGAACTGTCCGCGGACCGCGACGACCTGTACAAGCCGGAGAAGGTCAACCCGGCGTTCCCCACGGACACCGCGGCCGGGGACGTCGACGCGGCGATGGCGTCCGCCGACGTGACGGTCGAGCAGACCTACCGCACCGCGATGTACCACAACAACCCGCTGGAGCCGCACGCGACGACGGCCTTGTGGGACAACGACGTCCTGACGTTGTGGGACTCGACGCAGGGCGTGCACCCGTCGCGCAAGGCCATCGCGAAGGTGTTCGGCCTGCCCGAGGAACGGGTGCGGGTGGTGTGCCCGTACGTCGGCGGCGGGTTCGGGTCGAAGGGCCTGCCGCACGCGAACGTGGTGCTGGCCGCGATGGCCGCGCGGGCCTACCCGGGACGGCCGGTGAAGCTCGCGCTGACGCGGCAGCAGATGTTCTCGCTCGCCGGGTACCGGACGCCGACGATCCAGAAGATGCGGCTCGGCGCGACGCGTGACGGCAGGCTGACCGCGATCGGGCTCGACGTGGTCGAGCAGACCTCGCGCATCAAGGAGTTCGCGGAGCAGACCGCGTTGCCCTCGCGCATGATGTACGCCGCGCCGAACCGGCGCACCACGCACCGGCTGGCCGCGCTGGACGTGCCGGTGCCGTCGTGGATGCGCGCACCCGGCGAGTGCCCCGGCATGTTCGGGCCCGAGGTGGCAATGGACGAGCTGGCCTACGAGCTGGGCATCGACCCGGTCGAGCTGCGGATCCGCAACGAGCCGGAAGTGGACCCGGAGTCGGGCAACCCGTTCTCCAGCAGGCACCTGGTGGACTGCCTGCGCGAGGGCGCCCGGCGGTTCGGCTGGGACTCGCGCGACCCGCGCCCGGGCGTGCGGCTGGAGGACGGCTGGCTGGTCGGCACCGGAGTCGCGGCGTCGGTGTACCCGTCGTCGACGCGGCCGGGGTCGACCGCGGTGGTGCGGTTCGAGGGCGGCCGGTACGCCGTGGAGATCGGCGCGGCCGACCTGGGGACCGGCGCGTGGACGGTGCTGCCGCAGATCGCCGCGGAGGCGCTGGAGGTGCCGGCCGAGGAGATCGACATGCGGCTCGGCGACACCGCGTACCCGGAGGCGGCGGTGGCCGGCGGTTCGGCAGGCACGGCGACCTGGGGTTCGGCGGTGTTCGAGGCGGCGCGCACGTTCCGCGACAAGTACGGCCGCGACCCGGCCGACGGCGCCGAGGCGGACGCGACGACCGGGGACAACCCGGCGCGCAAGGAGTACGCGATGTACGCGTTCGGCGCGCAGTTCGCCGAGGCGCGGGTGCACGCGGACACCGGGGAAATCCGGGTGCCGCGGCTGCTCGGGGTGTTCGCCGCGGGCCGGATCGTCAACCCGCGGACCGCGCGGTCGCAGTTCCTCGGCGGCATGACGATGGGACTGTCGATGGCGCTGCACGAGGAGAGCGTGTGGGACCCGCGGTTCGGGCAGGTGGTCAACCACGACCTGGCCGAGTACCACATCGCGGTGAACGCCGACGTCGACGACGTCCAGGCGCACTGGCTCGACGAGCGCGACCCGCACGTGAACCCGCTCGGGGTCAAGGGGATCGGCGAGATCGGGATCGTGGGCACGGCCGCGGCGGTGGCGAACGCGGTGTTCCACGCGACCGGGGCGCGGATCCGGGACCTGCCGATCACGCTCGACAAGGTGCTGCCCGCGTTGCCGTGAATTGTCGGTGGGTCTCGTTATGGTCGGCGCGTGGAGAATTTTCGGATCGCTGTCGATGACCGTGAACTGGCGGACCTGAGGGACCGCCTGGCGCGCACGCGCTGGCCGGACGCCGAGACGGTGGACGACTGGTCGCAGGGGGTGCCGCTGGAGTACCTGCGGTCGCTGTGCGCGTACTGGGCGGACGGGTACGACTGGCGCGCGTTCGAGAAGCGGGTCAACGCGCTGCCGCAGTACCGGACGACGATCGACGGCGTGGGCATCCACTTCGCGCACGTGCGCTCGCCGCACCCCGGCGCGTTGCCGCTGGTGCTGACCAACGGGTGGCCGGGGTCGATCGTGGAGTACCTGGACGTGGTCGGGCCGCTGACCGACCCGGTCTCCCACGGTGGGTCGGCCGCGGACGCGTTCCACGTGGTGCTGCCGACGCTGCCCGGCTACGGCTTCAGCGACAAGCCCACCTCGCCCGGCTGGGGTGTGCAGCGGATCGCCGATGCGTGGGCCTCGCTGATGGCCTCGCTGGGGTATACGCGGTACGGGGCGCACGGCAGCGACTGGGGCAACAGCATCACCACCGCGATGGGGCAGCAGCACCCGGACGTGCTGGCCGGGATCCACGTGCAGCCCCCGATCGCGGCGCCCGATCCGGCGACGTTCGCCGATCTGTCACCGCGGGAACGGGAGGCGCTGGACGCGCTGGCCGAGGCGGAGTCGCGGGAGTCGGGCTACTCGGCGGAGCAGTCGACGAAACCGCAGACCGTCGGGTACGGGTTGGTGGACTCGCCGGTGGCGTTGTGCGCGTGGATCGTGGAGAAGTACCACTCGTGGGTGGACACGGGCAGCGTGCTGACGCGCGACCAGCTGCTCGACAACGTGAGCGTGTACTGGTTCACCCGCAGCGGCGCGTCATCGGCGCGGTTGTACTGGGAGAGCTTCAAGCAGGTGTCGGACTGGTTCAGCAGGTCCACTTCGGACACGGTCCCGGTGCCGACGGGGTGCTCGGTGTTCCCACGCGAGGTGCCGCGCCCGTCGCGCCGCTGGGCAGCCCGCCGGTACACCGACATCCGCTACTGGAACGAACCCGAGCGCGGCGGCCACTTCGCGGCGCTCGAAGAGCCGGAGGTGTGGGTGGAGGAGATCCGGAACTTCTTCCGCCTGGTGCGCTGATCGGGAGAGATCGCCACCCGCTTCCGAGCGGCGCGGCGATGCGCTTGCCCGCCGCGTATCGCCGGGCCGCGCGCCCTCAGCCCGGGAGGCCTGAACCCCTGTCAGCCACGTTCACGGCGGCACCGCCCCGGCGAACCAGCAGCCGCTCCCGTCGGCGCGCGCCGCCGCGCCGACAGCCTCCGGCAAACCCCGGCCGGCGCGCACCTGGCCGTACCCACCGGCACTGCCCCGGCAACCGCCCCCACGAGGGAAGCGCCACACCCACCAGCCGCCCGCGAGCCCACCCTCCCCGCACGGCACAGGTCGCAATTCCGTCGAGTCCACGGCAGCACCGACCCCGGCAACCAGCAACCGCTCGCCGGGGCCGCCGCGCCGCATCGACCAGCCTCCGGCAAACCCCACCGGCGCTCACCCAGCCCTCTCGCCACGACAGAGTCACCCGTTGCCGTTGGGGGCGCGTCGTCGCGTTGAGGTTTGGTCGCTGCTGGTGTGTGGGCGCGTCGGCGACGGGCGTGGGGTCAGGGCGAGCCTGGACGAGCTGCCGTTCGGGGCGTCGCCGCACAGAGGCTCGGCGCCGAGAACGCCCCCGGCGAGTCTGCTGGGAGCGTTCTCCGGCGAGTCGTTATCGCTGCAGGTGCGCGGGCACCTCGTCGACCGGGACGCGGGTCTGCTCGCCCGAGGTCATGTCCCGCACCGTCACCTCGCCGGCCTCCTGCTCGGCCGGGCCGTAGATCAGGACGGTGCGCGCCCGCTGGTCGTTCGCCCACTTCAACTGGCGCGCGAGCTTGCCGGACGTGCCCAGGTAGACGCCCGTGCGCAGGCCCCGCGCACGCAGCCGGTTCGCCAGCCGCAGCACCTCGTCCTCCGCGCCGAGCACGGTGAGCGCCACGTCCAGGCCACCGGCCTCGGCGTCGGCCGCGGCCTGTCCGGCGAGGATCCGCTCCAGGCCGATCGACCCGCCGCACGCGGGCATGTCCGGGCCGCCGAGCTTCGCGACCAGCCCGTCGTAGCGGCCGCCGGACGAGATCGACCCCGGGTAGCCGGCGGCGGTGACCTCGAAGATCGGGCCCGTGTAGTAGTCCAGGCCGCGTACCATCCGCGGCGTGAACACGACCCGCCCGGACGGCAGGCCCGCGGTCAGCTCCACGAGCTTGTCGACCTCGGCGAGGCCGGCGCGGCCGCGCTCGGTGGTGTCGAGCTGCTTGCGGATGCGGTCGGTGTCGGTGGCGACGACGTCCCCGACCAGGCTCTCCGCGGTCTCGGCCGCCAGGCCGCGGTCGGCCAGCTCGGCGATCACCGCGTCCGGGGTCGCCTTGTCCAGCTTGTCGAGGCTGCCGAGCACCTTCGTGCCCGCCTCCTCGGGGATGCCGTAGGCCTCCAGCAGGCCGTGCAGCGCCTGGCGGCTGTTGACCAGGAAGCGGAAGTCCGCGACGCCCAGCGCGGTCAGCGCGTCGTTGATCGCCCACAGGGTCTCGGCGTCGGCGAGCGGGGACGACGAGCCGACGGTGTCGATGTCGCACTGCACGAACTCGCGGAACCGGCCTTGCGCGGGGCGGTCGGCGCGCCACACCGGGCCGATGGCGTAGCGCTTGTAGGGCGAGGGCAGTTTGCTGCCGTAGGTGCCCATCACCCGGGCGAGCGGCACGGTGTGGTCGTAGCGCAGCGCCAGGTCGGCCTCGCCGCTGGCCTCGTGCACCCCGCGCTTGAGGATCTTGAAGATCAGGGCGGACGCGTCGTCGCCGAGCTTGCCCGCGAACACCTCGAGGCGTTCGAAGGCCGGGGTCTCCAGGGGGTCGAAGCCGTAGCGCTCGAAGACCGCGCTGACGGTGTCGAACGCCGCCTTCCGGCGACGCACGTCGTCGGCCAGGAAGTCGCGGGTACCTGAAGGTGGCTCGGCGGCCTTCGCCATGAATCGGTCCTTTGCTGGTCGGGTGCGCCTGCCATTGTCCCGCGCCGGTGCGGGCGGGTGCGCACTACCCCTGGACAGACGGAAGCCCCGGCCCGCCGAGGGGGAGGTGGGCCGAGGCTTCCTGCTCCGTCCGACGGCACCCCTGCGCGTCCACCGGACTTGCGACTCCGCGGGCTGACTACCCCGGTCGCCGGGCGGTAAACCACGGATCCGGAAAAAACTCCGGCGGGGTCCGGAGGCGGTCTGGGAGTGTGCGGCAGCGTGCGGATCTCATCGACGCGCTGCCGCCGGGCGAGGACCTCGTGGTCACGCGGGACGGCAAGGTGATCGGACGATCTCCAGCACGGGCGGCGCGCCCCGGCCGGCGGCAGAGATCGCCGACGACGTCACGGTGGTCGCCACGGCCATGCGGTTGTCGGAGTCGGCGCGGGGGAAGCTGTCGGCCGAGCTCGGCGCCGACTACATCGTGATCGACATGCACGCGGCACCGGCGACGGCGGACGTGCTGCTGGTGCCGCCGGTGAGCCCGCAGCTGATCGGCAATCTTCGCCGGTCGTTCCCGAAGGCGCGGGTGGTGGTGGCCGAGATCGACGACGCGGAGCTCGGCGTGAGCTACCAGGGCCCCGTCCGGCGCTTGCTCGACGCCGGCGCCACGACCTACCTGCCGTCGACGACCATCCCGCACCTGGCGAAGCAGCTCGACCGGACGGTCACCCACGAACGCCAGCTCACGGGCGGCGCCCCGGCACGACTGGAGATCGACGCCTCCCCGCGGCCGCCGCACGATGCGGAGTGACCTGGCCAGGACAACCCACCTAACTCCCCATCGTGCCCGCGCACCTGCAGCGGTGATCAGCGCGGCGAGGCCCCGAACGGCAGCTCGTCCAGGCTCGCCCGGAGTTCGCGCAGGTCGGTGAACGTCCGGGCGGCGCCGGCGTCGGTGAGTTCCGCCGCGGAGAACCCGCCGGTGAGCAGCCCGACGCACGGCAGGCCGATGCGGCGCGCGGCGACGCAGTCCCACACCGAGTCGCCGATCACCACGGCCTCCTCGCCCCGCACCTTCTCCAGCGCGACCTCCAGCAGGTCCGGCTCCGGTTTGGTGGCCTCGACGTCCTTCGAGCTGGTCCAGTCGGCCGCCAGCTCGCGGCCGTCGATGAGGTCGAGGTAGTGGTCGACGTGGTCGGGTTTGCCGGAGCTGGCGAGCACCACGCGATAGCCGGCGTCGTCGGCGGCCTGGAGCAGCTCGTGGGCGCCGTCGAGCGCGCACACCTCGGGCAGCATCCCGTCGACCAGTTCCTTCCACTTCGCCCGGACGTCGTCGCCGCAGGAGTCCTCGACCTCCTGCCCGGCGACCTCGGGCACCAGCTGGTCACCGCCCATGCCGATGGCGCGGTGCAGGCGCCACACCGGCACCGTCACGCCGTGCCCGCGGAAGGCGCGGAACCACGCGAGCGCGTGGTGGTAGTTGGTGTCCACCAGCGTGCCGTCCACATCGAGCACGAGAACCTTGGCCATGCCCGGCAGATTGCCCACGGCGCCGGGCCGGGAAACGCTCACCCGAGGGTGCTGACGTACGCGAGCAGGCCCACCACCGGCACCGCGACGGCCACCAGCCGGAAGTCCGGCCGCGGCGCGGCGCGGAGCAGGCGCAGCCCCTCGGGCACGAGTGCCACGGCCACGCCCGCCACCGCCACGAGGGACAGCACGGTCGTCCCCTTGAGCACCCCGAGCGGCATGGCCGCCATCGCCACCAGCCCCACCGCCTGGACCGGGTGCAGCACGCCCGCCCGCCAGGCGGCGAACGCGAGCACCGGCCAGCCGAGCAGGATCGTGAACGACAGGTAGCTGAACAGGTGCGCATCGCCGTAGGCGTCGGCGACGAACGCGGTGGCGAACCCGGCCCCGCGGTGGCGGGCCAGCGCGAGGGCGGCCTGGTCGAACCCGGCGTGGAAGACCCGCGCGAACAGCCCGGTCACGACGAGGACCGCGGCCAAGGCGCCCGGCCCGGACCTGACCCGCGCGCTGAGCGCGAGCACCGCCGGGCACAGCAGGAGCGTCCCGGCGAGCACGCAGGTGTAGGCGGCGCTCATCCGGCCGGGGTGGTCGGCGGCCGCGGCGAGCTGGTGCGGGAAGAAGAACGGGACCGGGAGGCGCAACAGCATCCCGGTGAGCAACAGCAGCGGGGCGGCGATCATCGCCAGGCCGGCGATCCAGCGCGGTTCACGAGTCATGCGGCGAACCTGCCAGTGTCCGGAACGCGGCGGATCGCACCACAGCGGACACTCCGGCCGCGGACATCAGACCCTGGTATGACCGCCGTGGACGGACGCGGCCGGCGCAGCACCCGGATATCGTGCGACGGATGAGCCCCTCGCCGTGGCGTTCACGCGCCACCGCCGCGCTGCCGGCCGTGCTCCTGATCGCGGTGGACGTCGCCGTCGGCGGGAACCTGCTGCGCGACGACACCGGCTGGCGGCTGGGCGGCTCGATGGCCATGGCGGTCGTGATCGGGCTGGCGGTGCTGGTGCGGCGGCGGTGGCCGGTCCCGGTGCTGGTGTTCGTGCTGGCCGTGTCGACGGCGGCCGCGTTCCTCGGCGTGCTCTGGGACCCCTTCGCGGGCGCCGCGGTGGTGCTGCACGTCGTCGCGCTCGGCCGGGACCGGCTGCTGCCACTGCTCGGCGCGTGCGCGGTCGCGGCGGTCGCGGGTTTCGCGGCCTGGTGGTACGTCCTCGGCGTGCCGTTGCTGGTCGCGGCGTGGGCGGCCGGGCGGGCGGCACACGCGCACCGGGCCCAGGCCGAGCAGCTGGAACTGCAGCGGCAGCACCAGATCCGCACCGACGAGCGCCTGCGGATCGCCCGGGAACTGCACGACGTCGTCACCCACGGGATGGGCCTGATCGCGGTGAAGGCGGGCGTGGCCAACCACGTGGCGGAGTCCCGGCCGGACGAAGCCCGCGAAGCGCTCCGGATCATCGAGGAGACCAGCCGCGAAGCGCTCGGTGAGATGCGGCGGTTGCTGAGCGCGCTGCGAGAGGACGCCGAGCCGCCGGGCGAACTGGCGGATCTGCCGCGGCTGGCGGAACGGGCGGCGTCCGCGGGGGTCGCGGTGGAGCTGGACGTCGACGTGGCGGACCTGCCGCGGCCGGTGGAGCTGGCGGCGTTCCGGATCGTGCAGGAGGCGGTCACGAACGTGGTGAAGCACGCCGCTCCCGCGCGGTGCCGGGTGGTGGTGCGGGCACACGCCGGCGAGGTGCGGATCGAGGTCACCGACGACGGCGCCCGGTCACCCGGGCCGGTACGGCCGGGCCACGGCGTCGTGGGCATGTCCGAACGGGCCGCGCTGTACGGCGGTGAGCTGACCGCGGAACCGTTGCCGCACGGCGGTTTCCGTGTCGCGGCCCGGCTGCGGTGCGCGCCGGCGGAGGTGCCCGTTGCCTGAGCCGCTGCGGGTGGTGATCGCCGACGACCAGGCGCTGCTGCGCGGCAGTTTCCGGTTGCTGGTGGACAGCGAACCGGACATGACGGTGGTCGGCGAGGCGGCGACCGGCGCGGAAGCGGTCGAGGTCGTGCAGGCCGCGCGGCCCGACGTGGTGCTGATGGACGTACGGATGCCGGGCATGGACGGCATCGCGGCGACCCGGCTGCTCACCGAGCGGATGCCGTCGGCGCGGGTTCTGATCCTCACGATGTTCGACCTGGACGCGCACGTCTTCGACGCGCTGCGGGCGGGCGCGGCCGGTTTCCTGCTGAAGGACACCCGGCCCGCGGACCTGTGCGCCGCCATCCGGGTGGTCGCGTCCGGCGAAGCGCTGCTGGCGCCCGCCGTCACCCGCCGGCTGATCGCCGAGTTCGCCCGGACGACCGGCTCCCGCCCGGCCCTGAGCCGCGAACTCGACGTCCTCACGCCGCGGGAGACCGAGGTGCTGACGCTGATCGCACACGGGTTGTCGAACACCGAACTCGCCGAGCGCCTGCACCTCTCCCTGGCGACGGTGAAGACCTACATCGGGCGGCTGCTGGCGAAACTGCACGCACGGGACCGCGCGCAGCTGGTGGTCCTCGCCTATGAGACCGGGCTCGTCACCGCGTCAGGAGGGCGGTCAGCGGGACCGCGGTGAGCCACGCCCAGCCGCCGAGGCCGACCACGTGCGCGGCCCGCCAGGCGAGCGGCGCGGCCCGCACCACCCGGCCGACCACCACCAGCTCGCACAGCCACCGCGCGCCCCAGAACACGGTCTGCGCCGCCAGCACGGTCGCGGCCAGCGCGCCCGGCGCGAGCAGCTCGTCCACCGGCCACAGCAGCGCGCCGAGCACCACACAGGTCAGCCCGACGAAACCGGTGTGCAGGCCGACCACGAGCCGGGACATCGGGCTGACCGCGACGAGGTCGGCGGGCCACCCGAGCAGCCGCGGCAGCGCGAGGTGCGCGAGCCCCAGCACGATCGCGACCACACCGGCCAGGCGCATCTGCAGTTCCAGCATCACGCCGCCTCGAACGCCGTCGCGGTGACCAGCGGCGTCCGCCGCACCCGGGCGACACACCCGAGGCCAGCCCGTGTCGCGACGCGCTCCCATTCCGCGCGCGGGTAGAAGTGCCACGCGCCCGGCCCGAACGCCAGCACGTTCGGCAGGTCCCGGTGGTGCTCCACCAGCACCAGCCGGCCACCGGGCCGCAGCACGCGGCGCGCTTCGCGGAACAACGCCTCCCGCCCGGCCGGGGTGCGCAGCTCGTGCGCGGCGAGCACCGCCAGCACGACGTCGACCGCGCCGCTCGCCAACGGGAGCGCCTCCGGCCGCACCGGGACCGCCCTCGCCGGGTAGCGCCGACGAGCCCGCCGGATCGACGCCTCGACCGGGCCGCGTGGATCCAGCACATCCAGCACCACGCCGACGGACTCCGGCAGCAGGGCGGGCAGCGTCGCCGACACCTCGTCGAACCCGGCGGTGACCAGCACGTGCCGGTGGACCCGCGCGGGCAGCACCGGCCGCAGCCACGTCCAGCGGTAGAGGCCGGAGAGGTCGTAGACCCACCACGACGCGGCCAGGCTCGCGACCGTGAACCACGCCGCCCCGGCCCGCGCCGGTTTCGGCAGCGGCGCCGCGGCGGCCACCGCGCCGGCGAGCACCTTCGGCCAGTTGAACGCCAGGACCTGCGCGACCCCGCGCATCACCGGAGCTCACCCCGGTGCCAGCCGTAGTCCACATCGGACACGTGGAACGCGTTGGCCAGCACGGCCCCGTCGAACCGGTTCAGAAAGGCGACGTGGTGCCGCGCGATGCCGACGGGTTCGGGCCGCCAGGTGCTGCGGAACGCCTTGACCACCACGATGCCCTCCTCGTCCGGTGAGAACGTGTACGGCAGCGGCCCGGCGAAGCGCCGCGCGTCGGCCGGGGTCGCGAACACCCCGTCCCACAACGGTTCCCGCTCGCCGAGATCGGCGGTGACGTCGAGGTCGCCCTGCCCGTCCCGCGACCGCACGGTGAAGCGCAGCACGTCGTCCTGCCGCGACACCCGGGCCGCGCTGCGGTGGTAGTGGTAGCCGGTGAGGACGTTCCCACCGAGCGCGAGCAGGGCGCGGTCGGTGTCGCTGCGCAGGATCCGCAAGCCGCGCATGGTCTTCCCGCCCGGGGTGCGCAGCCGGGCGAGGACCCGGTAGCCGGTCATCACCGAGCGGAACCCGAGCGGCGCGGGCAGGATCGACGGCCGCAGGTGCCGCAGCGCGACCAGGGCGACGGCCACGAAGGCGTGCTCGGCGCCGTCCTGGCCGGTGTAGGTGTCCAGGGTCAGCGGTTCCGGCAGCAGCGGCGCGACCTGCGCCGGATCGACGGCGTAGGTGAGGACGAGCGAGTGGTCGAACCTGGTGCGCATGGGCAGGGGATGCCGGTTCAGCGCGGTCATGGACACCTCCGTACTTCGACCACACCCCAGAGCATCGAGCGGTCCGGCGGGCCGGGATCCTCGCCGGGACGTGGTTCGCGGAACGAGCGGGACACCACCACTCCCCCGGGCCGCAGGGCGTGCCGCACGGCCGCGGCGAGCCGGGCCGCGTAACCCGCGTCGGGGCCGTCGAGGACGTTCGACAGGGAGATGCCGTCGTAGCAGCCGCGGGGCGCCTGTTCGAGGTGCTCGGCGACGTCGGCGTGGACGAGCGTGGCGGCGGCGCGGGTGTCGCGGGTGAGTTCGTCGCGGCCGGCGAGCAGGCGCCACGCCCACGGGTTGTCCGCTGGGGCGTGTGCGAGGCCCCGGCGGAGGCGGGCGAGCAGCACGCGGTCGAGGCGCGGCGGGATCGCGTGCCGGAAGGCGGGCAGCAGGAGGCCCAGCGGCGCGAGCCCGGCCGCGAGCAGGCCCTGGAGGCGGCGGGATTCCAGCAGCGCGACGGGGTCGCCGTCGCGGAGGACCTCGTCGACGCGTCGCCAGCGGGGATCGAGCGCCCGGAGGGCGGCGCGCCCGGCCGTGAGCAGGCGTTCGGCCCGGCCGGTGGTCGCGGGGGCGCCGGCGAGGCGGTCCCGGCAGTAGGCCAGTTGTGTGGGGTTGATGTCGACGGCGGTGACCTCGTACCCGGCGCGCGCGAGGGCGGACACGGTCTCCCCGGCGGCCGCGATCGCGAGGACGCGCCCGCGGGGCAGGACGCGGAGTTCGACGTCCGGATCCTCGTAGCCCCAGCCGAACAGCAGGCCCCGCCGGCCCGCCCACGGGTTCACCGGTGCCGCCGGAGTGCGACGAGCCAGGCCAGGACGAGCAGGACGACGTTGTGCAGCACCAGGTTCAGCGGTTCGGCGATGTGCCCGCCGCCGAAGGCGAGGCCGCCGGCGTTGAACCCGGCGAGCAGCGCGGTCTGCACGGCCGCGGCGGTGCGCGGCGCCCAGCCGGTCAGGACCCATCCGCCGAGGGCGACCTCGGCGAGGCCGATCAGCACCAGCACCACCGCGGCGGCCCCGCCGAGCACCGGCACGGATTCGACGATCGCCCGCTCGTCCGGCCGGGCGCCCAGCACCTTGGCGACGAGACCTTCGTAGATCCACACGGCGGCCACCGCCCCCGGCGGCACCCATCGGGCCGCCCACTCCCCCACGCGCACGGGTCGACTCTAGATCTCGCTCGGGCTCAGGCGAGGGCTGCGGCCAACAGGGCGAAGGCGCCGATGATGACGGCCACGCGGATGTAGTGGAAGCGGTCCCAGCGCTGCGCCTGCTGCTTCCAGTCCGCGGGCCGGTTCTCCGGGGTCCACGTCTTGCCCCGGTTGTTGATCGGGACGAGCAGCAGGACCGACATGATCACGCTGACGATCAGCAGCGCGCCGGCGGTGACGACGAGACCGGCGCCGTCGTGGCGCCACCCGGCGATGACCCAGACCGCGACGAGGGCGAGCGAGGTGAGGTACCAGACCGGCATCACGGCGCCGAGCATCCGGCCGCCGTGGGCGCGGGCGAGCAGGGTGCTGTCGTCCGGGAGGCGGGCGACGATCGGGTTGATGACGAAGGCGACCGAGAACTCCACCCCCACCATCACGCCGACGACGACGGTGGTGAGCACCTCGAGTGCGTTGAGCATGGCGACTCCTGTGAAATCTAGCGTTGCTAGCCGATGTGGCGACGCTAGCGCAACCACTGCTCGATTGTCTAGCAGTGCTAGGATGCACTGGTGTCGGTACAGGAACGCAAGGAGCGCGAGCGGGCGAACCGGGAACGCCTGATCTTGGCGACGGCCCGCGAACTCGCCGAGCAGCAAGGCTGGGACGCGGTCACCACCCGCAGGCTCGCCGAGCGCATCGAATACAGCCAGCCGGTTCTCTACAGCCACTTCCGCGGCAAACGCGAGATCATCGGCGCCGTCGCCCTGCAAGGCGCCACCGAACTGGCCACAGCGCTGCGGGCCGCGGCCGCAGCCGCGGCGGGGCCGCGTGCCCGGGTCACCGCTCTCGCCCGCGCCTACCTCGACTTCGCCGCTCGCCACCCGGCGGTCTACGACGCCATGTTCCAGCTCGACGGCGGTCTGGCGTTCGCGCAGGACGACACACCGGAACCGTTGAAGGAGGGCTTCGCCGCCCTGCTGGAGAACCTCAGCGAGGTCGCCGGCGACGGCGTGCACCCGGGGCTGTTCACCGAGGTGTTCTGGGCGGCCCTGCACGGGCTGGCGACGCTGACCCGGGCGGGACGGCTGCCGCCGGAGGACGCCGAGCGGCGGACGGAACTGCTCGTGGACCGGCTAGCCGTGTTCTGACGGCGGTCAGATCCCGAAGAGCGGCAGGCAGGGCGGCAGACCCTCGATCGTCACCGGGACGTCGTCGCGCCACGCGTCGCGGCCGAGGCGCAGCCGGTGCTCGACGGCGAGCGCGTCGCGGACCACGTGTCGCGCGACGCCGTCCGGGCGGTAGCCGAGCTTGCGGGAGACCGCGAGGGAGGCGGCGTTGTCCTCGAACGCGCCGGACGCCGCCTCCTCCGCGCCCAGGCCCGCGAAGGCCAGGTGCAGCACCGCGCGGCGCATCTCCGTGCCGATGCCCTGGCCCTGGTGACGGCGGCCGACCCACGAACCGGTGTGGACCTCGCGGATGATGGCGAACTGCTTCGCGCTCATGCTCTGCTGGCCGACCACCTCGCCGTCCCGGAAGACGACGAGGTCCAGGCCCCAGTCGTCCGGGCTCCACCGGCCCAGCCGGAGCCAGTGGAACTGCACGAGCGACCGCGCCACGAGCGCCGGTTCCTGGTCGGTCCACGGCACGAGGAACGGCATGCTGTCCGGCGCGTGCACCCCCTCCGCGGCGAGCTCCGCGAGCGCGGCGAGCTCCTCCGGCGCAGGCAGGCGCAGTTCGAGCCGAGGGGTCCGCACCCGCAACGCGAGCAACGGGAAGTGATCGGCCAGCATCGGCCCATCCTGACAGAGGTTCCAACGACCCGAGGTGAGACGAATGCGCGGTGAGACGATCACGGTGCTGCGACGGGGCGGAGAACAGTGGTACATCGCCGTCGCCGCACTCGCTGTCGCGATCCTGTTCATCTGGGTGGTAGCCGACGGCATCTTTCGCGGAGATGCCTTCGGCAACATCGCCGAACTGATCCTCGCCACCGGTTGGGGGTTCTGGGGGCCGATCAGGTACCTGCAGGTCAGGGTGGAGGTCAAGGAGAGCGGTCTTGTGGTCCACAACTTCTTCACCCGGTACTCGATCCCGTGGTCGGCGGTGAGCAGGCTGGAAGCCCAGCCAGCTCTGCGAATCGTGTTGTCCGACGGCAAAGTCGTGGCACCGCAGACCGGCGCGGAGTCCCTGGCCTCCACCATCCGTCACAACCGCAAGCAACGCGCGATGCAGGAACGCATCGAGAGGGCACGACGGCGCGCACTGGACCAAGGCTCGGCCGAGGTGGTGACGAAGCAGATCTGGGCCGGCAACCTCGCCATCCTGGCCGCGGTGTACGCGGGTATGTTCTCCGTCGCGGGGATCGCCTGGCTCGTCAACTAGCTCACCCCACGAACACCATCTCCGGGTAGCGCGGCGACGGGCCGTCCAGCAGGTGGTCGTTCCGGTCGCGCAGCCAACGGTCGAAGAAGGACGCCACGTACGCGCGCTGCGTGCGCACCGCGGTCGCCGGGTCGAGGGTGCCCAGCGGGACGCCCAGCTGCGGTACCAACGCCGCGGCATCGGTGAACGTCGCGTGCTCCGAGCCGAGCAACCGCAGCTGCGCTGTCCAGCCCTGCGTAGCCGCGCGGAAGGCGTTCCAGCCGGGGCCCGTGTCGGTCTCGCCGTCCTTGCCGACCAGCAGGAACGGCCCCCGCAGCCCCTCCTCGGCCGGCGGCATCAGGCTGCCGTCGAACCACGTCAGGTTCCCGTCCAAGTTCACCCCGGCCACCACGCGCGGGTCGGCGGCCATCGTCAGCGCCGCGGCCGCCCCGCCCATCGAGTGCCCGATCATGCCGACCCGGCTCACGTCCAGGCGCCCGGCCAGCGCGTCCAGCACGAACCGCGTGTCCGCGACCCGCACGTCGAGCGCCTTCCGCAGGAACGCATCCGGATCGCCCGGGTCGACCATGGTCCGCACCGAGCCGTCCGGGAACTCCACCTCCGGCGACTCCCACGTGTGGTCGATGCTGATCACGACGTACCCGCGGCTCGCCAGGTCCTCGGCCGTCGCGGTGCCCCACGTGCGCGGTTCACCCAGCCCCGGCGAGTACACGACCACCGGCCACCGCCCGGGCAGCGGCACGGCGTCGCGCCGCGCGTTGGTCCGCACGCCCGCCCAGTCCGCCGACGGCACGCCCAGCCCCAGCAAACCGTTCGCGGTGACGGCGTCGAAGTGCGCGGCGGCGCCGGGCAGCATGTACGGCGCCGCGCGCCCAGGGCCGGGCAGCGCCGGGTAGTGCAGGCTGACCATCAGCTCCCGCGGCCCGCCACGCCACGGATCGGTCCGCGAAGCGTCCACCAGGTGCAACTCGGTCTGCCCCACCCGGTGCGGGCCGCTGGGCCGCGGCAACGCGAGGCCCGTCGCCGCGGACGCCGGCACCACCGACGCGAGCAACACAGCCACGGCGAGCACGAAGGATCTCCAGATCATGCCGATCATGCTGCTCGGCCGCGCGCGGCGCGGCATCCGGGGAATTCCCGGGCCGGACCCGGATAGGGTCGGGCGGTGGCGGAACGCAGGCACGGCACCCCGGCTCCCGCGACCGGCTCGACGATCACCGGCCAGGACTGGGAGGGCGCGCACCTCAGCGGCGAACGGCACGAGCACGTCGCGTTCGTCCGGGCCGACCTGAGCGAGGCGGTCACCGAGGGCGCGGTCTTCACGGAGTGCACCTTCCGCGACAGCCGGTTCAACGCCTCCCGGCACACCGGCGCCGCGTTCCTGAACTGCACGTTCACCGGGTGCTCGTTCTTCGACGCCACCTTCACCGACTGCAAGACGACCGGCTCGACGTTCGACCGCTGCACCTTCGACCTGCTGACCGTCGAAGGCGGCGACTGGTCGTTCACCGGCCTGCCCGGCGCCGACCTACGGCGCGCGTCGTTCAGCGGCGTGCGCCTGCGCGAGGCCGACCTGACCGGCGCCCGGATCGGCGGCACGGTGCACCGGTGCGACCTGTCCGGCGCCTGGCTGCACAGCGCCGATCTGTCCGGTTGCGACCTGCGGGGCAGCGAGATCACCGGGCTGAACCCGCTGGAGACGAAGGTCGCCGGGGCGACGATCGACCCCGAGCAGGCCCTCGTGCTGGCCAGCGCGCTCGGCGTGCGGATCCGCTGACCCCGGCGCTCACCCGCGCCCGTCGTGGACGACCTCGATCGACCACGGCCGCTCCTGCGTGTGCAGGTCCCAGTAGTGTTCGGCGATGTCGTCCGGATCGAACGCGGTGCCGGGCGCGACCGGCCCGGCCACGGTCACCGACGCGACGTGCACCCCCGCGGGCCCGTACCGCGCGTCGAGCAGGGCGACGAGCGTGCGGACCCCGGCCTTGCCCAGGGACAGGCTCACGTACTCCGGCTTGGGTTCCGGCATCCCGCCGGTGACGAGGATCGTGCCGCTGCCCCGGTCGGCCATCGCCGGAGCGACGTGCGCCGCGGCGGTCAGCGCGCCGACGACATTCACCGCCCACGCGTCCAGCTGCGCCCGCGCCGACAGCTCGCCCGGGGCGTCCGGCTGGATGAGCGCCGCGTTGTAGACGAGCACGTCCGGCGTGCCGAACTCGGCCGCCGCCGCGTCCAGCGCGGCCCGCAGCGCGTCCTCGTCCGTGCTGTCGGCGACGAAGCTCCGCGCGCCGGGCATGGTCCGCTCCGTGCGCGCCACGAGCGCGACGGGCAGGCCCTCGCGCGCGAACCGCCGCGCCACCGCCTGCCCGATGCCCGGGCCCGCCCCGATGATCACCACTCCACTCATGCGGGCGACGGTAAAAGCCTGACACGGTGACAAGGTCAAACTGCGCCGGCACCGGCTCACGACCTGACCCGGCCGCGAGCCGGTCCCGGCCGTGCGGTCAGTTCGTCACGCGCACGTAGTCGACGACGAGCTGCTGCGGAAACTGGGTGCTGCCGTCCGGGTCGCCGGGCCAGTAGCCGCCCACGGCGAGGTTGAGGATCAGGAAGAACGGGTGGTCGAACACCCAGCGGTCGCCGCCGAGGTCGGCGGGCGTCCTGGTCTGGTAGAGCACGCCGTCGACGTACCAGCGGATCTGGTTGGGCGCCCAGTCGACGGCGAAGGTGTGGAAGCCGTCGGAGAAGTTCGGCCCGGAGTAGGCGGCGCCGACGCCCTCCGCGCCGGAGTAGCCGGGGCCGTGGATGGTGCCGTGCACGGTGTTCGGCTCGAACCCGACGTTCTCCATGAAGTCGATCTCGCCGCAGTTCGGCCAGCCGTTGGTGCCGATGTCGTTGCCCAGCGCCCAGAACGCCGGCCACATCCCCTGCCCGCGCGGCAGTTTCATGCGGGCCTCGAAGTGGCCGTAGGTCTGGGTGAACCGGCCCGCGGTGTTGAGCCGGGCCGAGGTGTACTCGCACGGCCCGTACCAGCAGTTGTAGCCGCCGGGGTTTTCGCGGCGGGCGGTGATCACGAGGTTGCCCTGGCCGTCGAGCGCCGCGTTGGCGGCGCCGGCCGTGTAGTACTGCCGCTCGTGGTTGTTGACGTTGTCCCCGGTCTCCAGCTGCCACTTCGCCGGGTCGACCGCGCTGCCCGCGGGGCCGTTGAAGTCGTCGTTGAACGTCACCGTGGCCGCCTGCGCCGGCGGCGCGGTGAGGGTGGCGGCGGTGACCAGTGCGGGGAGGAGGAAACGGAGCCAGCTCGACATCTTCATCGACATCACGCCTTCCGGCCGTTTGTTGTGGGGAAGAACAAAGTAGCGTGGACTAGACCATTCCAACAAGGCGTCCTGGTGGGGACTTTCCACCCGAGTCCCCCTCGCGTGAGTGACCCGCGCGTGGGTGATTGTGGCGTTTCCGCAGTTCCGGGCCGGGTAGCCGGGGCGCCTAGGAGGTGAGCCATGAACATGTTCGACAAGGCCAAGGACGCCCTGGGGAAGAACCCGGACAAGGCGGACCAGGGCATCGACAAGGCCGCCGAGGCCGCCAAGGGCCGCTTCGGCGAACACAGCGACAAGATCGACCAGGCGTCGGAGAAGGCCAAGGACTTCGTGCGCGGGCAGCAGGAGCAGCCGCCGCCGCAGTGAGGAAGTCCACAATGGAACGAGTCCTTCGGGGCGAGGTCTTCGTCCCGAAGGACTCTTCCCTTCCTCGCCCGCCGAGGAGGATGCTGGGCCGCGTGTCCAGACCCGACCTGAACCCGGTGGCGCTGCACCCCGGCGTCATCGCCTTCCACCAGCCGCCCGGCGGCTGGTTCGTCAGCAACGCGGGGCTCGTCGCGGGCCGCGACGCGGCTCTGCAGGTCGACACGTTCGCGACCGAGCCGCTGAACCGGCGGCTGGAGACCGCGATCGACGCCTACCTCGCGCCCGGCACGCCCCGCACGGTCGCGCTGACCCACGCGCACGGCGACCACGCCCACGGAGCCGGCCGCCTGGCCGCGGCGGGCGCGACGATCCTGGCCACCCCGCCCGCCGCGGGCGAGGTGCTGTCCGGGCCGCACACCTACGACATGCTTTTCAGCTGCGACTGGGGCGCCATCGACCCGCCTGCGGACATCTCCCCGGTCACCGAGCCGAAGACCCTCGACCTGGGCGGCACGTCGGTGGCGGTCGTGCCGGTGCCCGGGCCGGCGCACACGCACGGGGATCTGGTGGTGTGGCACGAAGAGTCCGGCACGCTGTTCACCGGTGACCTGCTGTTCCTGGGGGTCACGCCACTGGCGATCTCCGGGTCCGTCGCCGGGTGGCTGGAAGCGCTGAGCTGGCTGGAAACCTTCGGCGCGACCACCTACGTGCCCGGGCACGGCCCGGTGACGGCGGCGACGGAGAACCCGGTCGCGGACGTGCGCGAATACTTCGAGTGGCTGCAGGAGGCCGTCGCCGGCTCGGCGGACTACGCGGCGATCGAGGAGGCCGCCAGGGCGCGCTGGCCGGAGTGGGGCGCGGGCGAGCGGCACGGCGTCAACGCGCGGATCGCGTACGCGCAGGCGCAGGCGCACGGGACCGAGCTGGACTTCCCGGCCGGCGTCAAGGACCTGCTCACCAGCGCCGCCGCCCACGGCGAGCGGATGACCGAAACCGGCCTGATCCGCCTCGACATCTGACCCACGAGTCCCACGCCCGCGGGCACGAGTCCCGCACACGCGGGCGCGAGTTCCGCGTTCGGGCCGGTGGGGTCAGCGGATCTGCTCGCCGTAGACGCGCTCGACGTTCAGCGTCATGAGCACCCGCCGGTCGGACACCATGACCTCGCGGTACTCCGCCCAGTCCGGGTGCTCGCCCGCGGCCTTGCGGTAGTAGTCGACCAGCGCCTCGACCTCGGGGCCGTGCGGGTCGGCGCCAGGGCCGGTCAGGGTGACGGTGCCCTCCGCGGTCGCCCACGCCCAGCCGTCGGAGCTGGTGACCTCCAGGGCGGCGCGCGGGTCGCGGCGGAGGTTGCGGGTCTTGGCCCGGCCCTCCGTCATGGACACGTAGATCACCCCGGCGTCGCGGTCGTAGTACGGCGTGACGGGCGACAGCTGGGGCAGGCCGTTGGCCTTGATCGTGGCCAGTACGGCGATCCGGGCCTCGGCGAGGAGGTCGTGCGGGTCGAAGGTCATGGTCCGATCATGCACCCTCACACTGATGTGAGGGTCAATCGCGCACGCGCTCCCGCCGAAGCCGCCTTCGGCTACGCTGCCGTCCGTGCCCGAGCAGACGTGGTCCCCCGATCCTGAGACGCCCGTCGTCGAATTCCGGTCCGGCCGATGGGTGTTCATCGGCGGGCTGGCCATGTTCGTCGTCTTCGGGTTGGTCGCCCTCTTCCCGGACGTCGGGCATCCGTCCGCTTCGTCGAGGGCGAAGAACTTCACTCCGGCCGCCGCGTCGTTCCTCTTCGGCGCGCTCGCGCTGGGCGGCCTGCTGGTCATGATCAGCTCCGTCCCCCGCGTGCACCGCTTCGTCGTCGATCAGCGTGGACTGTGGTGGGGAGCCGGTCGCAAATCCGACCTGATCGCGTGGGAGGAGTTGCGTGCCGTGCGCGGACGCGAACCGCGCCCGCCGGTCAAGGGCGACCCGAACTCGAAGCCCGTGCTGCCTGCCCTCGTGTTCACCCCCGCGGACGGCCGTTTCGCGACCCGCCACAGCGCGCTGGTAAAACCCCTGCCGGACGCCGGTCCGGAAGTGGAACTGAGACTGCCGAACATCGGCACGGTCCGGCAGCTGACCCAGGAGATCGCCAGAGTCCGGCCCGACCTGCTCCGCTGACACCCGTGGCAGGTCTGGCCTGCGATCAGCGCCAAGAGCACCCGAGTGAGGGTCGACGCGCGCCGGCGGGCGTTAGTGGTCGTTCACGAACGGCCAGGCGCCGCAGCCATAGCTGCACGCCGTGACGGTGAACTTCTGCCCCTCGGGCAGGTTGTAAACCCCGCCGAGCGAGGCGCTCTTCGAGACACAGCTGCCGCTCCCGCCGGTCACCCGGAACGAGTACCGCGTCGTCTCCCCGGTGCCGGGGCCGACCCACACCGTCGGGGTCTTGCCGTCCGCCTTCGTGTCGCAGGCCGAGATCAGGTCGCCGTGTTCCTCCACGTACACCTTGAAATCGCCGGACGCGCCGGACCAGACGTGGTCCCAGCCGTCTCCGGGCGGCACCGGGGCCGCCGAAGCCGTGCCCTGGAAGGCCAGTACCGCAAGTACGCCGGACGACAGAGCCACCGCGACGCGAATTCCCCTGTGGGACTTCATCGGATTTCCTCTCCTGCCGGAAGCAATGGCGCAGCCTAGCGCGACGTTGATCGAGACGACAAGAGGATTGTTCAACAATTACTGCCAGGATGGGGGCGAGCCGCCGAGGGGTCGGGACTGGAGCATCGGGAGTGGGGCATCGGGACTGGAGCATCGGGACTGGCGCATCGGGACTGGCGCATCGGGACCGGGGGCATCGAGAGTGGCGCATCGGGACCGGGGGCATCGAGAGTGGGGCAGGTGTGGGCGAGCCTGGGCTACCTGCGCTGCGAGCAAGTGCTCTGTGTTCGGCCTGCTGCCCTTGGCACCATCCCTGGCCGAACCTGGGGCAACCCGCGCAGCCGGCACGTCCTCGGCGTCGTCCTGTTCACCGTCCTGGTGAGCGGGTGCCTCGCCACGGTCGCGGTCTCCCGCGGCGGTTCGCCGAGAATCCCGTCAAGAGGCCGGGTAGAGGCGTCCCATCAGTTCGAGCACCTCGTCGATCATCCGGCGCGCCTTCGCCTTCGACGACGCGGCCGCCACCTCGCGCCCCGCCTCCGTGGCCATCGCCGTCAGGCACAGCACCAGCATGTCCGACAGCGGCCGCGTGTGGCCGTTCACCAGCGTGGAGTTCGCGTGCAGCCACTCCCGGAACCGCTGCCGCGTCAGCAGCCCGAACCCGGCGGGCCCGCTGCCGGACAGGAAGATCCGCGCGAGCTGCCGCTCCTCCCAGCACCCCTCCAGGTACGCGCGGGTGCCGGCGATGAACAGCCGCAGCGCGTCCTCCTCCCCCGCGGCCAGCGCGGTCCGGAACGCACGCGCCGACCGGTGCTGCTGCCGCCGCGTGTACTCGTCGTACAGCGTGATCCACAGGTCCGACTTCGCGGTGAAGTGGTGGTAGAGGCTGCCGATGCTGGCGCCCGCCCGGTCGGCGATGTCGACGAGCTTGGCGTCCTCGTAACCGGAGGCGACGAACACCTCGCGGGCTGCGTCGAGCAGGGCGGCGCGCGTGATCTGCGCCCGCGTGCTCCCGGTGGTGGCCTCGGTCATACCCCGATTGTGCCGGACCGCACGGCCGGCGCCGGTCCCGGCGTGACGTGAGCCCCGCCGGGACGCGGCGCCCACCTCACGCCGCCGGCACGCCGTTGGCCGGCGCCGCCGGTTGCGGCTGCGTGTACGGCACCACCGGTCCGTCGCCGTCGTCGGTGGTCAGCGGCGTGCCGGAGAGCACCTGCTGCCCGCCGCGGATGGTCGAGATCTGCCCGCCGGTGTAGCCGGCGTGCGACTCCGGCCCGTACCGGAACGGCACCAGGCCGGGCCCGGTGAACCCGCCCTTGTTCAGCGCGTCGATCAGCCCCTGCCGCGTCAGGTCCTTGCCCGCGGCCTGCAGCACCTGCGCGAACGTGTACGCGTACGACATCGCGTAGATGACGTTGCCGTCGAACGGCAGGTTCGGGATGTAGGTGTCGTGCACCTTCTTGAACAGCTGGATCCACGAGTTCTGCGCGTTGCTGCTCGCCGGCAGGTAGGCGCTGCTGACCAGACCCTCGACCAGGTCGCTGCCCTTCACCGACGCGCCGCTCTGCTTGGCGAAGTTCTCCAGCAGCCCGGCCACCGTCACCGGGTCCGCGCCCACGCTGGAGGCGACCAGCTGCGGGTTGTAGCCCAGCTTCAGCGCGGTCAGCTTGAACAGCGCGGTGTAGGCCGGGATCGTCTCCAGCACCACGACCTCCGCGCCGCTGCGCGCGATCGCCGACACCTGCGCCGCGACGTCGGTGTTGCCCGGCTGGTAGGGCTGCCGCGACACGACCAGGCTCTGGTCGATGAACTTGTCCAGCCCCTTCATGCCGTCGGCGCCGAAGTCGTCGTCCTGGTAGAAGTAGGCCACCTTCTTGTCCGCGAAGTTCTTCGCGACGTAGTCGCCGAGGATCTTGCCCTCGACGGTGTAGTCGGGCTGCCAGCCGTAGGTGTAGGGGTTCTTGTCCGGCTGGTCCCAGCAGGTGCAGCCGGACGCCACGAACAGGTCCGGCACGCGCGAGCTGTTCAGGAAGTCCACGACCTTGGTGTGGGTCGGCGTGCCGAGCGCGCCGACCATCGCGAACACCTTGTCCTCCAGCACCAGCTGCTTGGTCAGGGTGACCGTGTTCGCCGGGTTGTAGGCGTCGTCGACGTACTTCAGGTTGATCTTGCGCCCGTGGATCCCGCCGCTGGCGTTGATGTAGTCGAACATCGCCTTCGCCGCCGGCCCCTGCTCGCTGTAGCCGGGCGCCGCGTTGCCGGTCAGCGGCAGGGTGCTGCCGATCAGCACGTCGGTGTCGGTCACGCCGGGCGTGCTGCCACCGCCCGAACCGCCACCGCCGCACGCGGTCAAGGTGAGCGCGAGCGCCGCGGTGAGCGCGACCGCCGTGCGCGGGCGTCTGGACAGGACCATCTCGTCTCCTTCAGTTCTTCCGGTTACGGCGGAGCAGGCGGCCGATCCGGCGCACCCCGGACTGGATGCCGCCGGGGAAGGCCAGGATGACCAGGATCAGCACCAGTCCATAGAGGACCAGCGGGATGTTGGCGTAGACCGCGCGCGGCAGGTCGGCCTGCTGCGCGAGGTCTGTCGACCAGTTCGGCAGCAGCGTCACGATCACCGCGCCGTACACCGCGCCGGCGAGGCTGCCGAGCCCGCCCAGCACGGCTGCGGTGAGCAGGGACAGCGACAGGGCCAGCGTGAACGCCCCCGGTGCGGCCAGGTTGTTGACGATCGCGAACAGGCCGCCGGCCAGTCCCGCGCACCCGGCGCTGACGCAGAACGCGAGGATCTGGGTGCGGGCGACGTGCACGCCGGACAGGGCCGCGGCGTCCTCGTCCTCGCGCACCAGCCGCATGTCGCGGCCGAGGCGGCTGCGGCTGAGGTTGGCCAGCAGGAACAACACGACCACTAGGCAGATCCCGCAGATCCAGGACTGCCACCGTTCCAGCGGGAACGTCTCGCCCAGCGACAGCGGCGGCACCGGCGGGCTGACGATCAGGCCGTTCGCGCCGCCCAGCAGGTCACGCAGGCCGTGGTAGTCGGCCAGCGACGGCAGCCCGACGGCCAGCGCGAGCGTCGCGCCCGCCAGGTACGGCCCGCGCAGCCGCGCCGCGGCGACCCCGACCAGCGTGCCGACCAGCGCGGTGCCCGCGGTCGCGACCACCAGCACCGGCGCCAGGCTCCACTCGGCGTTCTCCAGCAGCAGCGCGGCGGTGTAGGCGCCGACCGCGACGAACGCGCCGTGCCCGAGCGAGATCTGTCCACTGAGGCCGGACAGCACCGTGAGCCCGGCGACCGCGATGGCCGTGTAGGCGATCTGGGCCAGCTGCAGGTTCGCGAACGGGTCCAGCGCGATCGACAGCAGCCAGAACCCGAGCAGCCCCAGCACCGCGAAGCACGCGTGACGCAGCAAAGTGGACCGTCGCCACAGCGGCGCCCTGGGCGCTTCCCGCTGGGGCGCCTGCGTTTCCGTCATCGTCATACCCGCCGCCTCGCTCCCGCGCCGAACAACCCGTGCGGCCGCACCATCAGCACCACGATGAGCACGACCAGCGCGCCCAGCGTCACGATGTCCGGGCCCAGGTAGCCCGAGACGAAACTGAGCACCAGGCCCAGCGCGACCCCGCCGACGACCGCGCCCGGCGGGCTGTCCAGTCCGCCGATCACGGCCGCGGTGAACCCGAACACCAGCACCGCGTCGAACGCCGTCGGGCTGACGAACGTGCTCGGTGCGATCAGCACCCCGGCGACCGCGCCGACCACCGCGGCCAGCGCCCAGCCGACGGTCAGCATCCGGCCGACGCGCACCCCCAGCAGCCGGGCCACCTCCGGCGCGAACGCCGTCGCGCGCATCCGCAGGCCCGCCGAGGTCCGGCGGAACACCACCGCCAGCACCACCATCACGGCGAGCACCACGCCGACGATCCACAAGTCGTTGGGCGAGAACAGGATCTGCCGCCCGCCCACCTGGAACCCGGCGATGGAGAACGCGGGCGGGTAGGACTGCGGGGTGCCGCCGAACACCATCCCGGCGATGCCCTGCAGCCCGACCAGCAGGCCGAACGTGACCACCACCGCGTCCAGCGGCGGCCGCTTCGCTACCGGCCGGATCAGCACTCGCTCCACGACCGCGCCGAGCACCAGCCCGGCGGCGATCGCGACGGCCAGCGCCAGCCAGTAGGACCCGCCGTGGCTGACCACGGTGCAGCCGAGGAACGTGGTGATCATCATCATCCCGCCCTGCGCGAAGTTCACGATTCGCGTGGAGCGCCAGATCAGCACCAGGGCCAGCGCGACCGCGGCGTACACCGCGCCGCTGGTCAGCCCGGCGAGCGTCAAGTCGAGGAACCGTCCCATCACATCTCCAGGTAGGCCCGGCGGACCCGGTCGTCGGCGGCCAGCCGGGCGGCTTCGTCGTCGGCGACCTTGCGGCCGACGTTGAGCACGACGGCGCGGTCGGCCACCGACAGCGCCGTGCCCGCGTTCTGCTCGACCAGCAGCAGGGTCAGGCCGGTTTCCGCGCGCAGGCGGCGCAGCGTCGCGACGATCTGCGCCGCGGTGCGCGGCGCGAGGCCCAGCGAGGGCTCGTCCAGCAGCAGCAGGTCGGGACGACTCATCAGGGCACGCCCGATCGCGAGCATCTGCCGCTCACCGCCGGACAGCGTCTCCGCGCGCTGGTGCCGCCGCTGTTCGAGCGGCGGGAACAACTCGAACATGCGCGCCACGCCGGTGCGCAGCCACGCCCGGTCCCGCCGCCACAGCCCGCCGAGGCGCAGGTTCTCCTCGACCGTCAGCTCGACGATCACGCCACGCCCCTCGGGCACGTGCGCAACGCCGAGCCGGACCAGGTCCTCCGGGCCGTGCCGGGTGATGTCCCGGTCGTTCAGGCGCACCGAACCGGATTTCGGCCGCAGCAGCCCGGACAACGAGCGCAGCAGCGTCGTCTTGCCCGCGCCGTTCGCGCCGAGCACCGCGGTGATCGAGCCGCGCTCGACCGTCAGGTCGATGTCGTGCAGCGCGCGCACCGGCCCGTACTCGGCGACCAGGCCGCTGACCTCAAGCATCGGCCGCCACCGCCTCGCCGAGGTAGGCGCGCTGCACGGCCGGGTCCTCCCGCACCTGCGCGGGCGTGCCGGTGGCGATCACCTCGCCGAAGTCCAGCACGACGAGCCGGTCGCAGAGGTTCATCACGAACTCCATGTGGTGCTCGACGAGCATGACGGTGGTGCGCTGGCGTAGCCCCCGCACGGTGTCGGCGAGCTCGGTGATCTCGGTGGCGGACAGGCCGGCCGCGGGCTCGTCGAGCAGCAGCAGGCGCGGTTCGCTGATCAGCGCGCGGGCCAGGGCCACGCGTTTGCGGATGCCGTAGGGCAGGCTCGCGCACGGCCGCTGCGCGGCGTCGGCGATGCCGAACTGCTCGAGCATGCCCATCGCCTGGTCCCGCAGCCGCAGCTCGTGCCGCTCGGCCCACGGCGAAGCCAGCAGCGCGCCGACCGGGCCGGTGCGCGAGCGGTGGGTCGCGCCGGCGGCGACGTTGTCCAGCGCGCTGAGGTTGGGGAACAACCCGAGGCCCTGCAGGGTGCGGGCGATCCCCAGCCGCGTGAGCCGGTGCGGGCGGGGCAGGAGACGGCGGCCGTCGAACGACAGGGCGCCGGAGTCCGGGCGGACGAACCCGCAGATCGTGTTGAACAGGGTCGTCTTGCCCGCGCCGTTGGGACCGATGACGCCGAGCACCTCCGCTTCGGCCACTTCGAGCGAGACCGCCTGGAGGACCCGCAATCCGCCGAAGGACACGTTCAGCTCGTCCACTCGTAGCAACGGGGCTTGCTGCGCCATTTCTCGCGACCACCGCCTCTTCGCAGGTGTGCAAAAACAGAATCAGGTTCGGTTTGGAGGGACCGTACACAGCCTGGCGCGTCTTGCACAGCCCCTTCGGACAATCAGCTCAAGCGTGATCGAACAGAACCCAGTTCTGGACTTTTGCGGTAACCAGACAGCGTGCTATACCCGACGCGGGCGCCACGACGAGGTGGCGCACGAGCCTGGGGGTGCCCCCTTGCTGCGTGCACTGGTGCTGACCGCCGCGTGTGCGGCCTCGCTGCTCACCGTTCCGGCGGCGGTCGCGGCGCCGCCGCGGCTGACCGTCGAATCCGTCTCCAACCCACACGCCGACCTGGTCAGCGGCGGGCAGGTGCTGGTGCGGGTCCCGGCGGCGCGGGACGTCCGGGTGACGGCGAACGGCCGTGACGTCACCGGCGAGCTCAAGCAGACCGGCGACACCCTGCTCGGCCTGGTCGGCGGCCTGCGCGACGGGACGAACGAGATCGTCGCGAGCGCGCCGGGCCGGGGACGCGCGAGCCTGCGGGTGACCAACCACCCGATCACCGGGCCGGTGTTCTCCGGACGGCAGCAGGAGCCGTTCTACTGCGAGACGCAAGCCTACGGGCTGCCGGCCGCGACGCCGCCGTTGTGCAGCGCGCCGACCCAGGTGAGTTACCAGTACCGCACGACCGGCGGGCAGTTCCGGCCGCTGGCCGATCCGGCGTCCCGGCCCGCGGATCTCGCTTCGGTCAACGGGATGCCCTACATCGTGCGGGTGGAACGCGGCACGATCGACCGCGCCGTCTACGAAATCGCCGCGCTGACCGACGGGACCGCGCCGTCACCGTTCACTGTGGAGCGTGGTTGGAACGAGCGACTCGTCTACACCTTCGGCGGCGGCTGCAATTCCGGGTACCACCAGGGCGCGTCGACCGGCGGGGTGCTGAACGACCTGTTCCTGTCGCAGGGGTACGCGGTGGCCTCGTCGAGCCTGAACGTGCTGGACAACAACTGCAGCCCGATCATCTCCGCGGAGGCGGCGATGATGGTCAAGGAGCACTTCACCGAGACCTACGGGCCGGTGCGGCACACCATCGGCTGGGGCGGGTCCGGCGGCGCGATCCAGCAGTACGACATCGCCGAGAACTACCCGGGCATCCTGGACGGCATCATTCCCGGCATCTCCTACCCGGACCCGCTGAGCACGGCCGGGCCGGTCTCGGACTGCCGCATGCTCAACCGGTACTTCGCCGGCGCGGGCAGCTCGTTCACGCCGGAGCAGCGGCTCGCGGTGGCCGGGTTCCACACCTACAGCACGTGCGTGTCGTGGGAGCAGACGTTCGCCAACCGCGCGACGGCGACCGGCAGCTGCACCCCGCTGCTGCCGGTATCCGAGCGCTGGGATCCGGTGTCCAATCCGGACGGTGTCATCTGCAACTCCAACGAGCAGCTGGTGAACCAGCTCGGGCGTGATCCGCGGACCGGGTTCGTGCGCAGCACACTGGACAACACGGGGGTGCAGTACGGCCTGTCGGCGCTGCGGGCCGGGCAGATTTCGGCGGCGCAGTTCGTGGACCTGAACGCCGCCATCGGCGGGCTCGACTACACGGGCGCCCCGGTGCCGGCGCGGAGCGCGGCCGATCCGAAGGCGTTGTCGGCGGCCTACCGGTCCGGGGTGTTCAACTCGGCGTCCCTGGGGTTGCGCACCACGCCGATCATCGACCAGCGCACGGATCTCGACCTGGCCGGGTTCGGCGCCGACATCCACACCACGGAGTGGTCGTTCGTGATGCGGGAGCGGTTGCGGCGCAGCGGGGCGGCGGACAACCAGGTGATCATCGCGAGCCGCCCGGCGGACGCCGCGGTCGCGGCGGCTTACGAGCTGGACGCGATGGACCGCTGGCTGACGGCGATCGGGAACGACCGGTCGGGGCGCGGCGCGCAGCAGAAGGTGGTCGCGAACCGCCCCGCGGACCTGGGCGACGGGTGCTACGTGTCGGCGACCGAGCGCGTGCCGGAGCGGCTGACCTACCCGTCGAGCGGGCGGTGCGGTGCGCTGTTCCCGGTCGCGGCGAACACGCGTCTGGTCGCCGGGTCCGGGCTCGCCATGGACGCGCTGAAATGCCGCCTGAAGCCGGTGGACTTCCGCGACTACCTGCCGGTCACGTTCACCCGGGAGGAGCAGCAGCGGTTGCGGGCGGCGTTCCCGGACGGGGTGTGCGACTGGAGCAAGCCCGGGGTGGGCGCCCGGAAGCCCGCCGGGGTCTGGCAGCGGTATTGATGACCGCGTCCGCCGACTTCGGGCGCCTGGTCCGGCGACGGCCGTCCGCGGTGCTGCGGCCGCGCTCGGCCGGGGAGGTCGGCGAGATCGTCCGCACCGCGGCGGCGGACGGGGTGCCGGTCGCGGCGCGGGGACGGGGCCATTCCGGGTACGGGCAGGCGCTGACCGACGGTGTCGTGGTCGACATGTCATCGCTCGCCGCGGTGCACGAGGTCGCCGAGGACCGGATCGTGGTGGACGCGGGCGCCGGCTGGGACGCGGTGCTCGCGGCGGCGTGGGAGCGCGGCCGCACGCCGCCGGTGCTGACCGACTACCTGCGGTTGTCGGTGGGCGGCACGTTGTCGGTGGGCGGGATCGGCGGGACGAGTTTCCGGCACGGGCTGCAGACCGACACGGTGGTCGCGCTGGAGGTCGTCACCGGGGACGGGGTGGTGCGGACGTGCGGCCCCGGGGACGAGTTGTTCGCCGCGGTGCTGGGCGGGCTGGGCCAGTGCGGGATCATCACGCGCGCCACGCTGCGGCTGGTCGCCGCGCCGCCGCGGATCAGCCGGCACGAGGTGGACTACGACACGGTGGCGGCCGCGGCGGCGGACCAGGTGCGGTTCGTCGAGGAGGGGCGGTTCGACTTCGTGCAGGGCCAGGTCCGCTTCGGCGAGGCGGGCAGGCGGGTGTTCCTGGAGACGGCTGCGTACTCCGGCGGGGATCTGTCCTACGTGGAGTTCCAGCACCGGCTGGACGCCGCCGAGGCGCTGCTGACCGGGACCGGCGCGTGGTTCCACCCGCACCCGTGGTGGAACTGCTTCCTGCCCGCGTCGGCCGCCGTGGGGTTCCTGACCGCGCTGGTGGAGCGGCTGACGCCGGCGGACCTCGGGCCGGCCGGGTGCGTGTTGTTCTACCCGGTGTTCACCGGCGAGGTGCACGCGCCGCTGGTCCGCCTGCCAGCCGAGCGGATCGCTTTTCTCGTGGCGATCCTGCGTTTTCCGCCGGACGACGCCGGCCTGGTCGCCCGGCAGGTCGCCGAGAACCGCCGGCTCTACGAGGAGGCGCGCGACCTGGGCGGGTTCACCTACCCGGTCGGCGCGATCCCCTTCACCCAGGCGGATTGGCGACACCACTTCGGTTCGCGATGGCCCTCGCTGCGCACTTGGAAGGCGCGGTACGACCCGGCCGGCATGCTGACGCCGGGGCCGGGGATCTTCTAGCGCCCGGCCAGTTTTTCCGCCAGCCGCGCCAGGCCGCCGCGGATCATGCGCCCGTAGCCGTCGTCCTGGAGGGTGTCGGTGACGGCCTCCGCCGCGGCGAGGTGCTCGCGTGCCTTGGCGAGGTCGCCGAGGCGGTGGTAGACGTCCGCGAGGTTCAGGTGCAGGGACGGGAAGAACCCGTGCACCTCGGCGGGATCCGCGGCCTGCGCGACTTCGAGCGCGCGGAGGTCCCAGAGCAGCTCATCGCCGGGCTCGTCCTGCCGGTCGGCGAGGAAGTGCGCCGCGGCGCAGCGGTCGACGGCCGAGCCCTCCTCCCAGAGCCGCAACAGGATGCGCCGCGCCTCGGCGGGTTCCTTCGTCATCGCCAGGGCGAGTTCTTCTCTCGACATGCCCCCACGATGCGCCTTCAAGCAACTGAAAGGTCAAGCGGCGCCGGGAGCGAGTTTCGCGATGACCTCATCGAGAGCCGCCTCTGCGGTGGCCAGCGCGAGCCGCTCTTGGTCGTTCCACGGGAGGACCACCAGGGCGATCCGGTCGCACCTCACGACGACCTGCCGGGACGCCCCGCCGTCCAGGACGTTGCTCACCCGTAGCGCCAGGCTTTGCAGCACCGCGGCCATCGAGGCCAGGTACTCGGCGTCGGTGGGGTCCAGGCCGGCCGAGTGGTCCAGCACCAGACCGTCGGCGGTGAGCAGCACCGCGTGCCGCACCTGTGGGAGTTCGCGAACGAGACCTTCGAGGATCACGTGCCGATAGTGCTGGCCCCCTCACGGTGAGCTTTCACGCGGACGCACCATGGCGTGGTGTATCGCGGCAGCCGCGGCCTGCGGATCGTCGGCGTAGAACTTGATCACCCGCGCCTCGCCTGGCCGGCCCAGCGGGCGGGTGAAGGCGACCGGGCGGCTCAGCTCGAGCACCACGTTCGTCTGCCAGGACAGTGCCACCGTGAACGTCTCGCCGTCCAGGTCGAACCCCCGCCTGCCCGAGTGGTCCTCGCTCCGGGCGCGTACGCCCGCGATGGCGCTCACCGGAACCCGCACGTCGAGGAACGCGCCGTAGCGCACGCGGACCTCGTCCGCCGACACCGAGTGCGGGTACACGACGATCGAGCAGAGCAGGCCGACCACCATCAGCAGCGAGTACAGCTCGACGGCCGCCAGGACGAGGTGCACCACGAGCCCGAACCCGACCAGCGCGAACAGCAGCCCCTCGACCACGGTCAGCACGACGAACACGACGAGCAGCGGCCGCTGCGCCCGCGAATAACCCACCGCGACGGCTCCCGGCGCAAGCGCTTTCCGGCGCCGCAACCCGAGCCCGATGGACGCGAACAGACGGCGCTCGTTGCGCAGGTAGTGCCGGACCCCCATGATCCCGACGTTACCCGTCGGACTCGAAACCGCGTCGTGGCAGCAGCAGTGGCGTGCCGAGCAGCAGCACCCCGGAAACCGTGATCGCGCACAGCGGGCTCGTCAGCGTCCCCAGCACGCCCCACTCCGCCATCAGCCCAGCCTGCAGCAGCTTGCTGCTCACGCTCCACGTGCTGAGCACCCGCGCGGCGTGGTCCGCCGGCGTGCGGTGCAGCCGTTCCGTCGCGTGGATCGGGTTGAAGACGCCCATGCAGGTGATCAGCAAGGCCTCCACGACGATCACCGTGACGAGCCCCGCCACGCCAGGGCCCACGAACGCCAGCCCCAGCGGGAAGAGCGACCGCAGCCAGCCGGAGGCGGTCAGCACCCGGTGCCGCCCGTAGCGCCGCGCCAACCGGGCGGACAGCCGGGCGCCCGCGAACCCGCCGAGCGCCGGGACGCCGAACGCCAGCCCGTACTCCCACGCGGAAAACCGGTACTCGCCGAGCAGGAGGACCGCCAGGAGCGGCGTGGTGGCCATGATCAGGCCGCTGACCAGAATCGAGTTGAGGAACAGCCGCCGCAGCACGGGATCCCGCGCGATCACCCGCCCGCCGGCGAGCAGGTCGGCCACGCGAAACCGCGCGACGCGGGGCGCCGCGACGTCACCGCCGCGGATGCGGAGCACCCCGAGCGCCGACAGCAGGTAGCTCAGCGCGTCGGCGAGCACCGTCACCACCGGGCCGAGCAGGGCCACCAGCGCGCCCCCGACTGGCGGGCCCGCCGCGGTCGCCACCCAGCTCGTGCCCTCGAACCGCCCGTTCGCCGCGAGCAGCCGCGACCGGGGCACGAGGTGCTTCAGGTACGCGCCGGACGCGGCGGTGAACGCGATGTTCGCGGTCCCGGCGACAACCGACACGACCAGCAACTGGCCGTAGGACAGCACCTCGAAGGCGTACGCCACGGGCACGCTGGCCATCGCGGCGAACCGGGCCAGGTCCATCGCGATCATCACCGGGCGCTTGGGCCGGTGCTCGACCCACCACCCGAGCGGCAGCGCGCACACCGCCGCCGCGGCGAGCCCGGCCGCCTCCAGCAACGACACCGCGAACGCCGGCGCGTGCAGCACCTGCACCGCGATCAGCGGGAACGCCCCGGAGGCGAGCCACGTGCCGTACGTGCTCACCGCGTAGGCCGACCACAGCCGGCGAAGATCGGCTTCCACGCCGCAGATCACACCGGCCAGGGCGGAACCGGATCAAACAACCGGCTCCCGGCGAGCCACAACCGGGAGTTGGCCCTGCTTAGGCTGGCCCGGTGGACACCGAGGCAGTGCGATCGTTCGTCCGGGCGGCGGAGCTCGGGCAGTTGCAGCACGCGGCCGACGAGCTGGGCGTGACCCAGCAGGCCGTCTCGAAGCGGATCGCCGCGCTGGAGCGCGAGCTGGGGGTCCGCCTGTTCACCCGCACCGCGCGCGGCGTCGAGCTGACCGCGGACGGCCAGGCGTTCCTCCCGCACGCGCGGGGTGTCGTCGCGGGCGTGGACCGCGGCATCGCCGCCGTCCGGCCGGGTTCCCGTGCCCTGCGGATCGACGTCCTCGGCCTGCGCAGCGCACAGGCGGTCGTCCTGCACGACTACTGGCGATCACACCCCGGCACCGAGCTGGACGTAGTGACGCTGCGGGTCGACGACCCCCGCGTGGCAGCGGCCGCCGTGATGTCCGGCGAGGTGGACGCCTCGTTCCGCACCGTCCCCGATCCGGCCGCGCTGCCCGGCGACGTCCGGATGATCCACGTCTTCGACTCGGCGCTGGAACTCCTCGCCGGCCCCCGGCACCCGCTGGCCGACGCCCCGTCGGTGACCCCGGCGGAGCTGCGCGGGCTGCGGATCTGGGTGCCCGGCATCGCGCCGCGCAGCGAATGGGCGGAGTTCTACGACCAGCTGGTCACGGACTTCGGCCTGCGCATCGACGCGGCGGGCCCGCACTTCGGCGACGAGGTGCTGCTCGAGGCGCTCGCCGGGTCCGCCGAGGTGGCCACGCTGGTGGGGGCACGCGACCGCTACACCTGGCCCGCCCAGTTCGGCCTGCGCCGCATCCCGATCGTGGACCCGGTGCTCGCCTACCCGCTCTCCCTGCTGGTCCCGGCGCATCCGCACCCGGGCCTCCGGCCCGTCCTCGCGCACTTCGCCAACCTGGCGCCACTCCCCGAACCCGTGTGGCGCCCGTCCTGGATCCGTCAGGAAGTCCAGCTCAGGGTCTCGCAGTCGACGAGCGCCCAGACCGTCTTGCCGCCGTCCGCCCGCGACCGGTAGCCCCACGACCGCGCCAGCTTGTCCACCAGCACCAGGCCCCGCCCGCGCACGGACTTCGGGTTCCCGTCCCCCATCACGGGCGGCGACGGGGAACCGTCGTCGACTTCCACCAGGATGCGGTTCGCGTCGCGGGACAGCCGGATCTGGCCGCTCCCGCCGCCGTGGTCGTACACGTTCGTGAGCAGCTCGGTCGCGATCAGCTGCACCGCGACCACCCCGTCGTCGCCCAGGTCGTCCAGCTCGGCGGCCACCCACCGGCGCACCTGCACCAGCGGCGGCACCGTGTGCGGCAGGTCGAGCACCAATGCGCCCACCGACGCGTCATCCAATCCCGCTCACCCACGCCCTGTCTGCTCAAAGCGTCACGAGCGATTGTCCCGCTCGCCGAACCGCGGCGTGTCCATGTCACACCCTCCGGCACGGAAACACCAGCCCTGGCCCCCGTTGTGATCACGGCCATCTGGACGGCGAACCGAGGGCTACCTAATTTAGGATCGGCTTACCTAATCTGAGAGGCTGTCCCCATGCGTTTCCCCCGGCCGCGTGCGCGCGGTTCCCTCCTGGCTCTCCTTCTGGGCGCGGTCCTCGTGCTCGCGGGCTGCGGCTCGTCCGCGGAGCAGAGCGCGACCGAGCCGGCGACCCCGGCGAGCGGTCAGTTCCCGGTCACCATCCCGACCGCGTTCGGCGACGTGACGATCGAGCAGCAGCCCAAACGGGTCGTCGCGCTCGGGTGGGGTGACGCGGAGGTCGCGCTGACCCTCGGCGTGCAGCCGGTCGGCGCCGCGGACTGGCTGCCGATCGGGGGCGACGGCGTCGCGCCGTGGATGCCGCAGGACAAGCACTACACGACCGCGCCGACGATGCTCGGCACGCTGGAGGTCAGCGCCGAGCAGGTCGCGGCGCTCAACCCGGACCTGATCCTGGACACCCGCGCCAGCGGCGACAAGGCCCGCTACGACCAGCTGGCCGCCCTCGGCGTCCCCGTGCTGAGCATCCCCGCCGGCGGCGAGGCCTACGCGACCACCTGGCAGCAGCAGCTCGACATGATCGGCAAGGCGCTGGGCCGCACCGCCGAGGCCGCGCAGGTGCGCAACGAGCTGGACGCCAAGTTCCAGCAGGCCGCCGACGCGCACCCGGAGTTCACGGGCAAGACCGTCGCGGTCGGGGCGAAGATGGCCACCTCCTACGGTGCCTACGTCAACGGCGGCGCGCGCATCGAGTTCATGGAGCGGCTCGGCTTCGCCCAGTCCCCCGCGGTGCAGGCCCTGGCCGGGAAGGACTTCTACATCACCGTCTCGCCGGAGCGGATGGACCTGTTCAACGCCGACCTGACCGTGATCTCGCCGATCGGCATCGACGCGAGCCAGATCGACAGCGACCCGCTGTTCCAGGCGGTGCCCTCGGTCAAGGCCGGGCACGTGGTCGTGCTGTCGGACAAGACGATCTCGCAGGCCTTCGCCAGCGCCACCCCGCTGGGCCTGAGCTACGCGATCGACAAGGTGGTGCCGATGATCACCGAAGCGCTGGCACGCTGACCCGGTGCTCCGCGAAACCACGACCGCGCTCCCCCAGCGCCGCCGGGCCCCGCTCGGCCTCGGCCTGATCCTCGGGCTGGTGGCGCTGGGGCTGGCCGTGGTGGCCAGCATGGCGGTGGGGGCCAAGGGGCTCCCGCCGTCGGCTGTCGTCGACGCCCTGCTGCACCACGACCCCGCGAACCCGGACCACGTGATCGTGTGGGAGGTCCGGATCCCGCGCACGCTGATCGGGCTGCTCGCGGGCGCCGCGCTCGGCCTGGCCGGGGCGATCATCCAGGGTGTCACGCGCAACCCGCTCGCCGATCCCGGCATCCTCGGCGTCAACGCGGGCGCGTCGCTGTGCATCGTCGCCGCCATCAGCCTGGCCGGTATCCAGTCGATGACCGGTTACGTCTGGTTCGCGTTCCTCGGCGCGGGGCTCGCGGCGGTCCTGGTCTACGGGATCGGCTCGCTGGGCCGGGACCGCGCGACCCCGTTGAAGATCGCGCTCACCGGCGCCGCGTGCGAGGCCGCGTTCCGGTCGCTGACCACCGGCATCCTGGTCACCGACAACGCCACCTACGAGCAGTTCCGGTTCTGGCAGGTCGGCGCGCTGGCCGGCCGCGATTCGTCGGTCGTCACGCAGGCCCTGCCGTTCCTGGTCGTGGGTTTCGTGCTGGCGCTGGCCTCCGCGCGCGCCCTCAACGGGCTGGCCATGGGCGACGACGTGGCCCGCGGGCTCGGGGTGCACGTGAACGCTGGCCGGGCGTTGTGCGCGCTGGCCGTGGTGGTCCTGTGCGGCACCGCGACCGCGATGGCAGGCCCGATCGCCTTCGTCGGCCTGATGGTGCCGCACGCCGCGCGGCTGATCACCGGCCCGGACCACCGGTGGCTGCTGCCGTACTCGATGGTGCTGGCGCCACTGGTCCTGCTGGCCGCCGACATCGTCGGCCGGGTGCTCGCGCAGCCCGGCGAGCTGCAGGTCGGCATCGTGACGGCGGCGATCGGCGCGCCGGTGTTCATCGCGCTGGTACGGCGGAAGCGGGTGCGTGGATGACCAGCGTCGTCGAGGTCCACCGCCGCACGGCGCGGCGCACCGCGGCCGTCACCGCAGTGCTGGCCGTGGCGGTGCTCGCGGTCTTCCTGCTCGCACTGTCCATCGGGGACTTTCCGATCGCCCTGCCCGACGTGGTGCGCACGCTCTTCGGCGGCGGCACCGTGCGGGACGACTACATCGTGTTGCGGCTGCGCCTGCCGCGCGCGCTCGCCGGCCTGCTGGTCGGGTTCGCGTTCGGCCTGTCCGGCGCTCTGTTCCAGCGGCTGCTGCGCAACCCGCTCGCCAGCCCGGACGTCATCGGCGTGACCGCGGGCTCGTCGCTGGCCGCGGTGCTGTGCCTGATCACCCTCGGCGTGTCCGGGCTGGTCGTGCCCGCGGCCGCGCTCACCGGCGGTCTCGCCACGTCGGTCCTGATCTACGCGCTGGCCTGGCGGCGCGGGGTCACCGGGCACCGGCTCGTGCTGGTCGGCATCGGGGTCGCCGCGCTGGCCGCGAGCGCCATGTCCTACCTGCTGACCCGCGCGGACGTGCGGATCGCCGCGCAGGCCCTGGTGTGGATCACCGGCAGTTTCAACCGCGTCGCCTGGGGCGAGGTCCGGATGGCCGCGGTGTTCCTGGTCGTGCTCGTGCCGGCCGCGTTGCTGCTCGGCCGCACGCTGACGGTGCTGGAGCTCGGCGACGACGCCGCCAAGGGGCTGGGCCTGCGGGTGGACCGGGTGCGGCTCGCGCTGCTGGCGCTCGCGGCCGCGCTGTGCGGGGTGGCGACGTCGGTCGGCGGGCCGATCGCGTTCGTGGCGTTCCTGTCCGGGCCGATCGCGACCCGCGTCCTGCGCACCGGCCGTCCCGGGCTGGTCCCGTCCGCGCTGGTCGGCGCGCTGGTCACGCTCCTCGCGGACTTCGCCGCGCAGCACCTGCTCAGCGGCGCCCACCAGCTGCCGGTGGGGGTCGTCACCGGGGCCGTCGGCGCGCCCTACCTGCTGTACCTGCTGGCCACCGCGAACCGAGGAGCACGTTCATGACCGCCTGGCGCCCCGAGGACGCCGAAGTCGTCACCAGCGAGGCCGAACTGCGCGAGGTGATCAGCCCGCCCGCGCCGGTGATCGCCGCCAAGGGCCTGGCCGGGATCGACGAGCTGAGCCGGAAGTTCATCGACGCCGCCACGCTGTACTTCGTCGCGACGACCGCGCCCGACGGCAGCCTCGACCTGTCCCCGCGCGGCGACCCGGCAGGCAGCGTCCTCGTCTTCGACGACAACCGCGCGCTGGCCTTCGCCGACCGCCCCGGCAACCGGCGGCTGGACACCATGCGGAACCTGCTGCGGCACCCGCGGGTGGGGATGCTGTTCGTGGTGCCCGGCAAGGAAGACGTGCTGCGGGTCAACGGCCGCGCCACGATCGTGCGCTCGGCCCCGTTCTTCGGCGAGCTCGCCGAGGGCGGGGTGAAACCGGCGCTGGCCGTGGTGGTCGAGGTCGAGGAGCTGTTCGTGCACTGCGCCAACGCCTTTCGCCGCTCGGGCGTGTGGGACCCGGCGACCTGGCCGGACCAGGCGGACCTGCCCACCGGCGGTCAGCTGCTGAAGAACCAGCTGGAGACGGCGAAGCTCAAGGGCTGGTGAGCGGCGCGGCGTACCAGCGCCATTCGCCGAGGCGAGCCCGTCCCGGCAGCTCGCCCCGGCCGGTCGCCCACAGCAGCGTCGGCCACGGCTCGTCCGGGGCGACGTGCGGGAAGAGCCGTCGCAGCACGGGCTCGCACAGCTCCCCCGGCGGCTCCCAGGCCAGGCCGAGCCCGGCCGCCAGGTCGTGGGTGTGCACCAGGGTCTCCACGATCCCCATCGCGGCGAACCCGGCCGGGTCGGCCTCGCCCCAGACGTGCCAGGCCCGCACGTGCGCCGGGGTGGTGCGCACCATCGCGGTCAGCAGCGCCGCGCTCGCCTCCACGACGCGCAGCAGGCCGGCCGGGCCCGCGGAGCGGTCCGCGTGCACGGCGTTCGACGGGCCGCCCGGCCGCAGCCGCTGCCACAAGTAGGGCACCTCCCCGTGCCGGGGCGGGGTGCGCGGCCCGAGCCGGACCGCATAGCCGAAGAAGTCGTCGGAGAGGTGCTCGGCGGTTTCCCAGCAGCTCCAGTCGAGATCGCCCGCGGGAACGTCCCAGTCGGCGTCGAGTGCGGTGCGCAGCGTGCCCAGCGCGAGCTGAACGGCGTCGTCGAGGTGGTCGGTGCTCACGTCAGCCATGATCCCCCGCGAGCGGCATCTGCCAGGTGAAATGCCGTTCCCCGTCACCGGTGTCGAGCGTCAGCGACCCGCCGAGCTGCTCCGCGCGCCGGGCCAGCGCGGTCAGGCCCAGTTCGGCGATGCCGGCGGGCAGGTCGAGCCCACGGACCGTCACCTCGCCGACCACGCGGTCCGGCCGGACGCCCACCGACACCGTCACCTGCGCCGTCCGGTCCCGCACCTCGCCGATCAGCACCTCCGACAGGACGGCGATCAGGTGCTGTTCGGCCAGTTCGCCGAGCACGCCGTTGAGGCGGGGATCGATCCGGGAGGTGGTGGCGAACCCCTGCGACTCGGCGGCGTGGTCGATGAGGTCCTGCAGCCGCTCGCGGAAGGTCCGGCCGTCCGGGCGCACTCCCCCGGTGCGGAACACCGCGGTATGCAGGTCCTGCACCACGCCGTCCAGCGCGACGACCACGCCGCGCACACGCCGCGCCTGCTCCGCCCGGATGATCAGCTCGGCCGCGGAGCTCAGCTCCAGCCCGAGCTGGAACAACCGGCTCACCACCGACCGGTGCAGGTCGCGGGCGATCCGGTCGCGGTCCTCCAGCAGCAGCAGGCGGGCGGTGTCGCGCCGCCGGTCGCCCAGTTCCAGCGCCAGCTCGGCCTGCGTGGCGAACGGCTCCAGCGGCAGGATGGCCGGGCTGCCCAGCCCGCTCCGGCCCGGCGGGCTCGTGACGACCAGGACGCCGCGGACCTCCTCCTCGTGGCGCAGCGGCACGGCCACCGCGACGCCGTCGCCGGTCACCCGCACCCCGGGCCTGCCGGTCCGGCGGACCTCCGCGGCCAGCGCGGCCGGGTCCACGGCGGCATCCCCGGCCTCCGCGGCGACGACGAACCCGTCGCCTTCGCGCAGGAGCACGCACCCGCTCGTGGCGCCGGCGATCTCCTTGGCCCGGAACGCGATCAACCGCAGCACCACGTCCGCCGGCGCGTCGGCGAGCATCGCCGTGGTGATGTCCGTGGCGGTGGCCAGGCGCTGGTTGGTGCGCTCCAGTTCCTTGCTGCGGGCGTAGACCTCCGCCTGCCCGGCCTGCATCTCGGCCGCGTCCTGCCGCGGCAGGCCCAGTTCGCGGAGGACCTCGGTGACCTCCTCGACGCGGTGCAGGATCATCCGGACGCTGCCGTCGTCGTCCAGGACCGGCACGTTGACCGGGCTCCAGAACCGGTGCTCGACCTCGTTCCGGCCGCCGGGCACGGCCACGTCGAACTTGAGCAGCGCCATCACGTTCCGCTCGGCGGTGGCCAGCACGCGGTCCAGCGAGACGCGCAGCGCGCGGGCGGCCTCCGGGTCGTCCGGGAACGCCTCGAACACGTCGTGTCCGACGAGTTCGGCACGCTGGCGCCCGGAAACCTTCTCGTACGCGTCGTTGACCGCGACGATCACGAAGTCCCTGGACAGCAACGCACTCGGCGTCGCACCCGCGCGGAACACCGCCTCGAAATCGACACGGTCCGACATCTCCACATTCCAGCTCACGCGACGCCGGGCGGGTAGGTAGCGGCGCAATCTAGGTGGCTCTGCTACCTTGTCGGCGTGGATCAGGAGCGGCGGGCCCAGTGGTTGCGCGGCGTGCTGGACCCGTGCGTGCTGGCGCTGGTCGAGCGGCGCGAGTCCTATGGGTACGAGCTGGCGCAGGCGCTGGACGCGGCCGGGCTCGGCCCGATCCAGGGCGGCACCCTGTATCCGGTGCTGCTGCGGTTGCAGCGGACCGGGCTGCTCACCGCGAGCTGGCGGGAGGGTTCGGCCGGACCGGCGCGCAAGTACTACCGGATCACCGCCGCCGGCGCCGAGAAGCTGCGCCTGACCAGGGCGGACTGGCGCGAGTTCACCGCCGGCGTCGCCGCGGTGCTGGGGGAAGGAGCGACGCGATGAACGTCGACAGCTGGCTGACGGCGCTGGCCGGGGAGCTGCACCGGCACGGTGTCAGCCCGGAGGTGGGCCGCAACGTGGTCGCCGAGGCGGCCACGCACCTGCGCGACAGCGGCGAGCACCCGCTGCGGGTGTTCGGCCCGCCCGCGGCCTACGCGGCGGCGGTCGTGGACAGCGTCGGCCGCGTGCCGCGCCGGGGCGGGCGGGTGCTGCTGGAAGCCGTGGGGATCACGAAGAAGTACGGCAAGCGGGTCGTCTTGTCCGATGTGGACCTGACGGTGCGGTCCGGGCAGATCGCGGCGGTGGTGGGCGCCAACGGCTGCGGCAAGAGCACGTTCCTGCGGATCTGCGCGGGCATGACCGGCGCGGACGGCGGCGAGGTGCGGGTGCACGGGTCGCTGGGCTACTGCCCGCAGGCCGGTGGCACGGCGGACTTCCTGACGCCGGACGAGCACTTCGTGCTGATCGGCGCGGGCCGCGGCCTGACGCGGGAGGAGGCACGCTCGTCCGGCCGGTCGCGGGCGGCGGTGCTGGACTGGCCCGCCGAGCCGGCGCAGGCGCGGCACCTGTCCGGCGGGACGCGGCAGAAGCTGAACCTGGTCCTGGCCGGGCTGGGCGATCCGGACGTGCTGCTGCTGGACGAGCCGTACCAGGGGTTCGACCGCGGGACCTACCTCGACTTCTGGGAGCAGGCGTGGCGGTGGCGCGACGCCGGGAAGGCCGTCGTCGTGGTCACGCACCTGCTCAACCAGGCCGACCGCGTCGACCTGGTGCTCGACCTGACCGGGAGGGACCGATGACCAGGTTCGCCACCGTGGCCGAAATGGCGCTGCGCGAGATGCTGCGGCGCCGGTCGGTGCTCGTCATCCTGGCGGCGCTGCCGCTGGCGTTCTACCTCAGCAGGCGGGGTGACCACCTGGGCCAGTCCGTGCGGTTCGTGTGCCTCGGCCTGGGGTGGGCGCTGAGCACGGCGGCGTTGTTCGCGGGGAGCGCGGCGCGGGAGATCGAGCCGCGCCTGCGGTTGTCCGGGTACCGCAGCCACCACCTGTACGTCGGACGGCTGGCGGCGCTGTGGGCGGTGGGGGTCGCGCTGGCGGTGCCGTATTTCCTGTTGATCCTGGTGGACCAGGACGGCGTGCGGCACGGGCCGGTGGCGCTGATGATGGCGATCATGGTGGCCGTCTCGGCGCCCTTCGGGCTCGCCCTGAGCGCCATCCTGCCCCGCGAACTCGAGGGGACGCTGGTGCTGCTGGTGGTGGTCGGGCTGCAGATGATGACCGACCCGGGCAGCGCCCTGGCGCGGGCGCTGCCGTTCTGGTTCAGCCGGGAGATCGGCACGTACGCGATCGACGGCGTGGACAGCGGATACCTGGTGCGCGGGGTGCTGCACGGGACAGTGTGCGCGGTTGTCCTGCTGGCCGGGGTGGCGGTGGCGGCGTCCCTCCGGCTGCGGCAGCGGTCGCACCTGAAGTTCGTCACGCCCCGGTGACGGCCTGAGCCCGGGCGCGGCCCATCCCGGGTGACGCCGGGGCCGCCCGGGGTGGGCGCGGTACGCCCTGCGACCAGCCCACCGCCCGCTCATCCCCCGCAAAGCCGGGGGGGTACACCACCCGCCCCGCCCCAGCGCCCACTCCCCCTCGCCGCCGGCCCGCCCGCGAAAGAGGACTGTCCACCCAGCCGGCCGGCCCCTCGGCGGCATGCCCACCGCCTGCCCATCCGGCGTACGCCCCGAGCCGCCCGGACCGCTCCCGCGCGCCGGCGCGGCCGTCCGGGCCGCCCACTCATCCCGCCCGAGGCAGAGGCCACCCGGGGAACCCGGGTCGCCGCCCGGCCCAGTCCGCCCCTCGCCACCGGTCCCGCCGCGAAAGCGGTCTGAACCAGCTCGCCCGTCGGCCCCTCGAAAGTTGTGGTCCGAACGGAGTCACTTCTTCCTGTTTGCGACCTTCCAGTGGCCAGTTCGCGACAGACATCTTCCTACCGTGCGCAGAAGTGGTTAGTTTCCCAGAGCATCAGTAGCCCGCTGCTGGGAGGGCAGAGATCAATGTCGATCCGACCCCGAATCACGCTGCCGGCCGGTCTCCGGGCGGACGTGAAGTGACCGCGACGCTCGACCAACCCCTCAGAGTCCTGACCGGCGAGGAGCTGGCCGTCCTCGCCCTGCTCGCCGACGGCCTGCCGATCGACGCGGTCGCGCGGCGGCTCAACCTGTCCAAACGCACGGTGCAGCGCCGGATCCGGCGGATCTGCGACCGGCTGGACGTGCACGCCCCGATCCAGGCCGTGGTCTGGGCCGCGCGGCACAAGCTCATCTGAACCCGAGCGGGGAAACCCCGCGCAGTCCGAGCGAGGGATGGTATGCGCTACCGACGTGTCCACGAACCGAACCGGTCCAGACGCCGGTTCCACCGGGTGCTGGCCCAGTTGTGCGGGCTGGTCCTGCTCACCGCCGTGCCCGTGCTGCCCGCACTCGCGGCGCCGGCACCCGCACCGCAGCAACAACAACAGGCCCCCGACCCCATCCGGGTCCTGGTCTTCCACGGCCCGTCCGACCGCCAGGCCGACCCCGTGAACACCGCAGCCGCGGCCGTCCAGGAACTCGGCCGCACCGGCGGGTTCCAGGCCGACGTGGCCGCCGATCCCGCCGTCTTCACCCCGGCCAACCTGGCCCGCTACCGCGGGATCGTGTTCCTGTCCGCCAACTCCGTCACGCTCAGCGCCGCGCAGGAGGACGCGCTCAAGGCGTTCGTCGCCGCGGGCAACGGGTTCGTCGGCGTCCACGACGCCGCCCGCGCGCAGTCCACATCGGACTGGTTCACCGGCCTGATCGGCACCCGGCCCGCCACCAGCCCCGATTCGGTGCAGCAGGCCGTGGTCGACGTGACCGACCGGCAGCACCCCGCCAACGCCGGCCTGCCGCTGAACTGGACCCGCTCCGACCAGTGGCTGAACTGGAGCCCGAACCCGGTCGGCCAGGTGCACACGATCGCGCAGGTCGAGGAGTGGAAGTACCAGCCGGGCCAGGGCGGCAACGGCGCGTTCCACCCGGTTTCCTGGTGCCGCGACTACTCCGGCGGCCGCTCCTTCTACACCGGCATGGGCCGCACCGTCGAGAGCTGGACCACCGACCAGCTCTTCCGCGGCCACCTGCTCGGCGCGATCCGCTGGACCACCGGCATGGTGCGCGGCGACTGCAAGGCCACGATCGCCTCGAACTACACCGTCGAGCGGCTCACCAAGCCGAACCAGTCCGGCCAGCTCGACCAGATCGGCGAACCGCACGGCCTGACCATCGCCCCCGACGGCAAGGTGTTCTACATCGGCAAGGCCGCCTGCCCCTCCGGTCCGATCGTGGACTGGAACGATCCGAACGTCGGCCTCGGCTGCGGCACCATCCACCAGTGGGACCCGAAGACCAAGCAGGTCAAGCTGCTCACCACGCTGCCCGTGATGGGCAACCGCGGCAGCGGTGACGAGCTGGTCAAGAACGAGGAAGGCCTGATCGGCATGACGCTCGACCCGGACTTCGCGCGCAACGGCTGGTTCTACGTCTACTGGATGCCGCACGAGTCCATCGACCGGGAGAAGCGGATCGGCCAGCGCACGGTGTCCCGCTTCACCTACGACGCCGCGCGGCAGACCATCGACCAGGCCACCCGCAAGGACCTGCTGCAGTGGCCGGCCCAGATCCACAGCTGCTGCCACGCGGGTGGCGGCATGGCCTTCGACGACGCGGGCAACCTCTACATCGGTGTCGGCGACAACAACTCCTCCGGCGGCTCCGACGGCTACTCCGGCAACAACTGGACCGCCGAGTACCAGGGCACGTCGTTCCAGGACGCGCGCCGCACCTCGGGCAACACCAACGACCTCAACGGCAAGATCCTGCGCATCCACCCGGAGCCGGACGGCACCTACACGATCCCGCAGGGCAACCTGTTCACCGGCGCCGAGGAGGGCGGCGGCAAGACCCGGCCGGAGATCTACGTGATGGGCGTGCGCAACATCGCCCGCCTGGCGATCGACCGGCAGCACGACTGGCTCACCGCGGGCTGGGTCGGCCCGGACGCCGGCGCGCCGAACCCCGAACTGGGCCCGGCCAAGTACGAGACGGCGACCGTCATCACCTCGGCGGGCAACCAGGGCTGGCCGTACTGCATGGGCAACCGGCAGCCCTACCGTGACCGCAGCAACACCGACGCGAGTGTGCTCACCGGCTGGTACGACTGCGACAACCTGAAGAACACCTCGCCGCGCAACACCGGCCTGGTGGACATCCCGCCCGCGCGGGACAACGCGATCTGGTACTCGCCGCAGGGCGGCGGGCCGGTCTACCCGGCGCGCGCGGACGGCAGCGGCATTCCGTCCTATGTGGAGTCCGAGGCGACCTACACCGAGCCCTACCTCAAGGGCGGCGGGCAGGCCGTGATGTCCGGCCCGACCTACCACCGCGCCGAGGTGAACACCGCCAGCGGCGTCGCGTGGCCGGCGTACTGGGAGGACAAGTGGTTCATCGGTGACGAGTCCAACGGCAACAACCGGATCGCGGTGACGCTGGACCCGGCGCGCGTGCCTGCGCAGGGTGCGCCCGCGTTCGCCGAGGACCTGCGGCAGATCATCAAGGGCGGCGGTGGCGACACCGGCCTGCAGAGCTGGATGGACGCCAAGTTCGGCCCGGACGGCGCGCTGTACCTGCTGGACTACGCGGGCGGCTTCTTCAGCCTCGACCCGAACCAGAAGCTGCTGCGCATCACCTATCACGGCGGCGCGGCGACCCCGGCCCCGGAGTCGGCGACCGTCGGGACCACCACCCAGGCCGGCCCGATGACGATGGCGTTCAACAGCGCCAAGGCCGGTGGCGTCGCGTGGCGCTGGGACTTCGGGGACGGCACCACGTCCACCGAGGCCAACCCCCAGCACACCTATCTGCGCGGCGGCACCTACTACGCGACCCTGGAGGTCACCTACGCCGACGGGACGAAGGCCACCGCGAACCTGCCGGTGACCGTCAGCTGCCCGGCGCCGGACGCCCGGCAGAAGGTGTGGTTCCTGGACAGCGAAACCGCGGTGCCCAACCGCAACATCGGCCTCGGCTGCACGATCAACGACCTGGTCGACGACGAGCGGCCGTGGGCGAGCCACGACGCGTTCACCACGTACGCCACCGATGTGGTCACGAAGCTGCGTGGCTTCGGGCTGCTGTCCGACAAGGAGGCCAACCAGCTGATCCGGGCCGCCTCGGCGTCGCAGGTGGGCCGGTCCACCGCCTACGAGTGGCTTTTCGACGGCACCTCGATGAACGGCTGGACCCAGGCGCCGGACGGCCGGTTCGATCTGCAACCGGACGGCACCCTGCACAGCGCCGGTGGCATGGGCATGCTGTGGTACTCCGGCAAGGCGTTCGGCGACTTCTCGGTGCGGCTGCAGTTCCGCGACGTGGCGCCCGCCGGCGACCGGGCCAACAGCGGCGTGTTCACCCGGTTCCCCGACGTGCGGACACCGCTGGAGCAACGCCCGCCGGGCAGCTGCGGCACGGTCGGCTCGGCGCGGACGTCGCAGGCGTGGGTCGCGATCTACTGTGGACAGGAGATCCAGATCAACGACAACACCGCCGGTGACGCGCAGAAGACCGGTTCCGTCTACAACTTCTCCCAGGTGGGACTGGACCGGGCGATGCCGACGCCGAAGGGCGTGTGGAACGACTACGAGGTGCGGGTGACCGGCCAGCACTACACGATCATCCGCAACGGCGTGGTGATCAACGAGTTCGACAACACGCCGGGCAAGCAGTCCTCGCGCGCCGGTGACCCGCCGACCGATCTGCGGCAGTTCTTCAGCGGGTTCATCGGGCTGCAGAACCACAGCGACCGCGACGTGATCGAGTTCCGCAACATCCGGGTGCGGCAGCTCTAGCAATCCCGATCCCCCGGTGGCGCCGCCGCGGCGGCGCCACCGGCTCCACCCTGCGAGGAATCCCATGAGAATTCTGCGTGGCGCGCTGGTGGCCGCGACGGCGGGACTGTGCCTGCTCACCGGCACGACCACCGCCGCGATCGCCGAGCCCGTGCCGATCACCGCGGCGGCGGAACAGGTGCTGACCTGGACCGCCGACGACAGCATGACCGAGTACGCCTCGGCGCCTGCCACAGCGGTCGCGGGCACGGCGACCATCGTGTTCGAGAACAGCACCGAGACCGGCAACACCACCGGCATGACCCACACGCTGACCTTCGACACCTCGACGCCGGGCTACAACCACGACGTCGACCTCAACATCACCGCCAGCCCGCTGGACGCCGAGCACGGGCTGCACCAGGCGCAGGTGACCCTCACGCCGGGCAAGTACCGCTACTACTGTGCGATGCCCGGGCACACGATGAGCGGCGAGCTGATCGTCACCGAGAGCGGCGAGCAGGACACCACGCCGCCGGAGGTGACCGCGACCGTCGACGGCACCACCGACCCCGACGGCAACTACGTCGGCACCGCCACCCTCACCCTCACCGCGACCGACGACAGCTCCGGCGTCGGCAGCGTGGAGTACACGCTCGACGACGACACCTACCGCCCCTACAGCGGCCCGGTCACCATCACCGCGCCCGGCGCGCACACCGTGCACTACCGCGCCACCGACAAGGCGGGCAACGCCAGCGACCCCAAGACGCTGGTGATCAACGTCGTGCAGCCGAACGAGGACGCCACCGCGCCGACGGTGAACGCCAGCGTCGCGGGCGAGCGCAACGACGCCGGGAACTACGCGGGCAGCGCCACCGTGACGCTCACCGCGACCGACAGCGAGTCCGGCGTCGCGAAGATCGAGTACACAATGGACGGCGGGGCCTACGCGACGTACAGCCAGCCGGTCGTGCTGGGAACGGGCACGCACACGCTGACCTACCGCGCCACCGACAAGGCAGGCAACACCAGCGAGCCGAAAACCCTGACGGTGCAGGTGGATCCGCTCGGTGACGTCGTCGCGCCGTTCGTGACCGCCGATCTGGACGGGGAGCTGAACACCGAGGGCTCCTACGCCGGCAAGGTCACGCTCGTCCTGGCGGCCACCGACACCGAGTCCGGGATCGCCTCGATCGAGTACGACCTGGACGGCGCCGGGTTCGTCCGCTACGGCCAGCCGGTGACCATCACCGCGGTCGGCACGCACATGCTGCACTACCGCGCGACCGACCGGGCCGGCAACACCAGCGCCGTGCAAATGCTGTCGTTCACCATCGCCGAAGCGGGCGACCTGACCCCGCCGGTGGTCACCGTGCAGCTGGCCGGGCCGCAGAACTGGTCGTGGGACTACGTCGGCCCGGTGACGGTCACGCTGGCCGCGACGGACGAGGCCTCCGGCGTCGCGCGCATCCAGTACTCGCTGGACGGCAACGTGTTCACCCGCTACCACAAGCCGTTCGTCGTCGACCACGTCGGCACCCACACGATCCGCTACCGCGCGACCGACGAGGCGGGCAACACCAGCGAGACCGGCAGCGTCACGTTCACCGTCGTGTCGTCGAGCGGCCCCTCGAAGCAGGAGCGGCAGCCGAACCCGGCGTTCGAACGCATGGTGTGACTCCTCTCCACGAAAGGACCTTTCCATGGCCAAGATGACGCGGCGTGCCGTGCTCGGCACCGCGGCGGCCGGGCTGGCCGCGTCGGTGCCCGGCGTCGCGGCGGCCGCCCCGCTGCGGGCGGCGGGCACGACCCGGCGGATCACGATGTACGCCGAGAAGATCTCCGACGAGTTGTACGGCTACGGCCTCGCGCCCGGCGGGGCGACGGTGCCCGGGCCGGTGCTGGAGATGTGGGAGGGCGACACCCTCGAAATCGACCTGGTCAACACGACCGACCGGGTGTTGTCGCTGCACCCGCACGGCGTCGACTACGACGTGAACTCCGACGGCACCCTGATGAACGGCTCCGCGGTGATGCCCGGCCAGACGCGGCGCTACACCTGGCGCAGCCACGTGGGTTACCGGCGGGCGGACGGGTCGTGGGCCGAGGGCACGGCGGGCTACTGGCACTACCACGACCACGCGATGGGCACCGAGCACGGCACCGAGGGTGTGCTCAAGGGCCTGTACGGGGCGCTGGTGGTGCGGCGGCAGGGCGATCTGCTGCCGAAGCGGCAGTTCACCGTGGTGTTCAACGACATGACGATCAACAACCGGGCGCACCACGACGCGCCGACGTTCGAGGCGAACCTCGGCGAGCGGGTGGAGTGGATCGCGATCGGGCACGGCAGCAACTTCCACACCTTCCACCTGCACGGGCACCGCTGGCTGGACAACCGCACCGGGATGCGAACCAGCGAGTACGACCCCAGCCCGCTGATCGACATCAAGGACCTCAACCCCGGGGTGTCGTTCGGGTTCCAGGTGATCGCCGGTGAAGGGGTCGGGCCCGGCATGTGGATGTACCACTGCCACGTCCAGAACCACTCGGACATGGGGATGGCCGGGATGTTCCTGGTCCGCAACGCCGACGGCACCATGCCGGCCGGTGTCCACGAGCACTGATTTTCTGGGAAGGAGAGCGGCATGTGTGGTGGTGTTCCGGTCGTCTTCGACCGGCGCAAGTTCCTGGCGGGTGTGGCGGCGACGGCGGCCGGGGTGGCGGCGGTGGCGGCGGCGCCGGTGGCGGCCGCGTCGCCGGGGCGGCGGATCCCGAACAGCCGGATCGGGTTGCAGATGTACTCGGTGCGGGACGCGTTCATGTCCCAGCCGGAGGCGGTGCTGCGGGCGCTGGCGCGCGCCGGGTACCGGAACCTGGAGTTCGCCGGTTTCCCCGGTGGCACGGACCCGGCGCACGCGCGGGAGGTCCGGCCGCTGCTGGACAAGTACGGCCTGCGGGCGGTGTCCAGCCACCACGGGTACGCGGAGTTCCTGGACGACGCGCGGCTCGGTGAGCTGATCGAGATGGCGCGGATCCTGGGGCAACGCTACATCGTGTGCCCCGGCGGGGTGCCGGACACGGCGGAGGGTTTCGCCGAGGCCGGGCCCGCGTTCAACCGGGCCGGGGAGCGGATCCGCCGGGCGGGGATGAAACTGGGGTACCACAACCACACCAGCGAGTTCACCGGGCACGGCCCCGACGGGCGGACCTTCTACCAGATCCTGCTGGACGGCTCCGATCCCGAGTTGCTGTACCTGGAGCTGGACATGGGGTGGTCGTCCGCGGCGGGGCTGAGCGCGCAGGAGAACGTCGAGCTGATCCGCGCCAACCGGGGGCGGATGCTGCTGGCGCACGTGAAGGACCTGGACTCCACCGGCAACCTGGCGGACCTGGGCACCGGGGTCGTGGACTACCGCACGATCCTCAGCGGAGCGACCCGGCTGGGCATGCGCGAGTTCATCATCGAGAACGACGACCAGAGCAACCCGCTGACCGATTCCAGGGCCGACCGGATGCACGACTACCTGGCCGCGCTGCGCCTCCGGTAGGGCCAGTTGCGGTTGCGGTGGCTGCGGCTGGGGGTGGCTGCAGTTGCGGTAGCTGCGGTGGCCGCAGCTGTGGCTGCGGCTGCGTGGCCGCGGTTGGGGTTCCGGCTCCGGTGGGGTTTGGCAGGCCCGCCGGAGCCGGGCCGCGCGGTGCGCGGGCCGGCGCGGTCAAATCATCTCCCGCCGCACCGCCCACACCACCGCCTCGATGGGCGTCGCCACGCCGAGGCGGTCGCAGACGGCCCTGATGCGGCGCCGCACGGTCCGGCCGGACAGGCCAACCCGCCCGGCCACCTCCTCCGGCGACAGCCCCTCCGCCAGCAGCCCCAGCAGCACCAGGTCACCGCGGGGCAGGTCGGTCACCTCTGCCACCCCGCGATCGTCATCGCCCGGACCGTGCCGGGTCAATGACAGAACAGGACAAGACGTCACACCGCCGCGGCCGGATCGAGCCGGTCCCACCCGCCGGTCGGCAGCGGCCGCACGTCCCGCACCCACGAAGCCCGCACGTACGGCAGGCACACCTGAACCGGCTCGCGCGCCGCCGGCCCCAGCTCCCAGGCGCACTCCCGCCCCTCCAGCGACGCGGCGAGGAAGTCGTTCCACCGCCCGTAGTCCGACTCCACGACCAGCCCCGCCGGCGCGTCGAACTCGACCGTCGCGAACCCGCGGCTCAGCTCGTGCTCGGCGTCGAACAGCAGCATCGCGTCGATCAGCCGCAGCTCCCCGTGCCACGCCCACACCGGCGGCCGCCCACCCGTGCCGACCCCGGCTCGCTCCATCGCCGCCACCATCGCCCGGTACGGCGCCACCAGCCCGGCCGGCACGCGGTCCCAGTCGCCGACGAGGTCGCCGGTCACCCGGGTCAGCGGCTGAAAGGTACGCAACAACACGATCACCGAGGCTAACGACGGCCGCCCCGCGCCACCTCCGGGTAATTCCCGGAACCGGTGAGCAGCTCGACCACCGCGCCGACGCCACCCCGCTCGAAGGCCGCCCGCTGCCGGGACGCCCCGCCACCGGCCGCCACCAGCGACGGCAAGGCTTGCTCGGCGAACTCCTTCGCCCCGCCGTCCAGGTGCGGCCGCACCTCGTCCAGCAGCCGCGCGAGCACCACCGGTCCACGGGGTCGACGCAGGTCCCGTCCAGGCCGTCCCGCGCCGCGCGCCAGAGGTCGGCCCGCGCCACCTCCTGCGGCACCCGCGGCGCGTCCACCCTGTCCCCGATCCGGGCGAACGCCGCGGCGGCGAGGCCCTGCGCGAGCACCGCCGCCTCCCGTTCCGTCGCCGCCACGTCGCACACGCGGATCTCGACCGTCGGGTGGCGCGGCGACAGGCGCCTGTCCCAGTACAGTTCCCGGGGTCCATGATCGCCCCCGACCGCGCCATCTCCTCGTACCGCCCGGCCGATTCGGCATACGGCGGCGGGTCACCGCTGGGCCGGCGGGACATCGCCAGGTACCGCCAGCTCGCGTACCCGGTGTCGGCCCCCTCGGCGAACGGCGAGTTGGCACTGACCGCCGGCAGCCACGGCCGCACGTGGTTGATCACCTCCACGCCGGTGTCCGAGTCCGGGACGCCGAGGTGGATGTGGCACCCGCACACGTGGGCGGTGCTCATCAACCCGCGGAAGTGGTCCGCGATCCGCTCGTCCACCACGTCCGGGAACGCGGCGGTCAAGCACGCGGCGGCGTCCTCGCCGTCGCGCAGGCCGACGATCCGGCGGTAGTGGGCGTGCTCCGCCTCCGCCCAGATCAGCGGTTCGACCTCGGCCGCGAAGTCCAGTTTGGTGCTGCCGTGCTCGGGGCGGTGCACCTGGGCACACGCCAGGAAGGGCAGGTCGCTGCGGGAACCGGCGACGATCAGCAGCTCGTCGCCGCCCGGCCGGTACCGGAGCTGCCCGTCATCGCGGGTGAAGCGGCCGCCGCGCCCGAGGGGCAGCGACCGGGCGTCAGCCGACGACCTCGGTCCGGACCACCGGCGCCTCCTCGCCCGCCGTCCCGCGGATCTTGCGCGACCGCAGGATGACCGTGGTGCAGACCGTGGAGATGATGCTCATCGACAGCATGTACCAGCCCAGCGAGGCCGTGCCCCACGCCGCGACCAGGCTCGCGGCGACCATCGGGGCGATGGCGCTGCCCGCGATCATCCCGATCGTGTACCCGATGGACAGCCCCGAATAGCGCACCTTCGCCGGGAACACCTCGGCGTAGAACACCCCGGCGACGCCCTGCCCGGCGGCGTGCGGCACGCAGAACAGCACGTACCCGGCGAAGACGATCCACGGGTCGCCGCTGTCCAGCAGCCAGATCCATGGGAAGGCGAGCACCGCCTTGCCGATCATGCCGAACATCATCACCTTCGGCCGCCCGACCCGGTCCGAGATCATGCCGGACGCCAGCACGAACAGGCAGTCCAGCACCATCGACACCATCACGATGAGCAGGATCGTGCCCCGGCTCAGGCCGAGTTCCTTGGTGGCGTAGGACAACCCGAACACCGACATCATGTAGAACGCGACGCCGCCGCTGAGAGTCGTGCCCGCCACGAGCAGCGCCCGCGCCGGGTACCGCCGCAGGATGGTCAGCGCCGGCGCCCGCTCGACGCGGCCGGAGCGCTTGATCTCGGCGAACGTCGGGCTCTCGTCGATCGTGCGGCGCAGCACGTATCCCACGACCACGAGGATCGCGCTGAGCAGGAACGGGATCCGCCAGCCCCAGGACAGGAAGTCCTCCTGCGGCAGCGCGTTGAGCGGCAGGAACACCAGCGTGGCGACGACCAGGCCGAGCGGGCCGCCGATCTGCACGAAGCTGCCGTAGAAGCCGCGCTTCTCGGGCCGGCTGTGCTCCATCGTCAGCAGCACCGCGCCACCCAGCTCGCCGCCCATCGCGAAGCCCTGCACGATCCGCAACACGATCAGCAGGACCGGGGCCAGCACCCCGAGCGTCGAATAGCCGGGCAACAGTCCGATGAGGAGGGTCGCACCGCCCATCAGGATCAGCGTCAGCACCAGCATCGGGCGGCGACCGACCTTGTCGCCGAGGTGGCCGATGATCACCCCGCCGACGGGCCGGATCAGGAACGCCACGGCGAAGGTCGACAGCGACACGAGCGTGCCGGCCAGGCCGGACAGGTTGGGGAAGAACACCTTGTTGAACACCAGGGCGGCGGCGGTGGCGTAGATGAAGAAGTCGTAGTACTCGATCGTCGTGCCGATCACGCTGGCCGCGGCCGCGCGCTTGGGCTGCAGTGCAGTCATCAGGCTCTCCTCGTCAGGGGGTCAGCGGGCTCGTCACGGGCGCCTGTTCGCGGCCGGTCACCGTGTGGGAGCGCACGATCACCACGGTGGACACCAGCGAGATCGCGGCCATCGCGAGCATGTACCAGCCCAGCGCGGCGGACCCGAACGCGCTCACCAGGCTTTCGGCCACCACCGGGGCGATCGCGCTTCCCGC